>NZ_JACFSO010000014.1:0-270 GCF_016100385.1 Bartonella sp. W8151
ATGAGGGGCAAAATGCTGTTGTTGGAGGGGCTTATGCTTATTCGCTCCATCAAGGGGACGGAAGTGACGGCAGTTGGTACTTACGTACGCTTGATACAACCCATGTTCCTCCGGTAATCCCGGAGGATCCGACAGATCCGGAAATACCTTCAACGCCTGTTATCCCAACGGACCCTTCAAGTCCCGTTTATCAGCCAGGTGTAGCTTTATATGAAGTTTACCCACAAATTCTTCAACAAATGAATAAGCTTGGTACACTGGAACAGCGTG
>NZ_JACFSO010000002.1:0-584754 GCF_016100385.1 Bartonella sp. W8151
GTCACTTTCTATCGAAACGCACGTCAAAAACATTCTGCTAAAACTATTCATATCACTCTGTGGTAATTAAAATGGCGGCTTCAAAATGGCCGCGGATCGTTGGGGGCAAATGACACCAAGTCACCCCCGTTGGTGCTCGATAAATCGTGTTCTGGAAAAGCAGGTCATCGCTAACGGCGTTTAAACTGTTCATCTCTGGTTCAAATGAGAGCTCTCTAAAGTGAGTATGGCATTCGTCTTTTTGCCAGCAGTAAAAATTGATCTGTCCTTCAGCGATTGCGGACACGGGTTTTATCGCCACCAAATTAGAATAGATAACGGCTCATTGCCCGCCGGCTTTGAACAGCGCGTTCCGTAGTGTCTCAAAGACAGGAAGAATCGGTAGCGGTTGCAATAGCAGCTTCTTTCTCATTAATCATTGCCGGCATGGCTTAGTGATAGAACCGATATTTGCTCAAATGCAGATGGTTGGAATAGTTTTGTTGGCCAGCAATATACTAATACCCATGCTGGATGGTTGGCGAAAACTGACGCTCAGCTCATCAATGATCAAAGGATAAATGCTGATGTTCGATATTGGATGCCTCTTTGGTTCCGTCGTCATGAGAGCGATAATCTGAACCAAATCGGATTCAGGTAAAATACGCAATGAGACAAGTAATAGTCTCGCCATGAAAGGCTAAACATTGCAGATTGAAAAACGTTGGAATTGTATACATGGTGAGGGTTTACTTCTTAACGGTAGATATACGTCACCATGGAGGCATTTATATGTTTTTATTAGAAAAGATCCCAGAAATTGGTATGTTTTTATTAGAAAAAATTCAAGCGGAGATGCTGTAGTAACGCTAATTGCGGCAGGATTAAGCGCTTTTGCGAGCGTTGCTAATTGTGTTTTTAGCGGTCTTCTAAATCGAAAAAGCGAAAAAATAAAATACAGTTTAGAACTAACCCATATCGAAATAGATAATAATAATAACCGTATTAATGAGCGGTTTTCACAATTGAATACAGAATTGAAAAGGGTGGAAGTGGACCAAACCGCCCGATTCAATTTCTCAAATCTCATATTGCTAAGACATCAGCAGTTGCAAAAAGCGTTGGCTGAGTTCCAAGCATATTTATTTACATATCATGATATGGAGCTTCGAGCTGATAAAAAAGTCATGCTACGTGTCAATCATTTAAAAAGTATTATATCGCTTTATTTAACACCAAAAAGTGAATTTGCTGAAGAATTCAATATCGAAATGAGCCATATATTGGCGTTTTTTGAAACCGGCAGAACTTATTGGGCGAGGTTTGGCGGGTACACTAACTTCATAGTAGCATTTAATCTTAATTGTTGGACGCTGATAGATGAGGATTATAAGCGTATTATTGATCTTTTGGAAACTGGTGTAGAATTTCGTCCATCGGAACGAAAGCCGCAGCGCCCACCTTTGCGTATGGTTCGATGATGAACAGTTTCACGTAATACCAGACGCTATTCGTCACGGCATCGCTTTTGATATCAAAAGCCATAGCTGCTTTTTTAGAGGTGACCGATTGTTGGAAGTATGACGGTGTCAGCTTTTATTAGTGATTTCGACAATGCTTTTGCGTGGAATGAGAGGCAAATTGCTTGATTTTGGACGTGGCGTCGCGCCTTACTTTGTTATTTTTAAGTGGCAACAGCTACCGCCTAATTATTGAAAAAAGCGAAACTGTTTGAATGTTATCTATCTCGTTTTTAAAAAATAAGTGTAAATAATTTTAACAACGTAGAATGAAACTGAATTCCATTAATTTAAATAAATGTTTTTAAAATATCCATCTTTAAAGATAAAAAGAATTGTGTTTTGATACGACACCTGTTTTTAAAGAAAAGAAAATTCGATTATAGTTCATATGTTCACAAGACCATTTTTTAAAAAAGGAATAGCTGAGCTTGAAAAATTGTTCAAAGATAACTGTAACGATGCGGCATTTCTTGACCTTTTGCTAGCTGAACTTTCGCACAGAAAAACCCAGCGGTCGCAAGTATTGAAGAGAAAGGCTCAACAAGCGCGTTTGACAACGAATAAAGGATCTTATGTTCAGTTGAATGAGCCGAAAATAGTGCAAGAAAAAAATTCGGCGCCTTTATCTGAACCAAACAAACCTCCGGTAACTTCACAATCTTTAAAACCAGCATTTATCGTAAAACCGAAAATTTTAAGTCATCCTACTGTTGAAAATGATCCAAACAATGTACTTTTGTCTTGGACAGCAATGGAAGTTCTTTCTCCTCCTTCTTTTCGCCAGCCCAAAGATCTTGCGGGAGGAGATCAAAAAGCAATAGCACAACTAAATAAAGAATGGTTGCCTTGGGAGCGTGGTGGAGAAAAGAGCCGTCCCAACTATAGGCTTTATTATCAGATTGTCCTTGGTAGCATTGATATGCTTAAGGCAACTTCGGCTTTGTTGGAAGTTTATGGGGGCAATAGAGCCGAGATGCCGCGAGCCTATGGAGAAGCAATTCTTGCGACAATTATGCTTGATCGAGCCGGGCGTCCGGTTGAAATGGATCCTGTCGCAATTTCGAGTTTTGGATGGGGGCTTTCTGTTGCTTTAAATGGTAAATTAGAAGGACTCGGGCAATGGTCGGAAGTTGAACAACCACTTATGGAGGGATTAAAAGACAAAATAGTCAAGTTTGACGAAGAAGATGGAGAAGTGCTTCCACTTGACCATGATGGGATTATCGACGCATATAACTGGCTGCTAGGACAAATAAAATTATCCGACCATTTTACCAAAGCACCATCTTTTGCAGTCAGAGTCTACCAATATTATAAAATACCGGACCCTCCGGAACCATTGATATTAAATTCCTTTTTTCTAGAAGATCTGGACTGGGCAAGAAAGATGATTTCCGCCCGACAGACTACGCCTAATCTTGAACGTTATTTGGGTATTGTGAAGCCCGAAAACCGGAAAGATATGTTGAACGATAAAACTTCAATTGCGGACGCCCTGGAGCCACAAAATTTTCCGTCAGGCTCATGGCCGGGAAAAGGGCTCTTTCCACTTGCCCTTCTTCAACAATGTGCTGTTAACCTCGCACTAAAAGACTTGGAAACCGACGGCATCATGGCGGTCAATGGTCCTCCAGGAACGGGTAAAACAACTCTGCTTCGTGACGTTATTGCAGCACTTGTGACAAATCGTGCGGTTGCGCTCTGCAAATTTGATGACCCGGAGGAAGCTTTTATAGATTCAGGAGATCGTATAAAGAAGAATCAGGCATCCGTAAAAATTTATAAATTAGCTCCTGAAATAAAGGGGTACGAGATGATCGTTGCCTCTTCCAACAACAAAGCCGTTGAGAATGTCAGTGCCGAGCTACCCGCTCAACAAGCCATTGCTGAAGAAAGTACATTACGATACTTTAAAACGGTGTCTGATAAATTGTTGGAACGAGACAGTTGGGGCGCCATTGCTGCAGTTCTCGGCAATAGTAAAAATCGTAGTGAATTTCGCCAAAAGTTTTGGTGGAACGAAGACCACGGGTTACAAAAATACTTTCAGGAGGTTTCCGGCAATCCCCAATTCATTCGGGAAAAGACTGAGGCTGGAGAGATTGAAAGAAAACCACGTGTCATAGTTGATGAAGATGCTCCTGAAGATCATGAAGAAGCATTACAACGATGGGATGATGTTCGATCAAAATTTCTGGAATGTCTTGAAGTTGAACAATCTGCTTTGGGCGATTTGGAAAAGATACATCATTTGTTGCAATTGTTGGAAGAGAAGCAAGCTGAAGCAAAACAGATTTCCCAGATTATTTCTAAGGAGAAATTGCCTCTAAGCGGCCTTCTTCAAGAAGTGGAAAAACTACAACAGAAGCTGGAAGAGCAGAAGTACAGAACCAATAAAGCTCAACAGGAATATGATATAATTTGGGCAAAACGACCGGGCTTTTTCCCCCGTTTATTCGGCACGCAAAGTTATAGGATATGGAAAGAATCATTTAATCCTAGAAAGAAAGAACTCGTTTCCCAAAAAAAGCTATTCACCGATTTATCGAATGAGCTGGAAACAAAACAGCTCAAAGTATCTAAAATACAAGACGTAATAGCGGAAAAACAGATATTACTTGATAAAATCAATGACGTAATAAAAAATAATAAAAATAGCTTGAAGGAATTGAAAGACCAATATCCCGGAACTGTTATTTCAAAAGATTTTTTCAAAAAATCACATAATGAACGTCAAAAAAGCGCGCCTTGGTTGGATAATGTAACAGCGGGTTTACGAAACGAAGTTTTTGAAGCCGCTATGGAGCTTCATAAAGCGTTCGTTGATTGTGCCGCTAAACCAATTCGTCATAATATGAATGTGTTGATGGATTGTTTTGGTATGCGATCATTGGGAAGTGATGAAAAAGACGCCCTCATTCCTGATCTTTGGTCTACATTGTTTCTATTGGTACCTGTGATATCCACGACATTTGCATCGGTTTCCCGTATGTTCAAGAAAATCGGGCCCGAAGCCTTTGGATGGTTATTGATTGATGAAGCTGGGCAGGCCTTACCCCAAGCTGCTGTAGGGGCTTTAATAAGAACAAAAAGGGCAATTGTTGTTGGCGATCCAATGCAGATCGAGCCAGTTGTTGTTTTGCCAAAACAATTGACGGAAACAATATGTCGCCAATTCGGCGTTGATCCTGTAATTTATAATGCTCCGGAAGCTTCAGTACAAACACTTGCCGATAGTGCAACGAAATATTATGCAACTTTTGAAACGACTGATGGTGAACGTCAGGTTGGAGTGCCACTTCTGGTACATAGACGATGCACTGATCCTATGTTTCGCATTTCGAATAGTATTGCATATGACAATATGATGGTACAGGCCAAGATTGATAAGTCATCGGATATTCGAGATATTCTTGGTCCATCTTGCTGGTTTCACATTGAAGGTCAAGGTGAGGACAAATGGTGTCAAAAGGAAGGACAAAAAATACTGTCCTTATTGCAGGAGTTAAAGGAACATAACGTTAAGCCTGACCTCTATATTGTTACTCCTTTCGTTGTTGTGCAAGACAATATGCGTAAAATGCTTATTGAAAGTAATTTGTTTGCAGATTGGGCCATGGATTCAGATCCGCGCCGATGGGTCTATGAACATGTCGGAACAGTTCATACGGTCCAAGGGCGAGAAGCTGAGGCTGTGTTTTTCATTCTTGGGGCACCCAACGCCGAGCAGACAGGTGCACGAAACTGGGCAGGTGGCAGACCTAATTTGCTCAATGTCGCAGCAACAAGAGCCAAAGAAGCATTATATGTTATAGGTAACAGGAAACTTTGGAAAAAAGCTGGTGTGTTTCAAACACTGGATAAATATATGAATGCTTGGACAGAATTTTAAAAAATATTTTTAAAAAAATATACGAATTATATAATATTATAACTTATCAATATATATTGTAATATTATTAAATATATATTTGCAAAATAAATATTTATATTTAAATAACAATTTTAGTATTTATTTTGATTTTATATATAAAATAACTTTTGGATTACTTATAAAAATATATCTAAGGTGCATTGTCATCCAAAAAAATGGGTTCAATGTCTGAAAGGAATAAACGAGGGAAAAATGTCGATACCGCAAAATAAAGATGAATTGCTGAATGCAATCGAAACGACTTTTTCCAAGCTTGCTGAAGATTTGCGTAAAGTACCAGCAGATGTTTCCGGTTTACCGCTCATGGAGGGGCATTCAAAAGGCGAGCTTATGACTGTTTCAAACCTTGTTGCCTATCTTTTGGGGTGGAATAGGCTTGTCCTGAAATGGCTGGAAAGGGATGAAAAGGGCGAACCCGTCGATTTTCCTGAAACCGGCTTCAAGTGGAATGAACTTGGTGAACTTGCCCAAAAATTTTATTCCGATTATAAGAATGTTCCTTTTGTTGATCTTGTTGATCGGCTTCGCGCGGCAAAAGACCGAATTATTGTCGAAATTTCCAAACGGAATAACCAGAAGCTTTACGAAAAAGAGTGGTGCGGAAAATGGACAATGGGGCGGATGATCCAATTGAATACCTCTTCACCCTATTCCAATGCGAGGAACCGCCTGCGGAAATGGCTGAAAAATCTCGACGCTGAATAAAGATGATTTCAGAGTGCATAAATTGATAGGCGAATAGACTGGTTGGCGCACTTTTTAAAACGGCGATCAGGGAAGAAAACAATGTGAGAAAAATAAAAATGCCGCGGAGAGCATGAGCTTTCCGCGGCAATAATTTTAGAGTTTAACAGGCTATTCGGATTTATTTTCGCCTTTATTTTGTTTGGCATTGTCTTCCGTCAATTCATACCACATCGCATTCAATATTGCGAAAGCGGCGGCAAGCGGAAGGCCGAGAGCCCAAGAAAAATACCACATGGAATTTCCTTTCAAGAGTAGCAATCAATAGGATTGCTTGTTTCCTTCGATTGTTTTGACGCTGACCTTTCCCCAAAGGATTTTGTAAACCCAGCTTGTGTAGGCCAAGACTGTCGGAACAAAAATGATCGCGACAATCAGCATGACAAAGAGGGTGAAATGGCTTGAGGAAGAATCCCATACCGTAAGACTCATCAACGGATCAATCGTTGAAGGCAGGATGAACGGGAACATTGCAACGCCGACGCTTGCAATAATGCAGGCAATGCCAAGTCCGTTTGCGATAATGGCAAGGACCGGTTTTCTCATGGACAAGCATGCTACTGCCAATAGTGGTGCAACAAGTCCGATAATCGGAACAATCCACAAGATCGGTGTTTGATGGTAATTGTCAAGCCAACCCGAAGCATTGGTTGCAATCTGTTTCATCAACGGGTTTGAAGGGCCGTTGGCAACCACACCACCGGTAATATGATAGCCGGTTGTTGCAACGTTCAACAAAAGCCCGCACAAACCGTAAAGAATGGTTGTGAGAACACCCGTAATCATGCCGACTTTGCGTACACGGCTGAAAATAGGATCGTCGGTTTTAACAGCAAGCCAGCTTGCCCCGTGGGTAAGCAGCATGACAATCGACAGAACCCCGCAAAGGATTGCAAACGGGTTCAACAGTCCGAAAAACGAACCATGATAGAAAATCTGCATATCGGGTTTAATCTCGAAGGGAACACCTTCAAGCACATTGCCCATTGCAACACCGAAAATCAGACTTGGCAAAAAGCCACCGATAAAAAGCAGCCAGTCCCAGGTTGACCGCCAGGTTTTGCTTTCGCGTTTGCTGCGGTATTTGAAGCCGACCGGGCGCAGAATAATGCCAACGAGCACAAGGAACATGGCAATATAAAAGCCGGAAAATGAAACAGCATAAAGTTGTGGCCAAGCGGCGAAAATGCCGCCGCCTGCCAAAATCAACCAAACCTGATTGCCTTCCCAAACCGGTCCGACGGTGTTGATGACAATGCGTCGCTCAAGATCAGTCTTACCGACAAAGGGGAGCAACATACCGGTTCCCAGATCGAAACCGTCCATGACTGCAAAGCCGACAAGCACAATGCCAAGCAGCAGCCACCATATGATACGTAACACGTCATATGAAATCAAATCGTGCAAAATCATGATTTTTATCCTTTAAGATAATGCTGTGGCAGAGGCGTTGTTTTGAACCTCGCTGTGGTCATTCAAAACGTCCGGACCTTTTCTGATATATTTCAGCATCAAGCGGACTTCGACGACAAGAAGCGCGGTATAGAGGGCAACAAAGCCGCAAATTGTCAGGAATACTGTCGTGACGCCGAGGTTTGAAACCGCAACGGCGGTCGGAAGAATTCCTTCGATGATCCAGGGTTGACGTCCGATTTCGGCAACAACCCATCCACATTCGACAGAAATCCATGGAAGTGCGATGGCGCAAACAGCAAGTTTAAGCAACCAGCGCCTGTTTTCCAAACGATGACGTGCCGACAGATAGAAGAATGTCGCCATAATCAGGATAAGGGCAAAGCCACAGGCAACCATGATACGGAAAGCCCAGAAGATAACCGGAACTTCCGGAACAAGATCCCAAGCCGCTTTGCTGATCTGTTCTTCCGTTGCTGTACGCGGGTCGTCGACATAGCGTTTCAACAGAAGTGCATAACCGAGCGAACGACCGTTATTTTCAAACTGGTCGATTGTTTCTTGCGGAACAGCTGCGCCTTTTGCCTGTTGGATTTTTTCCAGTGCATCATAAGCAAGGATACCTTGTCTGATTTCTTTTTCAGATTGTGCAACGAGATCCTTGATGCCGGGGATCTGTTCGTCAAACGAACGTGTACCGATAATGCCCATTACCCACGGAATGTGGATTGCAAAATGGGTTTCGCGGTTTTTAACATCGGGAAGACCGAACAGTGTGAAAGAAGCCGGAGCTTTTTCAGTATCCCACATGGCTTCGATAGCAGCGAGTTTCATTTTCTGGTGTTCGCCGGAAAGGTAGCCGCTTTCATCTCCGAGAACTACGACGGAAAGTGAAGCAGCAAGACCGAATGATGCAGCAACTGTCATCGAACGTTTGGCAATCTCTTTATAGCGACCTCTCAGGAGGTACCAGGCGGAAACGCCAAGGACGAAAGCGGCAGCTGTTGTATAACCGGCTGAAACCGTGTGAACGAATTTCGCTTGCGCAACAGGATTTAAAATAACCGAAGCGAAGTCGCCCAATTCCATACGCATGGTTTGCGGGTTGAAAGTCGAGGCGACCGGATTTTGCATCCAGCCATTGGCGACGAGAATCCACAAAGCCGAGAAGTTCGAGCCGAAGGCCACGCACCATGTAGCAATCAGGTGTTTAACCTTTGACATGCGGTCCCATCCGAAGAAGAACAGGCCAACAAAAGTTGCTTCCAGGAAGAAAGCCATCAAAGCTTCGATAGCCAAAGGTGCGCCAAAAATATCGCCGACATAATGGCTATAATAGCTCCAGTTCATGCCGAACTGGAATTCCATAACCACGCCGGTTGCCACACCTAACGCAAAATTTATACCAAATAGTAGTCCCCAGAACTTGGTCATGTCCCGCCAGATCGTTCGACCTGTCATGACATAAACGCTTTCCATAATGGCAAGCAGGATTGATAATCCTAGCGTTAATGGGACAAACAGAAAATGGTAAAGCGCTGTCGCGGCGAATTGGAACCGTGATAGGCTGACAATGTCAATATCCATAATTCAAGTCCTTACATTGAGTGTTTGTCATAGTTGTCCTCGCGTAAACTTTCTAAAACGCGTTGATAGTTTTCGCTCGATCGCTCATAGTCGCCAGTGATGCGGGTGTGATCGAGTGTGATGATGCGGTCGCAACAGGTTGCTTCCCGTTTCAGGTGGGTGACAAGGAGCCAGCTTTTTTCACGCCCGTAGTGCTTCATGCGCTCGAGAATATCGCGGGCCGTCCCGCCATCTATATTCTCTGTCGGCTCATCAAGTAGCCACAGGTCGCGTTTCTGCAGGAAAAGGCGTGCCAATGCAAAGCGTCGAGCCTGACCGGTAGAAAGCCCGGTCTGGTTTTCCCCAATGCTGCTGTAGAGGCCGTCTTTGAGATTAACGAGATAGTCGTGTAGTCCCGCACGCTCCATGGCCTCGACCATGTCGTCGTTAGAGGCGGTCACATTGGCAAGTTTCAGGTTCTCATGCAGAGTGTCATGAAATATATAGGTATTTTGTTCCAATAATGCTGCTTTTATTGCTGCAATTTTTCCCTCGACAATCATATCTTTTGTCATGAAAAGCGAAATGAGCGAACTTTTGCCTGCTCCGTTGGGGCCGACAAAGGCTATCTTTTCTCCCGAGCTGACGGTGAAATGAATATCGTTCAAAACTGCCGGCAATTGCGGCTCGTAGCTTGCCCGTTTGATGTCGGCTATAGCCACATAGCTGCATGGCGGCAACTCTTCACTGGTTTTTTCTAAATTGGCATTTTCACTTTCGGCAAATGGCGAAAGTCTGCGTAACGCCAATATATAGCGGCCGATCTCGCCACAGCCCTGATAAAGCGGTTTGACAAGGTCATAAAGTGTCAATGCGGCCAATATAGAAAGTACAGCCAGTGGTAAACTGATCGATCCGTATTGATAGAGTAGGATAGTTGAGAGAATAAGCCCGACAAAAATAAGCTTGTCGACAAAACCGCTGATTGCTTCAATGGCGAGTTGCCGTTTTTTCAGGGAAACATCGCTTGTGGCAAGGCTGTCTTCCGTGTTCATGACATGGTTGGTGAAAGCCTGCTGGCAACCATTCATAACAAGGTCGGTCTGGCCGGAAAGGAGCGCGATCACACGTGTGCGCAGGCTTTCGCGCCGGATTGCGAGAGAGGCTGAACGTTTTTCGTTAAGTTTTATCGAAAGGCAGGAAAAAACAATGACGGTGGCAAAAACAATCAGTCCAAAGCCAAGCCCCAAGCCCAAATGAACGGAAGAAAGCACGGCTACAATTGTTAAAATTGCAACGAGTGCAACAATAGAAGGGACGATAAGTTTCAAATAAATGAGCTCGTAACTATCAATATCGCCGGTTAGACGATGCAACAGACGTGCCGGACGCATGGCGAGATCACGCAAGGATTTTCTTTGTGCAATTGTCTTGAAGAGTTGTAGCCGCAAGCCTCTACTCTGCATGAATGTTGCGTCATGATTGACGAGCCGCTCAGCGTAGCGCGCACCGGTTCTCAAAAGCGCAAAAAACCGTATGGCAGCCGAGGGCATAAAAACATCGAAAACACGTGTTGCCGCAATCGTTAAACCGGCTATTCCGGTTGCCGTGATAAACCAGCCGGATAGGCAAAGAAGGCCGATTGTCGAAAGTGCTGTGAGAATGGCAAAGACAAGTCCCCAAAGCATTTTTTTGCGGATAATTCTGTCGCGCGGTGCAATGAGAGCAAGGATTTTTTTCATCTCTCGCTCTCCCGACAATTAACGTCCGGTGAAAGTTCAATCACCCTGTCCATGCGCTTGAAAAGTTCCGGATCATGTGTTGCAACAAGGAGGCTCTTTTCTCCGGAAATTTTTATGAGTGCATCTATAACAATCTTTGCACTTTCAGGATCAAGGTGGGCGGTCGGCTCGTCGATAAGAAAGACATTCCGGTCTTTTTCCAGCGCCAGCCGCACCAAGGAAAGGCGGGCGGCTTCGCCACCGGAAACACCGGTTCCGCCTTCACCAAGGCGCTGGTATTTGCGCTCATTGGCGAAATCTTTCAAATTGGCAAGATCAAGATAATCGTCAATATGATCGAATTTTCTGTTGAATGTTATATTGGAGAGGATTGATTGGTCGAACCAATAAGGCTTTGCACCCATCCAGCCGATTTTGGATCGAATTTCATCAATATTGTTCCCGTTCACAGTCAAGCCGTTGACTTTGATTGACCCCTTGTCAGCCTGAATAAGACCGGCAATGAGCGAGATGAGAACCGACTTTCCGGCACCGCTTTTTCCTGTCAGTGCAACTTTTTCTTGTCTGCCGATTTTTAGCGAAAAGTTTTTGAAAACCGGTTTTTCGGGAATGAAACCGAATGAGAGATTGTCAATTTCGATTGCAGCGCCAATCTTCAGGGAAGCCGTTTCTTCCGGCTTCGTTTCATATGATTGTTGAACAATTGGCGATTGCTGAACATCAGAAGGTTGATGAACAATCGTCTCGCCTTTGCCGACAAGTTTTGTGAAATTTTCCATAGCAGCTTTACCTGCAACACGGTCGTGCCAAACGCTTGCAAGTTCACGCAATGGTTCAAAAAAACTCGGTGCAAGCAAAAGAATGAAGAGCCCTTCTGCAAGGCTGAGCTTGTTTCCCCAAAAGCCGATGGTAATGACACCTAAAAGATGAAAACCGATATAGACGGCCATCAAAGCGACACCCAGAGCCGAGAAAAGTTCCAGTACCGCTGACGATAAAAAAGCAATGCTTAATACTTTCATCGTGCGTGTGATGAGGTCGTCGGATTGGCGAGCAAGGCGTTTGGCACTCCAGAAGGTGGCATCAAGAATGCGCAATGTTTTTATGCCGCGCAAACGATCCAGCAGATAGCCGTTCATCTCGCCCATTTCCTGCCATTGCTCTTTTGCAGCTTTTTGAGCTTTGGCGCCGATAATGGCCCAAAATAGCGGAATGATCGGTGCTGTTATAAAAAGCAGCAAACAGGCAAGCCATGAAAACGGTAATATAAGGCAAAGGATGACAACCGGAATGACAGCCGCGCGAAGCATCAAAGGGCGGTATTTCGCGTTCCATGAGACGAGTGTTTCTCCCTGATCGACAAGGATATTGGCTGCCTCGCCGCCTGGCATACGTTTTTTACTTAAAGGAGAAAGAAAATTGAGGTGGGTTAGGCCACGTTTGCGCCACCCATTCAAATTTTTACGGGAATTTTTAAAGAGGTCAAGTTGGCTATAATAATCAAGACAGGCTTTGATTGCAGCGAGGAAAACGATAGCAAGACATGCAATGATAATGGTCGACAACGCTTCACCCGCTTTTGCGACAATCAGGCTCAACAGTGCAGCTTCAGCTATCCAGAAGAGCGGCAAAAGACTGAATATGATTTGTGACAGGGTAAGCCTTGGCAGGAGACCGGCTCTTTCATGTTTCATATCAATTTGACCCGCTTTCACAGTCAAAACATATAAGATCGTTGCGGCAGTAATGCCGCAAATGCTTACGTCCTCACGTCTTTAAATTTCAGGATTAGGCGTTATCGTATGAACGATTATTATATAGGTATGAGCTCATGAACTTTTTATACATGGGTGAAATCTGTTTTAAAAATTCTATTTGCAAATGTGATTTATTTATTTAAGCTATAAATAATCAGAGGGAACACTTAAGGCGCATCACTTATGAACCTGGCACAATTGAACTATGTCCTGGCTGTTGCACAGACAGGCAGTTTTACTATAGCAGCAAAGAACTGCCATGTAACCCAGCCGACCTTGTCAAACAGCATCGCCCAGCTTGAAGACGAGTTTCAGGTGCGCATTTTCTCACGCACGACGCGGCGCGTTGGCCTTACGCCTTTCGGGCAGCACATTATGCCCTATATCGAGAAGCTGGTCGAAGCCAATTATGATCTCGTCGACGAAAGCAAAAAATTCAATAATCAGGAAACAAATGTTGTCAGGATCGGCAAATCGCCTTTGGTGAGTTGCCAATATCTGGCAGCCGTCATGAATGATTTTCGCACGGAAAATCCGGACTCGGAAATTGTGTTATGCGAACGCAATAGCGGCGATCTTATCGACTTGCTGGAACGAGGTGAAGTCGATTATGTCTTTGATGTTGAAGCAGAAAAAAAGCCTACAAGGGCAAGCGAATTTCTTTATGAAGAGCCGCTCTATTTTATACCGAGCACGGCACAACCGATCAGAAACGTCAATGTGGTGCATTTTTCCGATATTGCCGACGAAGTC
Source organism: Bartonella sp. W8151 (assembly GCF_016100385.1). Taxonomy (NCBI): domain Bacteria; kingdom Pseudomonadati; phylum Pseudomonadota; class Alphaproteobacteria; order Hyphomicrobiales; family Bartonellaceae; genus Bartonella; species Bartonella sp. W8151. Next base: position 13,412 of record NZ_JACFSO010000002.1, read on the forward strand.
TTTGTCATGGTCGATGACGAATCCGGATTGAACAAGTTTATCAGGGAAATGTTCGGGCAGCACAATCACGTTCTGAAAGAATATACCGGAAAAACAGTTTCCTTCCGTGAACTTGAAAACTGGGCGCATTGCGGGCTTGGAGCGGCACTCTTGCCAAAATCGGCAATCACTGTGACATCAGGCCAGCGTTATATCTTGTGCGATCAGGAAGAGCGCCCGATACAAATCCGTTACGAAGCGACGTGGAAGAAAAATATTCCGGTTACAAACGGAAAATTGAAAAATTTCCTAAAACAGTAATTAAAACGGGTATTTTGCACCAATAGCGAAACTTTTAGCTTTATCTTAGAGGAATATTTTTCCAAAAAATTAGTTTGAAGTGAATCGTATCCTTTTTTGCGGCTTTATAGAGAAATAATTATCCGATTAAAGAATACAACGGGAAGTGTGTTCAAGGCTATCTATGTTTGGGAAAAGCCTGTGAAAGTACTGGAGTATTTTTGAAGTTGGAAAAATATCACGAATAGAGAAATTTATCGGCATGAATTTATCGGGTTGAAAATTCCGTGTGTCTGAAACATTGATCGGCTGAAACACCGGCCAGCAAAAATACTGACTTGTTCAAACTCTCGCTAATCCAATATTCCTGTGAGCCCGCAACGCGTGGGGACCTTGAATTGCATTGATCTTGACAATTTTTGCTAAAGGGAAAAAGGGGGGGTGACTTTCTGTGGAAGTGCAGGCCTGTGATTATCCAATTGATTGCGGATTTTAGAGGTTTTTTTGCCACTTCAAGGGGCAAATGGTCCTGAGGCGGGCGATTTTTCATAGCTATTACTTCCAAAGTAGATCAAGAATTCGGACAGTCAATTTGGAAATTCGGATTTCCGACATCTGCGCTTTCAGAAATAACAGCGCGTTTCTTTTATAGGGAGAGGGAGTATTAGAGGAGGGTGCCAAATGCCCGACGAATGGATTTGCAAGGCACCTTGAACCTTGGCGCAGTTTTGACGTCTAGAAAATTTTATTCACCTGTATTGGTGTCGTCAAAGTTTCAAACTCTTGTAACTTATTGGAAAATTTCCGAAACGGGAATTTTTATTAAAAAATCTGTTTAGTCGGCGGTTGTTAATGACCGAACATAGCCAAGGGTTCTGAATTCCATTTTGTTAAATCAAACGATTGTTAAAATAAATGGTCGGGAAACTTCCGTTGCAAAAATATATCGTGGTGCCGAGATGTCGGCCTCGTGGGAGCTATGAAACTTTTACCGCTACAAAGTCTTAATCATTGAAGATCAGGAAAACAGTACGGACACCCACTTTATTAAAGTGTTCGTGCGTCTTGGGCTTTTGAACGTTCCGGATTCGCAAATGGCATAAATTGACGGATAGCCCGAATTTACAGATGGTGCGGATTTGTTGATAAGACGGATTTCCTGGCTAGATTGAATTTCAGGTAAGAAGGGCTTTTGGGTGGGCTTGTCTTTTTCCTCGTCTTATTACGACATTGCCTTGTTGCTTTCGCCTTGAGGCGCAGTTTCGGCAGTTACCGATAAATGTCAACGCTCTAAAAAGGCGAAAAAGAGCGGGGACTTGTATATCCCCGCCAGGCAATGGTTTAGTTTGTATTTGACGGGCAACATTCACCTAATTTCTGCTTTGCTTGATGTTTTGCAAAAAGGCTTGAGAGAACAGCAAGGAAAAGTGCTGCAAAAGAAAGGCAAGCACCTGCCCAGTTCGGCGAGGCATAGCCGAAACCATAAGCGATCACCAGACCGCCGAGCCATGAACCCAGTGCGTTACCAAGATTGAAAAAGCCGATATTGACCGCCGAAGCAAGATTGGCGCCACCTGCGGCTTTTGCTCTGTCCATAACAAGGCGCTGGATTGGCGAGACGCTGGCAAAACCGAAGGCAGCCATGAAAAATATAGAAAATACATCGGCAATTTTGTTGGCTATTGTAAGATAGAAAAACAGCATCACTACGGCTTGAGCGAAGAGCGTAATATAAAGAACCGGCATGAGTGCACGGTCGGCAAATTTGCCACCTAAATAATTTCCGACAAACAATCCGGCGCCGAAAATGAACAGAAGAAATGTAACGCCCTGATCGGAAAAATGACCAAGCTCTTTGGCCATTGGCGCAATATAAGTAATCGAGGTGAAAAATGCTGCAGGGCCTAAAATAGTAATGCCCATGGCAAGAAGAACATGAATATCGCCAAAAACAAAAAGTTCGTTTTTCAATGATTGTTCATGATGTTTCGGCTGTTTCGGAACCAGTCTCGACGTTGCAACAAAAGCAAGCACACCGATAAGTGTAATGAGATAAAAAGTGGTGCGCCATGACGTTACATGGCTGAACCAGGTACCGGCAGGAACGCCGATAAAATTGGCTGCCGTCATGCCGCTGAACATGAAGGCGATTGCGCTGGTTCGCTTATCTTGCGGTACGAGTTCGGCGGCAAGGACAGAAGCAATACCGATGAAAACTCCGTGGCAAAGCGAATTGATAACCCGCCCGAAAATGGCGGTGGTAAAATTGGGTGAAAGAGCAGTCAGAAAATTTCCGACGATGAAAAATGTCAATGCAAGAAGTAGCAACTTTTTCTTTTCGACATTGCTTCCCAATATGATGATAATCGGAGTTCCGAAAAACACTCCCAATGCATAAGAGGTTGCCATGAAACCGGCAGCCGAGACCGAAATGTGAAAATCTGCCTGAATGGCCGGCAACAGGCCGGAAATAATATATTCTGTTGTGCCGATACCGAAAGCGGCAATTGCAAAAGCCCATAAAGCAGCTGGCATAATGATATTCCCTGATTTGTTAGATACAGAAAACAGCTAGGCTACTAGTAAAAAATATGCTAGAAGGTACTTAATAGGGACATAGATACCAAAAAGTGACTATTATGCCGAAAAACACCAATGAAAACCTCGTCTTTGTCGAAACCTGCCCGGCACGAAGAATTATGGAATTATTTTCGGTCAAATGGAAAAGTATGCTTTTGCACGCATTGTTTCACTGGCCAAATGGCAAATGTCGCACTGGTGAATTGCAACGCGCTTTACCGGGAATTTCCAAAAAAATGATGATCCAGACATTGCGTGATCTTGAGGAAGGCGGTCTGGTTCACCGCCATGTCTATACGGTTGTTCCCCCAAAGGTTGAATATTCGCTCACCCCGCTTGGAAAAAGATTTTGCGAGCCGGTTGAAATGCTGTTTGATTGGGGAAAAAGCAACTGCGACGCCTTGGAAAAATTTGAAAAAAATCAGCACAAGAACGCAAAACAGGATGAGAAACCCGCTCATTAACGAGTTGGTAAAATGATGGTAGAAGCCCCACGTAGCGTTAGTAAAACAAAGGACTATTTTTCCTTGTTTTTGCTCACGGGGTAAATCGGGGCGAGTAAGCGGAAAACTTGAAAAATTTGACCATATGTTCTTGTTTTCCCCGTTTACGACCGTCAGGATTTTCAAGGCACAAAATCGTTAGCGATGCTTATGGTTAAAATTACTGCGGCTATTGACCCCACATCCGCTTTATCAAGGTTATTTAAAACACTCGGATAAAGGATGGGGAACTTTCGCCCCATCCTTTCAAAAACCGGCGCGGGTCATTTTTATCAGCCAAAGTCGCAATGCAAGATCAGCCAAGGCGGCGGGCGGCCGCGCGAACTAAGCTATCAAGCAAATAGCCGATCAATCCGATAAGCAATATGGTTGACATCAGCTCAGGATAAGCAAGCCGGTCACGTGTATCAAGAATGAAATAGCCAAGGCCTGCCGAGACGCCCAACATTTCACAAGGGACAATGATAATCCACGCAATGCCGATCGCCAGCCGGATTCCCGTCATCATATGGCTCAAAATTCCCGGAAAAACCACATAGAGCAATGTTTCACTTTGTGTTGCAGCAAGGCTTTTTGCAACCAGCAGAAAATGCCGGTCAAGTTGTTTGACACCTGCTGCTGTGTTGAACATAATCGGCCAGACTGTTGCAAAGGTGAGAAGAAAGTAAATCGGCTTGTCGCCGATGCCGAAAACCATGACGGCAATCGGCATCCACGACAATGGCGAGATCATGCGCAGAAACTGGAATGCGGGACCGGTTGCTCTTTCCACCCACGGCTTGGCGCCGATCAAAAGTCCGACAGGCACACCGATGATGAGCGCAAAAAGCAAACCGACAACAATGCGTTTAAGGCTGATGAGAGCGTGAAGAGTCAAGTCGGAGCTGGTCAACAAGTGCCAGAAAGTCGGCAATGTTTCCTCAACCGAAAAGCGGCTTGCAAAGCTGTTTTTGGCACTCAAAACATCTGTTCCAAGCCACCAGAGGAAAAGAAGCACGACAAGTCCTGACAAACCGGACAAATGGCGAAGACAGCTTTTCATCACGCTTTCTCCCCGTTAAACTTCAATCTCTTCATTGCGCACGAAACTGTCTTTCATGCCGAAAGCGGGAAGTCCGCCAACTTCGCTTAATGCGCGTTTGACAAATTGGTCATCGACAAGGTCTTTGGCCGCAAAAGCCGGATCAAGTGTTTGAAGAAACGCGTTATCACCTTCGATCAAAGTGTCTTTCAGCCGTCTTACCAGTTCTTCTGTGTAGCTCGGATAGGGATAGGGTTGAAAATCTATGCGCTTCTCAAGCCAGTCCGGGTGGATAATTGCACCCGATTTTTCATAAAACCGGTTATCATCCTCGCTTGAAACAAGAACACGTTTGAGAACATCGGAACCGAAAGGCATATATTTGTTCGGATTTTCTTTGGAAAGGAGAAGCGCTGTTTCTTCGCGGTTCTTTGCTGTCCACAATTGTGCTTTGACCATGGCTGATACCACTTTTTGCGACCATTCTGGGCGCTCTTTCAGGTCTTTTTCCTGCATACAGACAAGACAGCAGGCATGGTCACGCCAGACATCGGCTGTAAATCTTGCAAGCTTTGAAACTTTGGCAGCTTCACCTGCCGCATTGAAGGGTTCTGCAACGATGAAGCCCGAAACCTGACCATTGGCAACCGCCGGTATCATATCCGATGGAGCCATGATCACCATATTAACTTCATTTTTTTCAATTGTGCCGCTTTTTCTGGAAACGGGGGTCAAGCCGTTTTTGCGCAAGATCATTTGCAAAACGACAGTGTGGATTGAATACCAGAATGGAATAGCAACGTTTTTGCCGCCAAGATCGGAAATGGAATTGATGTCATTGGCAACAGAAAAACCGGAGCCGCTCATATGGTTCCATGCAACGACTTTAAGCGGCGCTTTGCTTGAATAGCGTGCCCAGATGGCGATTGGCGAAAGAACATGCATCACATTGATCTGGCCGGCAAAAAAAGCTTCTACAATTTGTGACCAGCTCCGGAAGAGAACCGGTTTTTCGGCTTTCAAACCTTCATTTTCAAAAAAACCTTTACCATGAGCTACAAGCAAAGCTGTTGCGTCGGTGATAGGCAAATAGCCGACTTTTACCGGCTCATCCTTTTCCTGTGATTTCGCTCTTCCGATATTTAAAAACGGCAAAGCGCCACTTGCCGTTAATAAAGCTGATAGCCGCAAAATGTCGCGGCGGGAAAAATACTCATCTTTCATATTTCATCTCTTTTTTTAAGTCCTGCATCTCTCAAAGCTGCAAGTATTTCGATACGGATTTTGCCAAGTTCTTCGACAAAGTTATTTCGTGGCTTGGGGAAATTAATTGTCCACGTGCCGATAATGTTTGCCGGTTTTCCGCCAAGCAGAATAATGCGTTCGCTAACAAGCAATGCCTCGTCAATATCGTGAGTGACAAGAAGTGTTGAAGCGGAGAATTCTTTAACGAGTTTAATCAGCAGATTTTGCATATCCTGCCGTGTCAATTCATCAAGTGCGCCGAACGGTTCGTCGAGAAATAGCACTTCTGGATTTCTTGCAAAACAACGCGCCAATCCTGCCCGCTGTGCCATCCCGCCGGAAAGCTCGGAGGGGCGTAGTTTCCGCGCATAATCAAGCCCCACTTCATGGATCGCTTTATTCACCCGATTTTGCCGTTCGCTTTTTTCAAGCTTCTCGCGGTTTTTGAAATCAAGGCCAAAGGCCACATTTTTTTCCAATGTCAGCCATGGCAATAACCCAGGATTTTGAAAGGCCACAGCAATATTCGGATCAACACGGGTAAGCCCTTTGCCGTGAACAAAAATATGTCCACCATTCGGCTTTTGCAGGCCGGAAAGTACACGTAAAAGGCTCGATTTTCCAACGCCACTTGGCCCCAGAATGGAAACAGTTTCATTCTTTCCGATTGCAAGGTTGAAATTTTCAAGAATAGCGGGTGCATCGTCGCGATACCGCAAAACGATGTTTTTTGCTTCAAGAAGGGGGGCTTTTTCTGTCATGAATTTGAACGGATAAACGGGTTAATCATGCCAAGGCTTTTTTAAGCTGCGTGACACTGGGGGTAATAATGGGAACAAAACTTGCCTCGCGCAAACGACGGGGAAAACCTTCGGCAGTCTCCATGAGATAGGCACCGCCGCCACGGGTTTCCAATTCAAGCAGAACCGCTTTCCAGAGCCAGTCGGTCAAGCTGATGCGCAACCTGAATAAGTCTTCGGGAGCATCGACAAAATGGTGATTGTTTACACCCTTGATAAGTGCATCGCGCAAGCTTGAAAGTTCTTTTTCTGTCTCGTCTATATCGCCTTTGAGCGATACTCTTCGGGCATTGAAATATTTTTTGGCTTCGCCAATAAAGCGCGCTGCCAATCCTGAAAATAGCCCGCATTGAAGTGCGATAAAAGCCGGACGCAATGTTTTCAGCCATTCGGCAATATTGTCATGTAAAATCCGGTCAGCCGTTAAAGCAACCTTATCCATGGTGATCGCTTTTGTACCGCTTGAGCGCAAAGCCAGTAAATCGAGCGATTGGACATTCACGCCTTTGTCACTGTTTTCAAGGCTGAAAACGACCGCGCGTCCGTTATCAAGTTCGGCTGCGCAGGCTGCAAAAAAGCCTTGGCAATCGATATTGGTAATCCATGGCATTTTGCCGGTAAGCTGATAGATTCCATTGTCAAGCGAGGCAAAATTTTCCATTTTTTCAAGGCCGCAAAGATGTTTCATTAAATTGGAGAGACCGGCAGAACCGGCCATTTTCCCTGATGTCAGTAACGGCAATTGACGGCTTTTGAGCGTTTCATTCGGGCTTTGCAAAACGCATTCGATATAAGCGCGGTGCGCCCATAAGACGAAGGCAGCAGTGAACGAGGAATAGGCAATGTCGGAAATTGTCAAAATAGCATGGGCAATGGTTTTGCCATCGCCACCGAACTTTTCCGGTACACCTACGCCGGTCAATTTTTCTTTTGCCAAGCGCTCCAATATAATTTTCGAGGATTGAAACGTGGTGTCCCATTCCTCTGCATGGGCTTCAGCCCATGGATAGAGCTTATTGAAGCCCTTCAAACAAGGGGATAACATTTTTAAAATTGCCTGTTGATGAGGGGTGAAGAAAAAGACAAGTACCGCTTTTTCTCGCCGCCCTTGAAGAAAGGCGCGATTGAAAAAACGTTGAATTGTAAAGGAAGAGACATTTTAATTCCCCGCAAACTTGCTATGGACAAGCCTAATATTTCTTCTTTTCACGAATTGTTCAACCTTTTATTTTTTTATTTGCGAAAAATATTTTCCCCTTTTTAAAAAAATTAAATAAATTTTTTAAAGAGTTTTTTTGAGCAAAATGTGAAAAATAACCCGTTTTCCCTTAGGAAAACGAACTGATTTCCCCTGATTTTTGAAGGCAGAAATTTTCTTTTGTTGAACAATTCTCAATCAGTAACGTAAAAATTTTTAAAAAATAAATTTGTTTAAAAACTATTTGGATAAGGCATGAAACCCAAATTTTCATAATTTATCACGAGTAGCATAAAAGGCGGTAGTGACAGGCAAGATCGCCAAAAACAAAGCTGAAAACGCTTTTTCAGTTTATCATTCAAACGGGTGCAGGCAAATTGTGGTGAATAAATTGTGCAGGTCGAAGAGAGCGCCATAGTCACTTGAATTTTGCCGTCTGCCATAATTTGAGGATAATGCTGCAAGGTTTAACATCCTCACCACTTGGAAGGTCGCGGAAGATAGATGAAAAAGGTCACAAAGAGGTGCAATCGGGGGAGTGCGATCGGGGGTGCGATCGGTAAGCCGGCAAAAAGAATAACCAGCCTCCAAAAAATAGGCATGGCAGCAGTGGTAGGATTGGCATGGTGTGGGGGAGTTTCCGGACAACGCCGGTAAGCGGTGTTATAAAGGGAACCAAGTTCAAAAATTTTCAATCCACTTTCGCAGGTCATGATAGCAAACTAAAGGGCTGCAAGCGTGATGTTGCCACACTCACAGTCCTTTTTATCAAAAGCACTTTTAAAACCCAAAAGAGAACAAGCCGCTTTGAGCGATTCACTGAAAATCGACTTGTTTCATGCTTTTGCAATGTCGATTTTCAAGGCTGTTTTTCAATCTTTGACGAGCATATCCGCATTGATATCGGCAATTTTTTTGGCGCCTGTCAATGTCATTGCAACACGCATCTCCTTGGCTATGAGATCAAGCATATTGGCTACGCCTTTTTCACCATCGGTTGCCAATGCATAAGCAAATGCACGGCCAAGCATAACTGTATCTGCTCCGAGTGCAATCATGCGCACAACATCAAGGCCTGAACGCACGCCGCTATCAACAAGAACTTTGAGATCGGGTTTTAAAACTTCTGCAATTTTTGGCAATGCCCTGACGGTTGAAGGAACACCGTCAAGCTGGCGCCCGCCATGATTGGAAACAATAACGCCATCGGCACCGAAACGCACAGCATCGCGGGCATCCTCAACGTCGAGAATGCCTTTGATAAGCATTGGACCCTTCCAGAATTCACGAATCCATTCAAGATCTTTCCAGCTTATCGACGGGTCGAAATTGGCTCCTAGCCAACCGATATAATCTTCCAGATTGGTCGGTTTTCCGCGATAGGTGGAAATATTGCCAAGGTCGTGGGGCCTTCCCATGATGCCGACATCGTAAGCCCAGGCAGGATGAAGAACAGCTTGTGTATATTGGCGCAATTTGGCAAACGGGCCTGACATACCGGAATGGCGGTCACGGTAACGGGCACCCGGAACCGGCATATCGACGGTGAAAACCAACGTTTTGATGCCTTGGGCGGCTGCCCGTTCAAGAACATTTTTCATGAAACCACGATCTTTGAGGACATAAAGCTGGAACCAGATGGGGTTTGGAACTTGCGCCTGAACTTCTTCAATCGGGCAGACAGAAACAGTCGAGAGTGTAAAGGGGATACCGCGTGATTGAGCGGCTTTGGCTGCCTGAACTTCACCACGGCGTGCATACATGCCGGTAAGCCCCACCGGTGAAAGTGCCACCGGCATTTTCATTTTTTCGCCGAAAAGCTCGGTTTCAAGACTGAGCTCCGACATATTTTTCAAAATGCGTTGGCGAAGCGCAATATCGGATAAATCCGTTGTATTGCGTTGCAGGGTACGCTCTGCATAAGCACCGCCATCAATATAATGAAAGAGAAATGGCGGGAGTTTGCGTCGTGCACCTTCGCGATAGTCTGAAATAGAAGATATAATCATTTCTTTACCCGTCTTGTTAGTCGTGAGGATCAAAGTCCGTTACAAATCCGGCAAAGTGGTTGCCAAAAAAGTGCCTTATGAACGAAATTATATTTCCAGTTAAATGCATTTTCGCGGAAGATCATTCACATCTATTGTGATTTTTACTTCAGGAAATGCGAGTGAATATTCCACGGTGGCTGATCTATTGGTGTGGAATATTTCACTCTTTTTATTTAAACAGGAAACATACGGTAAAAGTAAAATCAATATTACGGGATCATCCACGATTACGGGATCATCCACGGAAGAACATATCCCTGAAGCGTTGTCATAATACCGGCAATGGCACAAAGCCCCAGCGAATATTTGACAGTATAGCGGAAGAGGTCGGATTCTTTCCCGACAAGTCCCACAGCCGCGCAAGCTATTGCAATCGACTGCGGCGAAATCATCTTGCCGGTAACGCCGCCCGTACTGTTGACTGCAACAAGCAGAACATCGGAAACGCCGATCTGATGGGCTGTTGTTGCTTGCAAGGCACCGAACAGAGCGTTGGAAGACGTATCCGAACCGGTAACAAAAACGCCAAGCCAGCCAAGGAAGGGCGAGAAGAACGTAAAACTTTTGCCCGTCTGTGACAAAGCCAGTGCCAAAGTGGATGAAAGCCCCGAATAATTGGCAATAAAAGCAAAAGCAAGAACAATACCGATCGAATAAATCGGAAGGGCAAGTTCTTTCAGCGTCATGCCGAAAACGCCAATAGCGCGAGCGGGACGCATTTTTAAAACAAAAGTACTGACGACAGCTGCAAGGATAATTGCGGTTCCTGTGGCTGAAAACCAGTCGAATTTATAAACGGCGCTGATTTTTGAATCTGTTGCAACAATAGGCGCGGTTTTGACAATAATATTATTGAGGAATGATACGTCGAAACTTAACACCCAGCTTTCCAATGCCCCGCCTTTGGCAAAAAGTTTTTTGAAAGGCGCAATGCTCCAAACCATAACAAAAATTGTCAATATGATAAAAGGCGACCATGCCTTGATAATTTCTCCCGTTGAATAATGGGGAATTTCTTCTTTGGGGGCAGCTTCGCTTTCGTCAAAACGGAAAATGCGTTTTGGCTGCCAGAGGCGCAAGAAAAGCGGCAAAACAACGAGTGTTGCAATAGCAGCTGTAATATCAGGCAATTCGGGCCCGAAATAATTGGAAGTCAGGAATTGGACAATTGCAAATGTGCCACCACCAACAAGTACAGCTGGCCATGTTTCACGCACGCCGCGCCAGCCATCCATGATAATTACGAGCATGAAGGGAACAAATACCGAAAGAAACGGCAATTGCCGTCCAGCCATCTGGCTTAACAAAAACGGATCGATATTTGAAACCTGTCCGGCAACAATAATCGGAATTCCCATAGCGCCGAAAGCAACCGGAGCAGTATTGGCAATAAGACAAAGACCGGCCGCATAAAGCGGGCGAAAGCCTAACCCTGCAAGAAGGGCAGCAGTAATGGCAACCGGTGCACCGAAACCGGCAGCGCCTTCAAGGAAAGCACCGAAAGCAAAACCCACCAGAATGAGCTGTAGGCGCTGGTCTTCGGTAATCCCCAAAATGGAATGTCGCACAATATTGAAGTCACCGGTGACAACCGAAATTTTATAAAGAAACACCGCGCCAACGATAATCCATGCAATCGGCCACAAACCGTAGAAAAACCCGTAGATGGCGGATGAAATTGCCGGTCCAATCGGCATGCCATAGACAAAAACGGCAATTAAAAATGACAGGATAACGGTAATTGTACCGGCGACATGTCCTTTCAAACGAAGAAGTGTCAAAGCCAGAAAGAAAAAGATTATCGGTATTGCGGCAATCAGTGCAGATAACCATAGATTGCCAACCGGAACATAATTCTGCATCCACGTCATTGTTTTCTCCTCCCAATACGTGTGCGGTAAATGTTGGTTGGTAAATAATAAGGCTGAAGAAAACTAAAACGTCAATTTATTTTAGATTAAAATTTGCATATATGAACCAGAAATAGGCTTATATTTGAAAATATGTGAGTAATTATTATAAAAATTATAAAAATGAATATTTTTAAAATCAAATCCGGTTTTAAGGCATTTTCCATAATGTTTTATGATTTTTTGAGGCCAGAAGCCAAGCTTTCAAAAACAGGTTAAAAAATATCTGTGTTCCGCATTTGGCTAAGCAGACAGGCGCTCATCAACGCATAGCGCTAATTTTTGAATAAAATACCGATCTACTCAAGAAGGAGTATGCTCTCGAAGAAAAGTCAGCTCTTGAAAAGTGATAGAGGCCGGTTTTTACGAGTGTGATTTTTGGGGGCTGGGTATGAGAATAAAAAGGGGACAAGAAAAATCCAATTCCTTTCACCTCTTTGACAGCCGATAAAAGCAGGGCAATTTTAAAAAACAGATCAACAGCTCACTTTTCAAGCCGGCACCGGCGACATACCGGCTTTTTTAAACTTATATTTGTCACCGCTCACCTTTCAAACGTCGGGGATTTATTATCGGTCGCTCTTCAGCCGCTGGGGAAATCTCGTGACTATAGGTGTTCCAGTGTTAGTCTCGCCACCGATCAAGCCGGAATATCGAATTCATCAAAATCTTTTTCGGTTTTTCCCTGTGCAATAAGTTCGTTATAATATTTGCCGCGAATTTTCTCTATTTCCGAGCTGGCAAGCCCGAGACGCCAATATCCGATGGCTTTGATATTCTGCTTTTTCACATTGCAGTTAGTCATGAAATGTTTCCTGATTGCACGGGCTTCTTCGCGTTCACAGGCAATCCAGATGGAGCAACCTTCTGCGGAGCTAATCTTTTCAGCCGAGTGAACAAGAAAACCGGTTTGCCCCGGATATTCTTCTTCCTTTCGCACATAGATATGTTTTTTGACCCCCTTGTTATCGGGGAGTTCACCGGCTGCTTCTGCAGTTGCGGATTCGATATAGATTTCGGCTTCGGTGTTTTCCGGCCAATGGGAAAGAATGGAAAAAACGGCCGGAATGGCGGTTTCATCAGCAAAGAGTTTCAGCTTTTTATTTTTATATTCTTCCGTTGAAAATTGCGGGCGCGGACCAATCAAATAAGCATGAGATCCGGCTTTCAAACTTTGAAGCCAGTTGATAGCGGGGCTTTCCCCTTCATGTTTGACAAAATCGACTTCGATTTCATGTGTCGCGGGATTAAAAGAACGGATTGTATAAATCCGGTAAACCTTGCGGCCTTGTCCGGTTTCGCCTATCTCGAAACGCACGGCAACATTTGCCTGTTGCCATTCAATCGGGTTTGTCGGGTTGATTGTTCCGGTCAGGCGGACGAGGTGGGAAAAAGGTTCATAAATCCGGTTGACCGTTAGTTCAAGACGCTCCATCCCGTCCATGTGGTTTTCCGGCGTGAGTTCAGCCGTATTCCTGTTTTTTGTCTTTTCCATCTCTTAAGCTCCCGCACCGATTGTTTTTTTAGGTTTTAAAACTATAGACGAATAATAATGAATATAATAGTCAAGTTTTAATAAACCGGTATTGAAGAAAATATCGCTGTCTGTCAATCAGGTTTTCATGTCGTTTACCGGATTGCTGGAAGTTTGCCAGAATGAACAGTGCTTATCCTTGGATGACCGGCCATTCTAAGAAATAGCGAGTTCCTTCAAATTGCGCCTGTTGCGGAGAAGGTGACGATTAATTTTCTCACAAAAAGCACGCACTCCAATTTTCCCATAAAGGGCATAACATCGCATTCTTTCCGGCAAAGAGCGTGCTGTCCCATTCTTTCCGGCAAAGAGCGCGCTGTCGCATTTGGCAATTCTCGGGGGACAAGGCTTGAAGATCAGCTTTTCCAGCCGGAAAATCTTGAAATTTCGAGTTTGATCGGCGGCGGCTGGTTTCGCTTTTTATTTGCCTTAGAATCAATTCAGAATGGCTGCGCTATGGGGGAATACGCCACGCGCTTTATTCTGGTTATTCCATAATTTTTGATAAAGACCATCGGCTTTCACCAACGTATCATGGGTTCCTTCTTCGACGATTTTCCCGTTTTTCAGAACAATGATATGGTTAGCCCGGCGGATGCTGTTCAGCCGGTGGGCAATGACAACGACTGTACGAGTTCTGGTCAATGCATTCATGGCGCGTTGGATTTCTGCTTCCGCCGACGGATCAAGGCTTGCGGTTGCTTCATCAAGAAGCAATATCGGGGCGTTTTTCAGGAAAGCGCGGGCAATGGAGATGCGCTGCTGTTCACCACCCGAAAGCGAGCTTCCATGCTCGTCAAGCACGGTGTCATAACCTTCCGGCAATGCCATGATGAATTGATGTGCTTCGGCCTGTTTTGCCGCTTCGATGATTTCTTCACGGCTCGCATCTTCCTTGCCGATTTTGATATTGTCATAAACCGTGCCGGAAAAGAGAAGCACATCCTGAAATACCATGCCGATCAAACGATGAAGATTTTCTGTCCCTATGTCTTTAAGGTCGATATTGCCGATTGTGATTTTACCTTCTGTTCTTTCCCAAAGGCGGGCGATAAGGTGAACAAAACTTGTCTTTCCGGCACCGCTCGGGCCCACAATGGCGGTCAATTCCTGCGGCCTGATCGTACATGAAATATCATCAAGGACTTTGTTATTCGCTTCTTTTGCGTTGCCCGTCTCTTTTGTGTTATTCGCCTCTTTTTTATCATAGCTGAAGCTCACATGGTCGAAACGGATTTCATAGTTTTCCGGCATTTTGGGATGTTGCGGTTCGGGTAGCGTCGGTTCATGAAGCAGCGCTTCAATGCGCATAAGCGAACGGTTTGCCAGACGCAACATCAACATTGCCTGACCAACTTCATATAATTGGTGGTAGACGGGCAAAGCGATAATCAGAAAAATCAACAATTGAGAGACAGTGAGCTTGTCGTTTGCCAACCAATAAATGCCGAAAATAACCAGACTGATATAGCTCATTTCCAGCACAAAACCGAAGCATGACAGGAAAGGCGAGGTTCTCGTTTCGGCGTGGAACCATGCATTGCGCTGGTCGTCGAGGATTTTTACAAGTCTTTTCCAGCTATTGCCGAAACGTCCGAAGCTGCGAATAACAGTGATACTTTGCACATATTCAAGCAAAGCCGATTGCACGGCACTATTGGCTTTTCCAAGTTTCAGACCTGCGCTTTTTCCCATAGAGAGCGTCCATAACAAGGCAAGCAAAGTCAAAGGAAAGCCGCAAAGCATGACAATTGCCAGACGAAAGTCGACAAAGAAAAGAAAAATGGTCAGGAAAACCGGCATTGAAAAACCGGCAACAAATGGCTGGATGAAATGCGACCACATATGTTCGACAAAAGTAATATCGGAAGTCAGTCTTCCTGCAAGGTCTCCGCTTCTTTGCTTGTTGAACCAACCCATGGGAAGTTTGCGCAAATGCTCTGCTACATTAAGGCGTGCCTCGCCCATCATCGTGAAAGCACCATTATATACTTTCGGCGCACCGATTGCACTTGCGCCGATGCGCAACAAAAAGCTCAAAACCATGCCAGCCCCGAAGAAAATAGCGGCTTTGATGGTCAGCTCTTTGGCAAAGGCCTGTGTCAACATCATAAAAAGGAAGACAAAGGGAAGAGCTGCAAAAAATCCTTCGACAATCGTCCATAAAATGCCGTGAACGAGTTGTTTGTCGCGCGTTTTCGACAGCCGGAAACCGGACGTTAAAATATCGATTATCATGACTGCCCGCCTTTTTTTGCCAAAACATCCTGTTGTGTTGAAAGCGTGTTATCGTCTTGCCCCTTGGAGCCGGTTTTTTCTTCGGCTTCTCCCGCCTCTTCTCCGAGTGACCAGTTTCCTGCCGAAAGCTGGTCTTGCCATAAAATCCGGTAGGTCGGGCAATTTTTCAAAAGCTCTTCATGGCGGCCTTCGCCCGCTAGCCTGCCATGATCCATCACAATAATCTTGTCGGCAGAAACGAGATTTTGCAAATGATGGCCAACAATGAGAACTGTGCGATTTTTATAAAGTGTTTCGAGAGCTTCGTGGATGAGGTTTTCATTTTCCGGATCAAGACTTGAAGTCGGTTCATCAAGAAGCAGGATTGGCGCATTTTTCAAAAAAGCGCGGGCAATCGAAAGCCTTTGGCGTTCACCGCCGGAAAGTTGCGAGCCGCGTTCCTGAAGGAGCGTATCATAACCTTGCGGCAAGGCTTCGATAAAACCGTCTGCTTTGGCAAGGCGGCAGGCCTCTTTAAGTTCTTCATCACTCGCATCGGGTTTTGCAATGCGCAAATTATCGGCAACAGTGCCAAAAAGGAGAACAACATCCTGAAAAACAATGCTGGTCTTGTTGAGAAGGTCGTCAAGCCGCCAGTCGCGTACATCAAGGCCACCTATGGTTAAATGCCCGTGGTCGAATTCATAAAGTCGCGCAACGAGTTTCAGAATTGTACTTTTGCCCGAACCGCTTGGCCCCACCAATGCCGTAACTTGATCGGCTTTTGCGCTAAAACTGACATGGTCGATCGCGAGCCTTTTGCCGTAACTATAAGAGACATCGTCAAAAACAATTTCATAGGGGCCTTTAGGCGTTTTGCTGTTGTGACTTTCGATAAGCGGTTTTGCAGTCAAAACCTCGTTGATATGATCCATCGCTTCGATATGATTCATTTTTTCATGAAGTGCCCCTGAAAGGGTCAATAAAGGTTCAAGCACCAGTGGCGAAAGAAGCAAAAATAACACAAAAGTAGCCGCGTCAAGTGAACCGTTTACATAGAATATGGCTCCGATCGGGGCGACCAGAACAAGATTGCCGCGCAGTAAAATAGCAAATGTCATAAACGAGCGTGTCACTCTGGCAGCAAAACTATGCGCCCAGTCAACCGCATTATGGATTGTCTTTGAAAGATTGCCAAAAGACCGCGTATCGAGACCGAAACTTTTGATAACGTTAACACCACGGATAAATTCGCTGATTTCGCCTGAAATTTTTTGCTGTAAACCAATCCATTCACGCATGTCATCGCCCATGCCGCGTGTCATCCACCATTGGGCAAAAAAGGCAATCGGCAAGGGGATTAAAACAATAATGGCAAGCCGCCAATCGGCAAAAAACAAAAGGATAAGAGCCGAAAGCGATACAATGGGCGCAGAACTTAGATTTGGCAAAATATGCGCATAAAGACTTTCGAGACTGTCAATATCATCGTAAAGCGTGCGCCTGAGTTTTCCCGAAGACTGGCTTGCAAAAAACGACAGTGGAACCTCACCCAGTTTTTGGGCTGCTCTTTTTCGAAGTGTAAAGAGAATGGTGAAGGCCCCTTTATGGGCAAGCATGTCACTTAAAGATACGAATATCCATCTAAGCAGAACAAGGCCGGTTGCAACACCTGCAAGATACCAGAGTCTCGTCGGGTTGACCGTCGGTTTCAAAAGCTCGCCGGCAATAAGCGAAATCACATAGAAGGGCGCAATGCTCAAAGCCGCTGCAATAATGGCCGTGATGATAGCGAAGCCGGTAAAAAAACGCGAATAGCGCAAAAGTCCCAAAAAAGTTGCAGGCTTTTCACTGTCATAAACTGTCGGATTCATGGATGGTTGTTGGCTCATCACGATTACCGCAAAAATTGTTAAAAATCGACTATGACTTATTTTTGATAATTTTGGTATAGTTTTATTTGTTTACCCATGAAAAACTTTTTATCGGTTTTGTTGTCACCGATTTTTTAGAATAAATTTCGGTGTTCCATGCTGGAAACCGGTCTCCAAACAGGATAATTTTTGGAAAAAAACGCGATCAATTTTATGCGCTTTCCATCAGGCTTTTCAAACGCGTAACAAGATCAATCGCAAATATTAGACCAGAATTATTCTTGTCATCCATGTTCTTGAGGTCAGAAAAACATTTTGCATGAGAAAGCTTCAAGGAATTGCCGGAAAGGTGAGAGGCATTAAATCGGCGTTTTCGACCGTTAAAAAGTTTTTGTGCCAAGTCTGAAAGGTTATTTGGTGGTTTTGTTGCACGTGGCACTCAATTCCGCTGTTATGTGAGGCATAATTTTTAAAAAAATTATGCCTCACAACATAAGCTGAAATATAATGGGCAAAGTTTGATATTATTTGCCTTAACTTGACAAATGGATCTCAGAACTTGAAATCGGCTTTTGCCCAGAAGGTGCGCCCGGGCTCTCGCACTTGATAATGGGCGGGAAAACCGAAACCGGCATCGCCATCACGGTTCAGATGTTCATAATAATCTTTGTTGAAGAGATTATCGACCCCGCCGGTCAAAGCCACATTTTTTGAAATCTTGTAGCTGCCATTCAAAGAAAAAACACCAAAGCCCGCACTTTTATCAAAGTCTTTCCCCACAACATTGCCTTTATTTTCGGCAATACGCGGTTGATTGGCAACAAGCCTTAAAAGGCCGCCGATGCTCCATTTTTCTTTTTGATAGGTGAGGCCGAGCCTTCCCTCCAAAGGTGGAATTTGCGGCAAAGCTTCATTGTCAGTGGTGTTTTTCCCCCACGAATAGGCAAGGCTTGAATCAAACTTCCAAACATTGAAGAACATATGGGAAAGCCCCAACTCGCCCCCCATTATGGTGGCATCGACATTCGATGCTTTTGACTGCCTGCTTGAATAGTCGAAGAGAATATAGTCATCAATCCGGCCGACATAAGCGGAAGCCCAGATGTTGCTATTTTCCCCGCTATATTGCGCACCGAAATCAAGTTGGGTGGTTTTTTCGGGCTTTATGCCGTCAAATGCATTGAGTGAATTTGCCTCCGATTGTTTTGGCGAAAACAGTTCCCAATAATCGGGGAAACGCTCGGCATGGCCAAGCCCGATATAGGTTGTGAGCGGTATTTGATCAAGGTCGCGCTCATAACGAAGAAAACCGCTTGGCAATGTTCTGTTTCGCTTGTCGCCATCTGTCGGACTTGTGCTTCTCTCATCTTTCACAGAAGCTCGATCAAGTCTGCCGCCAAAAACAACGCGTTGATTTTCGGCAAAGTTCCATGTGGCTTCGCTGAACAGTCCGTAATTGAAAAATACCGCATCCTTATCCCAACCGTGAATGCTCATCATATTGCGGCTTTTTCTTTTGCGGTGGGTGTTGGTTTGAACATCAACCCCGCTCACGAGCGATAAATCGCCTAAATCCCAATTGGTGGTAAAGTGGCCGCCCATGGTGCGCCGGTCAAGGCGCGATTCCATCGGCATGGATGACATATCCATTCCGCCCATGTCCCCCATACCGCCCGTGCCATTCATTCCTCCCATGCCGGTCATGCCTCCCATACCGGCCATCGGATTTCCGCCTCCGCTGCCCATCATATGGTTCATATCCATGGCCCCCATAGCCGACATATGCCCCATATGACCGGTGCCCGGTTTGCCTGTGCTGGTGATACCGATTGGCAGCGGGGAAGCGCTGGTCGCAAGGTGGCGCAAACGGAAATTATCCATAATGTGATCGGCATAATTATAGTAAAATTGCGCATCTATCTTGGTGAGCCGGTCATTGATATTTTCTTTGATGAATTTGGCAGAAAGCGATTCCCGCTTGAATTGGCTGCCATCCATAGCGCGGCCTGCATAACGGGCTTCACCATCACCGCCGCCGCCCGAAAGCTCGAACAATGTATTTTCGTCTGGAGTGAACCCCAAAAACATATCGCCATTCCATTTATCCCATTTTGAGGGAACACTGTTGCCATCACCATCATGATAATCATGGGAAAGCGCTTTATTGCCGATAATCCGGATATAGCCGGGGCGTACCCCGACAGTGCCATCAAGGCGGGATTCAAAACGGCTATTGGAACCGATGACAATACTGGAATCGCCTTTGACGGTCGGTTTGTCAAAATGCTGCGGGTCGCGTTCAAACAAAATTGTTGCCGCTGAACCGGTGGGACCATAGCGCACGGTTTGAGGCCCCTTCACAACAGTGAGCCGGTCATAGCTTTCAGGCGAGATATAGGATGTCGGATTATCCATCCGCCCCGGACAGGCGCCCATAATCGTGCTGCCGTCATTGACAATATTAAGACGCGAGCCGAATTGGCCTCTAAAAACGGGGTCGCCGTTGGTGCCGCCATTGCGAATGGTTGCAAAACCGGGAATAGTTTTAAGATAATCGGCACCATCCGAAGCGGGAATAGGCTGGCGTGGGGCTTTCGGATTGGTAACAACAGTGACCGGTGAAGACATGGCAGCAGATGTAACGATAACCGGTCTGAGAACTATGTTTTCTTTTTCTGCAGCCTTCGCTGCCTCTTTTTGTTCGGGACTTATTGGCGGGGTTTGAATCGGCGTTATCGTGCTCTTTTCGTTTTTTATAGCCGTTTCGGCTTTTGCACCCGTCGGCATTATCATGAGCAGGGTGGAAAGGGCAGCAATGGCACCAATTGCGGCAGACGATGATTTTAGTGCGTCCGAGTACGCACTAAACCGCCTGTCGGTTTGAAAGAGAGAATCCATTTTTAAAAATCCATAAAGAAAAGTGGATTGAAACTTTGTCAGGCATGGAAAACAAACGGGAATGGCCATGAAGGGCATTCTCCGAGCCTCGTTTTTTGTGAGGCTTTAAACCATGCGTTTTGACGGTGAAAAAAACAGGCTGACAAGTTTTAAAATCACAATTGGAAACTTAAAAAAAATAGCAGCAAACATTTGCGCCACGTCGGCAAAAAACGCGGCCATTTTTTTAAAAATTCGATGTTTTGATATGTTGGACCTGTCAGCTTATGAGTGACAATGGCGGGGAACGCGGCGAGGCGTTGGATTTTACAAAGAAAGTGCCGAAGGTTACCGCATCATAGGGCAGTAAAATCTCGACCAAAAAAAGATTATGTTCGCCGATTTCAACACTATCGGGCGGGGTGAGCATTGATGCGCCGATGCGGCAGGCATGACATGCACCCAGTTCATGACATGAATTGTCATTATGGTGTTTTTTGCTTAATTTTTGCGGTTTTGAAGTTGCGTTTTTCGAGCAAATGTTGCCTTCAGAAACCATATGCGAATGGTTCTGCCAAACGCTTTCATGATGGTGAGACGAGTGGGCTTCAAAACTGTTTGGTAGAACCGGAAAATTGCGATTATGGGCGAAGGCGAGGTTGAGCAGTGCGAAAATGCACAACACCCTGATAACCACGGAAAATGGTTTGCTCGTCCCGATCATTTCGCAAAAACTTTACCTTTTTTGGAAACTATTCTCCAGTTTTGTTTTTTTTGCAAGATAGACCGAAACAACCAACAGGATTTTTTAAAAAAATCGGCAAAAAAGAGGGGAATAGAAGGCCATCGGAAAGGTCAGGAACGAGGCTGTCAGAGGGGAAATCGCACGACAAACGGGAAAGGGAAGCGAAAGGAGTGAGAAGGGAAGGTAGACGTAGGACTGAGGAAGCTTAAGCAATTTTGAGAAAGAGAGAGGCTCATCCCTCGAGTTTCAAGTTGATGTCGTGCTTTTTTTCCCATATATCCGTATGTTTTATTTTTGCGAGCTTTTAAAAAAGAACGCGTTTCAGGCAAAGCCCGCTTTTTCATTCCCACTTCTCTATTGATGAATTTTTCTAATAGGCCTTGTGAAAAGAGGCCGGTTTATGAGGGGGCTTCAAGCGTTTATAGATCAAGAAGACTGTTTCAAAGAGCCTTTGCTTATTTCGTTGCTCTTTCATGATTTTATTGTTCAAGGAGAAATCATGCGCCCGTTTATAATTTGTCATATGATGACGTCGATTGACGGAAAAATCGTGGAAGATCATTGGACTGCGCCTTATGACGGAACAGAAAATGATAAGGCGACAATTTCCTATTATGACCTTAGCGACAGTTTCAATTGCGACGCGGAAATGCTGGGGCGCGTTACCGTTCAAAGGCATTTTGCGAAGCAGGAATTCAATGACCCAAATCCTGTAAGAGTGATTGACCCGCAACCTTTTATCGGTAAGCGCGAAACAAAACGGCTATGCATTGTTGTCGATCGCCATGGGCGCATCAAATATGAGGGCGACAAAATTTGCGGCGAAAACATTATTGTTGTTTTGGGCAAAAAAACTTCGCAAGCCTATCTGGAACATCTTCGTAGCTTGGAAATTTCCTATGTCTTCGCCGGTGAGGATGGAAATGACCTTGTGGAAGCCATGGAAAGTCTTGGGCGTTTCTTCAATATGAAGCGAATTGTTTTGCAAGGTGGTGGCACGATTAACGGAGCATTTTTGGAAAACGGGCTTATTAATGAATTGAGTGTGATGATCTATCCCGGTATTGACGGGCGCAAAGCTGCACCTTCATTATTTGATTGGTCACCTCGCACGGATAATAGTGCAACGGGAGAAAAGGTTTTGGTGAAAGCAAATCCGGCCGCCGGCCAGTCACTCGAATTGCTGGAGGCAAAAAACGCCGGTCAGGGTGTCATTGCACTACGCTATAAAATACACCACGAGAAAAATAGCAAACAATAGGCGCTGAATGCAATAGATCGGGCTTTCGGCCAAGGATTTGCCAGTTGAGGGGTGAGAAAAACGTAATCATTTAACGGTTACAGCATGAAAGAAAAGACACGACAATTCAGCCGAACGCAATTGATCTTTTGGCTAAAAATGTTTCCGTTTGGCTGAAACGCATCTTCTGACGGAACCCATAGCACTTTAATATTCGGCTTTGACGGAGATTTAAGAAAAGGGTTGTTTCATCCCGCTTAAAAATCGGTTGAAGCGGCGAGTTGTTCCTGCTCTTTGAAGTCTTCAAGCCTTCTTTTCAGAACCTCAATGGTGGTTTTTAAAGCACCTGAACCGAGCACCATACGTAACGGTGCGGGCGTTATATCGACACTTTCGATAATGCGGGCAGCCATACGCTCCGGATCCCCTGCGGCCAAGCCGTTTTTCCGATCAAGCATTTTTTGAAAAGCATGGGCGGGCGTATTGTCATAAGCCTCGATCGGCTTTGCAATTTTTGCGCTTTTATAGCGGAATTCGGTTCTTGCTCCACCGGGTTCGACAATGGTCACGCCAATATTGAATGGCGCCATTTCTTGTGAAAGCGAGTCACAAAAACCTTCTATGCCCCATTTTGTCGCATGATAAAGCGAATTTCCGGCAAAAGCGACTTCCCCCCCATAGGAAGAAATCTGAATGATGCGCCCATGTTGTTTTTTTCTCATAATGGGCAGGAAGGCGCGGATAAAGTCGATCGAACCGGTGAGGTTGGTTGCGATAATGTCGTCAATTTCTTCATCCGATAATTCTTCAGCCGCCCCGAATAATCCATATCCGGCATTGCTCACAATCACATCGATTATTGAAAACAATTCTTCTGTCTTTTGCTCAAGTTGTTTCACAGCCTTCCGGTCTCTCATATCTAAAATTTCGACATGAAATTGATCAGGATAACGGGCAATCAAGTCTTCGACAGGTGCCGTTTTGCGCACAGTCCCCAATACCTTATCACCGCGGCTTAAAACCTGTTTGACCATTTCATAACCAAAACCGCTTGAGACACCGGTTATTACCCAGTTGCGTTTGACCATTTTTTGAAACCCTTTGACAAAAATGCATTTTCAAAGTTGCACTATCTTTGATCGACTATGCGCGGACGCTCATTATGATCGAGATTAATCCGAAAAGCACTTTTTTTGAAAGCGGGCGCAAGAAACTAGGCTTTATGCAAAATTTTCATAAAACAAGCTGATTTGCCAATTTTTGGCCCTCGAAGTTTATCGGTCAAAAAAATAGTTTAAGTCGTCAATATAAAAAAAGAGTCTCAGGCGGAGGTGGTAGAAATATCAGGGAAACAGGAAAACAAATCTGCAACAATGCAACACTGGGAGGTTTAGCGGACAGGATGAAAAACGCGATGGAAAAAACCGGAATCGTGCATGGAACGAACCTTTTTAGAGGCCTTCTCGGAAATTGAAATTCAAAATGTGTGGGCGCATAATCTTATAAAGCTTTATAGCGCAAACAATCGATAACCAGTTGAAAAGCAGCGGTGTGTTGGTGCCGTGTTGGATAATAGAGATAATATCCCGGAAATGGCGGGCAATAATTTTCAAGAATGCGTTTAAGCCGCCCGCTTTCCACCCGTTCGACCACAGCATCTTCGGTTGTGTAGGCGATGCCGAAACCGGCTTCGGCAGCATCCAATGCCTGATCGATTGTGTTGAAGCTCAATTGCCCTTCGACCCTTATTTTACATTCATGGCCATTTTCTTCAAATTCCCACACGTAAAAACCGCCGGATGTCGGCAATCGAAGATTGATGCACTGATGTTCAAGAAGATCACGCGGCGTTTCCGGAATGGAATGGTTTTCAAGATATTGTGGTGAGGCGACAGCTGCCATGCGTAAATCCGGCCCGATTTTTAGCGCGATCATGTCCTTTTCGACCTGTTCACCAAGCCGCACACCGGCGTCGAAACGTTCGGCCACAATGTCGGTCAAGGCATAATCAATCGAAATTTCGAGATGAATATCGGGATATTTTGCAAGAAGCGGGTAAAGCTTGGGCCATAAAATGGCTTTTGCCGCATAATCGGGCGCGGTTATGCGGATTGTGCCGGATGGGTGGTCGATTGTCTCGCAAAGGTTTTTAAGCTCGCTTTCCATCTCCACAAGATGGGGCGTATAAAGTTCGAGAAGCCGTTCGCCAATATTGGTCGGTGCAACCGAACGTGTGGTGCGGCGCAACAATTGTAAATGGAGACGTTCTTCCAGATTTTTTATCGAATGGCTCAAAGCCGATTGCGAAATATTGAGCTTGCGGGCTGCCTTGGTAAAGCTTTTTTCTTCGGCAACAACCATAAAGGCCATAAGATCGGCGATATTTTCTCGAAGCATAGGTGCGCCCTTTATTATCATGATAAAACGGGTCTAGCATGAGTAACACATTGAGCTACTCCGTTTCGACAAAAGCAACATCCATATTTGCCTTGAAGCCGTTCCGGAAGCAGTGCTGAACAGTTTGAATAAAACAGAATATATAAAGGACAAAGGCAAAATTGAAGTGAAAACCATTGTCACATTATCCGGCAATGAGAGGCGATATTCTACAAAGCAATGTGACGTTCAATTTTTCATGCCGCAAATAATATGCACAGAATAACGGGTTGCGAAAATAACCGGCACTTGCGCGCAAAAACACGGTGAAGAATGCCGGTGTGAGATACACGACTTGAAATAACGAGCTGAAATACACTCAGCAAGAGATAAGCCAAAGATAACAACAGAACGGAGAGAAGGGGGAGTTATTTTTGCAGTGCTCTATAGGCTCTGACAATCATCCTTTCGGATTGTTTGAGATAGGCCTTGAGAAGGCGTGCTGCTTTTTTCGGCTTTTCTTTTTTTAAGCCTTCGACGATATCGCGGTTCATGGCGACAAAAGGCTGATGGAGCGATTGTAAATCGGTAACCAGACCGAAGATTAGCCGCAACTCGATTGTGATTTCGGAAAATAACCGGTCAAGCCGCGGACTGTTGCCAAGGCTTACCAGCAATTGGTGAAATTCCATATCGGCAGTACCGACATCCTGCCATTTTTCTTCTTCACAAAGTTTTTCTGCTTTTTCAACCACCTTGTCCATCAAAACGATAGAGGGATGAGGAAAATTCATGTTGCGCACCGCGCCCACTTCGATAATGCGGCGCGCATTGTAAACATCGACAATCGTATTGAAGTCGGGAACTGTCACAAAAACACCGCGATTGGCACGATATTCGGCAAGTCCGTTTTTGGTGAGTATCCGGAATGCTTCCCGCAATGTATTCCGTGAAACCGACAATTTTTTTGCAAGCATTGCTTCGCTTAAATGTTCGCCCGGATGATATTGGCCACTGATAATGCCTGTTTCAATCGCTTTGACTGTTTGGTCTGCAAGCGATATTTCGTCTTTGCCGGTTTTCATAATCCTTCCCACCCCTCGATTTTTAACCGAGCGCAAGCGCTCGCGCAAAGTCTTGAATTGAAATGCATAAAACCTGATAGCAAAATCGCAATCCTCCCGTTTCGACATCCTCCAAATATATTTACAAGTTTATTTGAGAAAGAACATGATTGCAATGTCTAACAATCAAAGTTAGATTGTTCAACAATATAAAATAAACAAAAATCTATATTCGGCAAAAGGGAGGTTAGAATGAAATCAATTGATTTGAACAGCGATCTGGGTGAAAGTTTTGGTCCATGGAAAATGGGCGAAGATAGCGAAATGTTGTCTATTGTTACCAGTGCCAATGTCGCTTGTGGTTTTCATGCTGGCGACCCTGCCGGTATTTTACGCACACTCGAGGCGGCCAAGAAGAATAATGTGCGCGTTGGTGCCCATATCGGCTATCGTGATCTTGTAGGCTTCGGGCGCCGCAATATGGACCCGACCGATAGTGAATTGACGGGCGACGCCATTTATCAGATCGGGGCGCTTATGGGGCTTGCCAAAGCGGCAGGAACCAAAGTTTCATATGTGAAGCCGCATGGCGCACTCTATAATACAATTGCCCATGATATGCGTCAGGCGAAAGCCATTATCAATGCGATCAAAGCGGTCGAGCCGTCGCTGGTATTGATGGCCTTGGCGGGCTCGGACCTTATTCCTTTTGCCCGTGAAGCCGGACTTGTTGTGGTGGCTGAAGCTTTTGCCGACCGTGCCTATAAGAGTGACGGGACACTTCTATCCCGCCGCGAAAAAGGTGCTGTGTTGAGTGACCCTGCTATCGTTGCCGAACGTATGCTGAAATTTGTCAAGACAGGAAAAATTACCGCGATTGATGGCAAAGAGATTAGCCTTGATGCACAGTCAATTTGCCTCCATGGCGACAGCCCGAGTGCTGTATTAATGGCTAGAGCTGTCAAAGCCGGTCTTGAAGAAGCCGGAGTTTCTTTAAAGCCATTTGTTGATTGAGGGAGTGCCTTTTCCCCATGCGCTTTCTTAGTGTCAATAATTCGGCTTTTCTGATCGAGCTTGCCGATCTTGAAGAAACATTGGCTTTGTTTGACCGCTTGCAGCAAGAAATTCGGCGCGGAGAGAAAGATCGGCAAGGCCAAGAAAATCTTCAAGTTCAAGAAAGTTTTCAAGCTATTGTCGAAATTATTCCGGCAGCGCGAACTTTGCTCGTCAGGTTTGATCCCGCTTTTGCCGATGAAAACACATTGGAGACACAAATTGCGGGATTGAAACTTGAAAAAGGACAACAAAAAAGCGGCAAACTTGTCGAAATACCGGTTGTCTATGACGGGGAAGATATTGATGATGTTGCTGCTCTTTTAAAAATTGACCGTGAAGAGGTTATCCGTCGTCATACAGAAAGCCATTATCAGGTTGCTTTTTGTGGCTTTGCTCCCGGTTTTGCCTATTTGACCGGCGGCGATCCCATTTTTAATGTTCCAAGACGCGCATCACCACGAAAATCTATTCCCGCCGGTTCTGTAGCACTTGCGGGGAAATTCGGTGGTGTTTATCCGCAACCGAGTCCCGGTGGCTGGCAATTGATCGGG
Organism: Bartonella sp. W8151; assembly: GCF_016100385.1. NCBI lineage: Bacteria > Pseudomonadati > Pseudomonadota > Alphaproteobacteria > Hyphomicrobiales > Bartonellaceae > Bartonella > Bartonella sp. W8151. The sequence goes on from NZ_JACFSO010000002.1 coordinate 40,533, forward strand.
CGGACAGATGTTAAAATGTTTGATCTCGACCGTGAACCGCCTTCACTTCTAAAACCGGGTGACAGAGTGCATTTTGTCGATGTGACAAAAGATTATTCTGCGCATTCCAAAGGGACGACAAGCTTTTCCTTATCCCGAAAGGAAAAAGTCGGAACTCTTTCCGAAAAACAAATGAAAAATGACAGGATTGAGATTGCCGAACAGGAAAAATCACAAAACTTTTTTTCGCCTGACGATGGAAAACTATTGCCGGATAGGTCGGGTAGCAAAGCTTTAAAGAGCAGTGCTTCGACGAAAGCCGCAGAGGCGAATGAAAAAGCCAGTTTAGCAAAAACGGGCGGTCATGACGACAACGGAAGATCAGCCACCGAAGCAACGCCGAACCCTCAAGAAAATGCGGTTTTCAAATTGGTAACTACATTGATGCCGGTGACGTTTCAGGATCGTGGGCGTTTGTACCAATCTTTGCAAGGGCTTTCCCCTTCAGGGGCGCTTGACCAGAAAGCAATGGCCAATGCCAACCGACTTGTCGGCAATGCTCGTGAACAACCGGTGCTGGAATTTACCTATGGAAATGCGCGTATAAAAGCATTGCAACCATCGGTTATTGCTTTTACCGGTGCTAACCTGCCGATTACCATCAAATCGGCAAAAGGCAAAGTTTTTGTTTTTGAAAAAAATATACCGCTTGCCATTGATGAAGGCGATGAAATTATTCTTGGGAGGCCCTTGGCAGGCTTTCGTAGCTATATGGCTTTGCGTGGCGGCTTTAAAGTTGAACCGGTTTTAAAAAGTGCGTCTTTCGACAGTCTTTCCAATTTGGGGCCGAAACCGCTATCAGCAGGTGACAACATCTTTATAGCCAATGATAGCCCTTTGCAGCCGGTTTTATTGTCGCTTGATGATCCTTACTTCCTGCCGAAAGCAGGCGATAAAGTGGTACTTGATGTGGTTATGGGGCCGCGGACCGATTGGTTTACAGAGCAATCAATTGAGATGTTTTTTGAAAAAACGTGGCAAGTGACGCCAGCTTCCAACAGAATTGGCATAAGATTACAAAGTGACACCCGTCTCGAGCGCTCGCGAAGTGATGAATTGCCGAGTGAAGGCACAGTAACGGGGGCAATAGAAGTTCCTGCAAATGGCGAGCCGGTTTTGTTTTTGCGTGATCGGCCGGTTACCGGCGGCTATCCGGTTATTGCCAATCTTGTTGAAGACCAGATTGACCTTGCGGCACAAATTCCGATAGGAGCTTTCATAAAATTTCGTGCCGTCAAAAATTTTTATGATAGCGAGCAGAAAAGCTTGAAGAATGGTGCCAATAAAACTTCAAAAAAATCATGAAATTAAATGGAAATGGCAAGGACCAAAAAACATAAAGTCGAAACACGGGCTTTCGGAAGACAGAAGAGCACGGGCTTGATTTAAGAAATTACAAATTCACAGTGATGGGGACGTTCATGAAAAAAATATTGATTGCCAATCGTGGAGAAATTGCATTGCGCATTATTCGTGCAGCACACGATTATGGTGTTTCTTCGGTTGCAATTTATGCCGATATTGATAGTTCAGCGCTTTTTGTCAAAGAAGCCGATGAAGCTTATAGCCTCAACGGTAACCGGCCGGAAGAAACCTATCTTGACGGCAATAAGATTATTGAAATTGCCAAACGTTCGGGGGCCGATGCCATTCATCCGGGCTATGGCTTTTTGTCGGAAAGTGCCGAATTTGCGAAAACCGTGATTGATGCAGGTCTCATCTGGATTGGGCCGGATCCCGAAGTGATTGATCTTTTGGGCGACAAGCTCAAAGCCCGTGCAGTTGCAAAAGAGGTGGGCGCGCCGCTTGTTGCCGGTAGCAACGGTATGATCACAAGCGGTAAGGATGTTGTCGCTTTTGCCGAAAAATATGGCTTTCCCGTTGCAATCAAGGCAGCGCATGGTGGCGGCGGGCGCGGCATGAAGGTTGTATGGAAACGGGAAGATGCAGAAGAGCTTTTCCAGTCGGCTGTTCGTGAAGCGGTTCAGGCTTTCGGCCGTGGCGAATGTTATGTCGAACAATTTCTTGACCGTCCCCGCCATGTGGAAGCGCAGGTAATTGCCGACAAAATGGGACATGTTGTGGTGCTTGGAACGCGTGATTGTTCGTTGCAAAGGCGCAACCAGAAACTCGTCGAGGAGGCGCCGGCACCGTTTATTTCAGAGGCCGTTGAAACACGTTTGAAGGAAGCGGCTACGAATATTTGTCGCCATGTCAATTATAGCGGCGTCGGGACAGTCGAATTCCTGTTGGGGCGCAATGATGTTGTTTCGTTTCTCGAAGTCAATACGCGGTTGCAGGTCGAACATCCTGTGACAGAAGAAACAAGCGGGCTTGATGTGGTGGTTGAACAATTCCGTATTGCCGAAGGTTTGCCTTTGAGCATTAATAAAACGCCTTCCCCCATCGGCCATGCCATTGAATTTCGCATCAATGCCGAGGATGTCGGACGCGGGTTTTTACCGTGCCCTGGAAAAATTACAAAGTTTTCGCCTCCCTCAGGTCCCGGTGTGCGGCTTGATAGTGGCGTTCGTGAAGGCGATGTTGTAGCCCCGCAATTTGACTCGATGATTGCAAAATTGATTATTACCGGAAGGACCCGCGAAGAAGCGTTAAAGCGTGCCGCACGAGCTTTGAGCGAATTTGAAATTGAAGGTGTCGCAACGGTTTTGCCGTTTGACCGGCTTGTTGTTCACCATCCGGATTTTATTGGAGAAAACGGCTTTAAAGTTTATACACGCTGGATCGAAAACGATTTTGCCGAAAAACTGGCTATGGAAAGCAGAGCCGATAAAATTGAGCCGCAAATCGAGCGTTTTGATGTTGAAATTGATGGAAAGCGGGTGGAACTCGGTTTGCCCTTCCGGTTTTTGAAATTGCTTGAAGGGGCGGGAAGTGCAGTAAATGGTGCACAAAATCCGCAATTCGATAGTGGGAAACAAGTGAAGGCCGATAAGGGCGCTGGTGATATTGCAGCACCAATTCCCGGAACGATCAAAGCATGGCTCGTCGAGAACGGCAAAAAAGTCGAAGTGGGTTCGACTGTAGCCGTAATGGAGGCCATGAAAATGGAGACTGAAATTAAAGCCGAAAAAAGCGGAACACTGGAAATTGTAAAACCGGCTGGCAGCATCACCAATGTCGGGGAAGTGATTGCCCGTATCTGCTAGGAATCGCAACCTTTAAAAAATTGGTACTCGGAATTTAAAACCGTTTTTAAAACGGAGAAGCCAAGAACGGGAAAACTGCCGGTTTGGTAGTTAAGACAAGCGTGCTGAGAGAAAGACCAGCCTGTTTAAAGAGGCTGGTTTTCTTTAAGAATGATGATTGTTAAAAAATCGAACAATGTTGCCGAAATTTTGGGTGTCCATCCGCACCATGATGTGTTTCGTGAGCATTAGTTACAAGTGCGAACGAAGCCCGAATATCGGCCTGCTTGCGCTTGAATAAATCAAAATTTCATGCCCGTTTTGCAGTTTTAACCGTTGCTGTTGTCAGCAACAGTGCGGTTTCCGATTTTGACCTTTCGGCGACGGAAGTCGCCTGTGCAAAAACTGCTCATTCGAGAAAGTTAATCATTCTTGCCGATCATTCAAAATTTTCCAAGCCGGAGCCATCCGCGGTTGCACCTATGGAAGATATTGATTATCTCATAACTGATAAAAAGCCCGATATGATGTCGGATGAAAATTATAACAGTTTGGCGGCAAAGTTCTTGTGCGGCTCTTGATCCTTGTTGCCAAAACCGAATTGTTGTTTTGGCGTTCTTCGGGAACATTGTCGTTTCCGAAACCTTCACCAACAATGCAGGAAAGAGTTGGAAAGGTTACCCGTGTCACCTAAAAATGATTGTTCTAACCCTTTGCCGGAACATTATGTCACCCGTTACTATAAAAGCGGCCCGCTCAATGCGCTCACAGATGTTGCCGGTGTCAAAGTAGGCCATGTCACGATCAAGGAAGGGGACGCAACCCGCACCGGCGTCACAGCAATTGTGCCGCATTCCGACAATATTTTTCAAAACAAAATACCGGCGGGTTTCAGCGCATTTAACGGTTATGGAAAATTTGCGGGCTCCGTTCAGGTGGAAGAACTTGGCGAGCTTGAAACACCGATATTGCTCACCAATACACTTGCAACCGGTCGCGCGATTGAAGCACTGATCTATTACACTTTGCATGAAAAGGGCAATGAAAACGCAACATCAATCAATGCTGTTGTCGGTGAAACCAATGATTCACGGCTGAACAATATACGGGCTTTGCGCCCGAGCTTTGATGAAATGCTCGAAGCGTTAAAAATTGCCCAAACCGGCCGGTTTGAAGAAGGGGCAGTGGGTGCTGGTACCGGCACAGTGGCCTTCGGTCTTAAAGGCGGTATCGGCACGGCCTCGCGCCTCGTAAAAATGGACGACAAAACCTATACAATCGGTATCCTTGTGCAGTCGAATTTTGGCGGGCATCTTGGAATTCTCGAAAAGAGCGACATAAATCACCCCGTACCGAGTGCGGATAAAGACGGGTCGATTATGATGATTGTTGCAACCGATGCGCCCCTTTGCCCAAGACAATTGAAACGGCTTGCCAACCGGACATTCGGCGGGCTTGCCAAAAGCGGAGCAGCCTTGAGCAATGGCTCGGGCGATTTTGCACTTGCCTTTTCGACGGCAAAAGAACTTCGTCATAGGGAAGAAGAATCGCATTTGGTTGATGTTCCCCATATTGACGATCGCGCCCTTTCGCCCATGTTCGAGGCGGTCATAGAAGCAACCGAAGAAAGCATTTTACGGTCTTTATGGATGGCTGAAGATATGTCGGGCGTGAATGCCGCAACCATGAAACCTTCGCATTTTACCTCGCTTGCCACACTTATCAACAGTGCCGCAACAGACTGATTTTTAAAGGAAAACAGCAAGCCCCTAAGCAATTTACATGCCAGTTTCAAAAGTTTTTTAAAAAAACACTTGAACGACAAGTACGATTTAGGGAATAAAACCGGCTTTGACGGTTTTAAAAAAGGTAAAGCAGGAATGTGCCCGCAAAAGACATATTCGGCGGCATTTTTAATCGTGAGCGATCTTTTCTTGTGTCCTAAGGGTCAAGACAGCGAGATTCTGGTGAGTGTGTCATAGCAAGACAGTTTAAAGGCGCTGTCGATGACAACGGGTTGCTCTGTCCATGGTTTTGCCTAAAACAACCATAGTGAGTGGAAAGAATTTGAGAAAAAACCTTTCGTTGAAATTTGAGTACGTTAAAAAAGCGGGTGGAGTCAGCTTTTTCAAACGCGTTCCGGAAAGCGGTTGAAATGTCGGAAGAAAAGAGGTTGGTCAATTTGGATGCGCCGCTATTAAACGTAAAAGGCCTTGATGTCGATTTCAAAACCGAAGACGGTAATTTCCGTGCGGTGAAGTCGCTTGATTTTTCGGTCAATGCCGGTGAAACATTGGCAATAGTGGGCGAAAGCGGCTCCGGAAAATCGGTAACGTCGCTCTCTATTATGCGTCTTATCGAATTCGGCGGTGGTAAAATTTCTTCCGGCGAGGTGCTCTTCAACGACAAGAGTGCTGTGCGCGATCTTACAAAGCTCACGCAGTCGCAAATGAATAGCGTTCGCGGTAAAAATATTGCGATGATTTTTCAGGAACCTATGACATCGCTCAATCCTGTTTTCACTATAGGTGACCAGATTGGCGAGGCGATCCGCCTTCATCAGGGGGGCACGCACAAGGAAGTGCGTCAGGAAGCGCTTGCCATGCTTGAAAAAGTGCGTATTCCCGATGCCAAGGGGCTCCTCGATCGCCACCCGCACCAGCTTTCTGGCGGTATGCGTCAAAGGGTGATGATTGCGATGGCACTTGCCTGTCGCCCACAACTTCTTATTGCTGACGAACCGACAACCGCACTTGATGTGACAATTCAAGCGCAGATTTTGCGCCTTATCCGCATGTTACAGGACGAGCTTGGCATGGGCGTGGTCTTTATCACCCATGATATGGGCGTGGTTGCCGAGGTCGCCGACCGCGTGCTTGTGATGTGTCGTGGCGACAAGATCGAAGAAGGCACGTCGAACGAAATTTTCAAGCACCCGCAAGCACCTTATACTCAAGCCCTGCTTGCCGCAGTTCCCCAACTTGGCGCACTCGCCAATGAAAAATTGCCACGTCCTTTCGATATACGCGAGCCTGGTAAAGATGCGATTGAAGCACTGCCACAGGATACAGTAAAGCTTGATGATGTTGTGCTTGATGTCAAGAAACTCGTAACCCGTTACGATGTCAAAAAGAACTTTTTCGGCAAAGTGACAGGGCGGGTTCACGCCGCAGAGCAGGTGAGTTTTTCCATTAAAGCCGGTGAAACGCTGGCGCTTGTCGGAGAAAGCGGTTGCGGCAAATCCACAGTCGGGCGCACGATCATGCAATTGACCGAACCACGGAGCGGTGAAATCCTGCTTCACGGGCGCGACATTTTAAAAATGGATAATGCCGAACGCCACAAGATACGCCAGAACATCCAATATGTGTTTCAGGATCCGTTCGCCTCACTTGATCCGCGCTTGACTGTCGGCTTTTCCATTGCCGAACCTTTGTTGACGCACAAACTCGTTCCCTCAAACAAGGTTGACGAGCGTGTGCAGGAATTGTTGCAGGCGGTCGGACTGCCGCCACATGTGGCGCGCCGTTACCCGCATGAATTTTCAGGTGGCCAGCGCCAACGCCTTTGTATTGCCCGCGCGTTGGCCTGCGGGCCGGAACTCCTCATTGCCGACGAGGCAGTGGCAGCCCTTGATGTTTCCATTCAGGCGCAAATCGTCAATCTATTGATGGACTTGCAAAGAAAATTGGGTCTATCCTATCTTTTTATCAGCCATGATATGGCTGTGGTGGAGCGCATCAGTCATCGTGTGGCGGTGATGTATCTTGGCCAGATTGTCGAAATCGGTCCAAGGCAGGCAGTGTTCAATCATCCGCTTCACCCTTATACGCAGCGTCTGCTTGCCGCCGTACCGATAGCCGATCCGGCGCGCCGTTTTATCAAGCGCCCGCTCATTGAAGGGGAAGTGCCAAGCCCTGTACGGGTACCGGGTAATGAACCTTTGGTCGAGCCGCTCGTTGAAATGGAGCCGGAACATTTTGTTGCCTGTCATCCGGTGGGCATTTTTGAACGCGTTGAACAATCGGGTCTATTGTTTGAAGGAGAGGGAAAATGAAGCTTGTTAAACGATATTTTGCAGCCGGACTGGTTTCGGTATTGGCAGCAATGCCGGTTTGGGCAGAAGCCAAACCGTTGGCTGTCGGTGTCGAATTCAACCTCACCAAACTTGACCCCACCAATATCAATGACACATTGACAATGACATCGCTGCGCACAGTCTATCAGGGGCTGTTGGGTTTCGACAAGGATTACAAGATTATTCCGCTTCTGGCCGAACGTTATGAAGCTTCCAGTGATGCCAAGGAATTTACCTTTTATCTCAGAAAAGGCGTCAAGTTCCATGATGGCACGGATTTTAACGCCGAGGCAGTGAAATTCAATCTTGACCGTTTGGCCAATCCTGAAAACAAATTGTCGCGGCGGGTGTTGATCTCGATGCTCGACCATGTCGACATTGTTGATGATTATACAGTCAAAATTTATCTCAAAGAGCCTTATGGGGCGCTGCCATCTTCGCTTGCCCACCCCGGCACAATGATGATTTCTCCGGCCGCGATCAAGAAATATGGTAAGGATATCGACCGTCATCCTGTCGGAACCGGACCGTTCAAATTCAAAAGCTGGAGCGGCGATATTTTCGAGGTGACAAAAAACGAGAATTATTGGGGCAAAGTTGCCGATGTCGATGGCGTTCTCATCCGCTCGGTTCCCGAAAGTGGCGCCCGTTTTGCCATGCTTCAGGCCGGTGAATTGCAATTTGTTCCCGATTTTCCTTCCGAACTTGTTGAGGTTGCCAAAAAGATACCGACACTTGACGTAACAACAGCCCCGTCGATCTATGAATTCTATACGTCGATGAATGTCATGAAAAAACCTTTTGATGACATAAGGGTTCGCAAAGCCCTGAACTATGCCGTCAATAAGGAAGCTTTCTGCAAGGTTGTCCTGAACGGTTATTGTGAACCGGCAACATCGTCGATTCCGCCGCTATTACGCTTTTATACCAATGTCGGACAATATGAATATAACCCCGAAAAAGCCAAACAATTGCTGGCCGAGGCGGGCTATGCAAACGGTTTTGAAACAGAGGTTTTTTCAAGAAACAGCACGGCTGTTATTCGTGCCATGCAGTTTTTGCAACAGGAACTTGCCAAGGTCAATGTCAAGGTTACGGTAACCCCGCTTGAAGCCGGTGTTGAGGCTGACCGTGTCTGGGGGGCCGAGACACCTGAAAAATCCGACGTGCAATTGCTTTATAGCGGCTGGTCGGCTTCAACGGGTGATGCCGATTATGGCCTGCGTCCGCTTTTTGCCAGCGAAAGCTTTCCGCCCAATCTCTATAACACCTCTTATTATAAAAATGAAAAGGTCGATCAGGCTCTCGCTGAAGGGGTAAAGACGGCTGATGATACAAAACGGGCGGAAGCTTATAAAATTGTCCAGCAAACGGTGTTTGAAGATGCACCGTGGATTTTTATGGGTGAAAAGCAGAATATTTCTGTAAAAACCAAGAAATTGTCAGGCGTTTATATGTTGCCGGATGGCGGTTTCTCGGTTGATGGCGCCAAATTTACCGGTGAATGACAATAAGGGTGGCAGCCTTGCTGCCACTTTTTGAAAACTTTTATCAACAAACCGATAAATCTCGACAAACCAACGAAATGGATGATTGATGTTGAATTTGAAACGATTGCTTGCTGCGGGGCTTATCTCTACCACCATGTTGATGCCGGCTCTGTCAGAAGCCAAAACGTTGACGGTTGCCGTTCCTGTCAATCTGACAAAACTCGACCCAACCAATATCAATGATACATTGACCATGACTTCGCTCAGGACGATTTATGAAGGCCTGTTGGGTTTTGACAAAAATTTGAAAATTGTACCGCTTCTGGCCGAACGTTATGAAGCCTCGGAAGACGCCAAAGAATTTACCTTCTATTTGCGCAAAGGCGTGAAGTTCCATGACGGGACAGACTTTAACGCAGAAGCTGTAAAAATCAATCTTGAACGGCTCGCAAATCCTGAAAACAAATTGTCGCGTCGCGTTCTTGTCTCCATGCTCGATCATGTGGAAGTCGTGGATGATTATACCGTCAAGGTAATCCTCAAAGAACCCTATGGGGCTTTTCCATCTTCCATGGCGCATACCGGAACCATGATGATTTCTCCGGCGGCGATAGAAAAATATGGTCGCGATATTGACCGCCACCCCGTTGGCACCGGCCCGTTTATTTTCAAGAACCGTTCAAGTGACACGCTTGAAGTCATAAAAAACGACCATTACTGGAATGGCACTGTCGGCGTTGATGGTGTCACCATCCGTTCGGTACCGGAAAATGGCGCCCGTTTTGCCATGTTACAGGCACAAGAAGTGCAATTTGTTCCCGATTTTCCGCCGGAACTTTTTGCTGTTGCACAAAAAATGCCCAATCTGGTTGTGACGAAAGAACCGTCTATTGCGGAATATTATGTGGCAATCAACACAATGAAAAAGCCGTTTGACGACGTGCGTGTGCGTCAGGCAATGAATTATGCGGTTGATAAAAATGCCTTCTGCAAAGTCGTGATGAACGGTTTTTGTGAACCGGCCACATCACCTATTCCGCCACTCCTGAAATATTACACCAATGTCGGAGAGTATGAATATAATATCGAAAAAGCCAAACAGCTTTTGACAGAAGCCGGTTACCCGAATGGTTTCAATACCGAAATTTTCGGCAAAAACAGCACGATGGTCATTCGTGGTTTGCAGTTTTTGCAACAGCAACTGGCTGCGGTGAATATCAAGGTCAATGTTACACCGCTTGAAGCCGGTGTCGAGGCTGACCGCGTCTGGGGGGCAAGAACACCTGAAGAATCGACGGTGCAAATGCAGTTTGGCGGTTGGTCGGCATCAACCGCCGATGCCGATTACGGAATGCGCCCGCTTTTTTCGAGCGAAAGCTTCCCGCCCAATCTCTTCAATGTTGCCTATTATAAAAATGCCGAGGTCGACCAAGATCTTGCCGATGCGGTCAAAACGGCAGATGACACAAAACGCGCCGAACTTTACGGCAGAGCGCAAAAGATCATCTTTCAGGATGCACCATGGATATTCCTTGGACAGAAAGACGTGCTTTCCGGCAAAACAAAGAACCTTGAAGGCGTTTACGCGTTGCCGGATGGCGGTTTTCTTTTGAAAGATGCAAAGTTTGCCGATTGAAACGGTGTTTTTTGAATTGAACCCGTGGTTATCCATTAGAACACGGGTTTTTAAACTGGATAATAACGGAGAATAGGCGCGTGTTCGCGCCGTTCACTCTAAAGTTCGGGATTTTCGATGTTTGCTTTTATTATCAAACGCCTGCTTTCCATCATACCGGTGATTTTTGTTATATCACTCATTGTATTCGGTTTTGTGCGGCTTTTGCCGGGTGATCCTGCCCGCCTTGCGGCCGGTGTTGATGCCGATGCCGAAACGGTGGAAGCCATGCGCTCGCAACTTGGTCTTGATCGGCCGGTATGGGCGCAATATGTGACCTTTGTGGAAAACGCTGTTCATGGTGATTTTGGCGAATCCTTGAAAACCCGCAAACCCGTTTCCTCGGAAATTGGCGAACGTTTTATGCCAACTGTCTGGCTCACCGTTTTTTCGATGATCTGGTCAACCATATTGGGGCTCTTAATCGGTGTTTTTTCGGCGGTCAAAAGAGGGCGTTGGCAGGATTATACCGGTATGGTTGTGGCGGTTTCCGGCATTTCATTTCCGGTTTTCTGGCTTGGCCTTCTCTTAATCAATCTCTTTTCTGTGCGGCTTGGCCTTCTTCCAACCGGCGGTTATGGAACAGCACTTCATTTTATCATGCCGTCATTTACACTCGGCGTCGGGGTTGCTGCCGTGATGGCGCGCTTTTCGCGTTCGGCCTTTATCGAAATATCACGTGAGGATTATATCCGCACTGCGCGCGCCAAAGGGGTTCCCGAACGTCTGGTGACATGGAAACACACATTGCGCAATGCGCTTATTCCGGTCATCACCATGGTGGGTCTTCAATTCGGCTTTTTGCTTGGTGGTTCGATCGTTGTCGAAACAGTGTTTTCGTGGCCAGGGCTTGGAAGACTGTTGATCGATTCTGTCTCCTATCGCGACTATCCGGTTCTTCAGGCGCTGATATTGCTCTTTTCACTGGAGTTCATCCTTATCAATCTTCTGGTTGATGTTCTCTATGCTTTTGTTAATCCGGAGATCCGTTACTCATGAGTGCGAACACTTCATCCGATACACTTGTTGCCGAGGCAACGCGCAAGCCCTTCGGCGAATTTTTGCGTCGTTTCGCGCGCCAGAAAGCCGCGATTGTGGCACTTGTTTTTCTGCTTTTGTTGATCGGCTCGGCTATTTTCGCTCCCTTATTCATGACGCTTGATCCCAATAGTGCCGATTATAATGCCATTTTGCAGGGGTCATCTGCTGCCCACTGGGCGGGAACCGATGAATATGGCCGCGATATATTTACCCGCATCATTTATGGCGGACGAATCTCTCTGGCTGTCGGTTTTCTGTCGGTTACACTTGGCGGTCTTATCGGTGTGTTTCTGGGAATTCTCGCAGGCTTTTATGGCGGCTTTCTCGACTCGCTCATTATGCGCATTTCCGATGTGCTGTTTGCTTTTCCCGGCATTTTGCTTGCCATTGCCGTTATCGCCATTCTGGGACCGGGAATTGATAATGTGATTTATGCGGTTGCAGTGTTTTCCGTACCGGTTTTTGCCCGCCTTTCGCGCGGTACCACGCTTTCGATGAAAAAGGCTGTTTATATTGATGCGGCGCGTGCCATCGGTGTTTCCGATCATATGATCGTATTGCGCCATTTGCTGCCCGGAACCTTGCCCAATGTGATTGTTTATTTTTCCATGCGTATTGGCACGTCTATTCTGACTGCCGCAAGCCTTTCTTTTATCGGCCTTGGGGCACAACCACCAAGCTCCGAATGGGGGGCAATGCTTGCCGCAGGACGCAGCTATATGGGCGTTGCCGACCACCTCACCCTTTATCCGGGTATTGCAATTTTCGTTACGGTTTTGGCCTTCAATGTTTTCGGCGATGGCTTGCGTGACGCGCTAGATCCAAAAATCGACGTCAATTGACCGGCGTCGAAATGCTATTTTTTAAAAATAGTCTGAAATGGTTTTTTGAAAGGACTTTGAAATGTCGTCTTCTGTAAAACCGGTTATCGCCATTCATGGTGGCGCCGGCACAATGCGCTCGAAAGATATGACGGAAGAAAAAGAAAAAGCCTATCGTCATGGGCTGACTTTGGCACTCGAGGCAGGGCGCGCTGTGCTGAAGGCGAATGGCTCGGCCATTGACGCGGTCACCGCTTCCGTTATGGCACTGGAAGATGATCCGCTTTTCAATGCCGGTCGTGGTGCTGTTTATACCACCAAACGTACACAGGAAATGGATGCCGCCATTATGGATGGGCGCGACAGGAATGCCGGTGCCGTTGCCGGAATTTTCGGGCCGCGTCATCCGGTTCTTGCAGCCCGCGCTGTTATGGAAAAAACCGAACATGTTTTTCTTGCAGGTGAAGGGGCCAATGAATTTTGCCGCGAGATCGGGCTCGAGATAAAACCGGCCGAATGGTTTTATACCGAACGGCGCATGAAAGCGCTTGAACAGGAAATGGAGCGGCGCCGGAGTGGTGGGGAAGAAAATGATCCCTCACGTCGCCACGGCACAGTCGGCGCTGTTGCCTGTGACGTTTTCGGCCATGTGGCTGCGGCAACCTCCACCGGCGGAATGACTGCCAAGTTCCCCGGCCGTGTCGGCGATAGTCCGGTTATCGGTGCCGGTACATGGGCAGATGACAAAACCTGTGCAGTTTCGGCAACCGGACACGGCGAATATTTCATCCGCTATGCCGCAGCACACGAAATCGACGCCCGCATCCGCTGGGGAAAAGAAACACTTGAAGAAGCCGCGCAATCGGTTGTCAAAGATCTCGCAAAAATTGGCGGCGAGGGCGGGCTTATCGCCGTTAATACCAAGGGCGAAGTGTGCCTGCCTTTCAATAGCGAGGGAATGTATCGCGCATGGATGGGGCAGGATGGTGAAATCCATACCGGCATTTATTGATTTTCCGGCAATCGGTGATCGTTCGTTAAGTTTGTTAAGTGAAGGGGAAACTGTTTCCCTTTGCTTATCATCTCTGCTTTGAAGTTGGTTTCAGAAGTTTATTTCAATATTGGTTTGTAAGCTTTCTTTTCCGGAACATTTTTAAGCCGGAAAAATCATAAGGCTGCTTTTGTATAGTATGCCAAGATCAATGCCGAAATTTGAAGCGTCAAAATCGAAAAGCCAGTCATGGTTGACTATTGAAAGCCGGTTATCCCAAAAAGCAAAAGCGGGCTAAAGCCCGCTTTCATGTTTCAAAAAAAGTTTAAGTCTTATCTCACATGACTGAAGCGGCAAGTGCAGAAACAGCGCTCATCCAGCCGATTGCATCACGAACCGAATTGCAGTCAAAGCCGATTGTCACCGCATCGATACGCTTGGCAGGAGGTAGATGTGCGGCCTGATCGGCAAGGGCCGGCCAAAGAACCTCGAATTTCACCATAAAAGGTGGGCGAACAATAAAGGGTTTCATTTCATGCTTGTTTTTGACAGCTTCGAAGGCGGCCGCTTTTATTTTTTCGCACGATTTTGTGGGCGAAAGAGAACGCGCAGCACGATTGGCATAAGCATGTTTGACTGTTGCAAATCTCGCTTTGGGGAAAAATTCCCTGTTTTGTTCTTCAAGGCAATTGTCGCCGGTTAAAAGCCCGACAGGGATACCAAGTTCACCCGCATAGGCGCCATAAATGCCGGGTTCTCCCAATCGTTTGTCACCAAGATAGACAGCACGGAAAGCGCGGCTGTTGGTGGTGTGGGCGAGCACACCTTCAAGACTTGCACCGGCGTGGTGGCCAACAAGAAAAACCATGTCGAAACCGCCATCGGCAAGCCCGCAAGCCATATTTTGCGGTTTCGGTTTTCCCTGAATAAGCTCGGCATCGGGATGGAGGAGTTCGGGAACGAGATTGACCATTGCACCGTGGGAATCGTTCACAACAACCTCTTTTGCACCGGCTTCAAATGCACCGGTAACAGCAGCATTGACTTCGTTGGTCATCAGGCGGCGCGCCCGCTCATATTCGGCATTGCCGGATGAACATTGCTGAGGGATAACAACGCCGGCCACCCCCTCAATATCGGCTGAAATGTAAATTTTCATAAAATTCTCATTGTCCTGTTTTTTTAAAATCCGCGACCGGTCGAAAGCCGCGCCAAAACAAACAGAAGGTTAAAACCTTCTGTTATGAAGACAAAGAGTATGACAGAAACTGAATTGGTGATGCAAGGAGTAGAAGCGGAAACTTGGACAAATACCCTGTCTAAGGCAAAAAGTTCATTGTCGAAGACAAAAGTAACTTGTCGAAGACAAAAAGTTTTTCGTGAAAATTTCCGCTTTGACTATTCCTTGCGTTCCCCCGCTAAAGTTTTTTCATATGTCTTTCGGCGAGATAACCGAAACCGACGCCGAGTATCAGCCACAATATGGCTTGAATACCGAAAGTCGCAATGCGGAAATGCCACAAAACATCAGCCGAAAAGTCGGCTGGAACTTCGTTGACAACCGGCATAATGAAATAGACTAAGCCCATGAATACGGCATAGCCGATCATGGCAATAATCGCCGCATTAAGCCCGCCGAATTTGGCTTTAAGCCGGTTTGCCGCAACATAAACCAGAACCATGGCAAGAAGTGACACCAGAATAAGCGCAAAATAGTCTTCGGTCCGGGAAACAATTGTTTCGGGTTCGCCGACCGCTGGCGGGTTGGATGGATATTTCAACTGTGGCACCAGTACCACCGAAATAAAGGCGGAAGCCGAAATGACGAGACTTGTGGCCATGATGTTCAGTTTCCCTAAACGGCCGAAGGCATAGCTGCAAAAACAGGAAAAAAGCCCGCCTGCACCGGCACCAAAAACCACAAGTGCAGTCAAAAGGCCAAAACCGGCCTGTGTTTTTCTGCTGACAACTTCTTCTTCAGCTCCATGGGAATGACCGCTTTGTGCTTCCTCTGCCGCTTCATGGGATTCTTCAAAAGCAATGGCACGATCAACATAAGGCTCGCCGTAAAGGCGGGCAAATCCGAACGCAATAAGACCGGCAACGAGGCCGACAAGCATGCCCCGATATAGGAGTGAACCCATTATTCTATCTCCTCAGTGACATGGAAAACCGAGAAGATGGCGCCCATCATGAACGAATTCATGAATGGTGGTGCCGCTGAAAAGCGACAATGCACCTTGCTCTGTGGTGATGAAATAAAGGGCTATGAGACAAATAAGACCGCCAAATATAGCCCATGGCAAAATGGCTTTGACCGGAATAGTTTTTGCCGGAACAAATATGGTTTGCGGCGCATGCGCCGTTTTAATAGACATGAAACCTCCTTCAGGATAACGCGTCCTTGAGTTTAAGGGAAAAGCATCCAAATCGAAGTTCTGGCTTCTGTCCCATGATTGGTAGACAGTCACAGTGGCGCGACCGCCCCGGATTGACACCGGGTTCCACGAAGTTGAATGTGAGGCTCACCATAGGCTCAAGCAAAATCCCTGTCAAATTCTGTTTGAAACTACTAGATTACTGTCTGTGACAATTTAGAAATTGATCGTGTTTGGAAAAAACAAAAAAGATCGGGAAGCGAAATGGCGGAAATTATTATGATGACTCATGGCATGACACGCGCCGAACAGCGTGGCATTTTTCCCGGTAATGAAAGTCTTGATAGCGATGTTCTTTTGCCCGAAAAATTTTCGGTTCAAAAGGGCATGAATATTGTTTGCGCCAATCTTACCTCATCTATTCGCACGGTCGAATTATTGGGACTTGATTTCAAAATAGATTTCTCAATTCCTGTTATCGATTACGGGCATTGGCACGCGAAAGCCTTGAAAGAACTCGCAAATGAAGAGGAAGACGAGCTTGAGCAATGGCTGAGTGACCCTTATTCAGCTCCGCATGGTGGAACCTCTTTCAAAACCCTTTATGACAAGACGGCAGACTGGTTTGAACACGTGAATTATGCCGAACCGACATTGATTGTCGCTGACGCCAATTTTTTGCGAATGGTTATGCTTGATGTGTTGAAAGCACCGCTTGCATCTTTGTTCAAAATTGATATTGCTCCGCTTACATCTATAAAGTTTGTGAAACGTCACGATCATTCAAAAATTTCATTGTTTCCATCAAATATGGAATGATTGACAGATCAATTCCGATTGCTCGGTTTGTGCAGCCTGAGCGGGAAAACAGATTGTTCATAGAGACCCATTTGCGCCGGCGATTTTGCTTGTGTCGTTCTCCAGATTTTTCCTGTTTATGCAGCCGTCACTTTCATTATTCATGAATATCAGTCATGTCTTTAATAAAAAGATTCATGAAATCAGAACGATAAAATATTGTTAAAAGTGGATTTTCGATGACTGGAAGACAGCGTTTTTCTTTCCCGATCAGTCGCGAGTTTTTAGAGGTTTTGGCGAAGATGAAAATAGCAATTGTGTATCATAGTGGCTTCGGGCACACGGAAAAATTGGCGCATTATGTCGAAGATGGAGCGAAAGAAGTACAAAATGCCGAAACGTTTTTGATCGGGCTTGATGAAAAACCGGTCGATTGGACCTTGCTTGAAAAAGCCGATGCCATTATTTTCGGCTCGCCCACCTATAATGGTACGGTGAGTGCACGTTTCAAACAATCATGGAAGATTCAACCGGTTCGGCTTTTGTTGAACAGAAATGGCGAAACAAGATTGCAGCAGGTCTTACCAATTCGGGAGCCGAACATGGCGACAAGCTCAACAGTTTGATGACAATGAGCCTTTTGCCGCCCAACATGCGATGATATGGGTCAATCTCGGTTTGCTTTCCGGTAAAACACGCAATGATCTTAATGGTATCGGAAGCTGGCTCGGCGCTATGGCGCAGTCTGATAATGCGTCACCCGATGTCACACGAAAAATAGAAGATTTAAACACAGCCAAATATCTCGGACATCATGTGGCAGAAATTACCAAACAATTTCGTAACGGCAAGTAAACAGTTCATTGTATAGACGTGCTTGAAACCACGCGAAAAGCTTGACACTTTTTAAACCAGCTTACTCGTGCTTTCGGCTGGCATTTGTTTGTTCAAACTTGACGGGCAGGCGTTTCAGTTTAAAAAGCCAATGCGCGTTTGAGCTGGCAAACGGGTCTAGCAGGAAAATGTGTGGCTTAAAATGCCAATTCATATTTCAAACTTTCTGCCGTTTGATCAATCGTTCTGATCTCTGACCAGAGCGAAGCGGTAATTATTCGCTTTTCTTCGACTTGTACAATCAAGCCCAGCGAAATAAACGGCAAGACGAAAAATTGTGCTGGATTAAGCTCTGTTTTCAACAAACCGAAGCTTTAAAAACATTCCTCCGATCACTCATGGCTTGCAAAGGTTAGATGGAATAACGTCGTTTTAATTCTATGTAACGAGCATCCCTTTTAAGGCTGCTATCGGCATCGACCATATTTTTCAGAATTTTATCTATTCTATAAGGCTGTGGACTAGTGTTATCTGGCAAAACGGTAAATAGTAATTCCAATAATTCTTTCGGGTAATCCTGAATTATTTTGTTGTTGGGATCCATTATGGTTGGCGTATAAAAATCGACAGAGTAAGAGTTATTTATTTTACTCAACCTATTGACGACAAGTTTCGATAACTTAGGAAACTGCTCGCCACTTTCTAGCGATAATTTACAAAAGTTAGCGGCGACTTTAGCCGACCAGGCTTTCATTTGCTTTGGCCAGATTGAAAAAAGCTCAGGTAAACGTGATTTCCATTCATCGGAGGAATTGTCAATATTTGGGCCTCTAATCCAGCTCCCAACTTGTTTCAAAATTTCAGTTCGTAATTCATCTCCGGATTGTAGTAATAATTCATGAAATTCCTCATCTTTAATATACCTTTCTGCTGTAAAATCATCCGTATTACTCCATAATACCAGAATAATCTCGGCAAAATGAGCAATATATTTTAAATAAAAATACGGACGAGTTTTGTTAATTGTGAGCAGATCATCTTTAATATTTTTAAATATATCCAAGCATGGAAGCACGTGACCTTCTAAAAAACCCGACCATGCAGCGTCGCGGGCAATAGAGTTGCTGCTATGGAAAATTGGTAGCAAATATTTTTTGGTCCAATCCTTATCGGTTTGAAAAAACCAATTAATTTCCCAGAATAACATAACCAGAACATATTGGCGGGAGATATCTGGTAGCTTCAACAGAGATTCGATCAAGGCAAAGCATTCTTTGTGAAAAGCTTTATCACCAAGGTTCTGTTTAAAAACTTCGGTTAAAAGTAGCCACGTTATCATTCCTGCAGGCGCATTGATTGCTTCTGTAAACTTGTCAATACTTTGATTGATCTTTGGTTTGCCTTTATCAGGCTGCACTTGCAATATTTCCACGAGTTTTCTCGCAAGACGAAAAAAAACGGGTAGACAATTTTTTTCGAGTTTAGCGGCATTATCATAGAGCCAATAACCAACAGATTTAATAATTATAGCGATCTGTTCATCCGGATAATTAAGAAGACGATTGGCAATTAAAAGCTTGAAGCGGTTTTGATCGGCTTTGCGAGCTTTTGAATAAAAGAATGTTTGCCATGCTCCTTCCCGAAAAATTCTTTTTTTGGCTTCGAAGCATAATGCAGAAAAAGCACGTACCGGTTTATCTTTTACCAATCCCTCGAATGGCCTATTAACAATGAGAAAATCATCCGGACTTTGTTGAATTCTTTCTGCTTCAGGCAACAGCTTTGAAAGTGGAATGTGCAATAAAGCAGCATAATCCGTATTGATGTGGGGAAATCCGCTAGCTACGAATTGACCCGAATTACGGGCTTGTTTTTCAGTCCATTCAGGCACAATGCAACGCAGTTTTTGAACTTTTTTCCGAGTCGCTGCCGTTAATTCGCATCCCTCATCTATCAAGCGCTGCAAACGATTTAAGCTTCGCCTAGCCCAACGTTGTTTTCGGTTGAGGTGATCTTTCCCAGTAACATGAGGAGTATTTTCAAGTAACCTTGTTTCAATCATAGAGCGGGTGAAACTATCCATTTTTACCCAGCGTTTTGTCAAAATCGACAACAAGTCGTCTTTATATTGGCAATTCTTAAATGTTTCGTCTGAAAGTGACATGATAAACTGGACGAATTCATCGTCGGCAACGATTTCCGGCTTTCCCGCTGCCCATATTCTTAAATGGGCAAAGGCCATATCGTCATCTCGCGGCCAGGATAAGAATTCAAATTTTGCAGCAGAAAGATCAATCTTACATAATTGGTCAAAAAGTTCTGAAAAATATATAATCATGCGAGAAAGATCAGATATATATATAATCATACCGTAAGGACGATGTGTTCCTTCAATGCCATTATGTTCTTTGTTGTAAATGATCGGTTGGAGAGAAAAGTGACCATATCTGCCGATTTCCTTCTCGAACGAGATTGCAATTTCCAAATTTCTCCGGAGTGCCTTCAGTGACGCATAACACCACTTATCAGGAATATTGAATGGTTGATCGAAATGCGGATATATAATGTTAACCTGTGCGAGTTGGTTGATATTTTCCCTGTTAATCTTGAGCTTTTGTGGGATCGTTTGCCGGTATCTAAAAGGCCTGACGGAAAGATAAGGCTGTGTTAGTTTTTCAAATTGTTCTACAACTGTCGCATTCCAATCCCTATCTTTTTTAAGAAGAAACAATTGATCACTGGTAAAATAGGCTCGATTTTTCCACACATCTATTAGTATTTTCCATCGCCGACGAATAAGGGGATGGATAGGTTGCGAATAATTTAGTAATTTGTCTGAAATTATACTTATAACGAAACGGTTGAGCGACGACTGTCGAGCAGCCCAACATAAAGCAGGTGGCTGATCAAGGACTTTCGTTAACCATATTGCTAGTTGCGCGAGACGACCGATTGGCCGCAAAGCAATATCTTTGAGCGTAGCGATATTCATTTCATCTACAGACGCTTGATCACGTTGATTAATATAAAAAGCATCCCATGCGTTCGAAGGAATTCCCCGCTCTAGGTTGTAGCCCCTAGGGTCGAAGGGCATGGGCAACCTATCTGAATCAAGACCATATAGAGAAAACGGATCAATTAAATCCTCATCCGAGGAGAATGGATGAGATCGATAAGGTGCCGCATAGCGCCAAAACTCATCAAAGACATAAAGCCATTCAGCCGAAGGAACCGGTTTTGCTTCTGCAAATTTTTTTGCTCCCTCGCTTGATGAAACAATATGTGCAATTTGTCCGCGTTCAAAAGGTTGGAGTGCGCGAGGGTTGCTCGCAAATTTTTTTATGACCTGTTCATACCACTTGTCGGGATTGCGCGCTCTTTGTGCCCAGGCTTCAAGCGTTTTCCATAAAATATTATAACCGCCTGCAGGAAAACAAATCGGCATAACTCCTTTGTCTTTCCAGCGATTGATGACATCTTCTCCATCATTCGACTGGAAAGCATAAATTTTATTATGCGTTGCCTTCATTTTGAATAAAGCTTCAAGCAAATATTGCACCGGCGGGTCGTCAGCACTGTAGCCGACAAAGACGATTGTGTAATTATCGAGAAGTTGACGAATGAACTGGGTTGCCCAACCTTCGGCAAGATAAGCTTTCCCGAACTGGGATGTAGAAAGAATAAATCCGTCGCCTTCCGCAGCTTTATAATCTTTTGTTGCTAGGCCGTGGAGATAAACAATTCCATCCATCTCGTCGACGCGTGAAGGATCAGGCAAGTTCGGCGGCTGCCAGATTTTGGGCTTTTTCCGGCATTGTTCAAATAGGCGGTCAAAATTCGTCGTAACCAACCTGACTTTCCCATCTACACCGGTTGCGAGATCCAATAAAATTTGATGCGCTTCCAAGTAATTAGGCTTTTTGGGAGAATATTGTTTTTCGGGATCCAGTGCTGAAGCAACAGCCTCTTCAATATCTTTTTGAAAAAAATCTCTCTCCAACAGGCCAAAAATATAGTCAGCCGATACAGATCCACCGACAACATTATTTTTTTCTTTTCCATCGTGCTGGTGGATTAACTGATAGGCCGCACTGTCTTTCTCGGCTTCAAGATATTCAGCCACTTTATTTGCAAGGCCAAAAAAATCGGGCAAGCCTGCATATGCCCTTGATACGCCGGCACCACAAAAAAAGACCACTTTGCCTTCATCTCTCTCCCACAATAATTCATCGGGAATAGATGGTCCGTCGGCAAAGAATCGCAAAGCAAGGTCTCCATTTTGTTTTTTTATATATTACTATAGACACCTTAAAGTCGTAAAGGAAAACGGAATTTCCTTAAAGTAGTAGTTTGTTTTTTACTCTTTTAAAGGGGGTATGGAGACATGAGCTACTAAAGCCAAGAAGCGCAAAACAAAATAGCGGTGACGCATTTCAGCTTATGTTTTTAAACTTTTAATATTCAACTTCGGCAAGCTTGCATGTGCGCCCTGATGATGAGTACTTAAAAACACCCGTCAATTTTGCGAAAAAATTTCCCCCGAAATTTTACAAAAAAATTTAAATACATGGCAATAATACCTTGAAAAGGCCGATCTTCGTTGAGTTGAAGAAGGGAGGAAGCTGTTCAGCGTCATTCATACCAGCGACATTCATAAAAACCGGCAATCCAACCCCTTTTTCCGACTTAGGACCATATGTTTTCGACTTTAGAAAAATGTGGTGAACAAATAAAATGGGGCGGGGAAGAAAAGTTGAGGTCGCTAAAATGTTCTTAAAAAAATTGCGGGCAGAAGCTCATCTGCCCGCAAATATGCAATTGTTTTAATTCCTTGTTGCAGCGCTCAAATAACGTTCGCCACTATCAGGGAAAATTGCCACAATCATTTTGCCTTTATTTTCTTCCCGTTCGGCAAGGCGGGTTGCTGTCCATAAAATGGCAGCGGCCGAAACACCGGGGAATATTCCCTCTGTGGTTAAGAGATCACGCTGAACATTGAGTGCATCTGCAGTGTCGAGTGAAAAAATTTCATCAACCACTTCTGCCGCATAGTTCTTTGGTAGAGACTCTGGGGGTACTTCACTTACCTTGTGCACCCCGTCAATTTCATCAGGATAGGGATTTTCTTCACTTGGAAGCGAGGTTTCTGCCGGTTCTGCAATAACAACTTTGATTTTGGGATTTTTCGATTTCAAATATTTTCCGGTTCCCGAAACTGTTCCGCCTGTTCCCATTGCACACACCAGGATATCCACCTGACCATCTGTATCTTCCCAGATTTCAGGACCGGTCGAGACAATATGAACCTTCGGATTATCGGGATTGGCCAATTGGTCGATAAAAAAGGCGTCCGGATTTTCCGAAACGATGCGGGCAGCCATTTTTTCCAATGCTTCCGGATCCATGAAAAAAGCATTTTCAACCGCAACCACTTCCGCACCATAAAGCTTGAGAAGTTTTATTTTGTCGGTGCTGATATTATCACTTACATAGAATTTGGTTGCATAGCCTTTGGCTGCCGCCACAGCGGCAAGAGCAATGCCTGTATTGCCGCTTGTAACGTCGACAATGGTATCGCCCTTTTTCAGCTTGCCGGATTTTTCTGCTTCATTAATCATATTCAAAGCGGCACGGTCTTTTATACTGCCTGCCGGATTGAGATATTCCAGTTTGGCAATAATACGCGATTTCAAATGATGTTTTTTACCGTAATGATGAAGCTCGACAAGCGGGGTCTTGCCGATGAGTTCGGTGATATTATGATGAATTTTCATGGGGATAATTCTCCGCTATTCTTCTGCCATGCCTTCGGGATTGGTTTCTGAAACGTTGAGTGCCTCATCTTCCAGATGCCATCTGGCGAAGATTTTTCCGTAAGCGCCCGACTTTATAAGTCCGTTGATGGCAATAGTTACCGGTTCTGCAAGGCCACTTGATTTTCTGGTCACAACCGAAACATCCGACCGATTTGGCCAACCGGCAATAAGGGTTCCGACTTTGCGCAAATTATTGTCACGCAATGCCATATAAACGAGTTGCGCATGCGGGCCCACAATCACATCTGCCCGCCCTGACTGGAGAGCAAGAAGTTTTGCTGCACTATCGTCATAGTCCTGAAGCTCGATTGGTTTAAGTTTTTCACGGATAACGATTTCATTCCAGTGTAACATGATACGTTCCTGATTGGTGCCGCCACCAACGATAACCCGATATCCGGCGAGATCTTCAGGCTTTTCAATTTTTTTAATCGGGCTATCGCTTTTTACATAAAAGCCGTGAATGCCTTGACGGTAAGTCGAGAAATCGAACTTTTTCTTGCGCGCTTCGGTGACACCGATATTTGCAAGAACGGCGTCATATTTCCCCGATGACAGGCCAAGTGACCAATCAATCCACGGGATGGGAACGAGCTCGAGTTGTTTTCCCAAACTTTCAGCTATTGCCGAAGCAAAGTCCGCTTCCGAACCGATGGGCGTTATTGCGTCACTTGCATAAAATGATAGAGGCGGGTCACTCGGGGCAACAGCAATGGTCAGTTTGTCTTGATTGACGAAATGATAATCTTTCGGAATTGCTTTGATTGCATCGTCGTTTTTTTCGACGTGAATACGCCCCTTCTGTTCGGCAGAAGTGTCAAAAAAAGGCTTCTGGTCAAGCGCTGAAGCGTTGAGCACCGTTTCGGCGAGGAAGACGATGAAAAATAACGGAACGAAAATTTTACTCTTCTTCATGGGAGGCCTCACGGTTAGGATGAAAACTTTATCTCTTTTGACCAGAGTTCGACTTGCGCCGAACTCTCTTTGGCCGGACTTTCATTTTGCCTAGCTTTTATTTGGCTTGCGGTTTCGGCAAACCGGGAGGATTGATTTGCGATTGCGAAATGCCTTCTTCCCAGAGGTTCCAACGTTTCAGGATTTTTTCATAGGTACCGTCGGCGATAAGGTCGTTGATGCAATCTGCAACCGGTTTGGTAAGTGCGCTGTTTTTAGGTAGACCGACGGCGATATCGGCGGTTAATGGCCAGCCACCATTGATAGTACCGACGAGCCTTGTTTTACCGGTTGTGGCAGCTACGAGTGATTGCATGGCGTTGACACTGAAAATGGCATCGGCGCGGTTGCTGTCGAGAGCCAGTGTTTGTAGGGCACGGTCGTCATAATATTGTACTTCAACCGGTTTTAAGCCGGCTTTCACATTTTGATCGTTCCATTGCAAGAGCAGTTTTTCCTGATTTGTACCGGCATCGGTAATTACCCGCGAACCGGCAATATCTTTTGCTTCCTTGACTTCTTTTATGGGGCTCGATTTCTTGACATAGATGCCGATGACGTCGTGGCGGTAGGTAGCAAAATCGAATTTTTCTTTGCGCTCTTCGGTCACTGTCAGATTGGCAATAACACCATCATATTTGCCGCTTGATAGACCCAAAGGCCAATCGGCCCAATTGATATTGATGATTTCGAGTTTTTTGCCCATACGTTCAGCGATGGCTGAAATAATATCGGCATCCGATCCTATCCATGTTTTTGCGTCGCTTGCATAGTCATGCAAGGGAAGGCTGCTGTTTGTGCTGAATGCGATTGTCAATGTATCCTTTTTCACAAAAGGCACATTGGCAACTTCATTGGCGCGTTCCTGACTAAAAGTCGTATGCGGGCGACCGGTCTGTTCCACGGATAGATCAAGTGGCACAGTTTCCGACCAAGAAGCTTGCGAAAATGTCAAACTGGCCACAATAAGTATGGCTCTGACGCCGAAATTATTACCGAATAAACTCATAAAAAACCTCATGATATTTGGCAAATTGCCGATTTTTCAAATTGTCGTATTATTTCAAAACCTTGTTTAAAAAGG
Source organism: Bartonella sp. W8151 (assembly GCF_016100385.1). Classification (NCBI taxonomy): domain Bacteria; kingdom Pseudomonadati; phylum Pseudomonadota; class Alphaproteobacteria; order Hyphomicrobiales; family Bartonellaceae; genus Bartonella; species Bartonella sp. W8151. The sequence continues at coordinate 65,681 of NZ_JACFSO010000002.1, forward strand.
CTTTTGTTCTTGCCTGTTTTGTGTGGTTGAAGACCTCGTCGGGTGTTCCGATTTCGTTTATTTTTCCATGTTCCATGAAAACAATTGTATCTGCGACATCACGGGCAAAGCCAATTTCATGAGTGACAACAATGAGCGTCGAACCGGAGCGAGCCAATTCTTTGATAACATCGAGAACCTCTCCGACAAGCTCGGGATCAAGCGCAGATGTCGGTTCATCAAAAAGCAGAACTTTAGGGCGAAGCGCCAATGCACGGGCAATGGCGACACGTTGCTGTTGCCCACCTGAAAGCTGCCGCGGATAGACACCGGCTTTGTCTTTCAAGCCTACCCGTTCCAGAAGATCGAGCGCTTCCTGAACAGCGATTTTATAGGGAGTGTGTTTGACTTGTGTCGGCGCCTCAATAATGTTTTCAAGAACAGTCAAATGCGGAAACAAATTGAAATTCTGGAACACCATGGCGATCTCTGCGCGCTGTTTCAGAATATCTTTTTCTTTCAGTTCATAAAGCGTATTTTGTTCTCTGCGATAGCCGATCAATTCGCCATCAACATCGATAAAACCGCTATCAACACGTTCAAGGTGATTGATCGTTCTAAGGAGTGTGGATTTGCCCGAGCCTGAGGGCCCCAGAATAACAGTTACACTCCCTGCCGGCACGCTAAGACTGACATTGTCCAACACTTTGTTGGAGCCGAAATATTTCGACACATTGTGAACATTGACTTCTGCACCTTCACCCGAATAAAGATTGCCGAAAGCAGTATGCTGGCACTCGTCAAGCGAGGGAGCTTCGCCCTCTGCCAAGTCTTCAATTTGATCGCTTAACGTCAATTTGTCTTTCGCTGCCGACGGGGTTTTGAAAAACGGAAAATGACGGGCAAGGTTACCGAGACTACGTTCAATCCGTGAAAAAGCAAGTTCTGACGGATTGCGCACGGCACCTTTGGCGTAAATGCTTTCAATATAATATTGAACAATTGAAAGCACGGTCATAATGACAAGGTACCAGACGGTTGCAACCATCAAAAGCGGTATGACTTCGAGATTGCGCCGATAGATAACCTGAACAGTGTAAAACAATTCCGGCAAAGCCAAAACATAAACCATAGAGGTTCCTTTGGCCAAACCGATAATTTCGTTAAAGCCGGTCGGCAAAATCGTGCGCATGGCTTGCGGCAATACAATGCGCAAGACTTGGCGTTTTTTTGATAAGCCGAGGGAAGCGGCGGCTTCGTGCTGTCCGTTATCGACCGACAAAATGCCGCCGCGAACGATTTCAGCAAAAAATGCCGACTGGTTAAGCGTCAATCCGATGAAAGCGGCAAGAAAAGGCGTCAATAGTGACACCATCGGGTAATTGACGAGTACTTCACCATTCAACGGATTGGTAAGGCGGACGCTTTCGTAAAGATAACCCAGATTGTTGAGAATAAGCAAAAGCACGATGAGCGGAATAGAACGCAACAACCAGATATAGCTCCATGATAGGCCGGAAAGCAGTGGCGATTTTGAAACACGTGCCAGTGCTAGACAGGTTCCGAGTATCGAGCCGGATATCGTCGCAAGAATGGTCAGCAAAATCGTCCGCCCGAGACCGGCAAGAACCGGTTCGGATAAAAACCATGTCGCGAAAACAGACCAGCCCCATTTTTCATTCGTGAAAACCGAATATAGAATGGCCCCGATAACGAGAACAGAAAACACCGTACCCAGCATTCGCAACGGATAACGTGCGGGAACAACCTTGCAATCCGAATATTGCTTTTCTTCAAAGTTGAAATTGGCAGATAGATCGGGGGTGTGAATATCTGTTGTTGATGACATGGTTACTCCTTTTCAAAGGCTTTTTGGCGACAATGCGCTTTGCGCTTTGACAGGCGAAAATGAACGAAGCCGGTTATCGCGTTCGTTGTTGTTTTCGGGGTGTTTATTGCTAATGTCTTTTTCAAACGGCAAATGCCGGTAGGCTTCCCAATCGCCATTCAAATCGAACAGATTGGTATAGCCGTTTTTCAAATAGAGATTGACAGCTTCCGGCTGGCGGAAACCCGTGGTGAGATAAAGTCGGCGATAGCCTTGCCGGCGCGCTTGCAATTCAAGTTGTTCGAGAATAAGCGCGGCAAGCCCTTGGCGGCGATAACCGTTATCAATCCAGATACGCTTGAGTTCGGCAGTCGTTTCATCGTAAAATTTGAAAGCACCGCCACCGATTGTCTCTTCTCCGTCAATCAAGAGAAGGAAATTTCCCCTTGGCGGAGCAAAATCTTCGGGCGGATAACGATCAAGCTCGGCTTTTGCACCTTCTTCATCATAAAAATTGCCGTAACGGCTGTCATATTCTTCTATCAGGGCGGCGCGCAGCCGCGCTGCTCGCGGATCCTTAAGGCTGGTAAAGATAAATTGTTTCATTTTCTTTTCCCCCCTCAGGAATTGGCCGCAAGGGGAAGAACATCGTTATTTTCCCTTGCCAGTTGAATGGTTGTTTTTTGACTAGCACTATCGGCTGGTTGTTTTTTGATGAAGGGCGTGAATTGGTTGACGGCTTTTTCAATACGGGCAATAAGATCCTGCGAGCGGATTTCATTATCCGGCCCGAAATCACGTGCTGAGGCATAAATTGCTGTCGGCAGACTATGAGCCATGAAGAAACCGAAAAGCGGACGCAATTGATGTTCAACCATCAACGCATGACGGTCGCCGCCACCGGTTGCAGAAAGCAGTACAGGTTTTCCATAAAGTCTTTCAGGCTCGATAAGATCGATGAAATGTTTGAACAATCCCGGATAACTGCCTTTATAGACGGGACTGCCGATAACAAGTGCGTCTGCCAATGTCAGTTCTTCGATAATTTGCTGGCCTTTCGGCTCAAGCTTATCGGCGCGTTGGGCAAGACCGAGTGTGTTTCCGACATCAAGAAGGTCGTATGTTACAACCTCTGTGCCGAATTTTTTAGCAACTTCTTTGCCAATATAATTGACAAGAGCGGTGGTTTTTGATGGCCGGTTGAAACTGCCGGAAAAAACAATCACTTTACCCATTTTCTTATCCTTCCGGCTTCAAGCCGCAACAATTTGCTGTTTTTCGGCATAACGGTTCGAGGGAATGGCAAGGCCGAGATTTTCACGCAATGTGTTGTGATGGAGCTTGCGATCGAAATAGCCGCGTTCTTCAAGACGAGGCAGAATTTCGGTAGAAAAGTCATCAAAGCCTTGGCCGCTTACCTGCATGGTCAGAATGAAACCGTCGGCCGCGCCTTTATCGAACCATTCGATGATGCGGTTGGTGACCTCGTCATAACTACCGATAAAATCACCGTGCTGGGTGGTTTCATTAAGTGCCACTTCGCGTAAAGTCAGGCCTTTTTCTTTTGCCTCTTGCTTGATGCGATCGCTCGTTGAACGGAAGCTGTTTTTACCTATGTCACCAAGTTCGGGGAAAGGTTTGTCAAGGTCATATTGGGCGAAATCATGATGGTCGAAATAACGGCCAAGATAGGCAAGCGCATCTTCAATGTTGACGAGATTGCGTATCGCACGGAACTTTTCTTCCGCTTCATCTTTGGTGCGCCCGACAATCGGGTTGATGCCGGGGAAAATTTTCACATCATTGAGTGAGCGGCCATGTGCAACCGCGCCATCTTTGACATGTTTGGCATAGTTTTTTGCCCCTTCAATATCTTGAATGTGGGTAAAGACTGCCTCGGCATATCTGGAGGCAAAATGGATGCCGGATTCGGAAGCACCCGCCTGGAAAATGACCGGTTCACCTTGTGGAGAACGCTGGATATTGAGCGGTCCTTCAACCGAAAAAAACTTGCCGTGGTGATTGACGCGGTGCATTTTTTTCGGGTCGAAAAACTGGCCGGTTTCACGGTTGCGAACAAATGCATCTTCTTCCCATGAAGACCATAACCCTTTGACAACATCAATATATTCACTGGCAATTTCATAACGCAATGTATGATCGGGGTGAGGGCGGCCATAGTTTTTGGCTGTGCCTTCAAGCGGAGTTGTTACAATGTTCCATGCAGCCCGCCCGCCACTTAAAAGGTCAAGGGAAGCAAATTGGCGAGCAACCGTGAACGGGTCGCTGTAAGAGGTTGAAACAGTGCCACCAAGACCGATTTTTGATGTATGTGCGGCAAGAAACGACAGCAGAGTGAGCGGTTCGAAACGGTTTAAAAAATGCGGGATCGATTTTTCATTGATATAAAGCCCGTCAGCAACAAAAACGAAGGCTAGCCCTTCGGCTTCGGCGCGTTTTGCAAGATTGACATTGTAAGCAATATTGACACTTGCATCTGCCGGAACGGAAGGATGGCGCCATGAATTCATATGGCCGCCTGCACCATGAAGCATGATGCCGAAATTGATTTTATTATGCGTCATCTTATATCTCCTCGATAGGGTTCAGGCTGCAATTTTTTCTTGCTCGAAAGCAAGTGCGCCTATTGCATCAATTCGTTCTTCAACACTGCTTGCAGGCAACTCCAACATGAATTCTCCGATACCGAATTGATGATGAAGGGCTTGAAGCTCTTTGTTTACTGTAGCTGCTGTGCCGGCGATAATTTGTGTATGGTGTTCTTCGATCGTGTAATCGGAACGGCCGGACAAACGCCCGAAATCTTCTGCCGCTTCCAAAGTGGTGAGGGAGAACACTTTGCCATCGGAAAAATGGATTTTATAAATAGAAATGGCATTGGCACGCTCTTTCGCGCGCTTGTCGGACTGGTCGATAACAGCTGCAAGTGCCAATTGTGGCACGCCCCCCGACGTCGCACGACGAAAAGTGGAAACAGTATTTTTCAACTTTTCTTCGCTGCCATTCAAATGTCCGGCATAGCTGAATTGCCAGCCGAGACGTGCAGCCAATTTTGCACTTTCTGCACTTGCTCCAAGCAGAAATGTGCTTGCACGGACTTCAGGTTTGGGCGTTGCGGCCAACCCTTTGAAGCGGCCTTCCTTTATTTCTTCCCCGCCAAGGAGTCTATCCAGAAGTTCCAACTTCTCTTCGAAACCGATACGTTTGTCATCGGAAAATTCGGCTTGCAAAGCTGCGGTTGTGTGTGGCAAGCCCCCCGGTGTTTTGCCGATGCCGATGTCGACGCGCCCCGGTTCGATCGTTGAAAGCACATTGAAAACTTCCGCTATTTTGTAGGGGCTATAATGCTGTAGCATGACGCCCCCCGAACCGATACGGATTTTCCGTGTCGCTGCCAAGAGATAGGCAACAAGTATTTCCGGTGCACTTGACGCGAATTCTTTGGAATGATGATGTTCGGCAACCCAGAAGCGGCGAAAGCCTGCGGCTTCTGCAGCACGAGCTGTTTCAACAGCGTTTCTTAAAGCTTGACCGGCATTGCGGTTGACATCAAGCGGGCATTTATCCAAAAGGCTTAAATCATAGACCATTATATAATCTCCTGCCGGTTAAACTGTGTTTGAAGTCCTTTTTCTTCCGGACATCGTGTCGACATTTATAATCGGCGGAGATTTTTGATTTTGGTAGCCTAACTATTCTATAGATTCTGATAATGTTGAAAAACATTTCCCGCTTTTATTGATTATTTAAATTCGGATAATCATGAAGAGGTCAAACAAAGTCGTATAACTCTCTCACCCGAAATTTTATGTGAGGTCATCATGTCAAAAGACATTCTTTTTCTATTGCCAAAAGCGTTCAAAGACGCAAAACAGCCCGACAAACTTTTTTATTGCCCGCATTGCCTACCGATAGAAGGCGCGCTTTCCTCTTATAAAAATAAGCTTCACGAGCTTGATGTGCGTTATGCAGATTTTCCGCGCCCGCGTGAAGAAGTTATTGCCATTGCCGGTGAAGATAACCAGTCCCTACCACTTCTGGTTCTGGGAAAAGGTCGCACAACCAGCCATAAGACAGGTGAATATAACGGCCACCAGCTTGTTGCCGGATCTGCCCCGATATTGGCGGCTTTAGCGGAGCTTTACAGCATTCCGATCAGCCATTGAGGTTGGCTCGCCAAGATTTAATAGCCGCATGACCTGATGTTTATGCCCCGGAATAGATATTCTAATAGAAATTAAAAATGACGGGACAGTAAAATTTGTCGAAGATAAAAAGTGGTGGCAACAAGAAGTTTTGAATTGCCACCATATTCCGTTAATAAATCGCCCAATCCGATTTTTATGGTATGTTATTCTTGCAGCATGTTTCTGGTCTTACGTGGTCGCCCTTTTTAATTTTTTCGTTGCGACTTTGTTATCCAAGAAATGATGATGTTTGAACAACGGGCAGAGGAAACGGGCAATATTTCTTGCATCATTTATAAAACCCGAACGCTTTTTCAGGATGATCGGCCGGAAAATGACGAATGTGTTTTTCACGCTTTCTACCTCTTTATTCGAATAAATTTTTTGAAGCAGAGTGCCGGTTCATCATGATGATAAGATGGTTTTCAAGATCACGCTCGTAAAAATATATCAAATGGTTGGCCTTTTTTTTAAGCTTTCAAAACAGAATAAATGCACTGTTGCTTTCCATGGATTTATCAGCCATTTTGATAGAATAACAACGATCATTATCGTTTCGGTTTTGCCATAACACATATGTTTTAACCGGTAGCGATAAAAGCTGAAGTGCGACAATAAATGGTGAACGGACAATGGCAAACTGTGAGTTGTAAACGGGACATTGTGCACGAGGATGCGGTTGCGACCATAAACGGGTGGCGGATAATTTATCATTCCTTACGGGCTTGTGAAAATGATTTGCTTCCGGAACCCGCATTTTGAAATTTTCTATATTATTGCGGACAAGTTGAAAAATAAACATTCGGTAAAATAAAACGCTTTTCTGCCAAGCTTTGGTCTGCTATTATGATAAACGATTTCCGTTTTCGTTGCAGCGGATAGATATTGAAATATTGTTTTGAATTTACAGAAGGTATTTCTTTTGTAAATAATGTAAAGTTGTTATTATAATTGTTTTAAATAAAAATATACTAATTTTTTACTGCGTCATTTTTTCATCTTGTTTTGTTTCCTTCTAAACACTAACTGAAAAAGAAATCTCGAATGAAAGGGAGAATTTTCATGACGAATAAAGTAGCTGTAGTCACAGGTTCCGGACAGGGGATTGGTCGGGCAATTGCTTTGCATTTGGCAAAAGACGGCTTCAATATCGGCCTCGTTGATGTCAAGAAAGACAAGATTGCGGCTGTTAAAAAAGAAATCGAAGCTTTGGGGCAAAAGGCCACCACAATCACTGGCGATATTTCCGTGCGTGAAGAGGTTTATGGCGCGATCGAACAAGCTGAAAAAGACCTCGGCGGCTTCGATGTAATGGTTAACAATGCCGGTATTGCACAGGTCAATGCTTTGGCCGATGTAACGCCTGAAGAAGTCGAGAAAATTTTCAAAGTCAATGTTCAGGGAGCCCTGTGGGGCATTCAGGCGGCAGCCAAAAAATTCATTGCGCGTAAACAAAAAGGCAAAATCATCAGTGCTTCTTCTATCGCCGGTCATGAAGGCTATGCAATGTTGGGTATCTATTCGGCAACGAAATTTGCTGTGCGTGCTTTGACGCAGGCGGCTGCTAAGGAATATGCTTCCCATGGCATCACAGTTAACGCTTATTGCCCGGGGGTTGTCGGCACAGATATGTGGGTTGAAATTGACAAACGTTTCCATGAAACGACGGGTGTGCCGCTTGGAGAAACCTATAAGAAATTTGTTGGCGGTATTGCGCTTGGTCGCGCAGAAACACCGGACGATGTGGCAAACCTCGTTTCATTCCTCGCAAGTCCTGCTTCCGACTATATTACAGGTCAGGCTATCTTGACCGATGGTGGTATGGTTTACCGCTAAGAAACTGAAACATGTGTGTTTTTGAATAATTTTTAATAGGGGCCGTGAATATTTCACGGCCTTTTCTTTTTTAAAAGGCTGTTTTTGAATATTCGGTCAATAAAAATAACGAATTTTATTAGCACAATAAGTAATTATTTTAAGTAAAATTTAAATTAAACATTATTTGTAATTAAAATATATAATTTAATATTACTATATTTGATATGTTTATCAATGTGAATATATAAATAAAAAATAAATAATTAAATAATTGATACTTATATTTATTTTTAAAAAACTGAATCCAATTGATAAATGTCTAATAAAGTATGGCAATAAGAAAATAAAACTAATAATAAGCAATATAAAAATTTATAGTAACGTAATTTTGTAATTTTTTATAAAAATTTTCTCTTACTTTTTTAAATATAGAAATTTGATTTCAGATCATAGCTGATCAACCGATAATTGCAATCTTGAAAACACAGTTAGAAGTTGTATATTATAAAATTCAACTGAAAGTATAAAAGCCTATTGGAAACTTGGTAGGTGACAGACGGAATTTGTCTTTTCGGCGGCAGGTTCCTTAAAGTGTTTTCTGCGGGGGAAATCACAAAATATTGGGTGCTGAACGCGTGGCGCATCAATGCCACAGCATATCAATTTAGTGATGTAGGAAACAGAATATGACAAAGTCGGATATCATCAAGCAGCATCCAGTCGTCAAGTTGACCGAGGGAAGCGGGTCTGTTGATAGTGGTGGCAAGCCGCACAATTTTGTTCTCACAGCAGACAAGGAAAGCATCACCAATTATACCCGTGCAGGCAATGATCTGGTTATTGATTTTGCAGACGGAAAGACTGTCCGGATCAACAACTTTTTCAGTGCGGGGCATCCCGTATGCAATCTGATTTTCATTGATGATGGCACGACATGGCTCACCGACTTCAGCCAGGCACTCACAGATAATGGCGACGGCATTCTTGATACCAATGTTTTTTATGAAGAAATAAAAGACAAAAGCGGCTTTTCACAGAATGTTCTATTGGGGATCTTAGGGGCGGCTGCCGGAGCGGGCGGTATTGCAGCAGCCGCTTCAAGTGGCGGTGATGATAATGATTATGACGAACCGGTTGTGAACAGAAAGCCTCCGGCAGCACCGACCTATTTGGTTATAAACAATAATGACCCGAAAAATTTGCTTGCAGTTAAAAATGGCGGTTATCTGAATGATACAACGCCATTGTTGTCGGGTAAGGGAGTTCCGGGCAATACAATCAGGATCCATCTTGACGGTTATCCCGACATGACCACGAAGGTCAATTCGGACGGCACGTGGAGTTACGAGTTGCCGAAGTTGAGTGACGGCAAATACACAGCAAAAGTCACCCAGATTGACGCGAATGGCAAAGTAAGTGCGGAATCGAAATATGATTTCAATGTTGATACGAAAGCACCGGATGCACCTAATGTTTCTCGCGGGGTTGATAATGTTTCCCCTGATCCGGTGGGCTCTGACGGGACGTTGAAAGATGGTGATTATACCAATGACAAAACCCCGACTTTGACTGGTAAAGGGGAGCCTGGAAGCACGGTCAAAATTTATGATACCGATGACAAAGGCAACAAAACGCTTGTGGGACAGGGGACTGTCGATAAAGATGGCAACTGGTCGGTTGAAACAAACAAAGCTTTAAGTGAAGGTCACCATAAACTCACCACGACGTTGACCGATGCTGCCGGCAATGAAAGTGCGGGAACCGATTTCAATGTCAATATTGACTCGAGCAGGCCGGTTGGCATTGAAGATTTCCGTGTTGAAGACAATTATCCGGAAGTGACCGGACCATTGCCGTTAACCGGCGGTATGACTGATGATGATACGCCGGTTTTTGCAGGCAAGATCGGCAAGGATGCAACCCATCTTATCATTAAACTCAATGGCCATGAATTTGTCATTGACCGGAATACATTAAATGAAGCGGGGCCCCAAAGAGGGGCGGGAGAAAAAGTCATTCATGATGATGGCACATTCGCCTTCCGTTTGCCTCAAGCCTATAAGCTTACCAAAGGCAATTATAATTACGAGGTTTATGCCAAGAACAAAGTTGGTAATGAAAGCGATCATATTAACGGCAATTTTGCTTTTGACCGGACGCTTCCTCCAGCGATGAGCGACCAAAATCTTGATGTTATTGATAGTGTCGGGGCTGTTACCGGATCCTACAAAAATTGGGCACAACGTGACAGCGACCATAAGAAAGTGACCGACGATAGTCATGCGGTTTTCAAAGGCAGGATTCCGAATGGTTATGATGTTACAAAGGTCGATCACATTAACATTTATGACAATGGAAAGAAGATTGGCGAAGCCAAGGTCAGGAATGACGGGAGTTGGGAATATAGTCAGGAATGGTTGCAAGGTGACCATCGTTTAAGTGCAGCTGTTGTCAATAAATTCGGCACGACTGGTGAACAGTCAAATCCTGATGATTATGATTTCTGGGTTGATTTGAACCGTGCGGGGCCGCCATCTATCCAGCAGGTACAGGATGATCAGGGGCATTATCATGAATCCGGTTACCCGACCAATTCCAACAGCTTCTTTGTAACAGGTGGCGGGCCATCTTCAGGAAAAGTAACGCTGAGGCTTTATGACAAGGATGGCAATCCGGTCAAGAATTTCAAAGGCGAGCCATTGGAATGGACGGCTGACGTTTCGAAAGACGGGTCATGGTCGGTCAATACAGGAGATCTATCGCACCTTAATCCGCCTTTAAAGGACGGGGAATATAGTTTCAAAGCAAGTGCCGTAGACAGTAAAGGTGCTTCCACCGATGCATCGGGCTCGCATTGGCTGGAACGCGATACGACAGCGCCTGATACGCCGGATGCGCCGAAGGCGATGGATAATGTTGGCGAAAAGCAGGGTGAAATCACTACCGGAGCGACGACAGATGATGACACGCCGACTTTATCGGGCAAGGGTAAAAAGGGCGAAGTTGTCAAGATTTATGACAATGACGGGAAAACGCCGATTGGCGAGACTGTTGTCGGTGATGATGGAACATGGAGTTTTACGCCCAATCCGCCGCTAAAAGGTGGCGACCACAGTTTGACAACGACATTGACGGATTCTGCCGGCAATGAAAGTGAACGGAGCGGTGCTGTCAAAGTAACGGTCGACAAATCGGGTGTGAACATCTTTCTCGATGGTGCTCATGATAATGAAGGGTCTATCCGTAAGGATGTCACGGATAATGGTGTAACGGATGATCGTACGCCGACCCTTTACGGGCGTGGTACGCCCAATGGGACAGTCGTCATCACCGACGAGAATGGCAAGGAAATTGGCAAAACCAAAGTCGATGGCGCGGGAAATTGGAAGTTCGAGCTTCCAAGTCAGGCAGGTGATAATCAGGAAGTCACCCATACCTATCACGCAAAAATCACCAATGCGGCAGGCAATACCCAGTCTGTCGATTTCCATTTGACGATTGATACCAAAGCACCGGATGCACCGGCTATTGATAAAGTCATCGACAATGTTGGCAATAAAGACAATGCCACCAACCATACGAATGGTGACAAAGAACTTCATAGTGGTGATACGACTGATGATACAACGCCGACATTTTCCGGTAAAGGCACGGCTGGAGATATCATCAAATTATACGATGGTGACAAGCTTGTTGGCCAATCGGTTGTAAAAGACGATGGCACATGGAGTGTTTCGCCGACAAGCCCGATTAGCAATACAAAAGGAATGCATGAATTTACCACGACGGCAACCGATCCGGCGGGTAACGAAAGCAACCATTCGGACAAGTTCGTTTTAGGTTTCGATACCGAGCCGGTTCCGGCGATGGGAAACAGCAAGGATGAAGTCGATCTTATTGACGATGCCGGTTCGATTGTCGGCTCCTATCGTGATGGTCAGTGGGCGACGCGGCAAGGTCAACATGGCGAGAAAGTTGTTATCACCGACGATACAACGCCGACACTTAAAGGGCATTTGCCTACAGATTTGTTGAATTCCGGCCGGATTTCGACAGTCAACATATATGATAACGGCAAATTATTGACAAAAATTCCGGTGAAAGGAGACGGGAGTTGGGATTATACGCCGACACTCAACGCCGGCAATAATCATAATTTCGAAGTTGCTTATGAAAACAAGGCAGGTGTCGAGGGAGCACGTACATCCTTCCCGTTTATTCTTGATATGGCAACCGTTGGCCAGACTTCGATTGATTCAGCCACAACGGGTACAAATAATGCACCCTATACATGGGATAATCCGACGAAGGAAAACGTATTCCATCTTCAGGGAAGTGCGCCGGCCAATTCTATCATTACTGTTTATCTGAAAGACAGTAGCGGCAATGTCATTCATACGTTTGAAACCACGACAAGCGATGGCTCCGGTAGCTGGTCGCAGACAGTGGATTTGAACACTGTTTCAGTGGAGACACGCAAAGCCATTGCAGACGGGCGTTATAGTTTTGTAGCTGATGCCAGAAATGACGCGGGAACGGTTGGTGCCAAATCCGGCGATAGCTGGGTCAATCGTGATACGACAGCACCGGCAAAGCCCGATATTGTCAAAGCGGAAGATAATTCCGGCGATCAGCATGGAAGCATTGAAGAAGGCAAGACCTATGACGAGGATATGCCACTCTTTTCCGGAAAAGGTGAAAAGAATTCCATTGTCACCATTTATGACAACGGCAAGGTTATAGGAGAGACGACCGTCCATGAAAATGGAACATGGTCATGGACGCCCACCACGCCGCTTAAAGCCGGTTCACATAGTATAACAACCACTTTGACCGATGCGGCTGGCAATATGAGTGATAAAAGTGACCCGTTAGGGTTCAATCTTGATTTGACACCACCGGAAGTCAAAATTGATCACGCTGTTGATGACTATAACAAAGAGGCGAAAGATATTGTCAATGGCGGTGCCACCAATGATGCAACGCCGAAGCTTGTCGGGCGTGGCACACCCGGACAAAGGGTGACGATTCTTGATAAGACAACCGGTTCAACCTATGAAACGACGGTCAATGGGGATGGCACATGGGAATACCAGTTGCCGGCCCAACAAAATGCCGGTGAAGACAAGACACACGAATATATTGCCTCTTTGATAAATAATGCCGGCAATAAAGTCGAACATCATTTCAGCCTGCATATTGATACAAAGGCTCCGGCAACACCCGAACTTGTCGAGGTTATCGACAATGTCGGCAACGATCCGGAAAAATATCCGAATGGCAACCGTTCATTGAGCGACAATGATATTACCGACGACACCACGCCGACTTTTAATGGTAAAGGTGTCGCGGGCGACATTATCAAGCTTTATACGGTTAACGATAAAGGCGAGCGCACGCTTATCGGCCAGACAACAGTGAATGATGATGGCACATGGTCTGTGACGCCGACGGTTGCTTTGACCGATGATCCAAATCATAGTCCGACAAAATATACATTTATTGTGACAGAGACAGATAGTGTCGGCAATGAAAGCGATCCGACAGACGGCCGTAATCTTTTTATTGATCGCACACCGCCGGTTCTAGACGACAAGACCATCAAGCTTGTTGATGACAAGGAAACGAATGTCGGTGACTTCCCGAACTGGAACGAGAAGGATGACGGTAAGGGTGGAAAGATCAAGCTTACCAATGATGATACGCCGACGATGAGCGGACGCGCGATTTCAAGCGACACCCAATCGGTCAATATTTATGACAATGGCAAGCTGATCGGTTCTGCCAAAGTTGACGAAAATGGTGACTGGAGTTTCACACCGCCAACGGGACACGGGCTTGGCGATGGCGTGCACGAATGGATAGCGCGTCCGGTTGACAAAGCCGGTAATGAAGGTCAGCCAACGCCGGCCTATAAATTCGAAGTTGATACCAAGGGACCAACCGGAACACTCGGAAGTGACATTGGCTTGTGGGATGATGAGGGACCACAGACTGGCGAATTTGACGGCGCCAATGGTACCACAGCATGGAATACCAATGATCAGAACCATAAAGTAACCGACGATAAAACACCTGAGATCAAAGGCAAACTTCCGGCAGGAAGCGATGTCACAAAAGTACATATCTATATTGATGGCACGCTTGCCAGTATTGTCAATGTTGCAGCTGATGGCACGTGGTCCTATACGCCGCATTTGAGCTCGGGCACACATAAAATCGAAGCCCGTCCGTCCGATGATGCGGGCAATGAAGGTGAGGCCAAGACCTGGGATTTTGACATTGCCGGAGCAGCTCCGGGAATGCCGGCCATTACCGGCATTTACAACAATGAAGAAAAAGAGATTGATGCATCCCATCCGGATGGCAAGTTCATTGATAAAAACCAGTTTACCAATGATGCCACACCGCTCATAAAAGGAACCGGTGATGCCGGTTCGTTTATCAATATCTATATTGGCGATAAACTTGTCGCCAAGGGTGTTAAGGTCGGGGGTGACGGCCATTGGGCAGTCGCGATTGATCCTTCATTGGCCGGTATTTTGCCGAATGGTGAGAGCTGGCAAATCCGTGCTTCTGCAAGTGACAGTGCCGGACAGGAATCCGACAAGACAGGGTTCTGGCCGATCAATGTCGATACATTAAAACCGACAACACCGGATCTGCCGAAGTTGGACGACCATGTCGGTGATAAACAGGGAGATGTAGCTGAAAACAGCACGATTGATGACAAAGCACCAACTATTCACGGAAAAGCTGGTGAGGGTAATGTTGTTGTCGATATTTATGATACTGTTGATGGCAAGACAAAACATGTTCAGACTGTTATGTCCGATGGCGAAGGAAACTGGAGTTATACGCCAACCGACCTCGGACAGGGCAAACATTCGATTACCACGACTTACACCGATAAGGCTGGCAATATCAGTGATAAGAGCCCGGCATTCGACTTTAACATTGATAGTTCGGCAATTCTCGTTTCGATCAATTATGCTGCAGATAATGCAGGCCATATTGTCAAAGATCTTGCAAATGGCGCAACAACGGATGACACGACACCGACGCTTTTTGGTACAACCACTTCCAACACAGTTGTAACCATAAAAGAAGGTGAAAAGGTTATTGGCACGGTTACCTCCGACGGGCATGGTAACTGGTCGTTCGAACTTCCTAAACAAACAAACGGGCACCATGTTTATACCGCTTCTGTGACAGCTCAAAACGGCAACAATGCCCATTCTGACTTTGCCCTTGATATTAATAATACGCCGCCGCAAGCACCGGACATTACGCGTGTTCAGGATGACGTGCCGCTCAACACCGATGATCTTGTTTCGGGTGGCAAAACCAATGATACCAAGCCGACATTTTATGGCGAGGGTAATCCCGGCGATACCGTGACCATTTATGACGAGATTGATGGCAAACTGGTCAAGATCGGCACGGCCAATATTGGTAATGATCATAAATGGGTATGCACGGTTGACGAACTTGCCCCGGGTGCCCATCATTTCAAGCTCCAGACAACCAACAAGCTTGGCGTCGATAGCGAAAAATATACTGAATATGATCTGACGGTGAAGACAGATGCACCGACGCAAACGACGAGCCTGGTTTCGATTACGGAAGATCGCGGTTTGAGCGACAGCGATTTCAAGACCGGCGATGACAGTCTTGTTTTCAAATTCGGTGTTAATGAAAAATTGCCGGCCGGTTACAAGGTTCAGGTCAATGTTGACGGCAAATGGTATGATGCCACCTATGACGAGACTGACGGTTACTGGTATTATGACCATTCCAACACTCATCTTGCTGAAGGCGTCCATAAAATTTACGGGCGCGTTGTCGACGATGCAGGCAATGTCAAAGACGGTCCGGCACAGGACGTCACTATCGACAAGACTGCGCCAATCGGTGGCGACTATCAGATTGTGATTGACAGCTTTATTGATGATGTCAATGAGGAAGGTGGATCGAAGAGCCGTTCCAATGGTGAAGCAACCAATGATAATACGCCGACTTTGATTGGTCATACATCGGGTATGAAGCCTGGCGACTATGTCACTGTGCAGGTCAAAATCGGTGACGATTGGGTAACAATCGGCACAGCAAAAGTTGACGGGTCAGGCAATTGGAAGTTCGACGTCAAAGGAATACCCGGAGGCATAGCAAAAGACCATCTTGATGACGGCTATCACGAATTCAGAGGCGTTATTACCGATGAAGCAGGAAATCTTGGACAAGCCTCTTCCGGTTTTGGCCTGGATGTTACGACAACACCGCCACCTGTAATCAACGAAAGCGGCCTTGATCTTTTTGATGACCAGTTGCCGATAACCGGCACAATTGCAAAGGGTACAACCACCGATGACAGCCGTCCGACATTAAAAGGGGCTGCCAATTCGGTTGACCCGACAAAAGTGGAAAAAATCAATCTTTATGACAATGGCAAACTGATCGGAACCGGTAAAGTCAATAGCGACGGGTCATGGAGTGTCGAGCCGACAGTACCACTGCGTCAAGGCAATCACAGTTTTGTTGCCAAACCGGTTGATCATGCCGGAAACGAGCAATCGCAGGGAACAACGGCATGGGATTTCAACTTTGTCGGCCATGCACCGGCTACTCCTTCTATCGTCAATGTCGTTGATGATAGGGGTGATACTATCCAGAAAAATGCTGTTACAAACGATTCCACACCGCTTATCAAAGGGACAGGCACAACCGGTTCGATTGTTCATATTTATGTTGACGATGTGGAAGTGGCGACAACCAAAGTGAAGGATGATGGAACCTGGGAAACCACACTTCCGACGCTTGCCAATCCGGCAACAGACCGTAATGGTACCAGTCACAACATTAAAGCCCAAGCAGTGGATCCGGCCGGTAACTGGAGCCATGAAACGGGCGAGTATCCGATCATTGTCGACAGACAAGCGCCGGATGCACCCGATGCACCGACGGCCAAAGATGATCAGGGCAATACAATTACCGGAACAACGGCCGATTCAACACCAACTTTGAGTGGCAAGGTCAACGGAAATCAATCCGGTGACAAGGTCAACATCTATCAGGATGATGTGAAAGTCGGTGAGGCAAAGGTTAACGACCAGGGAGAGTGGTCGTGGACACCGAAGGATCCGTTAGGAAAAGGCAATCACCAGTTCCAGACGTCTTTAAGTGATGCAGCCGGTAATGAAAGCGGCAAGGGGACGGCGACCAATATCACGGTTGACACAAGTACGGTCAAGGTGAGCATTGACTATCTTGTTGATGATCAGGCACCGCTTGAATCACACATCACAAACAATAGTAAGACCGATGACAGAACACCGCTTATTGTCGGTAAAGCAACACCGAACTCTACTGTTGTTCTGACATATACCGACTCCAATAATCAGGTTCATGAGCTTGCAAAGGTTACGGCCGATGGTGAAGGCAACTGGTCTTATCAGGTCAAGGACAGTGAAAAACTTGGCGAAGGCCATTATGTCATTCATGCTGAAACCACAAATGCTTCGGGAGGCAAATCGACAGCCGATTTCAATTTTGATGTTGATATAACGAACAATCAAAAGCCGTCGATTGATAGAGTAACCGATGATGTCGGCGCTGTTCAGAATGATGTTGGAAGTGGTGACAGTACCGATGATACAACCCCGACAATTATCGGAAGTGGTGCAAAGCCATATCAGCAGATCAATATCTATGACCAGGAAGAAAATAGTAAGGGCGAAAAAGGCGAAAGCAAGCTGATCGGTTCGGCCATAGCCGATGGTCAAGGAAAATGGAGTTTCACACCACCTTCTCCGCTTGGAGGAGACACAACACATCATTTAAGCGCGACCACTGTCGACGAGGTTGGCAACGAAAGTGAGCATTCTAATGACTATAATGTGATTGTCGATATTAAGTCACCCGAACCGATCGCCAATGATACAGTTTCGGTGACCGATGATGTCAAAAACGATGCCAATGATTTTACCGGTCAACTTCAAAAAGGCCAGTATACCAATGACAATCAACCCGAATATTCCGGAAAAGCACCGTCGGACGCAAAAACTGTCAATATTTATGACAATGGCAAGCTGATCGGTTCAACAAAAGTCAAGGAAGACGGGACATGGTCGTTTACACCTGACGAAACTCACAAGCTTTCTGAAGGTCAACATACATTGACTGCCCGTCCGGTGGACGCTGCCGGTAATGAAGGCACAGATTGTCGGGGGTCCCAATTTATTGTCGACACAATTGCACCAACTGTAACACCGAGAATCGTCGGCGTGTTGACCGATTCCGGTACATTAAACGATGACTTTATCACGCAGGACAAAAATCCGACGATTCTTGTGGGCGTGGATAACCCGCCACTTGCCGATAACGAACATGTCGAGATTTCGCTTGATGACGGGCAGACATGGATAAGAGCCGACTACAATCCTAATACCCAACAGTATTATTATTCCGTCCAAAAGGGGCATGAACTGACCGATCAGGTCTATCATATCAAGGCTCGTGTGGTCGATGCCGCAGGCAATGTTGGTCCAGTGGTCGGACATGATATGACGATTGATACTACCCCGCCTGTCGACGGTTATACGGTCACGATTGACAAATTCCATGACGATGTCGAAAACAATGTTGGCGATTATCCGTCAGGAACGGCAACCAATGACAAGACGCCACTTCTTAAAGGCACGGTAAGAGGTGCACATGTCGGCGATGTTGTTCATCTCTATTATCGTGATTCCCAAGGCAATCTCCATAGTGTTGCCGACAATATTCACCTCACATCAAACGGCGATGGCACTTATAGCTGGCAGTACCAGCTTCCCGAACTTGCAGAAGGCAATTACCAATATGTTGCAGTGGTCAAGGATGCTGCCGGAAATGAAGGCGCTTCAAGCAACGACTTCCTTTTGACTGTCGATGTGACAGGTCCTCTATGGGGCGATACCAATTCTATAAAACTGGTGGACGACCAGCAACCGGATACCGGCGAGATACCGCATTCGGGTGGCGTCACCGATGACAATTATCCGGAGCTTCAGGCGGGAGCCGGAACTGTTACGGGGGCAGCCGGTGGAATCGTAGAACTCTATGACGGAAACACCAAAATCGGCGAGGGTATCATTCAGTCGGATGGCTCGTTTAAAATCGTTCCGAATAAAGCCATTACTCCCGGCCAACACCGTTTCCATCTGGTTGCTGTTGATCCGGCCGGTAACCGCACGCCGCTTGATGATGTCAAATGGGACTTCAATTTTGCCGGACATGCTCCGGGTACGCCATCCATCACCAATAT
This sequence comes from Bartonella sp. W8151, assembly GCF_016100385.1. NCBI lineage: Bacteria > Pseudomonadati > Pseudomonadota > Alphaproteobacteria > Hyphomicrobiales > Bartonellaceae > Bartonella > Bartonella sp. W8151. Next base: position 84,819 of record NZ_JACFSO010000002.1, read on the forward strand.
TATTGATGAGTATAACAATCCGGAAGGCAAATCCGTTTACCTGCAAAAAGGCCAGTCGACAGACGATGCGACGCCGACCCTTCATGGTATGGGAACCAAAGGCACACGCATTCACATTTATAAAAACGACCAGGAAATCAATACCGATGACAATCCGGTTATTGTCGGCGAGGATGGCACATGGACTTTCAAGCTTCCGGCCGGTTATGCCTTGAAAGATACCTCGACAAACGGTCTTGGAACGGAATATAGGTTTGCCGTTCAAGCGGTTGACCAGACGGGTGTGCCGAGTTCAAAAACCGGCGAATATCCGATTGTTTATGATAATCAAGCGCCAAACAAACCGGATGTTCCGGATATTCAATCCGATCAGAACCCCAAGATCGGTTCGATTTCGAATAATGACACAACACCCGACCAAACCCCGACATTCAGCGGTACTGTTCAAAACCCGCAAGTGGGAGACAAGGTTACCATTTACAACAAAGTCGACGGTTCCTATGTCAAAATTGGCGAGGCAACGGTCGACCCGTCCTCGGGCAAATGGTCATGGACACCGGAAAATCCGCTTGATAAAGGTTCTTACGAATTTGTAACATCGGTCACCGATGCGGCAGGAAATGAAAGTGTAAAAAGCGATTCGACTTCAGTCACTGTTGATCCGACAAGTGTCGAAGTCAGCATCCTTTATGCTGTTGATGACCAAAAGAATCCCACCGGAGGGATTTCCGACGGTGGTCTCACCAATGACGCAACGCCGGAATTGCATGGACGTGCAACGGCCAATTCGACTGTCACTATCTATACTGATATTGATGGAGTGAGAACAGAAATCGGCAAAGTCAATGCCGATTCCAATGGCGACTGGACATTTGCGTGGCCGAAAGACAAGCCGGCCCTTACTGATGGTAGTCATACAATTGTTGCGGAGGCATTACTTCCCAATAATTCGACGAAGTCTGACAGTTTCGACCTTGTTGTCGACACACAAAATAACAATGTTCCAGTGATTGACAGTGCCGGCGATGATGTCGGTGGCAAACAGGAGGATCTTACCTCCGGTAAGGCAAGTGATGATACAACGCCGACTTTGAAAGGCCATGGCGCCGAGCCGAACGGCATGGTCAATATTTATGATACGGTTAACGGCGAGACACATCTCGTTGATAGCGTGAAAGCCGATTCCGAAGGCAACTGGGAATATTCTGTTCAGAGCCCATTACCGGAAGGGGAACATCATTTTCAGGCAACATCTGTTGATGCGGCCGGCAATGAAAGTGCCAAATCACCCGTTTTCGATTATACGATCGATTTGACTGCGCCGGATGCTTTGAAGTCTGTCGACTTGACTGACGACGTAGCAGAAACCACCGGTACGATCAGCAATAATGGCATGACGAATGACGACAGGCCGACCTATAGCGGTTCGGCCACGGCGGACATCGACAAGGTCTTTATTTATGACCATGGCGTCAAAATCGGGGAAGCCAAGGTTGTCAACAATAACGGGCAATATACATGGAGCTATACACCCGATACTGCCTTGGCAAATGGCGACCATTCGTTTCAGGCAAGGCCGGTTGATGCTGTTGGCAATATCGGTATTCCGACCGGTGCATGGAATTTTAAGGTTCTCACCGGAACGATTGCCACCAAACCGACAATTGTCGGTATTTCACAGGATACCGGTTTTGATACCAACGACTATGTTACCAGTGATACACAACCGACAATCTACATTGCGACTTCGCAAGAGCTCGATGCCGCAAACGGTGAAAAAGTCCAGATCAATATTGGCGGGCAGTGGTACGACACAGAATATGATGCAGCAAGTCATCGTTATTTCTTCCGTCCGGTAACAGCTTTGCCGGCGAGTGCCAATGGCACAAATTATATCATCCAGACCCGCATTATCGACAATGCCGGCCGGACATCGGATATCGACGAAAAAACGATGACACTTGATAATCAAGGTCCGGATGGCACGGTAACGCTTGATAAATTCGTTGATAATGTCGGTGTTGGAGGTGACTTCACCAGCCATACCGATAAAAATTATACCGATGATCGCACCCCCGAATTGCACGGAACAGTTACGGGAGCGAAGCCGGGTGATTATGTTGTCATTTATCTCTCGGATAAAAATGGCAATATTCTAAAAGACGAGAATGGCAATCCGATCAAGCTTGGTTCTGTCCATCCTGATGGCACCAATTGGAAATTTACCCCTAATCTTGATGCTGCCCATTATCCGGATAATGATTATTATTTTGTTGCTGTGCTTGAGGATAAGGCCGGTAATCAGGGACCGAAATCGCCACCTTTGGGCATGTCTCTGACAACTGAAGGACCGGATTGGTCCGGCTCGAAGGATTATGATGTCTATGACGATCAGGCTCCCGATATCGGCATTATCGGGGAAAATAATAAACCGCACGTCACCGATGACAATCGGCCGACAGTGAAAGGCAAAGCCGGTTCCCTTGACCCTGCCAAGGTTGCTTCTGTGCTTCTTTATGATAGCGACCCTTCAGACCCGAACGCCAAGCCGATTGGCAAGAAGACTATCAATAGTGACGGTTCGTGGGAGGTTGAACCGGATAGTCCGTTGATGCCGGGACATCATCGTTTCTGGGTGGTTCCGGTCAACCATGCCGGCGTGGTTGGCAAAACAAAATCCGATGTTTTCGAGTTCGATCTTATCGGTCACGCGCCCGGTACTCCGTCGGTTACCCAGATTGGCCATGATGATGATCCGAATGTTGTTTTTCCGGACAACCAGATTCAGCAAAACGGGATCACGCGCGACAATACGCCGTTTATCAAAGGAACCGGTACAAAAGGCTCTTATGTTAAAATTTACGACCAGTTCAATGGCGAAGACAGGTTGCTCGACACCGTAAAAGTCGATAACGACGGCCATTGGGAAACGAGTTTGCAGGGACTTGAAGACGGGACCCATAAAATCTGGGTTCAGGCAACAGATGCCGGCGGCAACAAGAGTGCGGCAACCGCACCTTATCCGTTCGTGGTGGATACAACTGCACCGGCTAGTCCCGGACGTCCGACAATTACAAGCGATATTGCCCCCAATAAGGCCGTGATTACCGATGACCACACCGATCACGGAACAACAAACGACACAACGCCCACCTTCTCGGGAAAGATAGATAAATCGCAACCGGGTGATGTTGTGACCATTTATGATGGTGACAAAGCAATCGGCGAGACGAAAGTTAATCCGGATGGTTCGTGGTCGTTCACACCGACAACGCCGCTTGATAAAGGCGAACATCATTTTACCACCTCGGTAAAAGATGCGGCCGGCAATGAAAGCAATCGCGGCTTTGGAACCGATATTACAATAGCCGATATTGGAAATACCGTAACGGTTGATTATGCCGTTGACAATGTGGATCCGATTAAAGGCCCGATTGCCAATGGCGGTCATACTGATGATACAACGCCCGAACTTCACGGCACGGCACCGGCAGGCTCGACTGTCACCGTTTATACTGACTCTTCAAAACAAACGAAAGTTGGCGACCCGGTCACTGTGGGTTCGGATGGCACATGGTCTATCGGTTTGACGGAACAGACAGCCGGCGAACATAAATATTATGTCGAGGCAACAGGCACCGATGGCACTGTTATTGCCGGACAGGATTTCAAACTGAATATTGATAATGGTGAACCTGATCGGCCGACAATTACCGGGGTTACTGATGATGTCGGCCTTATTCAGGGTGTAGTTGCAAATGGTGGCGACCGTGTAGACAATGGCACTACCGACGATACCAATCCGACGATTAAAGGCACAGCACTGAAGAACAGCCTTGTTATCATCTATGATAATGGCAAGGAAATTGGCCGCGTTTATGCCGATGGCGACGGCAACTGGTCTTATACAACCGGAGCGATGCTTACCGAAGATAACCACAATTTTACGGCCGTTTCGCAAAATGCCGAGGGAAAAACCAGCGGCGTTTCAAACGAATATCTTGTTAAGGTCGACATTACCGCACCCGAGCAGATAACCGGCGAGACTGTTCAGGATAATGTTTTGCCGAATAGTGCCAATGGTGAAGAAGGCCCGGCCATTATTACTGTCAACCAAAATGATCACACCAATGATGATAGCCCGATCTTTAGCGGAACGGCACCAAGCGACGCCAAGAAAGTGCGCATTTATGACAATAATAAATTAATTGCCGAAGTTGATGTCAATGCGGATCATACATGGTTCTGGGAAGCGGGTAACAGAAACTCCGATGCCAAGCTTGCCAATGGTTCACACTCGCTGACAGCCCGTCCGGTGGATGCTGCCGGCAATGAAGGACCGGCATCTCAAGCGCATTCATTTATTGTTGATAAAACGGTTCCCGGCGCCAAGGCCACACTCGACAGTATTACCGACGATACGGGGTTCGAGAGCAGCGACTTCACGACACAGGATAATACACTCCTCTTCAGCTTCAAAGTGGATGGAACGCTAAAGGATACCGACAAGGTTCAAGCCCTCATCAATAATCAATGGTACGATCTTACCTATAATTCAGCCAATGGAAAATGGGAACTTGACTGGCGAAACAAGCCTGCCCTTGCTGACGGAAGTTATGTCATCAAGACGCGCGTTATTTCGAGTACCGGAATTTATGATGATGATGCAACCCAAAAGTCGGCAAAAACTGTTGTTATTGATAGTGATGGCTCGGCGCAACATTCGGAATTTACGGGCTTTACCGGTAAAGGCGATAAAGTCTTCCAGAATGGTGAATATGTCGATGTTACAAACCCTGTTCTGAAGGGTAAAATCAGTGGCAATCTTGCCGACCTTGAAGATGGCTCGAAAATCGGCATTTACCGCGATCACGTGCTGTTAGGCTATGTCGACAAAAGCCAGATCAATGCCGATGGCACATTCAGTTTCAAGCTGCCTGATGGCAGCTTGACCGACCGTCACAGTTATATCTTTACGACTGCGATTGTGTCGAAATCCGGCTATGTCGGCGAAGCGCATGATGTCGAAGTGCGCGTTGACACAACCGGCGCTGCAAATGTTCCTGATTACGGAATTTCAAACAACAATACTCAAAGAGGTAGTGGAGATTTAAGTTATACGCAGGCTGTCGCACTCAACAATAATGGCGAGTGGCAGGTTATTTCCAATTCGAATGTTTGGGTTTTCAACAGTAACGGCAAGGCCGAAGCCCACTATTTGAATTATCAGACAGGAATTAATAATGGGACGGTTGATGTTTGGGGGTGGGGGCCGGAAAATGTTTTGTTCGGTTCCTATACTATGGCCGATTATAACCATGATGGTTACATTGATGTATGGTCAACAAAAACTTCCTATTCCTGGTTTACGACCGCCGCTTATGTCGGCACGGGTGATAATCAATGGAATTATGTCGATGTGAAATATGGCGACATGTTCAATGGTGCCTCTATTGAAAACCACCTCGGCGGCATTGCCACTTTCGATATGAATGGTGACGGGTATCTCGATGTCATTCAGGGTGATTCCGGCGCGGATTCCGGCTCTATCTTCTTGAACAAGGGAGCGACTTCGTCAAACCTGAACGGTAACCAGTTCATTGCGATGGGCAGGCAATTTGGTGGTAACCAATCCCCGCTCACGAGCAATTTTATGACCGATCACCATGTGTCGGCGATCGACCTTGACAATAACGGGACGATTGATTTTGCCGGTAACGGCGAGATTAATGACATGAATGGCGTTTCCGGCTATGCGAACAATTGGTACCAGTTGATGACACTCCTGAACAGCGGCAAGTCTGCCCCTGTTAACGGTGTTTATGGCACCAACTGGTCAGTCAACCAGCATTTTGACGATTCATTGCCGAGTTTCGGCAATGGCACTGATGAGTCAATTGGTCCTGACAACTATAAAAATACCATTTCCATGACATGGGCCGATTATAATGGTGATGGTTATATGGATCTGTTCCTTGCCAAAAATCATCACAATTGGCATGGCGATCGGGAAAGTCAGATCTTTTATAATAAAGCTGACGGAACCGGGCAATTGCGTAATGCTGTTGGCTTGGGCGACGACCTTGACGGTCGCTGGTCGGTTGCTATCGACTGGGATCACGATGGCAAAATGGATATTCTGGAGGTTCCAGGCTTCGGCGGGAGTGCCTCTGGTACGAAGCTCTGGCATAATGGCGGCGTTGGTCTTGATGGTTCGGTCAAATGGGATAATTGGGATATCTTCGGTGCGCAGGGTGGCCGTCTTGCCAGTGTCAATGGTGATGTTGATCCGAGGACAATTGATGGCAGTGGTATTAACTTCATTTATGGTATTGGTGTTGTCGACTATGACTGGGATGGCGCGCTTGATGTCACCATGCAGCGTGACAACTTGCATTCATCGCTCATTTTGTCGAACAAAAACAAGGTCGGTTATGGAACGTCGTTGCATCTTCGCATTACCGACAAGGATGGTGCCAATGTATTCTATAACAATACCGTTCAGCTTTTTGACTCTGCCGGAAAACTGGTGGCTGTACAGGTTATCAATGCGCAAGGTGGCATTGGTGCTTCCGATAATACCGGCCTTGTCCATTTCTATGGCTTGAAAGAAAATGAAACCTATTCGGTTGTTGTCTTGCGCAACACCGAAGGGCAGTCGAATGATATTGGCGGTATTGCCCACACCCATACGACAGATGCAAACGGTTACGGCAAAGACAATGCGATAGAAAATGTCAACACCTCTTGGACAGGTCTTAAAGCTGTAGAAGCAGACCATGCCTATATCCTGAATGCCAATAAAGATGGCGACACGGTTACAACCGGTGCGGGAAACAATGATCCGGCTACCCGGGGCTACCGTCCGGGACTTGTCGGCACCGGTTATAATGACCTCTTTACAGCTGAAGCCGGTAGCCAAAGCTATTCGGGTGGCGGCGGTTGGCGCAACGATGCCGGCGAGAAATATTGGCAGGCAAGCGGTGGTGAAGACATTGTCGATTTTGGCAAGGCAACCAACGGTATTACAGTCGATTTGAGTAATACCGGCTATCAATCGACAGGTTTCAACAACGCCAAATTCAATGACATTGAAGGTATTTACGGAAGCAAATTCAACGATACTTTCACCGGTAACTCAGGCGACAATTTCTTCGATGGCCGTGGTGGTAACGACACCTATCACCTTGAATCCGGTGGTCATGATCTTCTGCTTTATCGCCTCATCCAGCAGGATGATGCAACCGGTGGCAACGGTCATGACACAGCCTATGGCTTCAAGGTTGGTGATTATATCGACGCCGACAAAACCAAGATTGATGCCGATGCCGACCGCATTGATGTCAAGGATCTGTTGCAAGGCTACCGTGCTGATGCCGATGGTGCTGCCCATTTCGACGATAAAGGCAAAACCCAGATCGACTGGGGTGATAATATCAAGGACTTTCTTTCGACCCGCGTTGAAAACGGCAATACCATTTTGAGTGTTGACCGTGATGGCAAGGGGAATGCCTTCCAGTCGACCGACCTTCTGACTTTGAACAATGTCCAAACCGATTTGGAAACATTGTTGGCAAACCATCAGATCATCATCGGTTAATCTTCTCTATGGCGGGCATTTTCCCCGCCATAGATATTTTTTCGGGCAGGTAGGGTTCCTGTCTTTTGCAGTTTTAAAATCGCAGGTGGAGATAAAAATTGCTGGATCTCGGGCAAGCAAAGAAAATAGCGGTTATCGGTGGGGGATTGACCGGCTGGTTTGCGGCATTGATGTTGCGTCGGGTGTTCAGCCCGAAAGTGGACATTGTGGTTTTCGAGGACCCGAAGCGCCCACATTATTCCGGCGGGGAAGGCGGCCTTGCCAATTTCGTCGTCAATCTACAACGCGCTTCTATCGATATTGACGAGTTTGTGCATAATACTGACGCCACATTCAAAATGGGAAACGTCTATCGCGGCTGGCGCAATGGCGGGCAGAACGATATCTATTACCAGCTTTTCCCTTCCCCCGACGACCATGTTGAAGAAATCGATTTTTCCTATCGTGGCGTTTGGCCTTATCTTGCCACACGTATTGCTACAAAAACGCCGCTTCATACGCTGTTTCCCGGTTTTTCACTGATTGAAGCAGGATCATCGCAAGTCGAGGCCAATGCAGTTTTCAAGTTGCGGCGAAGCGGTATTCAACCGACATTCCATTTTTCTGTCGGCAAACTCGTAACATTGTTAAAAAATGCCGGTGTGTCACGGCAGATTTCTTTCCGCAATCAGAGGGTGGCCGATCTTGTCATCGCTTCAAACGGCGATGTTACGTCGTTGAAGCTTGATAGTGGCGAGGAAGTTCCAGTAGATTTCGTCATTGATGCTTCCGGTTTCGAGCGTATCAGCGCCGGCAAAAAATATAAATCCGAATGGCGGTCTTTTTCCGGAAGTTTGCTTGAAAACAGCATTTTGTCATTTTCAGTGCCGAATGGACGAAAAAATCCATCCTTTGTGAGTGAGGCAGCCGCACTTGGCGCAGGCTATTTATGGCAGGTTCCGCTTGCTGGTCACGTTTCGGCACAATATGTTTTTTCAAGCCAATATATCACCGCAACGCGTGTTAGAGACGAGCTGCAATCCTATCTCGGTTCAGCAATTTCGCCGACCGCCATCACGACTTTTAACCCTGGAAATTTTAAAAAAATCTGGGCAAACAATGTTGTTGCATTGGGGGTTGCTTCGGGTTTTATAAGCCCGCTCGAGACGCCATCGCTCGGGTTTATGTTGCAACAACTTGGCGAACTGGAACGGACTTTTCTTGCTTGTCGCGGGATTATCGGCGAACAGACGATTGAGGCGTTCAATCAGGCAAATGATAAAAGTTTCAGAGAGATAGCGGATTTTTTACGGCTGCATTACGATGGCGGCCGGAGTGACTATACGTTCTGGCGCGATGCCGGACTGGCTAAACGATCGGCAAGTCTGGAAGCCATGGAAGCCTGTTTTCATAAGCGGTTGCCGCGCATTATCGATATTGACGGCTATAACACAGGCTGGCCGCCGCTTTATCACTTGATGAACTGGATATTTGTCGCTGCTCCTCTAGCTATTGTGAGTGTCGAGGGTGCAATGAGCGAACTTAATAATATGCCACCGCAAATACGCCAGAGAATGGAACAATATGCTCGAGAATTGATGCGGATGCGTACGCCGGTTACGCAATCACAACAAAGACAAGGACTAAAAAGAGAAGGGGCGAGCGGGCAAGGTTTTTCACTTGACCAGAATTCGTCGTCCCGCGGTGCATCCTATGGCACAGGGAAAAACAACGGGCAGGTTTCGGACAAACCGGATAGTTTTCAGGAGGAGGAAGGAAGCTTACGTGCCACACACCGTTAACTCGAGCCTTTTGATAAAAATTCTGGTGCTTGGCGCGAGCCTTTTTGCATTCGGTTTCGGTGTTACCGGTTGTAACAAGACTGCATCGCAAAGCCCGCGGGTGGTGCGCCATCATCCTGCAAAGCCGCTTATTAAAAATGGTGAACCGTTGTCGCCGAAAACTGCACTATCAACTGCCAACGGGCACAATAACGGCAGCGCAAAAGTTAATACCGGTGACGTTCAAAATCAACAAGCGGCAACTGGCGAAGCTGTTACAACTTCCGGAAATGCCGACAATGCAGCAATCGCAAAATTACAAAGCGCAAGCGGTAAAGATGGACCTATCAAAACGATCGGTTTGACTGGCATCGGTATTAATGATGCAGTCGGGGTTGCGCTTGCACGCCACCCCGATATCGGGCGCGCCAATGCGGTTGTAGCCCAAGGCAAGGCACAAATAGCTATCGAAAAATCGGCTTGGTATCCGACGCTTCAATATAGTGTTAATCCCGGTTATAACCGTTATTACAGCTCTTCCAACAACAAAAATGACCCCGGAAATGTGCGCGGCACAGTGGGCGCGTCGCAACTTATTTACGACTTTGGCCGCACCTCAAGCCGCATCGGTGCGGCACAGGCTACCAACGAAAAACAGGTGCATCAGCTTGCCGGCACGATGGAAGATGTTGCCCAGAATATGGCCAATACTTTTATCGAGCTTTCGGCTGCCCAGGATCTCATCAGTGCTGCAGAGCGTGAAACCGGTTTGTTGCGTGATACACATGATAAAATTTCCCAGCGCGTCAAAGCCGGTCTTTCCGACGCTTCCGATCTCAATCAGGCAGAAGTGGCAATGGAGCGGGCAAAATCCGATCTATTGCAGGCGACAACACGTTTTGATGTGGCAGCAGGAAAGTTTGCCCAGATTAGCGGCTTTCGTCCGACGAAAGTGGCAACACTTGCAGAGACGACCCGTTTCATGGATAGTTTGAGCAAAGGCAAGGATGATATTGACAAAACACCGGCAGTTCTTGCCGCAGAAGCTGAAGTGAGAGCTTCCCAACAAAGAGTGCGGCTTGCAAAAGCCGATCGTTTTCCCTCTGTCAGTCTTGGTGTCAGTCAATCGGGGGCAACAGGCCAGCGCAACGCAACCAATGACAGCACATTTGTCGGTTTGCAATTGAGTGGACAATTTTCAACGGGAAAACGCGAAAAATATCAGATCGAGGCAGCCGAAGCAGAATTGCGTGCGGCAAGGCAGGCGCGCGACAATGAACAGCTTGTCTCGCGCACTACCAAAGGGTCGGCCGAAACGGAAGAAAGAGGCGCGAGTGCCCGTATGGATAACGCCAAACAATTGATGAATTTGTCGTTATCTTCGCGTGACCTATATTGGCAACAATATACGTTGAACAAACGCCCGCTCACTGACGTCATTAACGCCGAGAGGGATACATTTTCGGCTGAAAGCGACCAGATCACAGCCATTTCTGATCGGCTCTATGCAAAAATCAAAGCCTATTACGCGGTGGGGCAGTTGGTCACCCGTTTGCGCGAGCGCAGTTGAAAGTTCCAAAATGTCCGGTTCGCAAACTATTTCCAATTGGTTATCTTTTCCGCTGAGGAAAAAAACAAACAAGACAAACGTCGAGCCGCCGCTTCAAAACCGGCGCACCGAGGATGCTTCGACGTTTCAAAAAAATGCACGCGAAGAAGAAAAAAAACCGTTGAAGCAATCCGCTACAAGGCCTGAAAATAACGCCTCTCGCAAGCCTGAAAACCAATCCCCCCGCAAGCCGGAAAAAGGTCGTGACTCGTCTCACAAATCTTCCGGCCGTTTTGAACAGGCTGATGCCTCTTCATTGATTTCCAAATGGGTGGATATTTTGTTATTGGCTGCCCGCCAGCTTGATATTCCGATATCCGACGAACTGGTAAGAAATGCTGCCAAATGGAGTGGAAAGAAGGCAACCGAACAATCGATTATCGATGTTGCGCTGGCATCCGGACTTGCGGCAACGTTTGTCGAAGTGAGTGCCAGCGAAATATCGTCAGTAATGTTACCCGCCGTTATACAGGTTGATAGCGCGCTAGGGCTTTTGACCGGTCGTGACAGAAACACAGCCATTGTGCATTTTGTGGCTGATAAAACCGCTTTTGAAAAGCGGATTCCATTTGCCGATATTGTCAAAACCGAAAAAATCAAACTTCTTCTTCTCGAGCGTCATCTTGCGGTTCACGATGACCGGCTTGACGAATATCTGCAAAAAAAACCGAAATCATGGTTCAAAGGGCTTTTTGTTACCAATTGGCCGATATTTCTGCAATTGGGATTGGGATCGCTTGTGGGCAATATGCTGGCCATCGGCACATCGCTTTTTGCCATGCAAGTGTGGGATCGTGTCGTCCCGGGGCGCTCGACAAATACGTTATGGGTTCTCGCTTCCGGCGTTGCGCTTGCCCTTCTTCTCGAATTTGTTTTGAAAACCACACGCGTGGCAGTCACCGATCATTTTGGCAAACAGGCCGACCTCAAATTGTCAGCCATGTTTTTTGCCCGCGTCTTGAATATCCGCAATGATGCGAGGCCAAGGTCACCAGGAACATTGATTTCGCAATTGCGTGATCTTGACCAGATGCGTGAATTGTTGACCTCAAGCACCCTCGGTGTTTTGATCGACTTGCCGTTTGTCGTTTCTTTCCTTTTTATCATCTGGATCATTGGCGGGCCGGTTGTTCTGGTTCCAATTGCTGCCATTCCGTTTATTGTCCTTCCCGGTGTTATTGCGCAATATCCCTTGGCCAAGCTTTCCAACGAGGGGCTTGAAGAGTCAGCCATGCGCAATGCCATTTTGATGGAGTCGATATATCGGGCAGAAGATATCAAATTGTTGCAGGCCGAACCCCGGTTTCGCCGTATGTGGGATGAAGTCAACAAGGTCAGCAGCAAGATCAGTTTGAAGCAGCGTGAAATTGCTTCAATGCTCATGAATTTTTCTCAAACGATGCAGCAGATCGCCTATGTCGGCGTGGTGATTGCCGGCGTTTACGGTATTCTTGATGCCAAGCTTTCTTTCGGTGCTGTTCTTGCCTGCTCGATTCTTACAAGCCGCACCATTGCCCCGCTTGCACAAATTCCGGCTATTTTAAGCAAATTACAAAATGCAAGGGTGGGGAAAAGAGGGCTTGACGGACTGCTGACTTTGCCTGTCGATCATGATACCGACAAGGATTATTACCATAAGCCGGTTTTAAAAGGTCAGTACCAGATGCAGGACCTTGTTTATCTTTATGGTCCGCAGGAAAAACCGGCTTTGATTGTTCCAAGACTTAATGTCCGTGCCGGTGAAAAAATTGCGATTCTCGGCCGTGTCGGCGCCGGTAAATCGACCTTGCTTCGTCTGTTTGCCGGTCTTTCTGCACCGGTTCAGGGCAGGGTGTTTCTGGATGATACGCCGATCAGCATGATCGATATTGCAGATATCCGTCGCGATATCGGTGCAATGTTTCAGGAATCAAGTTTGTTTTACGGCACATTGCGTGACAATCTTCTGGCCGCCAATCCTTTGGCAACCGACGAACAACTTCTCGAAGCAATGCGGTTATCCTCGGCCGATCAACTTCTTCTCAACCAGCCACACGGGCTTGACCTGAAACTGCGTGAAAGCGGTGTCGGCCTTTCGGGCGGGCAAAAACAAACATTGATGTTGGCACGCCTTTTCTTGCGTTCCCCCCATATTGTGCTTCTTGATGAGCCGACGGCATCGCTTGATGAAGCAACAGAGATGGCAGTGCTTGATAGGATGCAATCATGGCTTGGCAACAGGACATTTATTGTCGCCACCCATCGTTATCCGGTTTTGCGGCTCGTTGACCGTATCATTGTTGTTGATAACGGACGGATTGTCCGCGACGGACCGAAAGACGAGATTTTAGGTATCCATCCGATAAACACCGTAACACCCGAAGGCTCGTCGCGGCCAAAACAGGGGGCATGACGATGAATGTCGATTCACTTGTGAAAATTCACGGCATCAACCAGCGTGCCCATGTCATTTTATGGATCATCATTGCAATGATCCTGATATTCATTGTCTGGTCCTATTTTGCAGTGCTGAACGAAGTGGCAATAGGCGAAGGCAAAGTGATGCCGGCTTCAAAAGGCCAGATTATCCAGAACCTCGAAGGTGGAATTCTTGCCGAACTGATGGTGAGAGAAGGCGACGAAGTCAAAGAGGGGCAAATTCTTGCTTCTCTTGATCCGGCAAAAGCCAAGTCCAATGTTGATGAAACGCTTGCCAAAATTGTTGCGCTTAAAGCGCGTGCCGCACGCCTTAGCGCTGAAATGAACAATCAGGAAAAAATCAATTATCCGCAAGACATACGCGACCAGAAGGAAGTGATTGATCGCGAGACCGAGCTTTTTTACACCAACAGACAGGCTTTCAAGGAAAATGTCCTCAACCTCACAGAACAAGTAAAACTTGCAGAAAATCAGGTTGAAATTGCCAAACCGCTTCTTAAAACCGGTGCGGCAAGCGAAGTCGAGGTTTTAAAACTTCAACAAAATGCTGCCGAACTTTCCGCGCGCCTTGCTGCTACAAAAAACGAATATTACGTCGCATTGCGTGGTGATTTTACCAAAACCATGGCTGATCTCGAACCATTGTTAAAAGCTCGGGAAGGGTTGGCCGACCAATTAACCCGCACGGTTATTCGTGCCCCCACAAGAGGCATTGTCAAAGATATCCGTGTGACCACTATTGGTGGCGTTGTTGCACCGGGTGGCACGCTCATGGAAATTGTGCCGCTTGGTGACCAGCTTCTTATCGAAGCCAAATTAAATCCGCGTGACATTGCTTTTATCCATAAGGATCAAAAGGCGAATGTGAAAATCACCGCTTATGATTCAGCAATTTATGGTTCGTTGCCCGGGCATGTGCAAATGGTTTCACCGGATTCCATCGAGGACGATGTCGACAAGCGTGTCTATTATTATCGCGCCTATATTTTGACCGACCACAGCTATCTTGAAACCAAAGACGGCAAAAAACACCAGATTATTCCGGGAATGGTAGCAACTGCCGAAATCAGCACCGGTGAAAAAACCGTACTTGATTATCTTATCAAACCGCTCAATCGGGCGAAGGAGGCGCTACGCGAACGTTAGGAAAACGGGATAATTTCAGGGTGATAGACCAAACCCTTCCTTCACCCGTTTTATCCCGGGCCCGCTCTTCAGGCCCCAACAATAGAAGAGTGGGCCACCTCTCTTTATCAATGTGTATTCGGGAACACTTTTTTTGCAATGTATTTATTTGTTCAAAATAAAGTAAAATATAATTACATCGTGAATTTTATTGATAATATCGCATTTAACAATAAACATTATTTTTATAAGAAACGATACAGGAACGGGATTTGTTTCAGAGGAATTGAGACTATACTATGGTCAATTTTGCCGAACTGCTCAGGAAGTCGATAGAAAGGCAGGCGTTAGAGCCGACATTGCAGGTACGGCAACGTGTTTATGAAGAGGCACGTTCCAAAATCAAATCCAGACTTGCCGAAATGGGTGCTCCGGAATTGGTTCGTCGTTCCTATTTGCTTCAGCTCGAGGGCGCAATCTGTGAAGTCGAGGCTTCTTATGTTATGGCGCCCGAATTTTTCGACCATAAAAACGACAGTGCCAATGCGCGATTTTCTTACAATGCCCGTCTTCCGGATTATCTTGGAGGGGATAGCGATAGTGGCAGCACTGTGAAGAAATTTCACGCTTTTTCGGAAAAACCGGCGCGCTTAATGGAGGATCAAAGCAAAGTTGAACAAAGGCAGACATTTCCGTTTGAAGAAGAAAATAAAGTTTTTGCGCTAGACAACGGGAGGAGGAGACGTTCTCGGGTTCGGTCCGGTGAGCCTTTCGATCTCGACATTGCAGATTTACTTTTTAATGATGATAAAGCTCGTCAACCGGACGGGAACAATCAAATTAATCGCGCCAAGCCTGTTCATTCCGGTTTTGATTTTGATGACGGCTATACCAATCCGTTGATTGAAAGGCGTGGGGAAGCGCTCGACGGGATTTCAAACAATATTGTTCATGAACCTGTCAAAACGGAATTTGTGAATCGAACCGACTTTGTGGATCAAAACGACAGGGAGAAAAAACGGGTCAATGAAATCCGTTCGGAAATCGTGCCACTCGACATATTAAGGCAAGAGCGGAAAAATCGCATTAAACGAATGGCGGCAGAAAGTGTTTTTGTGGGCGACGTAAAAAATCGGACAAGAGCAGAAAACAGTCAATCAATAAAGCCGCAGGCAGTTTTTGTCGGAAGTGGGAGAACAGAATTAGAAGCGACATCAATCAATACCCGTCAATCGGAAGCTTCATGGCCAAAACAGAATAGCTTTGTTCCGGCAAGCACAGATGCCCAACATATGACAGTTGTTCGCGAAAAAGATATGAGCGAAAAAGATAGTGTCGGGAAAAGTATGACAGCCAGAAATTCTGAAAGCCTCAACGAAGTGGCTGGAATCTTCGGTTATGTTGGAGCCGAACGAGGGCTATCCCGTGCCTCGGGTATTGATGATTATCCACTCTATATTGATACACCAGTCTCACCGGTTTCAGCAGGAATCCTTTCCGGCAAGATTGCTTTTGACACAATTGGTGTACAGACAGCCCGCATGGAAAGGCAGCCCTTCGGCACTTTCAACAGAGAGGCTCTCAATAATAAAACCGATAATAAAACCGGTGATCGCGAGCATGATAAAATAGCCGGTTTCAAAACAGAAACAGTCGTTATGGCGTCAACAACGCCCTTTTCCAAAAACGGCCTAAAACGGAGAAGTTTTTCCGGAACCCGGAATGGTCAAACTGGTTCAAACGGCTTTGAAGCGGTTGGGATTCCTGACAAAGTTGGTTCCACCGATATGCTCGTATATGAAGGGAATAAAGTGGGTGTGAACGGCGTTATTTTGGCAGAAAACGCTGTTCATAAAGTGTCTACGGCGCAAGCTTTCGGTTGTGATGAGCGGGGTGAAACACAAAAAGCAGATATAAGCCTCAAATCACAAACGGATTTTCTGTCGCAGAAGACTTTTCCGGCCGGAACACCCACTCCTGTTGATGAGATTTCAGCCGAAGAAAAAACACGAAACAGCAATTTCTCTTTTCCTTCAGGACAGCAAAACGAACAGAGAAAAGGCGAGAGTGTTGCAGAAAAAAACACGAACATTTCCGGTGATAGCGCTACCACCTTTATTGATGAAGAGCGGGAAGTTGTTACGGCTTCCGTTCCGGATATTCCGGAAGAAGGCGGGATTGGGCAAAAAAAAGAATGTCTCAATGGGTTATCGGATAAAGGTTCAGAAAAAGCGGGTGCAGGTGATATCGTAGACACGTTCGAGCAGAAGCGAACCGAATTTTTCAAGCGGCTTGATCATATCGATAACAATCGACTGGAGCAGGATCTTTTTCCGCCAATGTCTTTTTTTGACGGGAAGGATAAGGGGAAAGCAACAAATCGTCCACACCCGCGCGGATATTATCCAAGCCGTCTATTGAAGATGTTAACCGGCCGCTCTGTTGCTGCCGGAGTATTTTTTATTCTTGCGCTGGTTTTTTATGCTTATTTTCACGGTCGTTCGGGACCGTCGGTACCGCTTGGCGGGAAACAGTCGCAAAACATCGTGACAGGAGATGAGAAAGCCCGCAATAATCCTGACCCGGTACAAAAGAACGCTGCGAATATTAAAAAGCCGAATGATAACGCGAAAAACCCGTCGCGGAAAAATGACAATGCAGGGGGAAATCAGAGAAGCAATACGAACAATCCCGCTAAAAAAATTGCAAACGAAAAACTTCCTCAACCACAGAGATCATCCGCTCAACAAGTGAAGCCGGACCAGATGCAGACAAATCTAACGGAAAATTCGCATGATGCATTGTCCCTGACTAATAAAAATCCGGTTGTGAGACTTGCTTCTCTTCCGGCATCGGTGATGCGGCCAGTTGTAGAAGAAACGTCAAGTGAAAATGTTACGGATGACCCGGCCGCGGGTGTCAAAAATAAGTCGGAAAATCCAACGCCCGAAACGCAAAGTGCTCATACGGAAAAAACCGAGCTGGGTCTTTTGCTTATTAATGATAAAAAAGGTAATCAGCTTAAAATGCAATCGACTGTCACCTGGTCGTTAAAGCCACCGCATTCGGCAGAAAATCCGTTGGATGAAACGGCCTTGGTCGCCGATTTTAAAACCGGTGATGGTAAACTCGGTGCGCGCATGAACATCCGCAAAAATTATCGCGACAATCTCGGTGCAACCCATTTGATCGACCTTTCGTTTTCGCAAGCAGACGGCTTCGATAGTGGAGTCGTTGTTGATGTTAAGGGAGTTTATTACGGCGACAAAATCAATGTCTTGAACAAGCAGGCTTCAACAATTGTCGCTGACCTTTATGAAAATAATTTTGTGGCTTCATTGCGCGATGATAAAGATAACAAAGAAAACAACAGAAACTTTTTAACCCGCTCTGCTGTTATCGGTTTCCAGACCGTTTTCACCGATGGAAAAACTGCTTTGTTTATGTTGAACAAAGGCGCAGCTGAAAATCAACTCTTTGATAGGTTTAACGACCCTACGACGCATTAAGCCCTTTTTTGGGCGGGAGACCTTTAAAAAAACGCGGAATTGTAAAGTTCTGTTTTATTAAAGCGTTTAATGCGACAAAATGTCACGAAAATAAGTCGGCTTATATTTTTCGACGAGCAGAGTTTACCGAATTATCAAACGACCATGTTTTATCGATTTTGCCGGCGAATGCAGAAATGACCGGCCATAGCGGAATAGTATGGTCATCGGGATTGGCGCGGAGCGCGCGGAAATACAGTCAATTGAAATTGAAATGGGTGAAATTGAAACGGGCAATCATAAGTTTGATTTACCGATTTTTGAAGAGTCATCGAGGTGCTCATATAAAATCGTTCGGCAGGAAAAAGGATTCAACGTTATCCACAAATTTTTATTTGATTTAAATTTGAATAAAATAATCAAATTGAAGTAGATTTTTTTATCATTCATAGTTTAAAAAAATAATTTACATTAAATATAACGAAAATAAAAATAACAACTTTAAATTTAAATAAATATATTTATTTTAAAAATTTTTGAATTTAAAAATTATAAAATATATAATTTTTTCATTAAAAAATATGACTCATGAAATGAAAATTATAACGTTTTTCTTTTCGTAAATTACGATTATAAAATAGTCTTACGGATATCGAAAACATTTTTTTAAAAAAATGGACTCTCTATCGCAAATGATTAGATGACGAATTGCCAACCAAGGGTTTATTATCTATTTGTTAAACAGTGTTAATCGTCGTGGTAACCGGGATTGTCTCTGGATATTTCGGTTTTCTGATATATTTGTTTGGAATCAATGTGATGCTCTTACACCATGGTGATTTTATAAAATTCGTTAACCGTAAATTAACCATAGCTTGAAAAGATTTGCCAAACCGTTAAAAGACTATACTGATTCTTAGCTGGCAGGTGCGTCGGGGCGGTAAAATTAACTGTCTAGGCCGGTTTCGGGCAAAAGGGGTTGTCGGCAAGTTGCCGCGGTGAAGATAAGGCAGAAGTTGGGCCATGCTTTTTTTTATACATAAGGGGGTCGTATGAGATCTACACGTTCTGTGCTCTATTTGTCATTGCTGTTGACAGTGCTGTCGCTGTTTGCCTTGTTCTACACCCTGGTTTTTCATGGCGATTTTGTAGCGCACAATATTGTTTTCAACTCGATTATTGCCTGTTTTGATGTAATCGTTTTGCTCTATGCTCTCTACGCGAACTTTTTTGTCGGGCGCGGCATTACACAATGGGAACAGTTCAAGCGTCATTTTCCGCGCGACGAAGAGCCGAAGCTTAAAGGTGGCATGCGGTTGCTTCGCGGTCGCCTTCACGATCTTATCAGTTTTAATGAAGATGAAAGAAACTCGGCAGTTGCATTGGTGGCAAAGGCACTCGATTGGCGTGTCGACTTTCTGTTTTATGCAGCCGGTGCGGTTATTTCTATGGGCTTGCTCGGCACCTTCTTCGGTTTGACGTTTACCATGGAAGGTATTCGCGGTTCGATTGACGTTCTTTCGTCTGCCGATGAAATCCAGGCGAAATCCCTTATCAATTCGTTGGCCGCCCCTCTTGGTGGTATGGCAACGGCGTTCTCATCTTCCATGTTCGGTTTGGGCTCGTCCATTTGTACCGGTCTCGTTGCGCACTTTATGGGGCGCGCGACAGAAGGCTGGGTCTATGACATTGAAAAATGGTCTTTCGTTGCAAGTGGTGAAGAAGCATCGAAAGTGGCGGGCGAGACCGGCACGATCGACGCAACGACACGCGCGATTAACCGTCTGGCAGCAGTTTTATCCCGCCATGTCGAGTTTTCGCATGAAGACACCGGCAAATTTCTGGATATCTCTGGCAATTTTGTTCAAGGACAGGCGATACAACAGGAAACGATGGATAAAATGTTGACTGTTATTTCCGAACAATCGGAAAATAATAAACAGTCGATTGAAACTATCCTGAACACAGTTACGGCCAATGGAGAGGCAACGAGGCAAATTGTCGAGATTCTTCAGAATAGTTCGGTTGTATTGGCAGGTCTTGGTGATATTGTAAAATCGAATAGCGCTTATATCGCTCGCAGCATCGAAGCACAGGAAAGCAACAGCCAGACAATCGGTCAGGCTATTGCCGGTTTGAACCAGATGCGCATAGAATTTATGGGTAGCCTTGATACGATTTCGAACAAGCTTAAAGGAATTCAGGACAATACCGGTGCTCTTGAAGCAATCTCGGATGAACTTAAAGGGGTTCATGCCAATACCAGTGCGTTAGAGGCAATTTCCAATGACCTCAAGGGAGTTCAGGCGAATACCGGTGCGTTAGAGGCGATTTCCGGTAATCTTAAAGAACTTCAGGCAAGTGCCGGTTCCATTCAACAATCAACCAATCAATTGCTGGGCTACAGTGTCAATCAGGCGGAAGCATTACAAAACGCAAATCAGGTTATGCAGGTTCAGCAAAAAGCAATTATGGAAGGGATGCGGGATTTGACCGAAGCCCGCGTTTCGATTGTGTCAGCAATACGTGCTGTCCAAAAGGTTAGCGACGTTCCACCCACGAAAGGCTAATTCATGATGAATTGCTCAGAAAATATCAAACGTGTGGTGTCGATCCTATTGGTGAGCTGCAGTATTGTTTCGACAGGATGTGCGTCGAATAGAAACCCTGCTGCTCGTGCAGATGTTGATACGATGACAACTCAGGCTGTTAACGAAAATCATCAGCCTGCGATCAGCAAGGATCCCAGAGTTGCGAATACTAACAATCCGGCAACGGCAAGAGCCAAGGAAGCTCTAAAGCGCGAAAAACAGAGATTGACGCTTGACGAAGCGTTGAAGAAAGCTGCCGATTATTCGTGGACGATTAAAGTTGCAAAGAGCCAGCTTGATATTGCCGAGAGTCGTCTTGATCAGGCAAAAGCCAAATATTATCCCACGGTCGGTGCGGAAATAACGGCTCCGAACCTTCGCTATGACGGTGGCATCACCAGCCGTGACCGTGATTTCGACGATACCGCTTTTGCCGGCCTCGATGTTCGTTATAGTATTTATGATTTTGGCCGTCGCGATGCCGACAAGGAAGCAGCAAGCTATAATTTACGAGCCAGTGGGCATGCCAAACATGCTCAGGATTTGACGGTTATGTATGATACGGCCAACGCCTATATGGCGGTTCAGGCCTATACCGAGCAATTGCAATCGTCTATCGGATATGTTGACAAGATTACAGCATTGAACAAGACAATCGGTGAAAGTGTTTCCGGTGGAATTTCGCCACAGTCGGATGCCGTTCGCGGGCGTCTGGCCTTGAGCAATGCAATCAACCGGCGCAAGGATATCGAACTCAAATTATCACGTGCCCATCAGAAATTGAATGCTCTGGTCGGTATAGACGTTGAAGTTTTGCCTGCCAAGCGCATGGTATTGCCACATATCGGAGACCTTGATAGCGTTGCAGTCAATGCAGCGGATCAGAACCCGGCGGTTCTTGCCAGAGGTGCAGCTCTTGAAGGTAGCCGTAAGAGTGTGGTTGGCGCAAAAGCAAGTCTGAAGCCGCGGCTTGATCTTACGATTGATTATAAGCGTACTTTGGAAAACGTTGATAATCTTTACAATGTGTCGGATACAGATGGCGGTGTCCAGCTCAAATTGACGTTCGACATTTTTGATCTTTCCAAAAAGGCGAAGATTCGTGAAGCCTATGCACAGGTCAATGTCAATGAAGCACAATTGGGTAAAGAGCGTTCAACGGTGAATGATGAAGTCCGCGCACTTCTCGGCGATATCGATATCACATCGCAGCAATGGACAATCAGTGAAGAGGCAAGCAAGGAAGCGGATAAGACCCGTGGCCTTTATCTGGAAGAATTCCGTCTGGGCGACCGTAAATTGTCTGATCTTATTACTGCGGAAACCGAGTATTTTACCTCGCGCACAGATGCGATTGATGCCCGTTATGGTTTCATGCGTGCAGTGTTCAGTATTTATTACCTGGCTGGGAAGCCTCGTGAAGGACTTCAGGCACTTCAGCTGGTGGAGCGTTAATAATGGCAGAAAAACGTGGTGGTGAAAATATCTGGATTGCTTATGCAGATATGCTGACCGTTCTTCTGATGGTTTTTCTTTTGCTGGCTATGTTGTTTCAGGTTATTGTTGCAACATCGAAAATTGCCGGCCCGGAAGATCAGGCAGGAAACCAGAACGCCGAAAGTGAACAGACGTCGAAGAAGGCGCCGACAGTTATCGACGATCAGTCAAAATTTTCGATGGCCAATGAAAACAAGCCGAATAAGAATGGCGGCATTGACGATACAACGGGTAGCAGCGAACAGGTTGCTGCCAATCTGCCACTTGTCATGGTCGATACAGGGGCTTTGAAACCGCGCGATGGTGATTTGCGTCTCAATGTCGAACTGAATAGAACCTATTTGACATCTATCCAGCAAAATGAAGTCCGTGCCTGGGCCTTAAGAAACAAGACTGCCCTTACAACGGAAAAATTGAGGATTTATTCGGTCGGGCGGAGTGTGAATGTTTCAACCGGTGACACCTTGCTGATGCAGGTCAACCGCGCTGTTGCGACAATGGCGGTTCTGCAGAAAGAAGGTGCCATTATTAAAAACATCAGATTTGATAATCTGATTGTGCCGGATAATACCGAAGACTATATCATACTACGTACTGAAGATAGCAATGCAAATAACAGTAAAACGCAGTAAGTGGGGAAAAATCATCGACGGGCTTAAGGCTATTTCGTTGGGAAAATGGCTGCTTGCCCTTTGTGTGCTTGCTGCGTTTTTATGGGCTGCTTTCTGGCCTTTCGATGTTCTGGTTCGCGGACACGGAATTATTCGTGTCGAAGGCCACAATATTGAAATACAACATCCGGAAGGCGGAGTGTTGAAGCAACTGCTCGTAACCAATGGTGAAACTGTCAAAGCCGGGCAGGTTCTGGCAAACGTTGAAAACCTGACAGTTGCCGAAGATAATGAAAGCAATTTTATTGCCCTTCGTGCCTATGAATTGCGCGAACAGCGGTTGCGTGCGGAACTTACCGGCAACGATTTCAATCCGCCGAAGCCCAATAACCCGAAACTTGCCGAAATTTATCAAAACGAAACGGATTTATATAATGCGCGCCGACGCGCATTGGATGAATCGGTCGCAATTGCCAAAACCCAGTACGAGCAAAAAGAAGCCCAACTCGCGTCGAATGCAATAGCAATTGAAAATCTCGGAGCCGAAATGCAGCTTTCGAACGAGCACATCAAGCTGCTCGAACCGTTGGTGGCAAGGGGCGCAGCACCGGAAGCAACGCTCGTCCAGCGGCGCCTTGAATATCAAAAGGTTTTAAGCACACTTGCCGATGCACGTTCAAAGGTTCCCGGAATGACAGCAGCACGTGATGAGGCCAAGCTTAAAATTTCGATGTATAGAACCGAATTCAACGAGGATGCCAATAAACAGCTTGCCGAGGTTCAGGTAAAGCTCGAAACTGCCAAGGCGCAGTGGGAAGCAAGCCGCCAGCGGGCAAAGAATTCGGAAATTGTCTCGCCGGTGGATGGCGTTATCCAACAGGTTGTCATGCCCCACGTCGGGGCGGTGCTTAGAGCCGGTGAAAAAATGTTCGAAATTGCGCCAAGCGAGGTGCCACTGGTTGCGGATGTGAAGGTTAACCCGCAAGACCGCGACCGTTTGTGGGTGGGGCAGGATGTGCGCGTTCGTGTACTGGCGATATCCAACTACAATAGTCCGACACTGAAAGGTAAAGTTTCTGTGATCAGTGCCGACGCTGTCGGGGAAGAAGATAAAGGGGGGCGCTATTATGAAGTTACCGTCACAATGGATGCAGACCAACACAAGAAATTGAAAATATTTCCCGGAATGACTGTGGAGACTTTTGCATTGGCGGGGCAGAGGACATTTCTTCAATATTTGTTCAAACCGTTCCTCGATGGAATGTCGGTGGTCTTCAGCGAATGAGACGGGGCACTGTGTCGCAATTGAGCTTGTTAAAGAAGCAGGCTATAACTATATTTTAGTCGGGTGGAGTTTATACTGATTTCGGGGCTTTGGAGTCTATAGGGGTTATATCGAGATGAAACTACCTTTTCCACAGAAGGACGGAGTATCTGTTCTTGTTGATACGTATTCGGATAACGATGTACCGCTAGCGATTTCCCAGGTTGAAATCATTATTCGCGGAAGTGATGTTGTCATTCGTATGCAGGATGGCTCTGAACTGACGCTGGTTCAGGCTGCGCAAATGTCGTCCATGCACGAAAATTTGTTCAACCTGAGGTTTATGGATGGCACAGTTGTTTCATCGAACGAATTGTTCCAGCGTGCCGATCTCATAGAACCGGGTCCGGAATTAAGTGAAATTCGCGAAAAGAACGCAAAAGTCGATGCCAGTGCCGATCCGCTCGTTGCTGTTGTCCAGAATGCTCCGGTAAGCGAAACAACCGATCTTAATGCCGATGAAGATGTTGTCGGTGGACAAAGTGGCGGAAGAGGCGATGATCGTCTTTCAGTTGCCGACTTTTTAGGAACACCGCCTTCGATACTTGATGACACAGTAAGTTTTGTTCCGTCGACCTCGGCCGGCGGCGGGGCTCCGTTGTCCAATCAGTCTCCTTCGGAACCGATGCCCAATCCTATGTTGCCGCCAACTCCCTCGGAACCGTCCACGCCATCTGAACCGTCCACGCCGGTAAATCCTGATAATGGTGGTGGTAGCCATAACCATAACGAAGGGAATGGCGGAAACAATAATAATAACGATAACAATAATGATCACAATGGTGGTAATAACGATAACAACAATGATCATACCGGTGGTGATGGCGATAACACCGGTAATGCGGGATTGCCTTTTGTCGACAAGGCCAATCTTTATCAGGTAAACAGCACCAGAACGACTGTCCAGAATGAGGATGGAACACAATCGACCGTCTGGCATCTGGGTGGCGGTTCGCCTGCTGCACGTACGAATCCTGATCTTGGTGTCCAATATGGCGAACCTGCTATTCTTGATTTACGTCATGAGGCCGGTCAGGAAAACGGATTTGTTGTCCATGCCGATAATGGTGCTTTCAAATATGGTCAGGTCAATACAGAAAACAATCCGAACAATCTGGATCGTCGTTTGGGACGTATTGTGTCTTTCGACCAGCTGGTCGGCGGGGAATCTGTTGCCGGCAAGCATATCAAGGATGTCAGCCAAATTCCGGATGGTATGACTATTATCTGGAAGGGGAGCCCGCAATACGCTGATTTCGTTGCCAAATACGGTATCGAACTTAAAGATAACGAAATATTCGTCAGTTATAAGGGCAATGTCGATTATAACGGCAATAACGTCAACATTACCTGGGTTGATGACCAGGGCAAGGAAACCAGAGCAAAGTCCGAATTTACCAACCAGTATGTGGGTGATCATCCGGATACTGTTATCAATGGAAACCACGCGATTGTATTGCCGCAAACGCCGAATGCCCGTGAAATCTATGGTGGCAGCGGAAACGACACGATCTATGCTTCCCAGTTCAATAACCATATCAAATATGATGGCGAGGGTGGCACAAACCGCCTGATCTATGGCGATGATTATCCTGTTACCTCACAGCAGGGATCAAATGTATTGCCTGGTCTGACATTCGATATTGCCAATAACAAAGTTACCGATAATGGCAATAATGATGTTGCCGAAATGCACAATTTTACCGAGATTGTCGGTACCAAAGGCGATGACAAGTTTTTGATCGGTGATGCAGCGACCTCTTATTATTTCGACGGGCGCGATGGCAATAACATCTTCAACATGCAGATGACCGATCCGAACAACGGTGCCACTACAGGCTCGAGCGGTAATAACCGGTTATATGCCGGCGCAGGAGAAGATACGTATAATCTCGTTAATTCTTCGGGTAATAACACTATTGTCGATAGTGGTAAAGGAGACTCGAACGATAGCTATAATTTTGAATCCTCAACAGGCGTGAACAAGATTGCAGATTCGGGCGGAAGTGATTTCTACCACTTCAACAAGGCTATCAATCGCGTAGAGATCATTGATTCCGCAGCCGGTAACGATCATTATCAGTTTCATGATATCAAAGACAATCATGTTACGATCAATGATCTTAATGATGGTGACAGTTTAAGCGGCAGCGATGTCTATGATTTTGCTACTTTGGCTTCAGCCGGTAGCACCGCAATAGATCATGTCGAGAATTCCATTGTTACTATTCTTGATGAAAATGGCAGCGATAAATATCAATTTGACCGCACAAAAGGTGGTTCTGTTACGATTGACGACGAAGGTGTGATCAGCGCAAAAGATCAAGCTCAGGATGAGTACCATTTTTCAGGCGCTGACACAAAAATCGATATTACCGATAAGGATGGTGCTGATAAATATTCCTTTGATCATGCAAAGACGAGTGCGGATAACACAATCAAGATCAAGGATTATGGTACCGCCAACGACATTTATAATTTCAATGATGTAACATCGGCTAGCATGGCAGAAGGCGATGCCGCGAATATTTCGATCACGGATAATGGCGGCAAGGACGCATATCACTTTGACAGGGTTCAAAGCAAAGTCCACATTGATGATATTGGCTCGGGCGATAACTACTTTACGTTCCACAACGCCGATAAATCCGATATTACGATTAACAATAAAAACGATGGCATCTATCTTGGTGGCAACGACATTTATGACTTTGCAACGCTAAAGGATAATAATGAATCCGCCACTGATCATATTAAAGATACGACCGTTGCTATCGCCGATGAGCATGGCAATGATCTTTATAACTTCGATCGCACGACCGGTGGATCTGTAACCATCAAGGACACCGGTGTTGGAAGTCCAAGCGACAGAACACTGGCAGCTGACGAATATCATTTTTCGGCTGCCGACACGAAAGTCGATATTACCGATAAGGATGGTGCTGATAAATATGATTTCAGCGATTCTACAACATCAGCTGATAATACAATTAAAATTACCGATAACAGCGATAGCAATTATACGGACGATTATAATTTCAACGGAACCAAAGCAACAGATTTTGCTGCGGATGCAAATATCGTTATTTATGACGCGGGTGGAGCAGACAATTATAAGTTCAATAACATCACCAGTAAGGTGAAGATTGACGATCATGGAGCGGGTAACGACAATTATACGTTCCATGAGGCAATTGACTCGGATATTACCATTCACGATTACTTCGATAATCGTTACACATCGCAATATCTTGACAATGTTTACGATTTTGCTACCCATGGTACGGGTAGTCAGAACCCGACCGATCATATCACCAATACGACTGTCAATATCACCGACGAAAGCGGTCAAGACCAGTATTATTTTGAACGCACGCAAGGTGGCTCGGTCAAAATTGTGGATTCTGCATACACTAACAATAGTTATTCCAATGATAGGGATAGTTACTTCTTCAATGACTCCCATACAAAGGTTTCAATAACCGATGGTGGTGGCTCCGATTACTATTACTTCAACCGTATAACGGTTGATCAGGACAACACTGTTACTATCAACGATCAGGGTGGCAGTAATTCGGGAAATGACAACTATTACTTCAATGATGTGAAAGCGACAGCTGCCGCTGCTTCCGGTGCGGCTCATATTACTATTTCTGATCAGTGGGGTTCGGACAACTATAATTTCAACAATTTTGGCGATGCCAACAGTTCGGTTGTCTCGACAGTAAAAATCGAAGACAGAGGCAACTCTCAAGATACGTACCTGTTCCACAATGCGGTGAACGCGAAAGTCGATATTCATGAATATCAAGGGAATTCCGTAGACGATACTTACGATTTTGCTACCAATAATGATACGGCTACCGACCATATTTCGAATGTCACTGTCAATATTCAGGATGAGGATGGACGGGACAATTATTTGTTCAACCGGACAGACAGTTCAACAATCACGATTATCGACAATTCTACTTGGAATGATAATTATTATTTCAACAATATCAATAATTCTACAGTCACAATTAGTGACGGTGGCAGCACTTCAAATTATAATAACACCCCTGATAATTTCAACTTCAATAACGCCAAGGGCGGTAGTGTGACGATAACGGAAGGTAGCGGAACCACTAGATATTACTTCCAAAAGGTAGAAACAAAAGTCGATATTACCGATCAGACGGGTGATGACAGCTATTCTTTTCAGAATTCGCTAACGAGCGATTCGAATACAATTACAATACGTGACAACTCTGGTTTTAATAGTTATTATTTTAGTGGAACGGATTCGACTAATTTTGCTAGTGGGGACAACTACAATATTAGTATAACGAATGCTGGAGCAGGGCGGAACTCTTATGATTTTACTTCTGCTCACTCGAAAGTCTATATTTATGACGCGGGGCGTTATGACGATTCATATAACTTTACCAAAGTTCACGATTCTATTGTGACAATTGTTGACACCAGTTTTGATAATGGTTCCGGCGACTCTTATCGCTTTGGCGATGGAACGTTTGCTGGCCGTATAACAAACACTGTGGTCAACATCACCGATGGCGGCGAGGCCGACACCTATTCGTTCCAATATTCGGATTCCGGCCAGGCAGATGGTGAGCGGGGTACAGTGACCATTAACGATAAAGGGACCGCTACTAGTTATTCTGTTGATGACAAGTACCTCTTTTCCAATAGCCATTTGAAAACTGTTGATATTACCGAAGCGAGAGGTTCCGATACTTATAACTTTACGAATTCGACAATCGACAAAGTAACCATTAACGATAATGGCGACAATTTAACCAAGGATGAAATATCGCGGACTGATAGTTATGATTTTACCGGTTCGGCAAACAAAGAAACGATCATCAAGGATACAACGGGTCAAAGCAAATACACGTTTACGAATGCCGGATTTGTTAATAAGGACGGTGAAAATGTGACAGCATCGTCGACTGTCAAGATTATTGATGGCGACAGCACGGATGTCTATACATTTGACCACAGCAAAGGCGTGGTCAATATTATTGACGGTGGTGCGAACCTCACGACGACGCAAAGGCGTATCCAGTATGATGATAACGGCCACATCAAATACACACAAACAGAAACCGACGACGGTTCTGTCAATGTTCCGACGACAACAGACAATTTTAGTGCTCAAGCAGCCGATGAATTCAATTTCAGATATTCTTCTGCAAAGGTGAATATACAGGATGGTATTTTTGCTAACGATGGTTCGGGATTAGGCACTGATGATGGTAATTCCGATGGCAACTATTATTTCCAATATTCGACCGGCGATGCAACAATCACCAATAAAGGTGGCATGGATAAATATTACCTCGGAGGTTCTACCGGTAAATTTATTGTCAATGGCGGAACCGGTACGGATATTCTTTATGTCGGTAAGGGGTATCTTGTATATGATGGTGGCACACGAACCGATGGCGGCAAGGAAAATGACTGGATTTCGTTTCAGGATGTTCTGGAAAGCACAGATGCCAACGGTAATCCGGTCACTAATAAAGTAGATCCGAATGGCCGCACTGAAGGTGTTTACATCAATCTTGGTGCAAATGACCTAGGCTATGCTGACTATAGTTCTGTGTTGAGCCATGACGAACATGGTGCAGTACTTGCCGATGGTGGCGATAAAGGTCATGTAACCAATGTTGAAAATGTTATTGGCACCAAGTTCCGTGATCTGATTTACGGCAATGACAAAGACAATTATTTTCTGGCAACCCAGGGTAATGATGAATATTACGGCGGTGAAGGTTCGGATACATATTATGTCGGTGCCCCCGACATTGGAGGACGTATTGATGGATTGTTCCTGAGACCGGATGGGACGCTTGACGATGCGGCAGCAGATTATGCACAGATGGCGGCATGGGCAGATCCGTCAAATCTTATTGTTACCAGAGATAAAGTTATTATTGATCTCGACCACGGATATGCGAAAACTTTGTGGAAAGATGAAAATAACGTCCAGTCTCAGGATACATTGCATGACTTTGAAAATGCCTATGGCGCTTTATTCTTTAGAAACGACATCACCGGCAGATGGGGGACAGACGGCAGGTTTGTGGGCGGTTATAAAGGGGATACTTTTTATTCTGTTCAAAATTCGAGCAAGGACGGCATTAGTTATTTTGATGGTAATGATACTCGTACCGTACGAGGGCCGAAGGGCGGAACTTTACTGACAAGCGATATCTTGCGTTATGACTATGTAAACGATCATGGTGAGTATATCCACGGTGTCTATGTAAAAATGGATACAGATGCGTCCTATTCGGGAACAACGGTAAAGGGCTTTACCGGTTTTGGTGAAGACAATGTTGCCCAGGGCACCCAAGGCAAGGATATCTTCAAAAGTATCGGAACCATTTTTGGTACAAAAGGTGACGATATATTCGAGGGAAGTAACGCTGGTGGCCATTCTTTTGACGGTGTTTCTGGCAATGACAGGTTTATCAGTCATGGCGGGGTGGCGAGCCAATATGCCAACGGTGCTATTCTTGACTATAGCAAGCTTACCAAAAGAGAGTTTCTGGATATCTTAATGAGCGATGACCAACATGGCCTGATTACTCGTGGCGGCGGAAACGAAGCGGATAAAATAAGTAATGTTAATTCCATTATCGGTACGGCCGGTGATGATCTCATCCATTTCACAACCAATAAACAACTTTCTGAATCGGCTTTTATTGGTTTTGACGGTGGTGGCGGTGTCAACTATATGACAAAAAGGCAGGATACTATCGGTAGCATTCATGACCAGATTTATAACATTGGCGGCGGCTTTAAAAATGTTCAAGGTTTCAGCTTTATCGATTCATATAAAGATACATTGAACATCGACCTTGACGCTTTCTTCAAGGATTTCAAAACAGGCACTGCCGATAGTGATGGTCATTATCATGCGAAGTTCTTCTTGAATGGAGATCCCAATAGCGGTGACCCGAATGCCGACATCTTTAACGGGATTGATAAAGACGGCGGTTGGAGCTGGCATAAGACCGCAGATGACGGTCATGGTAACGAAACCTGGAGTGCATTTGAAAATGATGTCAATACGGGCGATACAATCGAAGTTACAAGAGGAAGACAGGGCGATAACCACCTGCAGGATTCTCACCCTTCAATTCCGTAACTGTAACGTTGAATTCAAGGCAGAGTGCCTTTAAAACCTAATGCCCGTTTTGGAAAGAACCGAATGACTCCTTTGATCGACGCTCTGGAAACCGCGTGTAACAAAATACGCGGTTCTCTTCCTTTTCACTGGCAGCGTCTGCGTACTTTGCCGATGTCGGGCGACGAAACTTTGATCAAGCTGGTCGAGCGCCAACTCGGCGTTCACATCGTTCGCGTCAACAAACAATCGGCTTTGCAAATCGGCGGCATTTATATTGTGCTCACCCCTGCCGGTAATTACCGCGCGGTGGAAGTGGCAAATGATGGTACCTTTGTTTTTCTGGACGAAGACAAACAGAAAAGCCACGAAGAGGAAGCTGATAATATCCCTTCTGCTCCTGATGTGGTGACAGTCGAAAGCAAAATCGAGCCTTCTCTTGAACTTAAAAAACAGCCTCATGAAAATGACGTAAAGCCGCAGGCTCTCAAAAAAGCTGTGCATCCGGCCGAGGTTGTGAAACTTGATGCACTCGCCAAAACGGATGACAAGCGTGAGATCACGCAAGCCGGCAACACCGAAACCGCCGGCTCAAAAACTGCTCAAGAAAAAGCTCAAAAATTTACTGATCAATGCATTCCGCAATATCAGGTTTTCAAAGCAAGCCTTCTTGATAATTTCGATTTGCGCCGCCTCATTTCATCGGATCCGGTGGCGGTTTCTATTCTCTGGAAATTGCTTTTCGGCTCGATTTTCATCAACCTGATGATTGTGGTCACACCACTTTATTTGAATGCAATTTATAGCCGTATTTTACCAGCCTATGCATCAGCCTCGCTATGGGCCTTTTCAGTCGGTGTCGCATTGGCGCTGCTTGCCGAATATCTGCTTCGTCGTGACCGACAGAAGCTCAATATTTCGCTCGTCCAGCGCATTCACACAACAATTGAACCCAATATTGTGAGGCGGCTTTTGCGCGTCAATGCCAGCCAGTCGAATGAATGGGGCGCTGCCCAGTTCCGCGCGCTGGATGATTGGAAAATGGTGCGTAATTTCGCGTTTCTGGCATTGAATCTCAATGTTGTGGATGTTCCCTTCATTCTGCTCTTTCTTTTGGTCATTGCCATACTCGGGCAATGGATTGTCGTTGTTCCGATATTCATCATCGGCGTTATTTTTTGCGTCATGTATTACTATTGGCGGCAGGCAGAGTTGCAGTTTAACGAACGGCCACTTCATCGCGACCCTCCGACACCGGTCGATATGATGGTCGCCTCCATTATCGGGCGGCCGGATGTTGTCAGCGATCGCTATATGTCCGACTCCGAGACCGATATTGAAGCCTGGAAAAAGCGTTATCAACGCAGCGCCGCTTTCCAGCGTTTAAATTACGCTATTAATGGCGTTCAGCTCGTGCTCATTGTCATTATGGCCTATTATCTGGTTCTCGCCGGCTCGCTCAATCAGGGCGCTATTTTCGCGGTTATCCTGCTTGCCGGTCGTATGCTTATGCCACTTTTCAGCACGTCAAGTATTGTCTATGAGGCTTATGGAGCGCACCGCTCCTACAAGCGGTTGAAAAAACTCATTACCGAAAGTTCCGACAATCAGGATCAACCGATCCATCTTGAAAAATACGAAAATCTCAAATCGCCATTATGGATGATTGAACATGGAACTTTTGCCTATAACAATGAAAAGGTTATTCTCGATGATCTTGATCTTGTTATACCGAAGGGACAGAAAGTCGCACTGTTCGGGCGCAACGGGAGCGGCAAAAGCACTTTGTTAAAATTGCTGGCCGGATATCTTTCACTTGAAAAAGGCACGCTCTCGTTTTCAAAACGTCCGCTCCATGCCGGTGATGAATCGATCAAACATCTCATTCATTATGCCTGGCAAGAGCATGTGATGTTGACAAGCTCGGTATATGAATTTCTTTGTCTGGAAGGCCGCTTGACGCGCGAAGAATGTGAAAACATTCTTCATCAGCTTGATCTTGTAAGTGGCGAAATGCAAATTGCCGACAAACTGGAAGTGACATGGCGCGATGCCGGTTTTTATCCCAATCCTGCACATCGGCAGATGCTTGCCTCGGCACGCCTTGCGCTAACAAAACGCAAGATTTTGCTTCTCGACGAGCCGACCTCGCAATTGTCGCAAAAACAGGAGTCACGCGTTGCCAATGTGCTTAAAAATATATTGCAACCGGATACCACAATGGTCGTTTCGACAGACCGTTTTGATATTCTGAGTTTAACAGAACGTGTTATCGTTCTCGATCAGGGGCATATCCAGTTTGACGGGTCAACGCGCGAATTTCTGCGCCGTTCTGTTCGCCCGCAAAATGGCTAAGTCAAAACCCGACGAAAATGCCAGACTGGCCGGAACATCTGACTATTCAATGCAGTGTATCTAGCCGGAAATCCGGATTTGTAATCATAGTATTGCAATATAGAAGTTGTGCGAACAAAGTTGGAAATATAGTTCTTTTAGTCTTTTTCAGCTGATTATTGAACGGATATGAATGAAGCCGTCACATAAGTTTTGCCTTGCCCTCCATCTATATTGACTCGCTTGTAACCGCGACATCAGTTCCAAAAACTAGCTATGAATCCAATGGCTCTATTGAAAAACAAGCAATCTGCGAACGACCGGATAGTTTTTGCTACAAAATATCTACAAGAGTTAAGCATGCACTGCGTCCAATGGTTTGCACCAAACCGATAATAAGTGATCCCGTCTATCTGCTTGAGCTATGCCAAAAGTTGATTGCTGTTTTATCAATACGGTGAAAGGTTGCTCACAATTTGCTAAATTGGATGTTGACTGCCGATATGATATAAAGCGGCGGGTCACCTGATGTGTTCAGGAAAGCATCTCGAGCTGCATTCCGGTTCATTTATGCCGGTTTTCAGCGATCAAAAGCCTTGCAACATAAAAAACGGGGATGAGATAAGTTGCATTTCTTGGAAAACACAAAGCCGGCGGCGAAGTTTGCCAGTGCCCGTTTTTGGCAGGAACGGGCAAGTGATATAGCAAAGATAGTACAAAGTGACATCAGGCAAATTGCGGAACGTCTTAAAAATGCCAACAAAGCGGATATAGGTGCTGTTTTCGACGAGTTTTCAGAGTTTCTCGGCAAAGACATTGAAAGCCCTCCTGACAAGGATGATATTGTTGAACTGCTGGCACAATATCTCGTTAGCAAGCCCGTTTTCGATATTTTATTTTCAAGTTCCAGTACTGCTGAACATAACCCGCTGTCACGAAAAGCACTGCGCAAAATTTTCAATAATTTCGACGATATTCGCAAGAGTTCGCACAAGGAAAGCCTCGAACAATTCTATCAAGCTGTTGCAGAACGCGCAAAAGGATTGGAACAAAAACCGGAAGCACGTCAAAAATTTATTGCCGAACTTTATGACCGCTTTTTCAGCAGAGCCTTTCCGAAGATGACCGATCGTTTAGGGATTGTTTATACGCCTGTGGAAGTTGTGGACTTCATTCTTCACAGCGTCGATGACATTTTGCGAACAGAATTCAACTGTTCTTGGGGAAGTCATGGCGTGCATATTCTTGATCCATTTACCGGAACAGGCATTTTTATTGCCCGTCTGATCGAATGCGGGTTGATCAAAGAAGAAGATTTAGAACGCGTTTATAAAAACGAGCTTCGCGCCAATGAGGTCGTTTTACTTGCTTATTTTATCGCCAAGATCAATATCGAAACAGCCTATCAAGTGAAAAACGGCACGCCCTATCGGGCTTTTTCCGGTGTCCATTTTTGCGATACATTCGTGACCAGTGAAAAAGACAAATCCCGTTTGGTGAAACCTGCCGACAGCCACGACCGCCAACAGGAGCATAAGCAGCTGAATTATGAGAACAGGAGTGATGTGACTGATATCCGGGTTATTATTGGCAATCCGCCTTATTCGACAGGGCAGGAGAGCGCCAATGATGATGCCGCCAATCAGAAATATCCGGAAATTGACCGGAGGATTGCCGAAACCTATCTTGCTTCGACACTGACAAAAGGTGGCAAGCGCTCTTCTTATGACAGCTACATTCGTGCCATTCGTTGGGCGTCCGATTATATCGGCAATTGTGGCATTATCGGCTTTGTCACCAATGCCGGTTTTATTCAATCCGCTTCAGCCGATGGCATGCGCAAATGTCTTGCCGAAGAATTTTCCAATATCTACATTTTTCATTTGCGGGGCAATGCGCGCACATCCGGCACATTGCGACAAAAAGAGGGAGGCAATATATTTGGCGTCGGTTCACGTGCTCCCGTTGCCATTTCGCTTCTTGTCAAAAATCCTTTTGCCAAACAAAAGGGGCAGATTTTTTTCTACGATATTGGCGATTATCTCGACATTACTCAAAAGCTTGGAAAAATTAAAAAGCTCAAAAGCATTGCCGGTCTAAAAGATAAATGGAAAAAAATTGTTCCCGACAGCTATCACGATTGGCTTAATCAACGCAATGGGTGTTTCAGGAATTTTCCTGCAATGGGTGACAAAAAGAATATACAGCGCCTTACCATTTTCAAACTCTATTCAAGCGGCGTTGTTTCGGGGCGGGATGCATGGGTCTATAACGCGTCAAGAACGAAGCTCTTGCAAAATGTCCAGCGGATGACAGAGTTTTATAATCAGGAAATTGACCGATATTCCCGTT
The DNA here is from genome assembly GCF_016100385.1 of Bartonella sp. W8151. Classification (NCBI taxonomy): domain Bacteria; kingdom Pseudomonadati; phylum Pseudomonadota; class Alphaproteobacteria; order Hyphomicrobiales; family Bartonellaceae; genus Bartonella; species Bartonella sp. W8151. Next base: position 120,666 of record NZ_JACFSO010000002.1, read on the forward strand.
ACAGGCAACGCTTTCCCAACAAAGCTGTCAATGTGAAAGATTTCGTCAAAAAAGACGTAAAAAAATTTAGTTGGGGTGGTGGTAACTGGCAGGCAAGTTTCAAAAAACAGATCAAAGAAACATTTTCGGAAGATTTGACCGAAATTTCCAACGTCCGACCGTTTACAAAGTCATGGCACTATACCGCCCCGCGGTTCAATCACAGTTCCTATTCGATGAAAGAAATATTTCCGACGGGGGCTTCGGAAAACCTTGCTATTTGTGTGTCCGGTAATGGCAAGCGCGGTGGTTTTTCAGTTATCATGTCAAACAGGATTACAGATTTCCAGTTCGAAGATAATGGCCAATGTTTCCCGCTATATTTTTATGAAAAAAAATATGCGCGTGAAGGGGAAGAAGAGGGCGCCAAACAGAGTGGCCTCAAGCGTTCTGATGCCATCACCGATGAGGCTTTAAAATATTATCAAACCGCCTATTCAGATAATCACATCACGAAAGAAGATCTGTTCTATTATATTTACGGGATTTTGCATTCACCGGACTATCGAGCCCGTTTTTCCGACAATCTCGTTAAAGAATTGCCGCATATCCCCGCTGTCAAAACACTTGAAGACTTCAAGGCTTTTGCAAGCGCCGGTCGCGCATTAGGGCATTTGCATGTGAACTATGAAAGCGTTGAAAAATATCCGGTCAAACTTGTAACAAAAAAGAAAAAACTTGGCGCGGCCGATTTTTATGTAACCAGAATGTGCTATGGCGGGAGGGGCAAAAACAAAGACCGCTCGATCATTCATTACAATGACAAAATTACCCTTACCGGAATACCACTTGCCGCTTATGACTACATCGTCAACAATAAAACCGCGATCGACTGGGTGATGGAAAGGCAAAGTATACGCATTGATAAAACTAGTGGAATTGTCAATGATGCCAATGACTTTGCACGCGAGACAATGCATAATCCTGCCTATCCACTGGAATTATTATTAAGAACTATTACTGTTTCTCTGGAAACGATGAAAATTATTCGCAACTTTCCGGAATTGGAGATTTGATATGGCATCTTCGCCAACGATATTAAAACAATCTATCGCAGAGTTGTTGGCAATCTGTGATAAATTACGAGAGGCTTATCCTGCAAGATCTTTCGCATTGGATGGTGTTCTTTTAGGGGATATTGGTAAAACACTTGCAGAAGCTGATTATTTTTTAAAAATATTAAGCCCCAAACAACAACAGCATAATGCCATTTCAACGCATCCTGATAATCATGGAGCAAAAATAGAACTTCGTGTAACTATGCAAGAGAGTATCTTTTATATGGGGGTGACGGAGGAAAGAGTACCGGATTATTATTTAGGCTTAAAGATAAAGCATAATGGCGATCTTGAAGAAATTTATAATGGTCCAGGCTGGTTAATTAACGAGTATTTTGGTTTTAAAAACAAGCAAATAAAAACGACCAGTCGTACGCTGGATATTAAACGACTAAAGCGACTGAATAAAGATCCGCGAGCCAATCTTAAAATACGGAAACGCCCATAAGTCCAAGAAAGACTATATTGGCCAAAACAGCTTTTACAAATGTGAGTTATGAGCATGTGGGGGGGGCTAAATCACATTAAAATCGCTTGTAATTTGTCTAAATTGGACATTTGAAGGGAAGTACAGGGATGGCTAAAGAGGATAAGAAGCTAAGAGAAATTGGAAGTGTATCCGATCTAGGCCCATAAAATTGAAAGTGGCACACTCGGCCCTTCCGGTGATGGGACAATGCCTAATACCTATAACAGTCATGTTGTGATCTATTCACCACTCAGTGTTCATCCACCGGTCAATCACGTTTACGGAAGCATAGATCATGGCTCACCGACAAATCAAAAAAGATAATTTCTGGCCAGCTAGATTAGCTGGCCTTTTCCTAATCAAATTTTCAAGGATCTAGCAAACGAAGTGATCAGTTTAAGAAACTCGAAGGACGTCGTTGACGATAAGAACCGCTTAAGTCCAGACGATGCTGATCATATCAAGTCAGAAGACAAGGCACAAAAAACGTTTGTGATATTCATATTGCAGAAAGAGAAAGAAACGGAAAATTAAAATACTTATCGAAAATATCCCTATCATTATATCAATCGTTCTCATTGGCGTTACCTTTATTGTAAGGGCACAGGCAGACGGTAACTGTTATATGATTGATGACCCCGACGAGCGCGCATCGTGCGAAGGTAACTGTTACATGATTGATGATCCGGATCTTCGCGAGATTTGTCTTAGCTCTAAATGATAACCCGATGACAACCATTTGACACGTTATTGCATGTTCATATATGTTAAGATGAATTCACTTAGAAAGATAATCGATGTCTCACGCTAGCGTTAAAACACCTGACTTAGAACTTGACTTAGAAGAAGTCACTCAACGAGGTTGGACCGAAGCTGAGATGGACATTGACACGCTCAAGGCACTGGAAGAAATGGAAAAACCTGGTGCCAAAAGGTATAGGCATGAAGATGTTCGGCGCTTCATCTTGAGCAAATTCACAGATAAACCTCTTCCTTGGCCAGATCCCATTTCTTAATATGCATGTTATCAAAGCGATTCAATGGGAAAGGTATGCTCTTCACCAACTTGATACGATTACCGATTTTATAAAATACACTGATAAATCAGCGTCCGGTTCAGGTCCAAAAAGGGCGGAGCAACTGGTTGACGCGCTTGTTAATGCGGTTGAAGGCTTAAAGAATTTCCCCGAAAGCAATCCGGTTGATAAAGGGCTTCAAACTAAAATACCTGTAAGGCGAATGCTCGTCAGCAAAAGGTACGAAATACGCTATCTGATTGACGGCAACCAAATCATTCACATCGTTGCCGTCTATCACGTAAAACAAGCAAGACCGTCTATATCAATCAATAAGTCGCGCCGCTAAGCCTGATCTGTGCTCACTGACATTATAATAACGTGCTGCCTGCTGCACTGATTCATGGCCTGATTGCTGCATGGCTTCGGGAAGTGATATTCCTTTTCGAGTAGTTTCTTTGAGATAACCTGCCCGTAAAGCATGAGCTGGAAAATCGTCAGGATCCAAATCCGGCTTTTTTGACGCGCGATTTAATCATAGAGCCTTACTCTATTGAAGAATGTCGAGACCTTCAACAGACCTAAACAGCCATTGCCTTATCTTGAAACTCTTTATGACGGTATTGCCAAGCCGGATGACGATGAGACCTATCTCAAAGCTCTTCAGCTTCATGGTGCCATGTCATATGGGATGGCTATGCGTGTGTTGGGCTGGGGTGGTACTCGTGCAGCCAAGGCAGAAGATCGATTGCGTAAATCGGGACGCATTGCATACGGCAAGCATGGTAGGGCGGTGGTGGTAAGTAGTGATGCCAGTGGCAAAGAGCTGTAGCATGAGAAGTTTTTTAATTTGTGTTTGATTTTCACGGTCTTCAAATAAACAGACGAAAGTACACAATCCGTGCCTTTTTATAGTTTGTAAAATTATAACGACCAGTGCGCTGGTTTTGCAATCTTTTTCAGGAATTAACTTGACAAAAAGTCCGTTAAGTAACGTTAAGTTTGTTAAAAATACATGAGGGCAAGAATCTCAAAAACCTGAAGCCGAAACCTGTTGGGACAGGTAGCCCGCAAGCAGCCATTTATTAAAAAATGGTCATATGTAAGGCTTTGGTTTTGATGATTATTTTTTCAAAAGCCGGTAAAAAATAAAGAGTTGTGGGGGGAGGGCTAAAGTCGTGAACCTTATGGAAGCCTAAACCGGCATGGGGTTCATGCGTATCTTTTTTATTGGTGTTTGATTATTTTGATTTTCTATCTGTCTTCTGGTGGTAGCGTGCCAAAGGCACTGGCTTTTACCAGCTAAAACGGGTGCGGAGCAATACCGTAAAAATTTCAATTTAATGATGGCCCCATAGCTTTCGCACACTAAAAAACATCATTTTAATGAAAGTGCCTTTTCATTTCTGATGATTAAGGTATGACTTTTGTACATAAATCAGTCAAAGGCTGCGTACGTTATAGCGGAGGCAATAGCATGAGCGAGGTACTAGAACAGACATCCCTTGAAAAGGTCTTAAACCGTTTTCGCAATGCTGCGGCGTCCGAGCGTGAAAAAGGCACCTATTTTGAAGAGTTGATCGTAGCTTATCTGAAACACGAACCTTTTTATGCTGATCTTTATTCACAGGTATGGACGTTTAGAGATTGGGCGGTGTCACATGGCAAAGATGGGACAGACAAGGGGATTGATCTTGTAGCCCAAACCAAAAAGGGTGAACTTCATGCTATACAGTGCAAATTTTATGCCCCGGACCATAGAATTGAGAAAAAAGATATAGACAGCTTTATGGCGGCATCCGGTCAAAGACCTTTTGTAAACCGCTTTATCATCTGCACAACCAATCATTGGGGTAATAACGCCGAGGCGATGCTGGAAAACCAGCAAATTCCCGTCAGCAAAATTGATCTCGCAGCTCTTGAACAAAGTGTTATCGATTGGGAAAAATATGCACGGGATAAAGCACTTGTCATTCACGACAAGAAAAAGTTAAGGCCGCATCAAGAAACAGCTGTAAAAAATGTGCTGAAAGGTTTTGAGACGGCCGATCGTGGCAAGCTTTTTATGGCTTGTGGTACAGGTAAAACTTTCACCAGTCTTAAAATTGCAGAGGCACAGGCAGGCAAAGGCAAACGGGTCTTGTTTCTTGTGCCAAGCCTTGCCTTATTAAGCCAGACATTGACGGAATGGACACAACAGAGCGAAACCAAATTGCATAGCTTTGCTGTTTGTTCGGATGCAGAGGTCGGTAAAAAACGCGATAGAAACGACGATGACAGTGTGCAGACCTTTGTGCACGAGCTGCAATATCCTGCCACGACCGATGCCAAGAGACTGGCCGAGGAGATGATTGCTTGGCACGAAGAAAACGCCATGAGTGTGATTTTCTCGACCTATCAATCTATTGATGTCATTTCGCAAGCGCAAAAAAAATATGACTTGCCTGCTTTTGATCTTGTCATCTGTGACGAGGCGCACCGCACAACTGGCCAAACCTATGGAGGTGAGGAAGAAAGTGCTTTTGTTCGCGTTCATTTTAACGATTTTATTAAAGCAGCAAAACGTCTTTATATGACCGCTACGCCTATCATCTATCGGGATGATGACAAACTTAAAGCCGAGGATCGTGATCTTAAGGTCTATTCTATGGATGATCCGGACTTTTATGGCAAAGACCTATATGTTTTGACTTTTTCGGAAGCAGTAGAGCGCGGCCTTTTGGTAGATTACAAGGTGATTTTGTTGTCAGTTGAAGAACGCCTGATCAACCGCCGTTTGCAAAATCTTCTCAAAGACGAGAATAACGAATTGCGAGTGGATGATGCGACCAAGATTATCGGCTGTTGGAAGGCGCTGTCGAAACAGGATTCGAGTGAGAGTCTTCACGGTGATGTCAGCCCGATGCAACGCGCTGTTGCCTTTTGTCAGGTGATTGACCGGAAAAAAAGCAATAAGGTTGGCTCCCTCCAGATTGCGAGCATGTTTCAGGCGGTGGTGGAAGAATACCAGCGCACCGCAACTGATGAGGAAGAAACGTCCGTTAAGCTGCATTGCGAGGCGCGCCATGTTGATGGCGGCATGAACGCCAGTGAAAAGGAAGAAAAAATCCAGTGGCTTAGATCACCGGCTCCCAAAGACACGTGCCGCATTTTGTCAAATGTGCGCTGTCTGTCTGAAGGCGTGGATGTGCCAGCCCTGGATGCGGTTTTGTTTTTAACTGCACGCAATAGTCAGGTTGATGTGGTGCAATCGGTCGGGCGTGTTATGCGCAATGCGCCAGGTAAAACCCGTGGTTATATCGTCCTGCCGGTGGTTATCCCTTCGGGTGTAGAACCGCATGAAGCCCTGAATGATAACAAAACCTACAAGGTCGTCTGGCAGGTTTTGCAGGCACTACGTTCGCATGACGATCAATTCGATGCGATGATCAATAAAATAGCTTTAAACGGTGTTGATCCGCAAAAAATGGAAGTCATTGCTGTTACCGATCTTGGTAAGAGACGTAAAAAAGTAATGAAAGAAGCAACAGGTCTTGCAAAGCGCCAATATAATTTAGGTAAAGCCCAACCCGCTTCAGGTGCGGCAGTGGAACATCAAGGCGAATTTGTTTTTGAGGTAACAGAGTTTGAAAGGGCTATCATAGCTAAAGTAGTTGAAAAGGTCGGTAATCGACACCAATGGGAAGAGTTCACCGATGAGATTGCCAAGATAGCCCGCACTCACATCGACCGCATCAAGGCCATTTTAGAAAATACTGAAAACACCAAGGCCATTGCAACATTCAAGGAATTTTCCGCCGAATTGAAAGATGATTTGAATGATGCTCTTACCGATGACGAGATCATCGAAATGTTGGCACAACATCTCATCACCAAACCGGTTTTTGATGCCTTGTTTTCTGACTATAGTTTCGCAGCTCATAACCCGATTTCGCAAGCGATCCAGAAAGTTTTGGATGTGCTTAATGAATTCAACATTAATAAAGAATCGGAAAGCCTGAATAAATTCTATCACAGGGTCGCCATGCGTGCCGGGGGTATCAACTCGGCAGAAGGCCGCCAGAAATTGGTTGTTGAACTTTATGACAAGTTTTTCCGTAACGCGTTCCCAAAAATGACCGAGCGACTGGGTATTGTCTATACGCCGGTCGAGGTGGTGGACTTTATCCTGCACAGCGTCAATGATGTGCTAAAAGCTGAATTCAACCAGAGCTTGGGTAGCGAGGGCGTGCATATTCTGGACCCTTTCACTGGCACAGGCACCTTTATTACAAGGTTGATGCAAAGCGGGTTGATTACAAAGAAAGATTTGCCGCGCGTTTATAAACACCAACTTCATGCCAATGAACTGGTGCTGCTTGCTTATTATATTGCTGCCGTCAATATTGAATCGGCCTACCATGCTCTTGTAGGGGGAGACTATGAGCCTTTCCCCGGTATTTTGCTCACCGACACATTCCAGATGAGCGAAAAAGATGACTTGATTGACAACATTTTGGTTGATAACAGCCAGCGTCGCAAAGACCAGATGGCCTTGGATATCAAAGTTATTGTCGGCAACCCGCCTTATTCGGTAGGGCAAAAAAGTGAGAATGATAATAATCAAAACTTATCATATTTGAAATTAGATCAGCGCATTGCCGACACTTATGAGAAATTTTCAAATGCTAAATTAAGAACGTCGTTATATGACAGCTATATTCGTGCAATTCGTTGGGCTTCAGACCGGATTGGCGAAGCTGGCGTCATCGGTTTTGTCACAAATGCCGGTTATGTCGAATCTTCATCGGCAGACGGCTTGCGAAAATGTTTGGCAGAAGAGTTTTCCAATATTTATATTTTCCATTTACGTGGTAACCAGCGTACGTCCGGTGAGCGTTCCCGCAAAGAAGGTGGGAAAATCTTTGGTTCAGGTTCCCGCGCGCCGATTGCCATTTCTATATTAGTGAAAAACCCTGCTTCCAAGCAGCATGGAAAGATTTTCTTTCATGATATCGGCGACTATCTCACCACCGAGCAAAAGCTTGAAAAACTCGCCGATCTTACATCCATCTCAGGTTTAAAAGGCCAATGGCAACTCATCATCCCCGATGCTCATAATGACTGGGTTAACCAACGTGATGATAGCTTTAATGAATTTATCGCTATTGGCGATAAAAAAGTCAAAACAAGCATTACCATTTTTGATAATTATTCTTCCGGTGTGAAAACGAACCGAGATGCTTGGGCTTATAATTTTTCTAAAAGCAAACTGTCAAATAACATGCAAAGCATGATTGATTTTTATAATTCTGAAATTAACCGTTTCAATAATTCAAATATTAAAGAATTGAAAATAGATGATTTTATTAATCTCGACACAACAAAAATAAGCTGGTCAGGTGATTTAAAAGATGCATTTAGGAAACAAGTTAAGGGGATTTATTCAGTAGATAAAATTAAATCTAGCCTGTATAGGCCATTTACTAAAGAATTTTTATATTTTGATAAATTGTTTAATAACAGTATATACAAAATTCCTCTTATTTTTCCTAATGCGGAATCAGAAAATACCGTTATTTGTGTTTCAGGCATCGGTGCTATAAGTGCTTTTTCGTCTTTTATATCTAATAAAATTACATGTCTGGATGCTATAGAGAAAGGTCAATGCTTTCCGATGTATCTTTATGAGCAAGAGTCGGCGGGAGAAGGCTTGTTTGCCGATGATGATAAGCCAAAATTAAAGCGCCGCGATGCGATAACAGATGCGGGCTTGCAACATTTCCAAAAGGCTTATCAAGACAATACCATCAGCAAGGAAGACCTTTTTTATTATATTTATGGGTTGTTGCATTCTGAGGATTACCGCACCCGCTTTGCTGATAATCTGATGAAAGAATTGCCGCGCATACCGGCGGTTAAAAAGTTTGATGACTTCAAGGCATTTTCACAGGCTGGCCGTGCTTTGGCAGATTTACATTTGAATTATGAAACAGTTGAGAAATACCCTGCCAATATCATCACCAAAAATAAAAATTTGCAAGATTCCGACTATTATGTTCAAAAAATGAAATATGGTCGCAATGGTAAGGATAAAGATCTTTCAACAATTATCTATAATGACAAGATCACCATCAAAGATATTCCTTTGGAAGCTTATGATTATATCGTCAATGGCAAATCTGCCATTGATTGGGTGGTAGAGCGTCAGGGAGTCAAGACAGATAAACCCAGCGGTATTGTTAATGATGCCAATGACTGGGCAATAGAGACCATGCATAACCCTGCCTATCCGCTGGAGCTATTATTAAGAGTTATCACAGTTTCATTGGAAACGATGAAAATTGTTCACAATTTGCCAAAGCTGGATATTTAAATATGAGCAACCGAAGAGACGATTTTTCAGCACAAGTGAAGCGTACTCTTGCAGAGCGAGTTGGTTATTTATGTTCAAATCCTTCTTGTGCTCGGCCAACTATTGGCCCGGAAGAACGCACGAAAGATAAAAGTCGATCCGTTGGTATAGCTGCGCATATAGCTGCGGCCTCTCCTAGAGGACCGCGATACGATAGTAAACAAACGCCTGAAGAAAGATCTTCGATTGATAACGGTATTTGGCTATGCCAAGATTGTGCACGTAAAATCGATGAAAATGATAGCGTTTATACACGAGAAGAATTACATTACTGGAAGAAAACTGCGGAGCAGCGCGCCGCAAATGCGCTGGAAAAAAGTAATATCCATAGGGAGACGCCCAGTTTTTTTAAAAAAATGGCCTATGTTCAGTATGTGAACTTAGACCGGTTGCGCGCATATGTAAAAAAAGACAAAGATGATGAATATCTTAATAATCTTAATAAACATCCTCTAGACGATAGATCATTTGAAGAAGATGATGGTATTTATAAAATAATAAAAAGTTTAGATATTGTTTCTGCTCCGTATAATAAATCTATAATATTTTCAGATTACTTAATTGGAACAACGTTTTCTATAAATGAAATGTTTTATACAAAAAATGGAGCTAAAGACCGGCACAATTTCGATCGATCTTTGATCGAAAGGTTTGATATCAATAAAAGCCCTTATATCTATATAAAACACGGAGAATTTAAGATCATTTGTCCTTACGATCCGAGATTTATTTGTTCATGCACCGCAAATCAAGATTTCCATGGGGGACGAAGAAAATTTGCGGGACTTTTTTTTATGAAGGATTATGACGCTGACAAAAAAATCATCATCATGTCGCCTGTCATAATGGTGATCCCACCTCCAGAATAGATAGAGGGGTGTTAAAAGGATTTGAAAAATGAATATAATTAGCAATTATACTGGCGTTGATCTTTTGCTAAAAGTTTTTATAAGAATTGATCGTAATAAGAGGGGAAGGTGACGAGAAAGACATTTGATACAACCAAAGTGCATAATATCTATTCAAAATGTCATGTTAAAGAACCAATCTTATCCAACTCACGGCATAAAAAATTTTTTCAATGGGGCTAATTTACTTATTCAATATCTTATAAGCAACGGCCGAAAAGTGGGCTGTAGGGTGGACGGAAATAAAATATATTTTCTTAACTTATCGTTTTTATTATATTTTTCGGAATATTTTGGTGCCCAGAAGAGGACTCGAACCTCCACGCCTTGCAGCACAGATACCTGAAACCTGCGCGTCTACCAATTCCGCCATCTGGGCATTGCGTTCCATCTAAGCTGGCAATCTTTAACTGTCAACCCGAATTTTGTTTAGCCCACAAGCCAACATAAAATTTATCTCGAAGACACTTTCGTCGATTGATGAAAATTCAGCCGGAACGGAAATGACGTAGTTTTTCAGTTCGCAATGTGGGACAGTTTAATGTCGTGTAGTATCATGTCGGGCGGTGCTGTCTTGACCTTTTCAACGCCGTATTGTCTTTAATATTGCGCGTTGCATTTTTGCGTGCCTCAGCTTCAAAATTTATGGCTTCAGGTTTTACCTACCAATTTTCACAATACTGGCTGATAGAAAGCAGCGATCATAAAAAATGCCGGAGCAGATTTGTTCCGGCATGGCTTAAGTTTAAATTGAGGTCGATCTATTCCAGCACTTTTTTGGAAGCGATGGTTGAATCGGCATTGAGTTCGTAAATCATCGGAACACCTGTTGCGAGCTCGCGTTTGACGATTTCTTCGCCGCTCAAGCCTTCCAATGCCATGATGAGTGCGCGCAATGAATTGCCGTGGGCTGCAACGAGAACCGTTTCTTCCCGCAATACATGCGGCAGGATGTTGTGAAGGTAATAGGGCCAAACGCGTGCACCTGTATCGCGCAAGCTTTCGCCGCCCGGAGGTGGAACATCGTAAGAACGGCGCCAGATGTGAACCTGCTCTTCGCCCCATTTCTTGCGGGCGTCATCTTTGTTGAGGCCGGAAAGGTCGCCATAGTCACGCTCGTTCAAAGCCAGATTTTTGATTGTTTCAAGCTTTGGCTGCCCCATTTCATCCAGAATGTGCTGGCAGGTATGTTGTGCACGTTGCAGAGCGGATGTGAAGGCAATGTCGAACTTCAATCCTGCTGCCTTCAACTTTTTTCCGGCAGAGATTGCTTCTTCCAATCCTTTTTCAGAAAGATCGGGATCTTTCCATCCGGTAAAGAGATTTTTCAGGTTCCACTCGCTTTGTCCGTGTCGAACCAAAACCAATATTCGCGACATTCTTTCCTCCTTGATAGGGGTTTACTCAAGTCAATTAATCATTAAGGCCCAAAACATCGGACATGGAATAAAGTCCATGCTTTTGTTTGTGCGCCCAGAGTGCAGCTTTCACTGCACCATCGGCGAAAATCGAACGGTCCTGTGCAAGATGCGAAAGAACAATGCGCTCGTTATCGCCGGCAAAAATCACCGAATGGTCGCCGACCACAGTGCCACCGCGCAAAGACGAAAAGCCGATTGTGCCGGTTTTTCTTTCGCCAGTATGCCCGTCACGCCCGCGCACACTCACTTCTGCCAAATTCTGATTGCGGGCCTCTGCGGCTGCCTTGCCTAAAAGCAGCGCTGTGCCGGAAGGGGCATCAACCTTTTTGCGGTGGTGCATTTCGGCAATTTCAATATCGTAATCTTCCATATCCAAGGCCTTGGCGGCTCTTTTGACCAGACCTGCGAGCAGGTTTACGCCAAGGCTCATATTGCCCGATTTGACAATTGTTGCATGGGCGGCAGCCGCTTTGATTTTCTTTTCATCATCTTCGGAAAAACCGGTTGTGCCGATAACATGGACAATGCGTGCCTGCGCGGCATAGCCTGCATAAAGCACACTTGCGACCGGACTGGTAAAATCAAGCACACCTTCGACTTTTGCAAAAACCGGCAAAGGATCATCGGTAATGGTGACGCCAAGATTTGCCTGACCGATAAGAAGGCCGGCATCCTTACCGATGAACGGAGAGTCCGATTTGACAATGGCACCTTGAAGCTCGACACCGTCAATCCGCCCGATTGCTGAAAGAAGCTCTCTTCCCATTCTACCATCGGCACCAACCACAGCCAAACGCATCGTTTTCTCCTGTCTATCATCATCGGGAAATCATTTTCTAACGTTTTATCTGATCGGCAGGAAAATGAGAAGAGCTTTAACCGGTGAATAAAGCGGCATCACGCTTTTTAAAAAATAGCCTGCTGCAAATTTCTGATCACGAATCCTGTCTTCTATGTCTTTCCGTTATGTGCATCTATAGTGCTTTCAATTCCGGTTTTCTCACTTTCTGTTTTTTTAGGAAGTGACGTTCGGGGATTAGGAAAACTTGGCAGAATAGTGTTTTTGTAAAGCTTGCAAGCACGGCTCGCCGGTTTTTTATTCATGAGAAATCGTGCGGAAATTTTTTAGCTATGTGCGAAAGATCGTTAAGTTCAATCAGAAATAATATTTCTGTTTCTGTAAAAAATAAAAAACGGTATTAGGCTTTCGAAAGCGTAAAGCGTTCAATCAGACGAATAAAATTGACGAATTTGTTGAACATTTATGCTAGTAATATCACAATCTGGTTATAGAGGTTTACAGTTTTAAATAGATAATATCATCAATAATATATATGATAACATAACGATATTCTTTTATTATTTGAATTTATATGTGAAATATAATATATTTCAAAATGGCATTAATGAATAATGTCAATCGGGTCCATAAAGGCAGACATGATGGCTGTCATTTCCCCCTTTATTTATGCATCAGGTGGGGTGGTGCATAAGAGGTGAGTAAAATGATAAACACATCCTATTCCGCTTATGGCATTAATCAATTTTCCAATCAGAATACGACTACAACGTCCACAGGTAAGGGAACAGATGCAGCAAACTCGGTTACGGCCGAAAAGTTTCAACCTGCCCGTATTAACGTGACAGATGATGCCGAGAGTTTTAAAGGGCTTTCGCGCAATCAACTTGCTGAAATCATGGCCAATAAAGATGGACTTTACACGGAAGACCAGCAGGACACAGCAGAGTTCTTCATTTATGAGATGGGCATGGATGAATATACGAGGGTTTATCAGGCGACTGGTAGTCATAGAGCTGGTTTCGAGGCGTTGATAAAGTTTGAAGATCAAGCTGGTCCTTTAGAAAAGCAGACGTTTCAATGGGCAAAAAGGCGCGCGAATGCGGTTGTCATTTACGAGAACTATGCTCGAAGCGATGGTGTTATTGCCAAGGATTATGACATCGGAAACAGTCTCTATAAAAAGTTGAAAGCTTTCTATATTCGCATGTCTAACGAAAGTTCTATTGCTTTTCTCGCTGGTCGGGAAATGCCTGATCTTTACGGTGATCCGGAATATAAAAAGATAAAATCGGATTTTTATGCGGAAAACAGAATGGGCTTCAAATTTACCGTGTGAGCCGGTTTCATGTCTTCATTAGCAGAAGTTGTAATTGTTTTGATTGTCTCATGCTCTGTTGTGTATTTTCCGGTTTAATTGTCGGGTAGAGGCGGGATGTTATCAAGCAATCGAAAGGTCAGGATAAGTATAAAAAAGCGGTGGTTCATTGGCGTGATCTCCTTCGTCTTTTAACCGGATAATTCCGCCTTGACGTTCAAACGAAACGACCCTGTCCGGATAATTGAACGGAACGGTTTTACGTTCCGAGTTTTAAGATGCAATCCGAGAGAAGCTTCATTGGTCTAGCATAGGCTTTGAATAGCTCAAAGCTTTATGCATCCATCGGTTTTCGTGTTTTCCACGTTTGCCGCCGTTTGTGTTGATTTTGTTTCAAACATAAAAGGCCTTGCGGAGTGTTTTTTCGTAAGGCCTTAATTCGTTACCGGTCAAAATCTATAAGACAAGAATTTGCTGTCTGTTAAAATCAATTTGGCAAAGCCTGTCTTTTTGAGATTGAAGCGCATTCAAAGCAGAATGCACGGCTCTGCCAAAGCGTGTTTTATCAGAACTCGTATTTGAGTTTGACGCCGCCACCGCCACCTTGGCGGGCGCCGACATAACCCTGACCATCAACATTGATTGTCAAGGCCTTGTTGTCTCTCAACGGGTTCAACTTGAAGCCGGCTTCAAAAATGCCGGTCGAGCCTTCAAGTGACGGTTTGTTCAAATCGAATTCATAAGCTTTTGCACCGACATCGCCGTCAAACTCGTAATCATAGGTTGCGCCAATATAAGGCTTGAACCAGTCATTATATTGATAGGAGTAACGTGTGCCGAGCTCCATGCGTGAACTAATGGACCTGTCAAAATGCAATTGTTCAGCGTCGATCTTGACCGTGTCGCTTTCCATGCGTGTCCATAAATAGCGGCCATAGATATCAAGGGCACGTTTATCATCAAAGTTGAACACATAGCCGCCTGTGACATGGCCACCGAAATAGTCGACCGTGCTGTCATAAGAACCGTGATAGTTGACCACCTGTTCTTCAAGACCGAATTTTCGACCGGCAGTAAACTTTCCATCCGACTGGCCAAAACGCAAGGATGCATCAAGATAAAGCCCGTCAGTCTCGTCGGGTCTCAAGTTTTTGACCAACCCAAGGCCGGTGCCGGCAAATTCGATACGGGCAAGAATGCCACCGCCCTTATAATCGCTATCGCCATCACCATGAACGGAAGCGAAACGGTCGAAGCTGTTATAGGTGTCATAAGTGCCGCGGCCATATTCAAAAAATGCGCCGGTCGTGACTTTATGACCACTTTCAAGGTTAAAGCCGAAAGCGAGACCGGCAATCATATTGAAACCGTCAACGCTGACATGACTTCCGGTTTGATAACGGGATGAAGAACCGCCGGTGATGATAAAGGGAACATAAAGCGGATGATCGAAGCGGGCATCCGTCCTTTCTGCGAGGCCGGCGATTGTGCCCATGCTGTTTGCAATAACATCGGAGCCTTGCGAAACAAAGGCGAGGTTTGCTGCACGCCCTTCCGCATAGGTTTTTGACTGCGGGTTTAATTGTGCCGCCGACTGATCCGGATTGTTGTTTCCTGTGCCTTGATTATTTCCGCCGTTACTCTCGGCGCCATTGCCTCCGGTATTATTGCTGCCACCGTTATTATCTCCACCACCGGTGTTGCCGCCGTTATTATCTCCACCACTGCCGGTATTGCCACCGTTGTGATCGCCGCCACCGGTATTGTCCCCGTTATGATCATTGCCACCGGTATGATCATGACCGGGAGTATTGTCGGTTTTCTGGCTAAATTGCAGAACGAAAGCGGTGTTATCGCCAGCCTGCTTTTGCTTGAGTGTGGTATCGTAAAAGATAAATTGCCCTTGTTTGAGTGTATAGGCTGTCGGTGTCCAGTTGCCGCCGGATTTATCGATCATGGTCACCATATCGCCAGCCATAAATCGCGGACCATTCGGGTCAAGACCGGCAATAGTGTGTTTGGTATTGGTTAAATCAACCGGTGTACCGCCATCGGCAATTTTTATCAGCGTATCGCCATTTTTTACATCCGCCGGCAAAGTCCAGTTATAATTTTCAAAATTATGGATACCGGCAACGGTTCCGCGGTAACCGTTGAGATTGAGAGTGTTGCCGGAAAAAACATCGGCTGTAAGGCTGTCTTGACCATCACCATTAAGGCTGCGACCACCCCAGATCGAGCCATATTCGGTGACGTTTCCTCTCTCATCGCGTTCGCCAATGACAATCTGGTCGCCGTTAAGGGTTACACTATTGTGGTTGGCATTGCCGCCGAACCCGACCTCGCTGTTGATGAGCTGATTTTTGTCGTTAAAGTGCGTACCGGCTTTTCCACCTTGTGAAAGACCGCCATAAATATCTTTATTGATTGCGGATTTTCCGGAAAGCTCAATTCTATTGCCACTGACATCGCCGGCATCGCCACCCTTGCCACCGTTTTTGTCAACGCTCTGGCTAATGTCGCCAAAGCCGCCGTCTCCGCCAATGCTGACGCCGCCATAAACCCCGGATTTATTTTCGCCATTAGGGGTTGTTTTCGTGCCATAAAGTGTCACGTCGGTCAAACTGATACGGTTATTGGTGACATTGCCACCTTTGCCACCATTCCCATTGGTTTGTGTTGCGTCATATCCTATTCCGCCAGCGCCACCGACACTTGCACCACCATAGATACTTCCGCCGTCCGAACCGCGAATGCCGGACCCTTCATTGCTATTGTTTTCGCCTTCGATTTTTCCGGCAGCGCCGCCAGCACCACCGTGAAGTTCTACCCGTTCAAGGATAATGATATTGCCACTCACAGTACCGGCATTGCCACCAACGCCATTTATCAATCCCCCTTGCGAACCATAGCCACCGGCGCCACCAAGGCTGATCCCGCCAAAAACGCTGCCGCCGCCAGTTCCGCCGGCACCGCTTCCCCCCATACTGACGCTCTTGTCGCCTTCTTCGTCCAAGATTGTAATCGTATGGGAGATTGACCCACCGGTACCACCCGCATTGCCATTCAATGTGGAATCGACAATCTTTATCCGGTTATTGATGACATCGCCGCTATTGCCGCCATTGCCATTATATTTTTTTGAATTCGAACCGTTGCCACCGCCGCCACCGGTACTTAAACCGCCAATAACACTGCCGCCGCCTATGCCGCCAATGCCACCACCCTGACCGCCTGTGCCGCCAATACCACCATTCAGTGTTGTGTGATCGAGAGAAATAATATTGTTGCTGACAACTCCGCTCGCGCCGCCATTACCGCCTCTACTCTCGCTATTTTCTGTGTTTAATGCTGCGTCACCGACACCACCGGCCCCCCCCATGGAAAGACCGCCAAAGACCGTACCGCCGCCAGCGCCGCCGGCACCACCACCACTTGTTGTGCTCGAGCCGCCAGCGCCGCCAGTGCCTCCGTCAATTGTTACATCAACCAATGTAATGCTATTGGATTTTACATAATCGGCAATGCCTCCATTACCGCTCGACGTTTCAGCCGCATAGCCGGAGCCACCGGCACCACCGATGGTCATGCCGCCAAAAATCAGACCACCGCCCATGCCGCCAACGCCACCGCCACTATTGGGTGCGCCATCACCGCCTTTACCGGCATTTCCGCCTGTGATTGTTACATGGGTCAGGATGAGTTCGTTGTCATGGATGGCGCCACTATGACCGCCATCAGAATTCAAGGCGCCGCTACCTCCGGCAAAACCACCCCCGCCGGCAATTGCCAGACCGCCTCCGATTATACCGCCGCCGAAACCAGCCGT
The DNA here is from genome assembly GCF_016100385.1 of Bartonella sp. W8151. Lineage (NCBI taxonomy): Bacteria > Pseudomonadati > Pseudomonadota > Alphaproteobacteria > Hyphomicrobiales > Bartonellaceae > Bartonella > Bartonella sp. W8151. The sequence goes on from NZ_JACFSO010000002.1 coordinate 137,917, forward strand.
TCCGCCACTCCCGTTATCGCTAATGGTCGAGCCGCCATTACCGCCATCGGCTCCGGTCAAAGTTACATCTGTTAAAATAACGTGGTTATCGGAGATGACACCCGTTGAACCACCCTGACTATTATGTTGGGTTCCGTTATAACTGATGCCGCCGGCCCCGCCGATAGAAACACCGCCCAACACACTTGCACCGCCAAAGCCGGCGACACTTCCACCGGCTTTCGAACCACCATTGCCGCCTTTGCCACCATAAAGGTCGGTTTTTTTCAAAGTAACATAATTGCCGCTTATGTCGCCTCCGCTGCCACCATTTGAACCATCGGCGGTTGAACGTGTTGACCAGGCTCCGGCACCACCGACACTGATAGCGCCAAAAACCGAACCACCCCCCATGCCGCCAACAGTGCTTCCACGATGGATGTCCCCGGATGAACTATTTCCCTCACCCGCATCGGCTCCATGAATGGCGACATTATCAAGGCTAACATGAACGCCCTTGATGTAGCCGCCATTTCCTCCCAAGGCCACATTTGTACCATCATAGGCGGTACTCCCCGGGGCGCCTGCACTGAGGCCACCAAAAATCGAGCCGCCTCCCATGCCACCAAGTCGACCGGCTTGTTCGGCATTTGTTGCTTTGTTTCCGGCACCGCTCCAGTCATATTCGACATCTTTGACCGACACGGTCGCCCCTGTGTTAGAGGCGCCGTCAATGCCATTATTGCCTGTGACATTATCTTGCACAGAAGCAAAGCCGTAGACATTATAAGGAGAAACAGTGTTTTGCCAAAACGTTCTTTGCCCTGCGACTGCCCCTTTAACGGTCATTATATTGGTTTCATCACCCGTGCGCGGGAGAAGGCTCATGCGGGAAGCGTTTATATCGGTCGGATCCGCGGTTAAAACGCTAGGGTCAGTGCCGTCATAGGTAAGCTCTTCAGCTATCACCGCTTGCATTGTCATACCCGAAAGAGCCACACTTATAAGCACAATGCGCGAAGTCGCATTCAACAAAGCCTTTGGCAGGCGGATGTGTTTAGTAGAAGAGCGCATTACAATTCCTTGTCTTTTCATGGGCCAAGACCCGCATCCCCGACGGTAGAGAAAGCGCTTTTATCTGCCGAAAGTGGATAGATGTTTGGCGCATGAATCAGACAAAAATTTACCGAAAATTAACAAAAATTAAAAGTCAAAAATGGACAGGGGATTTTTTGGGTAAATATTTGAATATAAAAATAAAGCTGAAAAATAGTACAATATTATGAAGGATATCCGAAAAATAAACCTGAGGTTAAAGAATTCACGTCGGTTTTTTTAGACAAAAACGGTTGATGTGGATTATTTTATAAAAAATTCGAGCTGCCAAAATAATTGAAAATATCAAGAATTATATGAATTTAAACAGCTATAAAATAAAAAAAGTTTCTGTCGAACAGGTTGATAGAGTTGATCCCGATTGGAAAAACAACTTACAATATATATATTAAATAAATGCAATTATAAATTGTATAAAACTTGATATAGCTTGTCGGAAATGGAAATATTACGGAATAAATAATATAGAGTCCAACGATATCAATATCACGTGACAAGGGGCAGATGATTTAAAAACAGATATTACCCCGACCTTGACAATATTTTAGCCAAAGAAAACGATCACCTTCAAGCAGTGGAAAACAAATCGGTACGATATTACAAGCCGCTCACCACCCATCAGGTAAAGTTATCTTTGAATGAAGGTCGTCCGGAAGCGCAATTCGCCCGGGATACAAAATCCGTTGATACAAAATCCGCTTATATTTTGAAGCTTGCCCTCCGATATGGGGCAATACTTGTCGTTTATCAAAGCACACGCCAAACGGTGAAAATTGTTTTATATTATGTTCAACGCCTGCATGTGTTTGCCGGTTTCCCCGTCGGGTCGAAAGGGCTTTCCGGATAAAAACGTTATTTGGTGGTTTTCACAAAAAAGCGGCCTTCCATATCAAGCATGAAACGTTCCGGATGGCGGACATAGGATTCCATCCCCACAAGAGCAGCACGCGGATGGGTTAAGACAAAAGTGGGAATGTTTTCCAGAAGCTTTTCATGGGGTTGTTTATGGATAAAATTCCGGCGGAACAGGTTTTCATCAATAAGTGACAGCATTTCCGGCAGAATGCCGCCGCCGATATAAACGCCACCTTCGGCTTTGAAAACCAGGGCGAAATCACCGGCCAATCGCGCCAGATAATTGATGAAAAATTGCACTGCTTCGTAAGCCTGATTTTCGATGGCGCGATGGGGGTGGACGAGACGTGCTTCGGCTGTAATTTCTTCAGGCAATTCGATAGGTGCTTTCACATTGCGCATAGCGCAAATTGCGCGATAGATGTTTAAAAGTCCGCGCCCGCTTAATAATTCCTCGGCGCTAACCCGACCGATGATTTTTTTTAAAAACGGGTAGAGGGCGAGGTCTTCGTCGCTTTGCGGGGCAAAGTCGATATGCCCGCCTTCACCTTCAATCGGGATATAACGGCCGTTCAAATAGATAAGTCCGGCAATGCCGAGCCCCGAACCGGCTCCGATGACAACTTTCGTCTGATCTGTCGCGGTGGTTATTTTGCCGATCGGTTCAAGATATTTTTCGGGCAGAACAATAGTCGAAAGTGCCTGTGCCTCGAAATCGTTGATTAAGAAAACTTCATTGAAACCAAATTGTTCGATGAGTTTTGCCGGCGAAATGACCCAGTTACAATTGGTGAGCTTTATTTCTTTGCCGGTAACAGGACCGGCAATAGCGAGAAACAGCGACTTCGGTTGTGTTTTGATGAGCGGCAGAATAGCCGAACCGATAGCGTCCTCGATTGTTGGAAAATCATTAACTTTGCCGGTTGCAATTGCCATTTGTTCTCCGGCCTGATTGAGGATCAGCGAAAACCGCATATTGGTGCCACCAATATCGCCGATAAGAACAGGAAATTCCAGATTTTGATTTTGCATGAACCTTTCCCCGTTTTGGTGGTTGCCGTTTTTGTGGTTGACGTCGTAATGGTGGTGTCGACGGTTATAATTTTTTTAACCGGAACAAAATTGCAAAGCAGGTTTTATTTAGCCGGTTTTTCCGGTGCGTCCAAAACCGCCGTGCATTCCTTCGGCAATTCCGAAACCATCATGATATGCGGCTTCGGCGGTGTGGTGGTTACGGGTTTCTTCGGCTTTTTATCGGCCCAAGGCTCATCGGTAAACCACCAGGCAAGCGATTTGCCGCAACCGTCACCGGCTGTCACTTTGGGTTGCGGCTTGCAATTTTCAGAACCCGCCTGACATTTCAACCGGACATGGAAGTGCCAGAAATGTCCCCAATAGGGGCGCACCTTCTGTAGCCACGAACGGTCGCCGGTCACCGTGTCGCATAATTGTTTTTTGATGCCCGGATGCACAAAGATGCGTTCGACTTCAGGGTTTTCTGCTGCGTCACGAATAAGAGCGGTGCGTTCGGGAGTCCATTTTTTCGGGTCGGCATAAAGCGAATCTTTTTTAAGCATAGATACGCCTTGCATATTTTCTCTTTCTTCCCGACTTAAACGGTGGTCGGGCATGGGGGTGAGCCAGATATCCGCATCAAGCCCGATCTGGTGGGATGCGTGCCCGTTTAGCATCGGGCCGCCGCGCGGTTGCGAAATGTCGCCGATGAGGAGGCCCGACCAGCCATCTTTGGCTGCCTGTCGCGACAATTGCTCGATAAAGCGTATGGTTGCCGGATGCCCCCAGTTGCGGTTGCGTGAAAGCCGCATGACTTGCCAGTTGGGACCGTCGATCGGCAGCGCTACCGCGCCATTAAGACAACCCTTGGAATAAAACCCGATGGATTGTGCTTGACCGGTCGAGGGCAATTTGACATCGCCAAAAGCCTGTTTTGCCGGTTCGTCACTATGGGCAGCCGCGATAGGCAGAAAAACCGCTGCCAATGTTGTTGCCAAAATCCGGTTGAATGACTTGAACTTTGAAGACATCCCTAACGCCTTTCGAACGCGCAAAATCTTTTTAAAAAGCACAATAATTTAAAAACGTGTCACCCACCTCAAGCGCCTAGCCGCCTTTTTTAAAAGGCGTGCTAGACTAGAGCTTTTTATCCCAAAGATTATCCTTCCACATTGCTTCCAACGCGGTTCGATAATCGGGATATTTCAGATTATATCCTGTTTTTAAAAGTTTATGATTCAATATTCTTTTATTATCACCATAAAAAGAACGAGCCATGGGCGACATATCGGCTTTTTCAAAGGGAACTTCTTCAAGGTCGGTTACACCCATTAATTTTGCCGCATAATGCATGACGGCTTCAGGCGCTGCCGGTTCATTATCGACAATGTTAAAAATGCCTTCACGTTTTGCCGAAGAAAATGCCTTGATAATACCGGCAATATCATCGACATGGATGCGGTTGAAAAACTGCCCCTTTTTAATGACAAGCGTTTTGTTGCCCTGACTCAATTTTATAAAAGGATTGCGCGACGGGCCATAAATGCCGCCAAGGCGCAAAATGGCAACGGGGATATTGTGCTTGTTCCCGAAGGCTTGCCATTTCTTTTCCACTTCAAGGCGGGAAATGTTGCGTTTAAGCGAGGGGTGACAGGGGGCTTCCTCGTCAATCCACCGGCCATCATGATTGCCATAAACGCCAATCGTTGAAAGATAGCCTATCCATTTTAATTCCGGCATAGATCCAAGAATGTCGGGCCGGTTCAAAACTGCATCGCTCATTGTCTCGTCTGGTGAAACCGAAATAACAAGATGTGTTGTTGTTTCAAGCCGTTCAAAAAAAGTCGGGGTCGGCTCGTCAAAAAGAAATGGTTCGATATTGGCGCTTTCGAGAGTGGCGAAGTTTTGTTTTGTGCGTGTGGTGCCGCAAATCCGGCTTTTTGTGGCAGAAGGCGCGGTGTCTGGTGTGTTGGCAACAGGGGCGCCATAAAGAGAGGCGAAGGCGCGAGCAGAGAAGCCCGCTCCAAGCATCATGAATTGTTCCGGTGCTTTTTCGTTTTTCGTTATCCGTTTCACTCTTCCCATTCCTTTAACACATCGGGGTCTGAAGAGAATGTTATAGAAAGCTTTGCCAATTCATCAAATTCCGCTTTGGTGAGGAGTTGTTTCAAGGCCCAGACGGCCATACCGGCAACAAGCGGGTCGGGATCTTTCAAATGCGGCTTCACCACACTGACAAGCGAGCGGTCGGCGCTGTTTCCCGCAGCAATCAGACAATTGCGGATGAAGCGGTTGCGCCCGATGCGTTTGACCGGCGAAGCGGTAAAAAACGAGCGGAAGGCCGCATCATCAAGTTTCAAAAGAAAATCGAGCTTCGGGGCAATCAAGTCTTCTCGTGCTTTAAGTTTGATTTCACGTGTCGTTCGGGCAAACTTGTTCCACGGGCAGGCGGAAAGGCAATCATCACAGCCATAAATGCGGTTGCCGATGGCTTTACGGAATGAAAGCGGGATTTGCTCTTTGAGTTCAATGGTCAGATAGGAGATGCAGCGGCGTGCATCGAGCTGATAAGGGGCGGGAAAGGCATGGGTGGGGCAGGCGGAAAGACAGGCGTGGCAGGAACCGCAATGGTCGACTTCAGGCTGATTAAAAGGGAGTTCGACATTGGTGAAAATGGAACCGAGAAAAAGCCATGAGCCGAATTCGCGGCTCACAAGATTTGTGTGCTTTCCCTGCCAGCCAAGTCCGGCAAGTTGGGCAAGCGGCTTTTCCATAACGGGTGCGGTATCGACAAACACTTTGACATCACCCCCGAAACGCGAAACAAAGCGCGAGGCTATCTGCTTGAGACGCCCTTTTATCAATTCATGATAATCGCGATGGCGGGCATAATAGGAAATATTTCCCGAGCTTTTGTCGGGTCTCTGGTGGAATTCATGTGCATCCGGCCCGTAATTCATTGCAAGCATAATGACCGATTTGACGTCCGGCCATAAATTCACAGGTTCCATACGCCGTTCGGCCGTCTCGAGCATCCATTCCATGGTGCCGTGATAGCCGTGGTGCAGGGCTTCAACAAGGTGATGGGCTGCTTTTTGATTGTTGGAACCGGTGATCGCAATGGCATCAAAACCAAGGGCTGCGGCTTCTTTGAGGAGAAAATCCTTGAGGACCAGAATATCCTTGAGTTTTGCTTTGTCGCTAGAAGTCGAGATCGGCATAATGCGTGCTCGGAGCAATGCCTCTTATGCGATCATTCAAAAGCGGACGGAACGAGGGTCTCGATTTGATGCGCATATACCAGTCGCGCGAGGCAGGAAAAGATTTCCAGTCGATTTCTCCCATAAAATCAAGGACGGAAAGTGAAGCGGCGGCCGCAAGATCGGCATAGGAAATGGAATTTCCGGCGAGCCAATCACGCGAGGCGGAAAGCCATTCCAGATATTTCATATGCGGACGGATATTGGCACGGGCATTGCGCAAGGTTTGTGAATCGGGTGCGCCACCTCCCTGTGCCAGCGGAATTTCACGTTTATAAATACGCTCGCGTACAATGTGACGTGTGACTTCACTTTCAAGTTTCGTTAAAAACCATTCGGTCAGGCGGCGCACCTCTGCGCGTTCGAGCGGGTTTTCGGGAAAGAAGCGCTGGTCACGACGCAAGCCGCCACGCGTTTCATCAAGATATTCATAAATGACATAGGCACCACAAAGCGGCACTTCCCGCTCGGCTAACAATACCGGTACGCTGCCTGCCGGATTAAGCACAAGAAACTCGCGCCGGCGCGCCCATTCATGCTCTTCGATAAGGTTGGTGGCAACATCATATTCGTTAAGGATGAGCCGCACAAAACGGGAAGAAGAGGACATCGGATGATGAAAAAGCGTTAGCATGACAACTCTGGGTTTTTAACAAACTTCAAAAGACCTTATAGAACCCATTCGCACGAAGAACAAGAAAGGGAAGCACGAAGCTGACCTGTTGCAATAGTCATGCTTAATCAATTGTAAAATACGCCAAAAAATTGTTTCTCAACGTTAATAATTTGAAAACGGAATGAAAAACCGGTGAAGCTGAAAAGATGTATTCATGCATTGTCTTGCCGTTCGGGGTGTTTCATCTTCCCCCTTCAAAATTTCCTTGAGAGTTCACTTGAGAGTTCAATTGTAAACCGATGGCTTTCCCGTGAAGACGTTTTTCGGAGAAGTACCAGAGCCTGTTTTTAAAAAGATAGCTCTCGAAAAGGGAGAATTCTTAAAAATGCAACCAGGATTTTTTAAAAAACAGGAAGTGATTTTCCAAGAGCCGGTCTTTACCAACGGTGTTTCAATGATGAGGCTTTGAGTGCAAATAATTTCACGCTTGCCAAAAAGGTTTTGTTTGTTCGTTGTGGCGCGCATTTTCAGCCGCCAGTTTTGAAAACGAAATCGGGCACAACTTGAAAGGGTCAAAACTTGAAATGGTCAAAACTTGGAGGGGCGTAACTTGGAAGGGCGTAACTTGGAAGGGGCGAAACTTGAAAGGGGCAAAACTTCAACCGCGTAAAATTTGACGGGGCAAAACTTGCGTCGTGCAAAATCTAAAGAGCAAAACTTATCGGACGAGCGGATTGGCGGCCTCTAAAATGGTTTCTCTCAAATCATCAAGGCCTATTCCTTTTTCGGAAGAGGTGGCAATGATATGGGGAAAAGCGGCGGGGCGTTTGACGATTACCTTGTGGGTGTTATCAATCAATTTTTGAAGTTCGGCCGGTTTGATTTTGTCGATTTTTGTAAGAACAATCTGATAGGAAACGGCTGCTTTATCAAGAAGGGTGAGCACATCCTGATCGTTCTTTTTAATGCCATGGCGGGAATCAATCAGCACATAAACGCGTTTTAAAGTGGTGCGGCCGCGCAGATAGTCGAAAATGAGCTTTGTCCATTGGTCGACCTGCGCTTTCGGCGCTTCGGCAAAGCCATAGCCCGGCATATCGACAAGTGCAAGCGGTGGCAAATCGTCCACAGTGCCGGCAAAGCCATCCGGCACAAAATAGTTGAGCTCCTGTGTGCGACCGGGGGTGTTTGACGTGCGGGCAAGCCCTTTATGGCCGACAAGCGCATTGATGAGCGAGGATTTGCCGACATTGGAACGGCCGGCAAAGGCAATCTCGGCGGGCCCTTCGGGCGGCAGAAACTTCATTGCCGGTACACCGCGGATAAAAATCCAGTTACGGGCAAAAAGTCCCGCCAATGCAGGACTATCTGTCACTTATTTGGTCTCTTTCTTCGGTTTCTTTTTGAAGATGGCTTTGAGATTGTCCCAAAGTTCGATCTTTGCACCCTGACTTTTCATGATGATTGCCTGCTGGCAGATCGACAGCGTGTTGTTCCATGCCCAGTAAATAACAAGGCCGGCAGGAAACGAGGCAAGCATGAAGGTAAAGACAATCGGCATCCATGTGAAAATCATGGCCTGTGTCGGGTCGGGCGGTGTCGGGTTCATGCGCATTTGCAAGAACATGGTGATACCCATAATGACAGGCCACGCGCCGATCATCAAAAATGCCGGAACATTATAGGGGAGCCAACCGAACAGATTGAAAAGCGAGGTCGGGTCGGGGGCTGCAAGGTCCTGAATCCAGCCAAAGAACGGCGCATGGCGCATTTCAATGGTGATATAGAGCACCTTATAAAGGGCAAAGAAAATCGGGAATTGCACCAGTAGCGGCCAGCAACCGGCAAGCGGATTGATTTTCTCGGTTCTATAAAGCTCCATAATGGCCTGTTGTTGCTTGACCTTGTCATCGGCATATTTGGTGCGGATTTCCATCATTGCCGGCTGTACAACCTTCATGCGAGCCATGGACTTGTACGACTTGTTGGCAAGCGGGAACAAAACCGCCTTCAGGATGACAGTGACAAGCAGAATGGCAACACCGAAATTGTTGGTGAGCTTATAGAGAATGTCGATCAAAGCAAACATCGGCTTGGTAATGATCGAGAACCAGCCCCAGTCAATCAGCAATTCGAATTTTAAAATCTTCAGATTATCCTGATAGGCATTGATGGTTTCAACGCGTTTTGCACCGGCAAACAAATGATTGGTAATGGTTTCGGTTGCACCGGACGCAACGGTGATGGCCTTGCCGGTCAAATCCGACTGGTAATGGGTGGAAAGACGATCGAAATAGACAAAACGGCTCGTATATTCCTCATCCTGCGGAGGAATAGCAGCAACAGCCCAATATTTGTCGGTAATGCCGATAAAGCCGCCTTTGACCTTGTCGAAAACCATTTTCTTTTCATTTGCCGCATCGGGTTTCAAATCTTTCAATGCGGAATATTTTTCTTCCTTGAGGCCATCATCACCGGCAACGCCGATCATGCCTTCATGAAGAAGATAGGTGGCACTTGCGTGTTCGGGAGGAGCAGCGCGGGCAACGCGCGCATAAGGCAGAAGGCTTACAACCGAAGAGGCATTGTTGGTGACACTGTCGGAAATGGTGAACATATAATTTTCGTCAACCGAGATCACACGGTGGAAGACCTGCCCCTGACCGTTATCATAAACAAGATGGACAGGTGTCTTGGGTGTCAAGGTTGTGTTTTCGCCATCCACCTTCCATTCAGTGTTGAATTGCGGCAGGCTTCCGGCAGGCAATCCCTTGCCGGTAAAACCGAATTCGGCAATATAGGTTGTGTTGAACCCGTTCGGATTAAGAAGGGCAATTTCCGGCGAATTCTTGTCAACTGTCAAACGGTAATTTTTCAAAAACAGGTCATCGAACTGGGCGCCAACAAGATTGATTGACCCTTGAAGCTCGGGCGTGTCGATTGCAACACGATTGGATTTTTTAAGTGCCGCGTCGCGTGCGTCCGGTGTCATTTCGAAACCGGCAGGGTTTGTTTCGTCTTTAATTTGGGGCGGTGTTACAGTGCCATTTTCGGCAGTCGGAACGGCCTGATTTTGCGCGTTTTCATCTTTCTCGATCTGGCGGGCAATTTCCTGAGCCTTTTGCTGGTCGGCATTTTTCGGCGCAACATAAAAATACTGCCATGCAAGAATGATAAGGAGCGACAATCCAATAGCAATGAAAAAATTACGATTATATTCCATGAGCGATTGTCCTGTTACCGTTTCGAGTTTTGTAATTTTTGCCTGAACCGGCGTTCCATTTCTCCGGTCAGGCGGTCAAATGATGCTTCAAGCGCATCGGGCCGCGCAATAATGACATAATCTGTCCCGGCGGCAATGTCACGCTTTAATGAAAGCCGGAAAGCTTCGCGCAAACGCCGCTTGATGCGATTGCGCTTGACTGCATTACCATTTTTGCGCGTGACAGTAAAACCGACACGCGGCAAAGTTGTGGATTTGATTTCTTCCGGTAAATCCCGGCTTTTCGATTCGAGAAGAAAAAACGGTCCACGCCGTTTTTCACCGTTTCTTAATGCCAAAAAATCCGCCCTTTTACGAAGGCGGAGGAAGGATTTCTCACTCATCGGAAAAACCTCTAACAAAACTCTGCCTTGAAAGAGCGGGTTTTAACGGGTGTCTCAACACTGGCCTATTGCAACGGAAAAGGGAAAAATAGCTAGTCAAAAAGCCCATCTTTCCCGCCGTTGTAAAATCCCTGAAAAACCGGAAAATTGAAACCGGAAGAATTGAAAAAACCTGAAAAATTGAAAATCAGGCTGAAAGGCGCTTGCGACCGCGGTTGCGGCGAGCGGCGACAACTTTACGGCCACCAAGGGTTGCCATGCGCGCACGGAAGCCGTGGCGGCGTTTACGGACAAGTTTGGACGGTTGATATGTACGTTTCATTTATTTAACATACCGCGGCGTGCGGCCCTTCTTGGTTCTATGTGCGGTTTCCCGCCGGTTGAACAGTTTTCAAACCTTGTGCTTCTAAACAAAGTGCTCTGAATAAAGTACTTCGAATAAAGGACAGGGCAATTTTTGCGCTTATACGGTTTAGTTTTCGCCGAGTCAATTGCCGTTCGTGTTTTGCACCCGTCTGATATCAACAGAATATTGGTCACGACGGCCATTTATCTGGGGCTCTATATGGGCTTCGTCAACAAGCTCTTTTAATGATTTTTCTGTATTGACCACTTTGAGGTCATAAAGATAGGAGGGGAGCTGTCCTGAAAAGAGAATGCGCCAGTCAAGCGGAATACCGGGGTCGAGAATGCGCGCCATGTCGAAAACGACTGTCGTGCAATTGGCCGTAACCGTGTTATAAAAGCGCGCCTGATGGGCAAGTTTGTCGGCTGTTTCAAGATAGTTCAAAAACAGGTCTTTTATCTTTTCTTTGCCCACATTGATCGGGTAGCGATAAACATTTTCATGACGGATATCGGTGCGCAGTTTTATGATATCTTCTTCGGGAGCGGCAATCATAATCAATTCAAATTCTTTGAAAAAACCGCCAATGGCAGAAAAGCTCTGCTCTTTTGTGCGCCGGATTTCGGCAGAAAACACCAGATGGCGTCCGTCCTTGAATGTAAAGCCCACAAGCGTATGGGCAATATAGGGCCCCATCCAATAGGATAAATAGACATCAAGACCGACGAGATCATCGACATTATAAGTCCCGTTTTCCCAGTTTTCCTTTCCCTCGTAAGGCGCAATCCAGTCGAAATTGCGAATGTTTTGAAGATGGACAATATCGGGATTGATGGGGTCGAATGTGGCTTCCACACTGCGCGCAAGCTCGGGTGCCCAATCACGGTGCAGTGTCGGCCTGATTGTCGACCACCAAATGATCACGCCGATAAACATGAGCGCTAAAAGAATGCGCGATTTCCATGGGGTTTTGAATTCGAGGACGAGCGCATAAATGCCGACAACCAGCCATAAAACAGCAACAAGAACAAAGCCCGCCATATTGAATGGCAACTGGTAGAAAAAAGCAAACAGGCTCCAAACCAGCATAAAAAAGGCAAAGATAAGCCAGATTGCACGCGCAATCTGCCCGAAAAAGCGTGTCAGAATATGTTTTGATGTGTGCCCGTTAGTGGAATGAAGTTTTTGCATAAAATATCCGACTGGTTATCTGGTTGTGCACCCGCTTGGTCGCCCCGATTTTTTAAAAAATCAACTCTCCATTTTCAATCTATAGCAGAATGTTTCAAGTAGAACTTTCACGGTTTTTTCAGGTTTCAGGTAGACGTTTTAAAAAAAACAATGCATCCGGAACTTTTCAAGCGAAAAATTTCGAGAAAGAAGAATTTGGTTGTGTTCATCATTAAAACAACCTATGATTGCCGAAGGCAGTTTTTGGGGAGTGAGTGTAGCGAGTTTCAGGATGACCGACCATTGCAACAATATGCAACGACTGATCTTTATGATTCGTCAATATCTTTCATCGGAAAGTTACGTTATGGAGTGTTCGTCCAATGGTGTTTTCGAGGTCGAGCGGGCGGTTAGAGAATTTCATCTTTATGATCCCGAATGCGATGTGAATGATGAATTTTTGCGCGAGATGTTGTGTGTGGAAGCCTTGCGCAAGGGCATGGCTTTGCATTTCGGTAAAGAAATTTAACTCTTTGGAAAATTTAATTTTTTAATGACCTGTTGGATTTTCGCCTTATATTCGAGGGGGTAAAAATTCACCTTTCTGTGAGAAATGGCTTTTTCTCTGTAAGGGGCTTTTGTGTCAGCGTCATTTCAAAACCCGTTGCCGGATGATCGACAAAAATGTCAGAGCAAATTTTGAAATAAAATTTTATTGGCGATTGTTGGGAGGTGCGACAGGATGAGACGCCTTCAAGCTTGAAAAAGGCTGTCATCTGTCAGTCCATTAATTTATTTGGCTAACCATCAATCAGTCTGCTTTGTTGCAATGCTTTTTCCAAATATTTTATCTAGCGTTCAGGGAAAAACTGTGTGGATGTGGGGCAAAGATTTTAAAAAAATACAACCTATGCGAGAAAAATAGACAAAAAGTCCGGTTTGCCTGACATGGTTCGTCTCATTTTTTCGTCTGGCTTTTCGTTGGGCTTTTCGTCTGGCCGTCAAGTCTGGCAGTGCGTGAGAAAGTTCTATGCGAAAAGGCGGTGAAAGATAACCTGACTTGAAAATAGCAATGTTTCATAAAGTGGCGAGCAGCAAAATAGCGAAAGGGGTGTTGAAAAAAAGAAAGGCAATAAAGAGGAAGAAGAAGCCGGAGAGGTGGCGAAAGGAATAGAGGGCTCCGGAGTTTTCAGGAAAAAATCCGCTGATATTTAAAATCCGGAAAACATAAAGGTGCTGGAAATATGAGAAATGAGAGAGGTGAATGAGGAGGGCGAGAAAAATTCAAAACGAAGCGCAGGGAAAAAAGCGGCAAGAAAAGGGCGGAAAATTAAAAAAATCACCATGGCAACGGGAGCGGCGAGGAAAAAAGGAAGGTCGGGTGAAACGGGAAAAGAGGAGAGACAAAAACAAAGGTAAAAAAAATGATAGGTGGCAAAAGGGTAAGGGAGAAAGCCGGAAAGAAGAAGGAACCGGAAAAGAAGTTGCCCACCCCTAGGAGCATGCCACCCGTAAAAAGACAATAGCGCAAAGGAAACTTGCGTCAACGCTTGTCGATTGTTTTGTAAATAAATTACACGGGAAAGTTGTGGAAAAGTGTTTCGAAATTGCATGAGCAAGGTCAACAGAAGATCAAGACCATAGCAAAAAAAGAACACACGGAAGATATGGCAATAAAAATAAGGAAACTGAAAAGCGGGGGCGAACAATAAAAAAGAAAGGCCAATCGAGAATGGAAAACAGGGGAATAGAGCAAAAACAAGCGGAGGTAAAAAGTAAAAGCAAGGGGGGGGAGCAAAACAGGCGGGAGCAGCAGTGGGCGGGGAGGTGGCAACGTTCACGCGTGCTTGATGATTACCAAATCTTGCAATGCGGTTGCAGGGATTAGACGACGATGAGGATGCCGGAAGGTGAGGAAAGACAGAAAAGAGGGAAAATAGAAAAGATGTGAGGAATGAAGAATATGAGCGGCCAGTAGAACGTGGGAGGAAAAGGTGAAAGCGGCAACACGATAAGGAAAAGATAGAGACGCAATGGAGGAGAAAAGAAGGACATGGGAGGGAAGGAAAAAAACGGAAAACAGAAAGTTAAGGGGTGGGGAAAGAGTTTCAGAAAATATAGGAAGCAAGCGGGAAAAGTTGGTCAATCATTGGTCGAAAAAGAAACAGTTACTTCAAGAAAGCATGACGATTGCCGCCCGAATGCGTGATGATTGCCCTCTTGGGGCGGATGGAACCTTACCCGTGAACGAGGTTATCACTGCCAATTGTTTTGCCGAAATCGTGAGAAATACCTATATTGATAAAGTCTGATAACGTGTTTTTTAAATTATGTTTATGAAAAAGGGATCAGGTTTTATTCTTGCATTTCTGCTGCTGGTTTTAACAAATTTTATTTGTGACAGCGCATTTTCGGCCGCGGCCGTAGAGCCGCAGGCGACAATTCAACAAAATGGAACATCCGGACTTATTGTACCAGACAATAAATTTTTGAAAAACAGCACTGCCCTTGCTGCCAAAATGTCCGAAGAGATTAATTTCAGGCAAATGGGCTTGCCCCCAAGGAACATGAAAACTTCAGCTGTTCAATCTGCTAAAAGGCAAACGCCTGCAAATTTACATGTTGTCTCGAAGAAGGGCTTGCCGGTTAAAAATGCGGCAATGGGGACTATTGGAAATGCGCCTGACAGTAAAAGAAAAGCACCTTTCATTATGATCAATGCAACGCTGCCCGAAGCGGTGAACACAAAGGTTCCGCGGCCGCTCGAATCCGGCCTTTTTAAAATGCCACAAATGCAAAAACAGGAAGGAAGAGCCGCTTCAAGAGGAAATGAAGACGACGCTTCAAAAGGAAAAACCCCACCATCAGGAAAAGCCGTGCCATCAGGAGAGACTGTCATGCAGGAAAACAGCGAAGGCCGAATGAACCTTGTTCATTTGCCGGATTTTACTTATCGCATCGACCGTAGCGATCATCCTTCGGGGGAGGTTGTTATTCTGCTTCATGGTTCGGGTGGCGATGAAACGACGCTTTTTCCTTTTGCCCGCCCGATATGGCCGAAGGCAACGCTCATCGGCATTCGCGGGCGCATTGTGCAGAATGGTGAAACGCGCTGGTTCAAAAAGATAACGCCGACAAAATTCGACGAGAAAGACGCAAGTAGTGAAGCCGATGCTTTTGTAAAATTTATGGGAAACCTTGCCGAAGAGCATCATTTCGATTTGTCGCGGGTAACTTTTGTGGGCTATTCCAATGGCGCGAATTTGCTGGCTGTGATTATGATGCGCCATCCCGGTTTTGCCCGCCGCGCCATTCTTATGCGTTCCATGCCGGTCATGGACAATAGAGACAAAGAGGATTTGTCGAAAAATCGGATTTTGATTATTTCGGGTAAAAAAGATGCGCTTTATTCGCCTTTCGCGCCGGCTTTATTGTCGGTTTTCAAGAAAAATGGTGCAAAGGTTGATGCAGCGATGGTCGATAGTGACCATATGATAGGCGAAGCTGATCGGGATGTTATTGTCAAATGGATCAAAGAACAGAATCCGGATCGTATTTCGGCCAATACAAAAGTTTAAAAAACTGCTCGTTAGCCGGTTGACCAAAGGCTTTCCGTCGCGATAGGAAAGACAAAAATCCAGCAGATTTGCAGGAAGGAAATGCGCGTGTCCAATATCACAAGCGATGCTGTTATCGACGAATTGAGAAAAGTAAAAGGGCCCGATTTTGAAAGCGATATCGTCTCGCTCGGGCTGGTTTCGGAAATATTCATTTCCGATGGAAAAGTGTTCTTTTCGATAACTGTGCCGGATGAAAGGGCACAAGAACTGGAGCCGTTGCGGCAGGCTGCCCAGAAGGTGGTCGAGGCAATGGATGGCGTCAAAGCCGCAATTGTCACATTGACCGCCGAGAAAAAGGGTTCGGCCAATGCCGGTAAAACAACAACTAGCGATGAGCCCCATAAAGCACCGGCAAAAAGAATTGTTGTCGAACCGGGGCACGCTAGCCCGAAGATTGCGCGTGCGAGCCACGGCATTGGTGAAAAAAAGCCGATCGAAGGGGTCAAACATATTATCGCTGTGGCTTCCGGCAAGGGTGGCGTTGGCAAATCGACAACAGCAATCAATCTGGCATTGGCACTTGCCGACAGGGGCTTTAAAACAGGGCTTCTTGATGCCGATATTTACGGGCCGTCATTGCCAAGATTGACCGGCCTTATCAACCAGCGTCCGCGTGCAGTTGAAGGCAACAAGCTTGAAACACTTGAAAAATTCGGCCTGAAATTGATGTCGATGGGCTTTCTCGTGGATGAAGACCGCCCGATGGTTTGGCGGGGGCCGATGGTGATGTCGGCTGTTACACAATTTTTGCGTGATGTTTTGTGGGGACCGCTTGATGTGCTGGTTGTCGATATGCCCCCCGGCACCGGCGACGCACAATTGACACTTGCCCAGCAAGTGCCGATGACCGGTGCAGTGATTGTTTCCACTCCGCAAGATCTCGCACTTGTCGATGCCCGCAAGGGAATCGAAATGTTTACCAAGGTCGGCGTGCCGATTTTGGGTGTGATCGAGAATATGAGCTATTTTATCGCTCCCGATACCGGCAAACGCTATGACATATTCGGCCATGGCGGGGCGCGCAACGAAGCCCATCACCGGCAGGTGCCCTTTTTGGGCGAAATCCCGCTTGATCCGGACGTTCGTGCTTTGTCGGATGCGGGCACGCCTGTCTTCATTGAAAAGCCGCAAAGCGTTTTTGCCAAACTTTATCGGGAGATTGCAGAAAAGCTCGCAAATAACCTTTCGTAAACCATGTTTTGCCAAGTCGAACAAGTTGTGCTAGGTTGACTTTGCAACCGACGTGCCTAGATGTCGTTTCGGGAAGCTTGAAGATATTGTCTCAACAGTTTGAAACAATATTTCAAGGTGTCATTAAAAACGGGATTATCCCCTGTTTGAATTAAGTTTTTAAGGGGTTATCCACTTTGATGACAAGAAAATGACGCTTTGGTCACAGGATTGCCATGAAATCGGCAAATAAAGGCCGGAACGCACTTTTTGTACTGTGTATGTGCGTTTTGACAGCCGTGATTTTGGCTTTCTTTAAAAAGTTTGCATAAGTTTGAATAAAAAACGGGTGGTGCATGACTAAACGACGTTTGATTGTCAGCGGTAGTATTATCGTATTAACGGGGTTTTTGGGTGCCTGTACACAGCAGAACAAACCGAAGACCGAACTCACCGATGCGACCACGTCTATAGCGCGTGTCGGAACAATGACGACACCTCTATCGTATGGCTATCTGATCGATAAAAAAATTCCGGTGCCGGTGTTCAAGGAACTTTCCTATACCGGCAAGGAAGCAAATCCGGCAGCACTTGCCAAAGCAAATGCACTAAATTCCAATGCGGCCAATCCCAATGCATTGAAAAGCCAATCCGGTCCTGTTGAACTTGCCCATGCAAGTCCGGAAGTCGAACAACTCATTTCCAAATATTCAATGGCCTATAATGTGCCGGAAAGTCTTGTAAGACGCGTTGTCAAACGCGAAAGCAACGGCAATCCCAATATTCGTAATGGCCCATATCTCGGATTGATGCAAATCAGCCATCCGACGGCCAAAGGCATGGGTTATCAGGGCGACCCGAAGGGGTTGCTTGACGCAGAAACCAATTTGCGTTTCGCGGTAAAATATCTGGCCGGTGCCTATAAGGTTGCCGATGGTAACGAAGCGCAGGCAGTGCGCCTTTATGCCCGTGGTTATTATTATGACGCCAAGGCCAAAGGTCTGCTTGACGAGACGGGGCTTGGTGACAATTCCGGCATTTCCGATGATGCCAAAGCCGCCGTTGAATCGGTTACCAGACAAAAGACCGATGCAAGTACAGGTAACGGCACTGTCAATATTCCGATCCCTCAGCTCAAAAACAGCGGTACATGAGTTTTTTAAAAACAGACGAAACGCTGTTTGATTGCCATTTTCATTGTAACACGTGCTTTTGTTGAAGAGCAAAAGCATGAAGGTTGCTCATGATGCAATTCTTTTGATATTTCATTTGCCAATGATTTGATATCGGTTTTACGGCAATAGATATCGTTTTGAGGGAAATGATGTCGATTTTAAAAAGATTGACCACTGTTTACCCGAGTGTTCGGGGTGGAATTGCCGGATAAAACATACGGCATTCTTTTGAACGCCGGTCCATGTGAGCAACTGGAGATAATAGTAAACGATGGTTGATTGTCGGGTTTTGAAGTTTTGAAGCAATGAAAACAGTGAATATTATAGAAAAACGGAAGCACAATTGCTTGATTGGAAAGACGGGCAAGTTGTGCTTTTTGTTTATGCCTGATAATGAGCTTTAAAGGGAACCTTATCCGTTCACCGGTCGTTTGCTTTTAAAACAAGCAACCAAGACAGAAGCTGAACGGGAAGTTTATGGCTTCTCAAGTCGTAACAGTGGGTTCGGTGATTGCAGGTTTTTAAACATGCAATCAGGTTTTTAAAAAAAGTCGCCCGAAAAAGGGGACTTAAAAAAAGATTGTCCGAAAAGGGCATTGCAATGGAGTTTGATTGATGGCGAATATTATGCGGGATCGGTTGATTGTCGGGTTGGACGTCGCTGATATTCGGCAGGCAGAAAAGCTGGTTCAAGAGTTGGGTGATACCATCAGCTTTTATAAAATAGGCTATCAATTATCGTTTGCAGGCGGGCTTGAATTTGTCCGCGAGCTCAAAGCGGCAAACAAAAAAGTTTTCCTTGATATGAAACTTCTGGATATTGACAATACGATAAAAAGTGCGGTTGAAAATATCGTCAAGGTCGGTGTCGATATGCTGACGGTTCATGCTTATCCGAAAGCAATGCGGGCAGCTGTGAGCGCGGCCAAAGGAAGCAATCTTTGTCTTCTTGGTGTGACAGTGCTCACCTCGATGGATGACGATGATCTTAAAGCGGCAGGCTATTTTGACGATGCAAAAACATTGGTGTTGAAGCGGGCAAAAGACGCCCGTTCAGCAGGAATGGGAGGCATTGTTGCCTCTGCCGCAGAAGCACGCGCTTTGCGGGAAGTGATTGGCCCTGACATGGCTTTGGTTACCCCCGGTATCCGCCCGAAAGGGGCCGATAAAGGTGACCAGAAACGTGTTATGACCCCGAAAGAAGCAATTGAGGCCGGTGCAAGCCATCTTGTGGTAGCCCGGCCTATTATCAAAGCCGATAATCCGTTGGAAGCGGCAAGAAAAATCTTGGATGAAATGAAAGAGGCTTGATAGCATAAGTTCGATAGTCTTCACTTGAATTTTTCAAAATTGGCGGGAGAGGTTGGCCTTGTTGCTATCGAGAGATGGGAGTAAAAAATGTTTGAAGACCGTATTCAGAGCGAGGAATTAAGAGCAAAGATCGTCTCGGCAGACGAGGCGGCAAACCTTGTCAAAGACGGAATGGTCGTTGGTATGAGCGGCTTTACCCGCGCGGGCGACGCCAAACTTGTTCCTCATGCAATGGCAAAACGGGCGAAAAAACACCCTTTTAAAATCAGCCTGTTGACGGGCGCTTCCCTTGGTCATGACACCGACAAGATATTGAGCGAGACAGGCGTGCTTGCCCGTCGTATGCCGTTTCAGGTTGACACCGCTTTAAGAGCGGCAATCAATCGCGGCGAGGTTATGTTTATTGACGAACATTTGTCGGAAATGGTCGAGCAATTGCGCGCCCACCAGTTACCGCCGGTCAATATTGCCATTATCGAAGCGATGATGATTCATGAAGATGGTTCGATTGTGCCGACAACATCTGTCGGCAATTCGGCAAGCTTTGCCTTGGGGGCGGATAAAATTATTATCGAGCTCAATACCAGTCTCAATCCGGATTTTGAAGGCATACACGACATCTATATTCCTTCTCCACGGCCAAACCGGAAGCCCGTCGGGGTTTTGAAACCTGATACACGCATCGGCACCACAGCAATCAAGGTTGATAAAAACAAGATTGCGGCCATTGTCATTTCGGATGTGCCGGATAGCCCGTCATTGATTTCGCCAGCCGATGATGCAACCAATGCCATTGCCCGCCATTTGACCGAATTTTTCTTAAAAGAGGTCGATCAAGGGCGCATGGATATGACTTTGAGCCCCATTCAGGCAGGTATCGGCACCATTGCCAATGCGGTTTTGACAGGCTTTGTGAATAGCCCGTTCCATAATTTGCAGATGTATAGCGAAGTGTTGCAGGATTCCACCTTCGAACTTTTCGATGCCGGCAAGCTCGATTTTGCATCGGCCTCGTCCATTACTTTGAGTGAAGCCTGTGCCGCGCGTGTTTTTCCGAATATCGGACGCTATAAGGACCGGTTGATCCTGCGGCCGCAAGAAATATCGAATTTGCCGGAAATTATTCGCAGGCTCGGTATTATCGCGATCAATACTGCGCTTGAATTCGACATTTACGGCAATGTGAACTCGACCCATGTCGGTGGCACCCATATGATGAACGGCATTGGCGGTTCTGGCGATTTTGCGAGGAATGCCTATATTTCGGTTTTCGTAACAAAATCGGTTGCCAAAGGTGGCAAGATTTCCTCCGTTGTGCCGATGGTTGCCCATGTCGATCATACAGAACATGATGTCGATGTTCTGGTGACAGAATTGGGTTATGCCGATTTGCGCGGCCTTGCACCACGTGAACGCGCGCCGCTTATCATCGAAAAATGTGCCCATCCCGACTATCGGGATGTATTGCGCGATTATTTCGACCGTGCTTGCAAAACGGCCGGAGGCCAGACCCCGCATATTCTTGAAGAAGCCTTTTCGTTTCACGAAAAGTTCAAGAGAACGGGTTCAATGTTAGGATGAGTTTTTGACAGACAGGAAATACATCATCGGGGCGAATGCTTATGTAGCACCGGCACTTGAACCGGCGCTCTACCTTGTGGCCACACCGATAGGAAATCTTGGCGATATCACCTTGCGGGCAATAGAAACAATTGCCGCTGCCGATGAACTTGCCTGCGAAGACACCAGAGTGACACGCATATTGCTTGAGCGTTATGGTATCCATCAAAAGCCGGTTGTTTATCAGGAACATAATGTCGAGGAAGCCGGCAGAAAGCTTCTTGGTGTTCTTGAAGATAATCGCTCGGTGGCATTGGTGAGTGACGCCGGTATGCCGCTTATTTCCGACCCCGGTTTCCGGCTTGTTGCCGAGGCGCGCGAAAAAAACATCAAAATTGTGCCGGTGCCAGGTGCTTCTGCTGCCTTGACAGCATTGATTGCAACAGGCCTGCCAACCGACAGTTTTTTCTTTTCCGGCTTTCTTCCAACAAAGTCCATGCAAAGAAAAGCCCGCCTTGAAGAACTTGGGCTCATTCCCGCTTCATTGATTTTTTACGAATCCCCGCACCGCGTTTCCTCAACTTTGTCCGATATGGTTGAAATTTTCGGGAAAGATCGGCGTGGCGCGATCTGTCGCGAAATGACCAAAAAGTTCGAGACGGTTGATGTTGCGCCACTTTCGGAATTGAAGGAACGCTATAGCGACGGCGAAAAGATACGAGGGGAAATTGTTATCATTGTCGAACCACCGTCAAAACAGGAAGAAAAATTCGACACGGAAGAAATCGACAAGCTTCTGATTGAACTTGCAAAAGATTATCCGGCAGCAAAAGCCGCCGCAGAAGCGGCGAAAATGACCGGACACAAAAAAGCCGATCTCTATAAGCGCCTGTTATCGCTGAAGGATTAAGCTTTTAAAACAAGATTAAGGCTTGAAAAAGCTTAAGGTGGCTCGAAAAGCTCAAGTAACTGAAAAAGATGAGGGGCTCAAGAAGGCCAGAGGATAAGAAGTCCTCCTAACCGAAAAAGACAAGGGCGATGAAAAAGCTTAAGGTGGCTAAAAAAGCTCAAGTAACTGAAAGAGATGAGGGGCTCAAGAAGGCCAGAGGATAAGAAGCCCGCCTAACCGAAAAAGACAAGGGCGATGAAAAAGCTTAAGGTGGCTCGAAAAGCTCAAGTAACTGAAAGAGATGAGGGGCTCAACAAATCCGTTAAATTTTTTTTCCGTCAATTTTTAAATTTTCGGCCCTCTCGCCTTTGAAATAGTTAAGGGAACGATCTAAGCACGGTGTTTTTTAAAAAATATTTCTGTATAAATCTTTATTCTTATGAGTAGATAGATGTGTCATTTGTCTTCCCCTTTCATGAAGAGAGATCATGAACAAAAAACGCAAGCAGAAAACCTATTTACGCGGAATTTATGCTGAAAGGCTTGCGGGTTTATGGCTGCAAATGAAGGGCTATCATATTGCGGCACGCCGGTTTGAAACCCGTTTTGGCGAAATTGATATTATAGCGCGGCGTGGGCATGTCATTGCCATTGTTGAAGTGAAAGCCCGCCCCACCATTAAAGAGGCGATGGAAGCGGTTAAAACAGCAAGTGAAAAACGTTTTGACAATGCAGCCAATATATTTCTCGCGCGTCAGCCCGACCGCAAAAAATTGCGGCTGCGCTATGATTTGATTGCGATCAGCCCGTGGAAATTTCCCCGTCATATAGAGTCGTTCTTTCAACCGGAAAATTGAAAAACAACAAGCGGGGAAAAATAACCGGCAATTCCGGTTTGGCAAGTTCAGTTTGTTCAGCATAAACGGTGTTGTTCATAAAAGCTTCTGCAATAAATAGAGTGTAATAGCTTTAACGACGAAGAGTTCGGGAGAGGAAAAACGGTTCCATGAAAGAAACTTCGCGAGCAGACGCATTGTTGAAGAGGCACGAACGAAAAAAACATTTTGTTTTTCTCTTTCATGCGTTAGAAGGAAAGAAACATCGAGTAGCCGGACTTTGATTTAAGAAGAATTGCAAGCCCGCTTGAAGAGGATTGATTATGGACGATTATGAGAAGTTCGCAACCGGTCTTATAATAGTTTTTGGTGCGTTGATTATCGGTGGCCTGATGGCTGCCCATCTTGTTGCCTTGAACCGCGCCGGTTTTATGTTTGCATTAAGCGCCGGTATTATGGGCTGGTTTTCTGCTTTCGCAATTCTGTTCGACAAGAAAAAAGCCTATCTTATTTTGATAATTCTGTCAGTTTTGTGTGTCGCTTGCTCTATCGGTATTTTTGTCCGGTGACGATCACAAAAAGTTTTATTAAAAAGGCGCCGGTTTTTACCGGCGTTTTTTATTTCTATTCTTGCAATTTATTGACATAAAGAAATCTTTATGTCACTCATGACCGGCTGATATGAAAGGTTCCCCCGCTATGTCGCATATTGTCGAAAAGTCATCTTCCGGCGAAGAGAAAGCCTCGGGCAAGACATCAAATCCCGATAAATCAAATCCCCTAGAAAAATTGTTCGGTCAAACGGAAAAGCCGAAAAACCGTTCGGAAGAATTGCGCCAATTGGCGCGCGAGCGCATTCTTATTCTTGATGGCGCGATGGGAACGCAAATCCAGTCTTTCCATTTTGACGAAGAACATTTCCGTGGCGAGCGGTTTGTGGCTTGTAGCTGCGCTCTTCAAGGCAATAACGACCTTTTGACATTGACCCAGCCGAAAGCCATTGAAGACATCCATTTGCGCTATGCTTTGGCCGGTGCCGACATTCTGGAAACCAACACATTTTCCTCAACCACCATTGCGCAGGCCGATTATGGCATGGAAAATATGGTCTACGAGCTTAACCGTGACGGCGCCCGTCTTGCGCGCCGCGCGGCTTTACGGGCAGAAGAGAAAGATGGCAAGCCACGCTTTGTTGCCGGCTCCATTGGCCCGACCAATAAGACCGCGTCGATTTCGCCAGATGTCAACAATCCCGGTTTTCGTGCCATTACCTTTGATGAATTGCGCATTGCTTATGGCGAGCAGATCAATGCACTGATTGATGGCGGTGTTGACCTGCTTCTCATTGAAACGATCTTTGACACGCTCAATGCCAAAGCGGCTATTTTTGCTGCCAAAGAAGTTTTTGCCAAAAAAAATATCGAATTGCCGATCATGATTTCCGGCACGATTACCGATATGTCAGGGCGCACACTTTCCGGACAAACGCCGACAGCCTTTCTTTATTCGGTTGCCCATGCCAAGCCGTTTTCTGTCGGGCTTAATTGTGCTTTGGGCGCAAAGGCCATGCTGCCGCTTGTGAAGGAAATGGCCGCCAATACCGAAGAACTGATTTGTGTTTATCCCAATGCCGGTTTGCCCAATGCCTTTGGCGGTTATGATGAAACGCCTGAAATTATGGCAAAAGAGCTTGGAGAATATGCGCGTGAAGGTGTCATCAACATTGTCGGCGGTTGCTGCGGGACCACGCCTGATCATATTCGCGCTATTGCCGAAGCGGTCAAACCCTTCAAACCGAGGAAACCCGAACCACAGGAAAAGCTTTTGCATTTGTCAGGTCTCGAACCGTTTACACTCACCCACGACATTCCCTTCGTCAATATTGGCGAGCGCACAAATGTTACGGGTTCGGCACGGTTTCGCAAACTCATAACCAATAATGATTATACGGCTGCTCTTGATGTTGCGCGCAATCAGGTGGAAAACGGCGCACAGGTCATCGACATCAATATGGATGAAGGCTTGATTGATTCCGTTGCGGCCATGCGCAAATTTTTAAATCTTCTTGCCGCCGAGCCTGATATTTCCCGTGTTCCCGTCATGATTGATTCATCAAAATGGGAAGTTATTGAAGCCGGCCTTCAATGTGTGCAGGGAAAATCCATCGTCAATTCCATTTCCTTGAAAGAGGGTGAGGAAAAGTTTATCGAACACGCAAAACTTGCTTCCCGTTACGGGGCGGCGGTTGTGGTGATGGCTTTTGACGAAAAAGGTCAGGCCGACACCGAACAACGCAAGGTTTCTATCTGCGAACGCGCTTATAGAATTCTGGTCGACAAGGTCGGTTTCCCGCCTGAAGATATTATTTTTGACCCCAATATTTTCGCCATTGCAACCGGCATTGACGAGCACAACAATTACGCCGTCGATTTTATCGAAGCGACCAAGGAAATTCGCAAAAAATTGCCTTATTGCCATATTTCCGGCGGGGTCTCCAATCTGTCATTCTCGTTCCGTGGCAATGAACCGGTTCGCGAGGCGATGCATTCGGTCTTCCTTTATCGGGCAATTGCCGCCGGCATGGATATGGGCATTGTCAATGCCGGACAATTGGCCGTTTACGATACAATCGAACCCAAGCTTAAAAAAGCCTGTGAAGATGTGATCCTGAATAAAGACGCTGGCGCAACCGAACGCCTGCTTGCTCTAGCGGAAGAATATCGCGGTAAGGCCGGTGGCGGCGTCAAGAAGGAAAAAGACTTGAGCTGGCGACAATTGCCGGTGGAAAAGCGCCTTGAACATGCTCTCGTCAACGGAATTACCGAATATATCGACGCTGATACGGAAGAAGCACGCCAAAAAGCCGAACGCCCGCTTGATGTCATTGAAGGGCCGCTTATGGCCGGCATGAATGTGGTGGGCGACCTTTTCGGGTCCGGCAAAATGTTTTTGCCGCAGGTGGTGAAATCCGCCCGCGTGATGAAGCAGGCTGTGGCCATTCTTCTTCCCTATATGGAAGAGGAAAAGCGTAAAAACGGTGGCGAAGGCCACCAGAGTGCGGGCAAAATTATTCTGGCAACAGTCAAGGGCGATGTGCACGATATTGGCAAAAACATTGTCGGCGTTGTGCTTGCCTGCAATAATTACGAGATTATCGATCTTGGTGTAATGGTTCCGGCACAAACCATTCTCGATGCGGCACGGCGTGAAAAAGCCGATGCAATCGGCCTTTCCGGCCTCATTACACCTTCACTTGATGAAATGGTCAATGTTGCCCACGAAATGGAAAGTCAGGGCTTCGACATTCCCTTGTTGATCGGCGGGGCAACGACAAGCCGCGTTCACACGGCCGTCAAGATCAACCCGCAATATCACCGCGGGCAGAGTGTTTATGTGCTTGATGCAAGTCGGGCGGTGGGGGTTGTTTCATCACTCCTTTCCCCGCAAACAAAAACCGAAACAATCAAAAAAATCCGTCAGGAATATGCAAAGCTTGCCGCCGCCCATGAAAGGGGCGAACAACAAAAGACCCGCGTTTCCTTAAGCGAGGCGCGCGCCAATGCGTTGAAACTCGATTTCAAAAATTATAAACCGGTCAAGCCGACATTTCTTGGTGTCAAAAAATTCGATGATTGGGATCTTGCCGAGCTTTCGACCTATTTCGACTGGACACCGTTTTTCCAGAGCTGGGAATTGCGCGGGCGTTTTCCGGCAATTCTTGATGATGAAAAGCAGGGGACAATTGCCCGCCAGCTTTATGACGACGCGCAAAAAATGCTTAAAAAAATCATTGCCGAAAAATGGTTCCATCCGAAGGCGGTGATCGGCTTTTGGCCTGCAAACCGCGTTGGTGATGACATCCGCATTTACACTGATGAAACAAGAAAACACGAGCGGGCAACCTTCTTCACTTTGCGCCAGCAATTGCAGCGGCGCGAGGGAAAGCCCAATCTTGCTCTGGCCGATTTTGTTGCTCCTGTCGGCACGCCCGATTATCTTGGCGGTTTTGTGGTGACAAGTGGCTTTGGAGAGGAAAAAATTGCCGAACGTTTCAAACGCGAAAACGACGATTATTCTTCCATTCTGGTCAAAGCGCTGGCCGACCGTTTTGCCGAAGCTTTTGCCGAATGTTTGCATGAACGCGTTCGCAAAGTCTATTGGGGTTATGCGGCCGATGAAAATTCGACAAAAGAAGATCTGATTGTTGAACATTATCGCGGCATACGTCCGGCTCCGGGCTATCCCGCACAGCCCGATCATACCGAAAAAGGCACATTGTTCGAGCTTCTTGATGCGACAAAAAATACCGGTGTGAAACTTACCGAAAGTTACGCCATGTGGCCCGGCTCGTCGGTTGCCGGACTTTATTTTTCCCATCCCGACAGCTATTATTTCGGCGTTGCCAAGGTCGAACGCGATCAGGTTGAAGATTATGCCGAAAGAAAAGCAATGCCGGTGAGCGAAGTCGAACGCTGGCTTGGCCCGATCTTGAATTACGAGGTTAAAAGAGACAAATGAAACTAGGTTTTATCGGTACGGGAACCATTGCCTCGGCTATGGTGGAAGGCTTGATGAAGAGCAATCTTCCGGTGGAACAAATTACGGTTTCACCCCGAAATGCCGACCGCGCGGCAGAGCTTTCCAAACGCTTTGACAAGGTGAAAATCGGCAAAGACAATCAGGATGTAATCGACCAAAGCGATGATGTTTTCATTTGTTTAAGAAGCCAGATTGCCGAGGAAGAATTAAAAAAGCTCGATTTTTCCAGAGCAAAAACAGTTATTTCGGTTATTGCCATGGCAACGGCAAGTGAAACTGAAAAATGGATTGGCAAAAAGGTTTTTCGCGCCGTGCCGCTTCCCTTTGTTGCCGAAGCCAAAGGTATGACAGCAATTTATCCCGACAATCCCGAATTGAAGGAAATTTTCAATGCGATGGGTGGGGCAATTGCTGTCAAGGATGAAAGCCAGTTTGCCTTGATGATGACGGCCGGTTCTCTGATGGGTGTCTATTTCAATTTCATCGAAACAGCAAACCGTTGGCTTGAAAAAAACGGGCTTGATGAAAGCCAGTCGGCACCGTTTCTTGCCTCTATGTTTGGCAATCTTGCCGACGAGGCGCGTAAAGTAGGGAAGCCCGATTTTACTAAATTGGAAGCCGAATATTCGACCAAAAAAGGCACGAACGAGCTGGTCTCCCAATATTTTACCAATCATGGTGGCAGAGAAGCGCTTACCGGCGGCCTTGATGAAGCATTCAAACGTATCAAGGGCGAGTAAGGCGCTTGAAAGCAATCAAGCTCTGTTTCAGTGCGAAAGCAGGTTGATAACAATGCCCGTGTGTTAAAGCCCCGCGGGCATAGTTACGGCCTATTTAAAAAGCTGTTGGTTCAGGCCTTTCAGCAATTTTTGCGGCCGGTTTTCGAGATTCATTGCATTTTTCAAGAACTGCCTTCAATGGGGAAGGTAGTTTTTCCGCCCGCTATCGGAATAGCAATAATGTCCGCCTCTGGGGCCAACGCAATAGGTTCCCGATCGGCAAGAACAATTTCCCGATGATGGTTCCATAAGAGACGGGCTACTTTCGAGAGATTGGCTGTTTGTTGAACTGCCGCCCATATAGGCCGAACAATCTTTGGTCGATGCGCTGGTTGAACCGTCATTACAGATAAAGGTTCTGCCAACACAATGGGAAATGCCGCCTTTCTGGCCTGAACAAGGTGTATTTGCTGCAGCAAGTTCCGGAAGTGAAACTGTGATAAAAATGAAGATCAGCAAAATATATTTCATAGTCTATTCCCCCGTGGGGATATCGTAATACTCGAAATAATTCTTTTGCAATCAATTTCGATTTTGACGGGAGAAAAGCGGGACTATCGCCAAAGTTGCATCAATAATGCGGTCGCTATTTCCGGCAATCCTCCAGCTTCACCCCCCTGAAACGTTTTTCAAAGTGGATTTTCAGCAAACATTTTTTCTTGTCTCTGCCAGATCTCAAAGCGGGCAAGTTGTTGAAACATTTTTGTTAAAAATCCGTCTCTTAGTCTGTGGCGGAGCCTCACAAAAAATCGTAGTCTTTTCACTCTCGCGGCTCTTTACCGAAAACCGTACTTCTTTATTACAAGCTTCTTGACCGAAAACCGTTTCACACTTTTCGGGAAGCATGTGTCGCTTTTTGGGGCAGCCGCTTGAACCACTTTTCGGGAAGCATGTGTCGCTTTTCGGGGCAACCGCTTGAGCCGCTTTTCGGGAAGTATGTGTGCCTTTTCGAGATGGCCGCTTGAACCACTTTTCGGCAAGCATGTGCAGCTTTTCAGGAAATGTGTTTTGCTTGATAAGCACGGCTTTGAATGTTGACGGTAGCGTGGCGAAGATTAGCTTTTCGAGGCTCGAAGATGAACAGAAGATTAACAAAAAGTTCAGGATAAGTTCAGCTAACAAAGCGTAAGGTGTTTCTCAAGAATCGTTAAAAGGATATCTCGCATGAGAAAACTGATTGTTCTTCTTTTAAGCCTTGCAATGACAGTGCCGCTTTTTGGTGCACTTTCTGCAAAGGCCGATGTTTATCCTGTCATCATCATCGATAACGGCCATCGTCATCATTATGACCGCTATCATCACCACTATCAGCCGCATCGGCGCTATTTCGAGCACCGGCACTTCTATCCGGCACCGCCTCCGCCCCCACCGCCCTATTATGGCCCGCATTTCGGCCCGCATGGTCCCCATTATGGTCCGCGGCCTTGGCATCCACGCCCCGATTGGCGCTGATAGGTCTTTTAAAAATTTTCAAACACCAGACCACCGATAAAAGCCCGTTCGGTTACTGAAGCCGGACGGGTTTTTTATTGTTTTCTTGAATTTTGCGTCTCACACTTTTCCGCCTGAAGTCGGATCGTCCGGTTTTAAACGTGGCAATTCTTGTCCCCGTTTTGACGACGAACATGAAAATCATGAGCGGCGTTGAATGGGACGGGCAGATTTAAATAAAATGAAAGGTGAATACCGTTTTCAAGCCAGTTTCCAATGTTGGGCAAATTTCCGATATTGCGTTAACGCCGTTATCATATGATAGAAAATGGAAGCCGGAACATCTTCGGCAATGGCACGGCCGTTTTCCGATATGAGGTCAATCCATAAACCTTTGGGGGCGGCATCGATATGCCACCGGAAAAGCCTTCCCACACGCGCTTCGATTTCAGGTTTCAGATCCGGCCCGTCATTACCATCAAGCGCAAGCGCTGCTTTGATCGCCTCGGTTTGCGGCCAGCTTCTCGAATTGGTGTCAATTGGCATTCCGTGGCGCGAAATCGTGTTATAGGCAAGCCCCGTCTTGCGGTTCAAACCATTGGCAATGGCCGAGGCATAGAGCTTTTTGGCAAGTTTTATAACACTGCGGTCATTGGTTTTTTTGGAAAAATCGACAAGCAACGACGACCATTCAAAATGGTGACCGGGTTCGCAAATGTCACCATCGGGAGCGGGAGCTCTCTGCCAGTCCTTGTCGTAATATTCGGCAAGGGTCCAGCTATCCTCATCAAAGAAATGTTCCTTGAACAGGTCGACAATGCGCTCTGCCCGTTCAAGATAATCTCTGTCACCTGTCACATCATACCAGGCCATGAAACTTTCAAACAAATGCATATGCGGGTTGGAACGGCGAAATGTTTTCTCTCCGTCGGTTTTGGCATTTTCAAAAAAGCCTTTGCCATTTTTATCGGCAAGATGAAGGTCGATGAAAGAAAAGGTTTCCATAGCAAGCGGCAATGCTTTTTTATTGCCGACACGATGGGCATGGGCAAGCGCCAGTAACACACAAGCCTGATCGTAACTGTCTTCGGTTGCGTTGAGAACCTTGCCATCTTGTGAAAGCTGCAAAACCCAACCGCCACGGTCTGTTCTGCCATTTTTGCCGATAAATTCGAGGCCGTGGTCGATCAGCTCTTTATAAGGGCCGTCCCACCCCATTTCACCAGCCATGGCAAAAGCATAAATCTGGCGTGCCATTGTGCGCATGCGTTTGGCGCGCAATACCGGCATGGTATCAAAGCCCAAGGCTTCATAAAAGCCGCCTTTTTCATCAACCCCGCGGGTTGACCAAAGCGGCAGCGCCTCATCAAAAAGCCAATGCTCGACACGGGTGAGATAGGCGCCGCTTTGCGGTATTTTATCGGCAGCGGGAGTGAATTTGGTTTCAAGCCTTCCGGCTTTTTCGAGTGTTGCTACCACGTCGCGCACATTCTGGCTTTCTTTAACGGGAGCCACAAAAGTTGCGTCCGTTGTCGCGACAACCGCCATATTGTGAAGCCCGACAGCCGATAGTAACCCCGCTTCCGAGCGCAAATAGCTGCCATGGCAATTGATCGCCACAACATCGCCCATAATCACATTGCCGTTCTCATCTGGCGGTGTGGGGCTTGATTGCTGGTTCAAAAGCGATTGCCACGAGCCGAGATCATTCCAGTGAAAACGGGCAGGCACAAGCGCAATGTCTTTGACATGCTCCATAATGGCATAATCGACTGAATCGGAAGGAATAGCCGCATAATGCTCGTAATTTAGCCATGTGCCCGATATGTCTGTATGGGCGGTTTCCAGTGCCGCGACTGTCTTCTTCCAGATTTCCGGCTGGAACTCGAGAAAGGCTTTTTTCATAGTTTCCGCAGAAAAGAGGAATATTCCCGAATTCCATAAAAAATTGCCCGACTGCAAATATTTTTTGGCCGTTTCAATATCCGGCTTTTCAACAAAGCGGATAACGTCATAAACGCCGTTTTTTTCTTGTCCTGTTTCGACATAGCCATAGCCGGTTTCCGGTTTATCCGGATGAATTCCGAAAACTACAATGCGGCCGCCTCTGGCGGCTTCTTCCCCTTCATGAATGGTTTTCCAAAAATCGTCATCGGTTGAAATTTCATGGTCAGACGGGGCAACGAGAATGAGCCTGTCACCATATTCGGCAAGGGTGATGGCTGTTGCCAGAGCAACAGCCGCCGCCGTGTTTCGTCCCAAAGGTTCAAAAATCGGGCGCCCACCATTTAATGGCAAACCGGCAATATCATGGCGCAAACGGTATTCATGAGCTTCCGAGGCAATGAGAAAAATCGGCCCGTGGCCGCTTGTCCGTGCATTCATGCGCTTGACTGTGCCGGACACCATCGAGCCTTTGCCGGAAAGGTCATGAAACTGTTTTGGAAAATCTTCGCGTGATAATGGCCAAAGGCGGGTGCCAACGCCGCCACTCATAATGAAACTAATGATTTTTTCGGCCATTTTTTCTTTTCCGGCTTGAACTTAAAAAGCATATTCTTGCTATCGCTTTTCAAGGGTTTAGGTCAAGTGAATGCCGCCCGCCGCATAAAAAATAATAAAACCAATAGAACGATCGATGATAGTCGAACGCTTCTCCAAGCGAGAGGTTTATAGCTGTGAAAACCGGCAGATATTTTTTAAGCCGGTCTTCGGTGGCGCCCGTCGGCGTGATCTTTGCCCGATCGGATTAACGGGAAGCCGAATTCGTCACAAAACGGGGAAAAGAAATATCAGTCAAAGTTGCAACATCAGTCAAACTTGCAACAGAAGTTTCCAGAGGTGGGAAGAAAGCATTTTAAAGCCACGAACCCCCGCACCACCGGAAAAATTTCATGCTTTTGCGGAAAAGTTACTAGCTCAAGATATTAAAACGCTGTCGCGCGAGGGGGCGAAAGCTGAAAAGGCAAAAAACAGATCGGGAAAAGGCGATTGCGAGCCAAGGAGGAAGGGGAAACAGACACGAAATGAATAATTGTTGAGCGGGTTTTTTTAAAAAACACTTGCGAGAAAGCTGTCATAACGGTATAAGCCCGCCAACACCAGTTAGTCGGAGTGTAGCGCAGACTGGTAGCGCACCTCGTTCGGGACGAGGGGGTCGGAGGTTCAAATCCTCTCACTCCGACCATTTTTCATCAAAATTTGTTATTTAAGCGGCAAACCGCCTAATTTCCAAGCTTCAAAATATTGAAAAAGCAATGTTGTTTTGCGCCTGATTTTATTGTGTTTTGTGCGTGATTTTATCAACTATTATCGTTTTAAAAGTTAGGCTGCATAAGTCTCAACTGCGTCAATGCGAATGCCCGCGCGTGAATGGAATGCTCCGCTCGAATAAAATACCCGCGCTCGTATAAAATGCTCACCAGAACAACCGGATATTTTATTAATATTTTAATGGAAGACATAAGCTGAAGTTGACATGCGGAGCTTATAATAAAATGTTCGTGGTTAGTACCAGTTGCAGCTGAAATGACAGGTGATTCGGTGAAAATATGGGGCTCACTCGGCACTTCTCCGTGTAAATCGAAGAATTTCAAAAATTCAGCAAAAAATACGCTTATATTTAAGAAAAGAAATCCTTTCCTGATTTTGTTTGAAAACCGTTTTTTTATAGGCTTTTCAGATATTTAATGATATATTGAGACGGAAAAAAGTTAATTTTATCGACGTTACTTTAAAAGACATACAAATCAGCTTCCACACCCAGCTTCCACTCATTGACACATTTGTCTTCTTAATTTATTTTGGGAAGGCTATTGGTAATTAAGCCAATAGCAATAAAGCTTTGGCGCCAACCAAAGCTTTATTATAAATTATAATATTAACACAACTGCCGCAAACGGTTATTCCACGATTGCTTTTAGTTTGAATGACTACCGTCAAATGAATAATAATTTTTATTCTAACGAATAGTAATTTTTATTCTAACGAATAATTTTTATTATTAACTTTTGAGGATGTCAACCCAAAAAATAAAAATGATTGTATATGACCATCCCTTGCGGCAGTTTTCTCAAAAGGAGAAACTCCATGATTATACCGTATCTTATTACGGAAGTGATCATCGGTTTTTTTCGGTCGAAATGTTTTTTCATTTCGGCTGATCT
Organism: Bartonella sp. W8151; assembly: GCF_016100385.1. Taxonomy (NCBI): domain Bacteria; kingdom Pseudomonadati; phylum Pseudomonadota; class Alphaproteobacteria; order Hyphomicrobiales; family Bartonellaceae; genus Bartonella; species Bartonella sp. W8151. Next base: position 171,355 of record NZ_JACFSO010000002.1, read on the forward strand.
AAAAATCAAATTAGGTTGTGGTGTCCACAGACCTAAAGAGAAAATTGGAATGGAAGAAGGGAAGAAAAAAACACTTCCATCTGATTATTTGGAAAAACATTAAAAGATTGGAAGCGCCTCTTTTTTCGGAGGCGCTTCCAAACCTCTGTCTCTAAAACACGGCTAATCTGTTAATTAAAAACGTTTATTGCGCTCTGGTAAAACCAAAGAGGCCCACGCGCCTGATGAAATTCCGGTAGCAGTTCTTCTCACGCATGGCGGTTGATAGAAATCACCAAGGTAAGGGGCTGCGCTTTTGCGCAATGCCCTTCTTTTGGTCATCTCCTCGTTCCGGCTTGTTACTTTCCGTGCCGTTGTCGTTAAGGCAGCTGATGAAAAAGCCAAGAGGTTTTATAAACATTCCGGATTTATTCAAATAAAAGGAATGGACATGAAACTTGTTCTGTCTACAGCCGATAGTCTTGAAATCATCCTTCAAAGCTTGTGATGGCAGGTCTTGTGGATAGGAAATTGCGTCATGTTTTTCGGGACGGACGATGGTTTCAATTATTTTCCTTTTTCATCACAAGATTATCGGCAAATTAGGGAAAATAAAGCGGTTTCAAGCAAACGGGAACCCAAGCGTGAGCCTGTATCATGTTTTTGGTCCGCGTTGATTTGCATTTTATCAACTCATTGAAAAATAAGTTGAAAAACTCATTGATAATGAAAATTTAATTCTCATGAAAAAGTGGATTTTGTTCTTGAATTGAAAAGGAAGTGTGGCTTGAAACCCACGTTCATCAATCGCATATAATTTATATAATAGGTGCGTTCGGACTATTCGTTTGAACGATTTTTTCATTGACTCTTTTTAGAAAAATAAGAACAATACGAGAACAAAAATGGAGTCGCGTAAAGTGAGCAAAGCTGTTTCAAACGATAGTTGTGAAGACGATATTGATGGCCTCATTGCAGCCTATGACGGGGATGCAAAAGCCCTCATTAGAGCTTTGCTTGAAGAACGGAAAATGCTTATCCACCAAATCGAAGTTGCCGCTTCCGCTATGTCTGTCGGCTATGGTCGGGGGTGGAAACCAAAATTGCCGATTGATTAGATCGGCTGTTTTTGTCTCTATGCCGTGTGGGGTATGCGTTAGAGTTTTGCTTTTACTTTTTTCAGCGTTGGTTTAGCGGGTGCATGAGGATTGGTTACGAAGACTTGGTTATGAACTGAACTTTCTTCTCAAGAGGCCTATGACGCTATCGATCATTGCGACACCTAAAGCCCCGCATAAAAAACCGGCAAGGCCAAGAAATTTTTCCGGCACAACATAGGAACCGTCGATCAGGTCAAATTTATCAAGCAGATGAGAAAGGGCATTGGCGGCAAGCTCTGCCCCGTAAATAGCGCATAAAGCGCCGCCAACCCATTCCATTACGCGTTGTGGCCATTTTTTTGGCGCGCCGTTAAGCTGGCTTAGAAAGCTGCCACAAGCACCGGCAAGAGCAAGAAGCCCGAACCGGACAAGATAGGCAAGCCAATCGGGTGGGGGATTGTTTTCTGACATTTGATTATTCCATGATAAGCGCGAGCCGCTATTAAAATATTATTTGCTCTCATAAGTTAGTCGGCTAATGTTGAGATAAGCGGGTGCGAGCTGTGTCGACGGGAAGCGAAGAAGAACTTTAATAAGTCGAAAATGTTTGTAATTCTCCGCTAGATAGAATGCCGGCGGAATTTTTCATCAATGATATTTATTGGAAGAGCACCACATTTCATATGTTATAAAACAAGCGATCGGGCTTCTCATATGTTATAAAACAAGCGATCGGGCTTTGGTCGGAAAACGGCATTCGGTTTTCTGTCACAGTGTTTCTTTCCGATTGTTCAGATAAACAGTATAAAAACATTGGCATCAACTCGCTGCCCAATTTATCGACTTTTAATGAATGCCACTTGGCATAAGGATAATGAGTTTTTTCATTTCCAACATCTCTGTTTTTGGCCGAAACGGTCGGTCGAGATGATCCACTTGGTGATTGCCGGTTCGTTTTCAACAAGGCGTGCGGCATCATTTGCCTTGGGTGGTTTTGTCCAACCCGCGCAAGAGAACCCTGCAGTCGTATGGCACCCCGCCAACAGCAAGGCAGCGCTGATAAGGAGTAAGAGCTTCAACTTCATTTTCAACCTCGTGAGAATTTTCGAAGGCTGTGATCGAAGCCTTTAGCGACTTTTGTTTTTCCGTCTCTTGCCCGATACAAAAAGCAACAACAATTAGGGCAATGATGACGGCAATGGTCATAGTCAGGCGTTCGAATGTGATCATAATTCCGCCTCTCTAAACCGTTTGAGAAAATAGAAACTGCCGATTGCAACGCCGATCACCATGATGGCTGCTAACGCCCATTGGAACGGTCCCGAACCGGTGGCAAAACCGGTCAAGCCGGAAGCAGCACTGATAACCGGCCCGAGGACTTCCGGTTTCAACACCGGATGAACAGTTTTTTGTTCAGGCACCACATCTTTGGAAGTCACAAAAGCGCCTTCCATCCACAGATACCCTTCTGCCCGCCGCCGGTTGACAAGGCCTTGAAGCTTTTTGCCACCCGCTTTTGTCCATTTCATCAATTCGGTCGGAACCGCATTAAAATCGCCTTGATTCAATTTCTTAAGCAATGTCGAATTTTTGAAAGCACCAATGCCGACATTGAAAGCAAAGGATACCAGAGCAGCAAACTGGTTGTCGTTGAGTTTGACATTGACGTTGTTCTCGATAGCCGCTTCATACTGAACAAGATCTTTCAAGAGAATGTTTTCCGCTTCGGAAGCGGTTATAACCATTCCTTGATGTGGTCCGGGCGTTCCAGCGGCTGCCGTGTGCCCATAGCCGATAGTCCAGACACCGCCTGCATCCTTATAGGCTTTGGTTTTGAGGCCTTCCCATTGTTTCAGTTTTTCAAGGCCGTGGGGGCTTATTTGTCGTGTCATGGTGTTTCCTTATCAATGATAAATGAAGGCAATAAAAAACCCCGCAAAAAGCGGGGCGGTGGTTCAATATTCAATTCACTAATTTTGCTTTTGTTAAAAAACCGGATGAGGTGGGCGCGACTCATGCGCCGCTACCTTAAATTCATTTCGAAGCGTGTTCTCATTTGCTTTAAACCGCGATCGCTTGTGCAAAACATGAAAATTGTTCACGTTTTCCTTTTAAAAAAGGTGGCAACTTATGGTATTTTAAACCTCGGTCCAGTTTCATTCGGGAGGGAAATTTAATGGCAAGTCTGGAAGATGAATTTCATAAAGAAATGCTGGCTATTTATGATAAAACTCGTGATGAACTCGGAATAAGACTTCCCAGATTCAAACAAATGGTTGAACGGAATGGCGGCGTTAAAGCTGCTAAAAAATTGCTACATTCCAATTCGGTTTCGACAGGTTTTTCCAAATTATTCGAGAAGGGGCGGCTCGATTTGACTGTTGAATCACTTGTTGCAAACAACGAAAAATGGCATCCGCTTTTTACCGAGGAAGAAATAAAAAAAGCCAAAGCAATTTTTCGGCAGTAAAACATACCCGCTTATTTTTAAGAGGCCATAAAACCGCAGCAAAAGATGCGGGGTTTCCAGTTGGTTTTACGGCGTGATTATTGGATGTTGGTAGCCCAAGTCCATAAAGTATCAAGCTGCGCGTCCGGAATTTTGTTGACTTTTGCCATTTTTTCCAAAAGCGGAAAATCACGGGCAAAGCTTGTCGCTTTTTTGATGTCGATTAACACGCTTTCACGTTCTTCTTCATCTGCAATGTAAAAAGGGCTATCCTTATTGGCTATATCAGCAATCAGGTCTTCTTCCTTTACGCCAATGGCTAAAGCCGCCTGCCAGAATTGCCGTGCAGTTAAAGGCGGAAATACCGGAGGAGCTGCAACAATCTTTTCGCCGTCCCATAGTTTGCCATAGACACTCCCGCCCTGACCGAATGTTTCGCCATAATCATCGTCAATGCCGATAATATCAAATCCGGCAATTTGCGACTGTTCGGGGTCATCCGTCATGGAAATAATGTGTTTTGTGTCGTCAACCGCGATATAGAATTTATGCGGATATTGCTTGAAAAGATCGTGCCACTCGATGCCGTCTTTATCTTTCAATATATTGAGGATGACCGTTCCGGCTTTCTGAACGCTATCGCCTTTGTCATCCTTGATATCTTCACCTAATGTGATTTCCTCTTTTGAAGCTCTAAGTTTACCAAAATTTTTCATTCTTTTACCACGTCCCTAAAGGAAACCAGCCACGATTTGTGATGAAAAGTTGCGGTTGACGCCCGCCCATACGAGATCGTCCATTATCCTCTTTGAGGATGGTTGTAACAACATATCCGGATGGCATATTAGTTACGGTACCTACTTGAATTGGGACATCTGCCCACCCCACAACCCGGCTATCTTTTACACAATCATTTTGATATGCAACGCAGCGGCTTTCAATATGGCTGGCGAGATTTCCGTTTATCCAGGTTTGACCGGTAATATTACCATCGGATTGAAAGTATGTTTTTCCCTGAATATTTATTTCATTAGCAAAATACGTTGTCCCGTTGGTGTAGAATTTGGCAACATCGCCAAATTTATGGACATGGATGTTCAGCGATTCTCCAACAAAGGCCAAATCCGAATAGTTTTCGTTTTCCGCCGTGTAACCAAGACGCAGCATCGGGTATATTGTGCCTGGGGGAAACTGAACAAAAGTAGTTTCTGCACTATTTTTTACCGTTAGATTGCCATTAACAGTTCCGCCGGATTTTGAGAGATAGTGATCATCAAGATTTGCTATTTTTTCGCGTTCGTCGGCCGTCATAATTTTGGCATTCGACGCCTCTTTCATATTGCCCATATCGAACGCGTCAGTTCGCTTACCCGACGGGTCATAGATTGCGACGGTCATGTCGCCGCCACCGGTAAGGGTCTGCCAACCATTGCCGGATAGAAAAGTGGTGTTTGAAGGCGCACCACTTGTTTCAATTTCAGTTAAAACGACTTTGTCTTTTCTGGCCAAAGTGCCGAGCGTTTCAGGTTGAACGGCACTATCAGCTTTTTTCCCCTGTTCGGCGGTTGCAAATTCGCTTCTATCGGCTGTTGCAGCCGTACCCAGAACCGAAGGCGTTACGGCTTTGTCATTGGAAGCACGTGCTGCCATATCCTGTGGCGTTGCCGTCGGAATTTCGAAAGTGTGTGTATGATAGGGTACAGCCATTTAAACCCCCAGTTTCTTCAAACGGTTGTCGAGTTCGGTAATCTTGTTTTGTAACGGCATAAGAAGTGCGGAAAGGGCAACATGCGCCATTTGATTATTCGCGTAAATCAATATGCGAATTTTCTCCGGCTCTTTTATGCCGGATATTGCAAAAGGGTGTTCATCCATTGTTCAAGCCTTGATAATATATTGAATGGCAATATTGACCGGGCGCGCTTCATTGCCGCCATCGGCATTGATGTTGAGACTATGGCTGTGTCTTCCGGATATCGCCGTGTTTTCGGTTATCTGTGAATACCAATCCCAGCCATTTTTGCCGTCTGGTCCTCCGTTGTTGCGCTTCCATGTCGTATAGCTGTGGTTATGTTCGCCAGCTTCACCGACCGAGCCTGAATGGCTGTGCGATTTGTTCTGGCTATCCTGAAAAGAGGCAAAAGCACGGTTGGGGTCGATATTCTTACCGGCATCGGCACCGCGTAGAAACACACCGCGCAAATCCGGCACGGCAAAGGTTGTTTGCCCGTCGCCTTTTCCCCACCATTCGCCGATAGCCGAAAAAAGTGCGCCATATTGTGTTCTTGATAATAAGCGTCCGTCGCAGGGTATCCATCCGGCGGGTGCGGTCGGCGCACCGAACATTGAAATAACACCGGGCGGTGTTGATTGTTGAGGTGTCGGCGAAGACAAAAACCAGCCGCCGCTCCCGTTGTTCAATAAACTGCAAAAGACGATTTCATAGAGAGCGCCAGCCTGAATGTCCCCGCTTTCCAAGGGTTTTACCCCCTGATACGTTGCTTTGAAAACCGGCTTATATTCAATATTGTTGAGGCTTATCATCGGTTGCTCGACATTCACCCCGAGAGCGCGAAACCGCAATGTTATGCCGTTGATATAAGCAGTTACCGGTGTTTTCGACTGAATGGCAATGCGTGAAGAGGACCCTTCGACGGTAACATCGCCGCCAATATCGCACATATATTCGCGCACACGCTGCATCATCGAACGGGCGGAATTGTTGACGGTGCTTGGCGGCTGCCCCTCTGTCCAGTTGATGATATTGTCGGCATTGGCATTGCTTGCCGCCGAAAGTGACCAATCATAAATAGAACTCATAATGTGCCCCCGTTATTGGTTTTCGACTGCATGTTTTCTAAAAGCCGCAAAAGTGCCTGCGATTGCTCGGCCGAGGGGCCGCGCACCGGTTTTAGTTGCATCGAGCTTGTCTGTGGTGCATCAACATTGCCGAGGGCAATCAATGCATTGGCAAGTGAAGCGGCGCCTTTTTCAAGGCCTTTTTGCGTTTGCCCGTCTTCCAGCAAACCGTAAGCCGTGGTGGGTGTGGGAGGATTATCTCTATTGTTATCGCCCGCTTCACGGGAAGGGGCGGATAGGCCGGTTTTAAAGTTTTGGCGGCCATATCCCAGTGGGCCAATCGGGCCGAACACAGGCGCATTGTTATTGGACGGGTAGTTTTTCCAAAAATTAAAAAAAGAATGTGAATTCATGAATTAGCCTCCATTCGGGTGCAATTTTTCCTTCGTGCCTCCGGTCGGTTCCGGAATGCTCACGCAATGTCTCTTGATTGATTTGTCGTTAAATTTATGGGGCTCATGCTCAAGCATCGGGTGTAGACAAGCCTCTTGTATGAAGTGTCACTGAGGGGCATTTGAAACGCCCGAATGGCTTTTCTTCACAGAAGCCTTTCCATAGGAAATCCGAGTTTGTTGTAATTGACCATTAACAATCCGCTTTCGGGGTGGGTCATCACTTTATCGGGGTCGGTTTTAAGGATTTCTTGCGCGATAACACCGCGATAGCGCTCAGTCCTTCCGATATAGTTGAAATCATAGACATTGTAGCCGTTGCGTTTGCCCGCATAGCGGATATTTTCTTTTGTGCGTTGGTCCGAGAGACCAAAAAGCGATGACAGCGCACCCAAACCGTTTCCTATTGTGGTGAGCGCACCATTCTGTTGCCTTGTTGTTTGCGTTCCGCTTGACGTTCCGTAATTTCCGGCTGCACCTTGAGCCGCACTTAAAAGCATGGCAAGCCGGTTCCAGCCACGATTATCTTCTTCATTCCATTGGTCACGCGCTGCATCAAGTTTTTGCTGGTTGTTCTGGTCAAGGATTGTACCGCCTTTCAAAGCATTAAGAAGATTATTGCCTTGCCCTTGAAAATAATTGCTTGCGGCCGAAAGCTGGTTATTGTTTGCCCTGTCGATAAGTTCATTGGCATTGAGCATATTTCCAACATCCTGATTATACTGGTTGGAAAGGGCAGTTGTTGCAGCCTGTCCCAATCCACGCGACAAAACACCGCTATGGGCGCCCGAACCATAACGACCAGCCCCGCTCATTTGACTGTTGATGGCGGTGGCGGTGTTATCAAGTGTGTTTTGTAAAGCCTGATTATAGGCTGTGTTTGCCCCCACCATTTTTCCCGAAGCCATATCGGCAAGGTTCTGGCCGCTTGCATTTTTGCCGCCTGCAAGGCCTTGCAAATAGCTGTTGCCATAATTGGTGGTGGTGTTTCCAAGCCCGCTAATGGCATTTTTTGTTGTGTCACTTAAATCGGCCACCCGCGAGGCTTGATAAACATTGCCACCCTGACCGGAATTATAAAGGTCCATGGCATCTTTGGCCGAGCGCTTGAAGAGTGGTGCTGCCCATTCCGGCGGGGCTGATGTCTCGGTCTTGGTTTGCTTTGTTTTTCCGCCTTTTCCGCTACTTCCGCCCATTGTTCAATTCCTTTCGATATTTGACCACGCTTGGCCGATAGCCATGTGCGCGCATGATTTTTGACCAGCCGATGCGACCGATCGGGCAAATTTCGGATGCACCGATGGTTTTTGCCCATTCTTCTATCGGTTCGATCATATCGGCTATTTTTTCGCCCCCGTGACCGGCAAGTTCGAGGAGTTCGACACGTTTTTTCCCGCTCGCCAGAATTTCGATATGCGAGGTGACGAAGGCGACAAAGTTCTCTTTCTCGTCAACAATGATCCATAATTGCCGCTCGCCATTTGCAATTTCTTCAGCCATTGTTTGAAACGATATGTCATCGGGAAAACGACGGGCGATTTTTTTCATCGCCTCTGTAAGATCGCCGCTATAGCGTTTTATCCTCTCATAAGGCCAATTTTCGGTGAGATAGATTTGATAGCTCATCTTTTTCCGGCTCCTGTAAAATCGACATTGAAGCCTGCAATATGCGACCATTTCGCGCCTGCCGGAACACGCAGGCGGAATTTGTGAAAACGCGCCCGTGAGCGGCCATGGTAACGGCCTGTATTATAAGAGGGGCTTTTTTCACCTGACCATTTTACCGGTTCTTGCGGGTTTCTTCGCATTCTTGCACCGATTGAAAGCAAGGCTTCATTCGTGTCTATTTGTGCAATAACATTTTCCAGCCGGTTTATATCACCATTGGTGGCAGCAATTTCCTGCGAGGAAACAATTGCTTCCATTGCTTCTCCCGAAAAGGAGCCCAAACGGTAATCAACGGAAAAAGCGCCAAGAATGGGCGCGCCACCTTGCCAAATTTTGCTATCCAGCGAAAACGGCAAATTTTCCAGAATAGTGGAAATATTATCAAGCCCGTCCAGCGTGTAACCGCTCGTATAAATCGGCATAATACTGCTTGCCGCAATGCTGATAACCGTCCATTTTTGCAGGCCCCAGTCATAAACCATCAATTCGTTCATCACGCCCGAACCGTTATAATCCATCGCCCAATAAACGCGGTTATAGAAAGGGTCGATTGCACAGAACATTTCGGCAAGGTTATTGGCATTCATGCGGGTAAAGACCGAGCGGTCGATTTTTTCAAAGCCGATAGGTGTCACCGCGCCATCGCTGGTAATCTGGAAAAATCCCCCTTCATCGGCATAAAAGGAAAATTCACCGCGACTGCTGATCGAATTGGATGATTTGGCTCCGCGTTTGTCATGAATTTTCTGGAAAGAAAATATAATGTCGGAACCGGGAATGAATGTGCCACGATAAATCGCCGATTGCAGAAAAATAATCGGGTTCGTCGCTTCACTCGAGCCTTGAACACTGCCGCCATCCGGAAAATCCTGATAGTCGCAGGACTTTTCTCCAACCGTCCAGAATTCCGCATCATTAAGGCCCGACCAGTAAACGCGGTTGGGATTATCCGGCAATTGCATGAGACAAACAAAATCGCCCCACACTTTGACAGTTCCCGCCCGTGGGGGATTGCCGCCAAGATTGCGGAATTTTGCCGAACGGTTGAGCTCGAAAACTTGTGGCGGGTCGTTTTTGTTGACGGCGATAATATAATTGCCGAAAGAAGCAAAAGACCAACGTGCCTCATCGGAAGCGGAATAGATTTTTCCCGTTTGCGTGATGTCACGCCAGGAAAGATCGGTATTGTCGAGGACAAAAAGTTTGGTTGCAGTTCCCGCAAAAACCGAGGTTGTTCCGTCAAGCGACCGTGCAGCATAGGCTCCATAAGGCTTTTCCGGAAACGGTTTGGAAAAGGCTTTGAAACCGGGCATGGGAATATAACTGCCGTCTGCCGGCAAAACATTCAATATATCATCGCTATAGTCGCTATTGATGTCGGCAATGTCGGGGCGATATTCGGCTATCGATAAAAATGTCATTTAAAACACCGTTGCTTTGATTTTGCCGCTACCATTGCGCCGCGAGGTTTCCACTTTTAACGCTGAAAGCTGCTCGTTAAAATCGTTAAAGGCTGTTCGAGCGCTTTCGGCATCTTTCAAAATATCTTTATAAAGCTCGTATTTTGCCCGCGCTTTGATGAGGTCGAACGCATCAAGGAACCAAGGGGATTCCTCATCGGCTTTCAAAACTTCTTCAAGCCGGTAGGGGTCAATCATCAGGCGTATTTTGTAAACCTTGTCAGGGCAGGGAAAGAGCCGCAGTTTTTTTCCAAAATAACAATAGGCATAAGGTTCGCCATGGGCTGAACCCGCGCTTTCAAGTTCCTGCGGGGAATTGAGATGAAGCCTTTTTGCGTTGCCATTAGATTTTTCAAGAAAGACAAAGCGGATACCGGCCGCACTTGCAATCGCCTTTTCGGTTGTTGCGCCATACCATTCCTGATTTTTAGTCGTCAAAAAGGTAATATCGCGCGTTTCATTGAAATAAAGCGGCTCACGTGCTGAAAAGCGGATGGCCGAATAGATTGCTTCCTGAATCTGGCTGATATATTCATTTGTCGTATCGTCAATTTCATCCTGAATAACGGCAATCATATCCGAAAAGTTTTTGTTTTTCGGCTGGAGAGGCGTGGGAAGACTTGTCATCGGCCCTGTCGTGGTAATGATAATGGCCATAATATTAAACCTTTGTTTTCCGGTTTTGCTTTGAGTTCAGGTTGCGTGTTCTCCGCCGTTTTTTGCCGCTTGCGGTCTTCAAATTGGCGGCTGTTGATTGCGTTGTTGTTGCTTGCGCCGGTATGGAAGGCGCGGCTTTCAGTTTTCTGGCTTTTTCCGCAGTGTTTCGAGATGTGCTTCCGGTTTCCGCTTGCGGTTTTTTCACTTTCGCTTTTTTCACCGGTTTTCGGGAAAGGGGCGTGGCCCTTATATCTCGCTCATTCCGACTTTTTGCCGCGGGCTTATCAAAATCCATCAATATCCAGTCGGTATCATCGCTTGAAGGCATGTCTATAGAATAAGCATGGGTCATTTTTTTCGTCTCCGGCAAAATCACCGGTTTTTTAAAAAATCGGGAAGAGGGGAAAATTGCGCCTTAGACAGCTCGTCGCATAAAAAGAAAAAGGAGCACTTGCCCCTTTTTCTGTTGTTTCAAATGCCGTTCTTAAAGCGGCTCGGCATAAGTCGAAATGACGATGGTTGCGAAATCCTGTTCGCCGATCGTGCTGTCTTTCAGTTTGAAGTTTGTTTTCTTCATACCGATCAGGGTTTTTGCCGCAACACCGAGTTCGCGTTCATAGTCGAAGAATTCTTCAACCAGTTTGTAGCGCGTTGGTCCGCGGTCCTTGCCGAAAGCGACGATGGAAGCCTGTGCACCCAAAAGCACCGCACGGCGGGTGTTTGAAACAGGCGTGGTCGGGTCGGCAGAATTGACACCTTCGGTAATATGTTCGGCTTCACGCAGAACCACCCCGTTATACATGCCGAGCGAGCCGTCAAAAATCGGGTTTTTGGCGCGCGAACCCTGATAGGCTGCTTTTTGAATATCAAGCCATTGGCCGGTTGCCGTGTTGGTGCGCAGTGCCGTCACCTGTGTCGGGTGCAGGTAAAGCACATAAACACTGTCCCCCTCGACACGCACAGGGCGCAAACGCGGATTGGCGAGTTTTGCCCGCTCCACCGCTTTATCAACCAGCGAAAGATTGAACACATCTTTTTCGTCAAGGCTTTCGTCAGTGGTTTTGCCATTCGGGCGAATAATGCGCTTGTCGGTCGGGGCTGTCGGCTGATTAAAACCGTAATGCACCGGCGACAATGAAATGGTGCGCCCTTCAAAGTTCATTTGTGTAGCGGTATAGCCGCAAACATGGGTAAAAAACATAAGCGACAAACGGTCGGCATACCAGTCGGTCAAACCGTCTTTGGCTTCGCTGCGCAAATCGAAAAGCACGCGCTGCTGGTCGATTGTGCCCTCGTTTTTTACCCTCACAGCATGGGCAAGTTCATTGATGATAACAGCATCATTCAAGGTTGAAAGGGCTTCTTCATTGCCCTCCAGTTTAACCCCTTCCGAAACGCCTTCGCCCGTCAGCTGGGTGCGCAAGCCGAAACGGACAGTATCACCCGCGCCTTTCTGGGTTTCGTCCTTAAGCTGGATAATGCTGTTGGTGTCGGTTCCGATCAAAGGCGCAATCTCGGTAGCTTTCGATACTTCGACGGCAAGTTTCTTCGACCAGGCACGAACAGCCAGAGGGTCGTTCACCCCGATGGATGTAATAGCCATGATGGCCTCCTAAAATTCAATTGATTTTCAAGCTTTTTGTCGCTTTAACGCGAGCGAACCAACGAAACCGGAAAACCTCCGGTGGGTGAAAATGATAACGTCCATTTCAAACGAAAATCCGCAAAAGAAAAAGGTGAAAGTTTTAAAACGAACCTACACGAACCTACTTCAAAGTTTTAGAAGCCCCATCTTTTGCAAGCGGTGGTTTTTAAAGCTCAAGCTTCTGAAACAGAAGTCTCTCAAATCAGCTTTAAAAAACAGGCTCCCTTTAAAAAACTTATTTTGCTAAAAGCCTTATTCCCCCTTCATCAGAATGTTGAAGGCTCTTTCATTTCGCGGATTGGAAATCCACTCGGCAAATTGCCGGTCGCTCATGGCATCTATGGCTTCAAGGCTAATAGGGTCGGCAATAGCGCGCCCGTTCGATGCGGTGAGTGTGCGTGCAGCGTTTTTTTTGGCGCGCATTGCGGCAATGTCACCCCCCGCTATAGATTTCGCCTTGAAGCCGATATTTTTTGCATAATTATAAATTGTTTGCGCAGGATTGGTGCCGCTTTCCAAAGCACCTTTGACAATGGCCGCAAGCTCGTTGCCAATCTGCGCATTGATCGCATCGGCATTTTTAAAAGCAGGGTAAGCATCGGCGAGCGCCATCAACTGGTTCACCCGTGCTTCATAAAGAAAATCGGCCGCCTCGTCGAAATCCGGCAGTTCCGCTTTAAGTGCGGTTACAGACGTGGCAAAATAATCTTTGACCGCTTCCTGTTCTCTTGCGGCTTTGATAGATTGCCGCTCTTCGGCTTCTCTCTTTTGTCTTTCGGTTTCCTCGTTTTGCAATCTGGAGCCAATCCATTTGACATAGCCGACAAAATCTTTTTCGGGGTCGGGCGCTTCTGGTCGTGGCTGTTTTAACAGTGAAAAGCTTTCGTTTCCGGCATTATTTTCCGTGAATTCGCGCGCAATTTTGAAACGTTCTTCAATGCGGGCAAGTTTGGCTTTTGCCTCCGCTGCCTCGGCTTGCGCTTTTTTGCGCTCTTCCCTTTCAGCGTGAAGGGCGCCATGCGGAACCATATGGTTTCGCGCTTTTGCGGTTCTTTCCTCTTCCTCTTCCTCTTCCTCTACCGGTTTTTCATGTTCCCCTTCCTGACTTTCGGAAGACCCAGTCATCGCATCCATGTCGGAAAAATTTTCCGATAAAGCGGTCTCATCATCAAATCCGTCATTGTCGGTATTCGGGTGGCCAAGAACATCCTGTTCTTCCGGTGAAAATTCGGGTGCAATATCCATAAATTTATCCTTTAAACATGCCCTTTGAAAAAAACGGGCAGCAGAGCATCAAAACGCCGATGCTTGAGGCGAAGCCGGTTCATCCGGCAGGAAAAACAAAAGTTGCAATTGCGGGCGGTAAAAAGCGGCGACAATCTGAATTGCCGCTTTGCCAAATTTAAAAAACCATTTTATCCAAGCTTTCGGGTCGCTTGTTTCAGGAATTGGCGCGCCCCGTTTGCGATTGTTCAATTTTCAATTGTTCAATGAGCGCGCGGTTTTTGGCTGTTTCGGTCTCAAGCCTTGCTTTCTGATTTTTTAAAAAAAGATCGGCCGCTTTGGCATTAAGGTCGAGTTCACGGGCTTTGGCTTTTATATCAAGCTCGTTTGCCAAAGCTTGCAACTTCAATCGGTCGGCCTGTTGCCCGATAGACTGTTCCGGCAATGCATTTCTTTCCATTGCCGCTTCTTGGCTCCTCATCTGTTCTCTTGCCATCTGTTCTCTTGCCATCTGTTCTCTGGCCATCTGTTCTCTGGCCATTTCCTGTTCTGCTTTTTGTTGAGCCGCTTCTTGTGCCTTGGCTGTCCATTTTTCAACAAGCGAGGCAGGAAGTGGCGAATAGCGCAGAATTTCCAGTCCGATTTCCGGTGTGAGATAATCTTTCAACATCGGCAACATCTGTTGAATAATTGCAAATGTCCGTTCTTTTTCATTGGGGCTTGTTGGTGCATCATCAACAATAATGTCATATTTGCGGTTGGCGACTGCCTCATGTGTCAAAGGCACATATTTTTTGTTGTCATCCCCCACAATGCGGATAAGCCTTCCATCGGAAAGATAGTTCTGTATGAGGTAAAGCATAATTTGCCCCTGTCTTTTCCGATAACGGCGCAGCGCATCAAAAAGCGAGGCAAGCAAATTCAAAGAAGATTGCCGGCGCTGGCTTTCCAAAACACCGGGCTGGTTTACTTCTCTCGTGCCGATAAATTCTGAAGACAAGCCCGTCACATCGGAAATTGCTTCTTTGGCTTCATTGAAAAGCTGAAAAAAACCAACAGGAAATTGTGCCACGGGTTTGGGTTGAATGCGGGCATTTTGTCCGCCAAGCGCATTCTGTTTTGTCCAGGTAATGGCATCGGCGCGCGCCCAGCTTTCTTCTGCCTGCCTGTCATCATCGAAAGCACCGCGTTCGGCAAGAATGCCACCCTTCGATTGGCTGTTTAAAAGATACATCACCTGGCTGAAAAATTTGTTCGCCCAACGCTGCGGGTCTTTTGTGGGGCGCACAATGCCATAATAATGCTTTTTCATCTTGTCGAAATAGCCGGTAATGCATTCCCAGCCAAGTTGCCCGTTCGGCACCATCGGCTGATCGGGTTCGGCAAGCAAAACCTCGCCCAGAAAAGCCCTTTTCACAATCTTTCTTGTAAGCCTTACCGATTGTATTTCAGGCGAAATTTTCTTTTTCTCTTCATAGTCGCGAAGCGAATAATCCTGTGTTTCACCTGTCAGCGGGTCAAAAACCTTGTAAAAAGCCTCACGCTCGAACCAGCGGCATTCGACAAGTGTCACCAAAGAGCTGGAAGCGGAAGAAAGCCCCAAGCCTTGCCTCTCCGAAATACCCGTCAGGTCTTCACCATAGAATGTGTCAGAATTCACATGGGAAAGAGGTTCGTCACTGTCAAAAACACCATTTTTTGCCCAGCGTGCATCAAGCAATGACGGGTCAATATCGGGAAACATGCGGCGCGCTTCGGCAAGCGGCTTTTCGTCGATATACCAGAGGCGCTCCGCATCCACCAGATTGGCTTTCACCGCCGAGGCATCCCACACCATTTTCAACGGGTCAAGGCGGCAAACAACCGGTTTACCCGTTTCATCATCGTCAAAGTCAAGGCGTGTATCTGTCCACCCCATGCCGCAAATGACAGTATCGGTAAAAGCTTCCGAATCCTCATATTCCGCTTCGGCCTGATCGCGAAACCATTCTGCCGCACCGGTCAATATTTCATTGGCTCTCGCATCTCCGATTTCACGCGGAATAAATTGCACTTCGCGTTTGTTGTTGCGCTCCGAGCCGATAACAGCATTGACAAGCGGCGCAATGCGGTTGAACGTCATGACAGGGCGTTTTTGCTCGAAAAGCGCTGCCTTGTCTTGGGCTTCCCACTGTTCGCCATTATAAAAGGCATAATCTTCGCGGGCATTTTTGCGCCATTCGGCAACATGCGCCATATCCTGCCGGAAAAGCTTCAGCAATGACTGGAAAAGAATATCTCTTTTTGCACTGTCAAACTGCGTGGAAGAACCATGTTCTAAAGTCTCGTTTTCTAGCATCATCATCAGCCCGTAAAATTATTGGTTAAAATTGGTCGCGCGCCGCCCGCACAACTTGAAAGTTCAATCTTGAAAAAGCCGAAAAGCCCGAAAAATAAAAAGGGAAACCGCGCAAGCGGGCAGGCGGGCAAGCACAAGGCAACCATCATAAAGAAAGCAAAGACGGTTGGTAGAAAACCAAAAGCCGACACATTGCGCATCCGGTTCAACAGTCGACAATTTTGCTTTTTGTTATCCCGCCATCCATGACGTATTGAAATCATGTCTCATGAAATTGCGTTGCCGGTTTTTAGAAATTTTTGGTGCTTCATAGGCTATACACATCAGGCCGAATGCATCAGCCCCGTGGCTTGCCCAGTCATGTTCCGGCCCCAGTCCTATATCGCGTTTGTCGTCACGCTTTTCGTGATACCAACCCAAAGCATCACGTCCTGCTTCTGTGGTTTTTTCATTAAACCAGATAGAGGGGAAAAGCCGTCTTGCCGCTTCAATGCGGGCGCGTGCTGCACCTTTTCCCTGATTGGGAATAATGTCCACCTCGAAACCGGCTTGTTGAAGCGCACTTTCAAAACTCACATCCCGCACGCGATCTTTGGTTGCGCCGTCATGCGGCAATGTAATTCTTGCCTGCCCGTAACCTTTTTCCCGCAGCCAGTTGATATGGGCGCTCAAAGGCTGCCCTTGCGCTTCGTAATAATCAAGAACGCGGATTTCTTTTCCGATAAATTGCGCAATCCAGATAGCGGTTGCATCGGCTCTGGCACCTGTTCCCCCAATGTCGAAAAAAGCTTGAAATGTCATTAACGGGTCGGCCGGAACGTTGGAAATGCGCCCTTCTTCTTTGGCAATTGCAAGACCGGTTGCAAAATAGGCTCCCTCCATCCGGGAAAGAAATCCCCCTTCCCATATATGGTCATAACTTTCCGGCCGGTTCTTCAAGTCATCAAGGCGGGCGCGGTTTAACAGATCGGGAAATCTCGGATTATCACGCCAATTCAGTTGAACAGATTTGATACGCGCATTTTTACTGTTGCGAAAACGCTTTTCAACAGCTGCCTCTTTTCTCAGCGGGTTCCATGTTACCCAGAGCTCCGTGTTCCAATCCTCACCTTCCTCACGCAAAGTCGGTATCAATGTGTTCCATGCGTGAGAGGTCACAGGTTCGGCTTCATCCACCCAACAAAGAAGCAACCGCCCCTTCGATTTGATACTGGCAATATTCCGGTCAAGTCCGGAAAAGGCATAAGTAATGCGCCCGTCTTTCGAGCGTATATAGGTTTCACCAATGGTGTAATAATTTTGTAAAAACGGGTAATCGGCAATAGCCCTTTTGATTTCCTCCAAAGAGCTGTCAGCCAAAGAATTCTGGAACTGGCGGGCACAAAGAATAATGCCGCGAATTCCTCTTTTTCCCAAACAATAGCCGACCACTGCGCTCATTGTGGCAAAAGAGCGGGTTTTTCCCGAACCGCGCCCGCCATAGGCCGCCCTGATATCGGCAGGCCCATCGAAAAGCGTAATGAGCTTTTCCGGCAATTCTATTTTTTCTGTTGTCATGAACCACCACAAAACCACCGAAACAAAACGACCAAACAAAAAATTTGCGACGTTCCAAACCAAATCCGGAAGCCGAAAAAAGGCTTGAAAAACTATTCTGAAAACCGCTCTCACCACCTTGACGGATATGCAAGGAAAACACTTTTTTAAACAAGCATCGCCACCCGCAAAGAACTATGTTGTCGGAAAATAATATATCCCATCGTAATAAGGCCAAAGCCCGAGAGGCAGCACGTTAAGCTTTTTAAAAAGCGCGCCATTTCAAAACGGCCACTATTTCAAAACGGCACGACGTTTTTTGAAAAATTTTTAAGACACGAAAAACATTCAAACTCTCTCTTCATTTCGCATGGCAAGCAAATTCGTTGAACAATTGCAAAACCGGTTCACTTCTTTGGAAACCTTTTTCATCGGAGGTTCTTCAATCGTCTTTTTTAAGGATTTCCGAAAGTTCCTGATTTATTTCAGGTTTCTGATGTCCAGCAGGGCGCTTTTTACAAGCCGTTCGCTTTTTTCCGGCTGGTTCATTTGCAACTGTCAAATCTTTCGGTGAGGGTGATAATGCAACCAGTTCGATTTTTGTCACGGTTTTTAATTCTTGTCCGTCTGAATTAAGTTCGGCAGGCAATACTTTGCCGAGTAGTGTCAAAAAGGAAGAAGCATTTTTTAAAGCCTGTGCTTCAAGATAGGAAACAAGCCCGTCTTCTCCCAATTGGTTACCGGCTTTTATTGCAGCTTTTAAAATAGCCTCTTTCAAAATTCCGGAAGCTTTCTTTTCTCGCACAGCTTCCCGCTTTTTTTGCGCGGCCTTCTTTGTCGCTTTTGCTACAGTCGGCATTGTTTTCAAAACATCACGGCTCTCTGGCGACAATTTTCCCTTTCCATCATCCTCATCCTGCACAGTTTTTGTTTCAACTGCTCCGCTTGAACGTGCGGCCATTTTCTCATTGCCAAGCACTTTTTGCAGCATCTGCTTTCGAATTCGCGTGGTTAGAGTTATCTCTTTTTCCTTGCTTCCAGACACATTTTCCAGCGTTTCTTTTTTCAACTCTATGTTTGAGTGCGCAGCCATCCCCTCATTGCCCAGCACTTGCCGCTCAATTTCCTTTTCAAGTCTCACTTTTGAACGTGCAGCCTTTTCCTTGCAACCATCCTCATCCTGCAAAGTTTCCTCTTCATTTTCTTCCGTTAAAGGCGCGGCTTTTTTCTGTTGGTTCACTTTTTTAGCGGTGGTTTTTTTGGCGGATTTTTCTGTTTCAGGGGGTGTTCGCTTTTTGGTTCCGGCCACGTCCCTTTTCCTTTTCAAGGATAAAATTTTTAACTGCCAAATGCGCTTTGCTTGAAAGCATCTGCCACACTTTTTGTAGCTCAAACAATTTCATCCGGTTTTTTAAAAGCATTCAGAAACCGCTACGAACAGCAAATGGAAATATTCATGAATAAAATTCAGTATTTTCAAATAATATTGTTTTAAAAGGTATTTAAATTCAACAAAAAATAGAATATTTAAAACATAAAAGATCATAAAACGTTTTTATATTTATAAACGTCAACCAAACGATAGATACAATTCTTGTTGTGCCGTATTTGTCAGTTAATATTTAGTGACATATTTTTGCAAGAAAAAAATAATCGAAAATTTTAAAAAATTATTTTTGTAAAAACCGGCGCAGTTGGCAAACATGCGAATTTTCATCGTTCGCTCCTGTTCAAAACCAATCGACACGTGTTTTTCAATTGCCGAACGCGAACATTTTCATTTTGAACAATGCAGAAGCCTTTAAAATAAAAAAAGAATTCGGAATGAAAGGGGGGGAAGTTCTCTTTTAGTGTAAAAGAGTTTTACTCGTCAAAATAAAATTCATAAATAAAGATGATTATATCTACTAATTATCTTGAAATGATGAAATAAAAAACCCACTTTCCTTAAAGTGTTTGGCGTAATGTTTCTGAATTATCACTAATCCATTAAAAACAGGAAAAAGTCATGAAATACGAAATTTATAAAGATAAAAACGGCGAATGGCGTTGGCATTTGAAAGCAGCGAACCACGAAAAGATCGCAACTAGCGGCGAAGGCTATAAAGACAAGGCTGATGCTTTTCATGCAATTGATCTGGTGAAATCCTCATCTCACGCACCGGTTGAGGAAATCTGAAGCCTGAATATTCGCCTGCCATTTCTCAGGTCTATTTATCAACTTCCCTAATCTGGTGGTTCAAAGTTCAAAAGCTGGCGGCATCGCGCTACGCCAGCTTTTTAAATAACCATCGTTCCGAATTTTCCTAGGCCTTCTCCCTTCAACTGGAAAGCGTAACGCTTTTTTCACATTTTCTATCACTCTTGAAAATGAACGCACGTTGCCGGATTTTTTTGGTAAGTCGACAAGGAATTGCCATCTTACGTGCGGGCACTTCTTTGTCGTTGCAAAGTGTTTTGAATTTATGAAGGCTCGAAGGTTTATCTCAACCATTTTGAACAAATTTATTTATCGTCTTTCGACCTTGTTCGGGAAAGCAAGTAAGAAACAAAGGATGCGCAAGCCCCCAACATGAAAAGCGCGTCGGCCTCGTCAACGGCTGCACTCGACTTGTCCAAAAGTGAATGTCGAATTCCGTTTTCATCAGAGGTAAAGCCATAAAGTGCGCTCAACGCTTTCTTAAATGCCGGATGCAGAGGATAGTTCTTTTCAATCTTATTCAACGCCGAGCCGAGAGTTGCATTTTCTCCGACAATTTGGCGGCAAATCGCTTCCACCGCGCTGATACTTTCCCGAACGCTATCTGCCCATTTTTGGTGATTTATCTGTTCTCCGGCTTTAATCAAATGACTATGGGCACCAAGCTGCCCTTTATCCTTGGTCTCATCAAGTGCAGCAACATAGGTCTTGCCCTCAAATTCATTACTGATAGGTTCAATTTTCCCGTTGTAAATTGTGTAGGCTAAGTGATGCTTTTTAAAAAGTTCGTTTAAAACATCTCCAAATATTCGATTATTACCATTATAATTATGTGCGTATAAGTTTAATTGTTTTTGATTGTAAATAATTTTTTCTAATAAATCGAATAGCTTAAAAAATTCACAATTATCTATAAATCGACATAAAAAATTCATAATAAAGCTTTTTGGTATTGAAGTTACGTCACTAATTTCCATGTATTCAAAATCATATTTTGTATTAACCTCTTTATGTTCAGAAAATTGCTGATAGGTTCCTCCGCAAATATTTATGAAAATATCGCAAAAAATGTATATTGTGGAGATAGGAATACATTTATTATCATCTTCGGGAATAACTTCGTCGAGAAGTGCTTTTATCTCTTCTCTGAATGCGGTTGTTATTTCTCCCAAAGCAAGCTGTTGAACAACCGGCGCATAGCCGTAGCGCTGGGAAAACGGAAGATCGTCAGTAGAATTGCTCATAATTAAAAGGTCATACGTTCTTTTGAATTGTGAAAATATAATGCCGAAGAAATCTTCAAATACTAACAGATTCTGTGGTTCAAAAATAGCTTCGCCTTTTATCACTTCACGAAATTGACCGCTTTTTTTGCGCTTAAACGACATTCTAAACGGAAACGACAATTCCGGCTTTGACCATAAAAAGCTCATGCCACGAGATAATGCCATAAATAGCCGTTAGTTATTCCCTTCGTCTTTCTTGATGAACCTTGAAACAATAGACAAGCAAACACATCACACAAATAGCGGTTGTAAAAAGGGGAAAATCACATCCTAACATTGCTTTTGTCTGAACTTTTGGCATAAATCGCTATGGTGAGAGAAGGGGAAAAAGCGAAAAATGCCTTTAACTACAAACGCCGATAAACAGAACGATAAGCCACAACAGGCGAGTGAATCAGATGAAGAATTGATTGATTTTAAAAAGTTCTATTTGTACTTTGGTATCGGCGTTTTATTTGTATCCGTAATGTTGTCCGTCACGAATTATTTTTTCTTTGAAAAAGAAAAAATCTGTCTTTGGGGGGTGACTTTTTTTCTTGTTGTATCGGCAGACATACTGATTTTGCTTCCAGCAATCATTACGAAAGAAACAAACTGGTTTGCGCTTCTCGGCTCGACTATTTTATGTATTGTTTTCCTCTGTCTATCGGTTTTTTATCCGTTTCAGGACTTTCAATATAGATTGAAAGTTATTTCCCTTGTCGCGACAATCGCAACACTTTTATTTGTGCTTTTGAATGGCTGGATTAATGCAGCCTTTTTCCCGTCGAAAAATGCCAATATTCGCCACAGTGTCGATTTTGTCAGCAACCGTTTTGCTGTTGATGTTTTAAACGTCACTTTAATTCTTGGCACTTTGTTCGGGACAATTGCTTTTCTCTATTTTAATCCGGGTGGCGACAATTCAACTTTTTTCGGTGGCATTGACATAAAAAATGTAGCCCTCGCCACCGCCGGTCTTGTTACCTTTTTCTGGGCTGCCAAAGCGACAAAAAACAAATCAATCGACCTTGAGCAAAAAAAAAGAGAGTTTGCGCAAAGAAAGCAAGAGTTTGAACAAAAGAAGCTCGAATTTGAAGAAAAGAAGCAGGATGGCAAACGCCACGACAATGAAATCGCAATGGCAAAACGGCGTGATACCGCCCAGCTTATCGCAGAAGCATCAAAACTTCTAAGCAGTGAAAACGATGTGCAAAAATATGCTGGCCTTTCCTTTTTGAATAGAGTTGCCAGCGATAGTGAAGGGACTTTCAGAAAGGAAGCATTTGATATTTTAACGGATTTTATCATGGATGCCAGCGATGTCACAACGGCGAATGAAGTGCGAATGCGAGCGATTCATTATGCTGCTGATCTGGTCGGAAATAATCCTGATAATTTCGAAATTAATGAGCAGATAATAATATCATGTTCAGCCGATTTTAAGTCGGAACAAACTTTAAAGAAATTACGTTCTCTAGAAATTGCAAATCTTTATATTATATTCATCGGATTTAACTTTACAGGCGAATTTCTTTTCAAAGCGAATCAGTGGGAAAACAATTTTAGATTTAAATTCGTTGACTGCGTTTTGGATGGACGGCGCAGCGATCAACCGATCGTAGAGATACGGGAAATTTCAGCGTATAATTGTGAATTTAAATATTGTAAAATTTTTATGCTTTATACAATAAGAGATAGTACGTTTGATGTTTTTTTAATGGAAAATATGAAATATTTTACTTCACATAAAGAAATATCTAATAATAATGAACATTATATGAATAGATTTATTGGATGTGATTTTTCTGATAGCTTGGATTTTGTTATAACTAATGAATTGTTATCAAAATCAATTGGAGAACCACCAATTATTCTGAATAAGCTAGAAGATTGCTTTTATTATGGAGGTCACAGGCCATTCCTTTTAAGAAAGGACCCTCGTCCAATCCGTTTTCTGACTAATATTACTTCAAAACAACAGTTTGATAGTTTATTTAAAAATGTATTATGGATGAATTATTCTCCGCCAAAAACGAACTTTGCACAAATGGACTCATGTAAATAATGATAATTGATTGTTCATCAAAGTTTAAATTTGCGCTATCTCTATCACCGCAAGGCAGGCGGTTAGCTTGCCTGTTTTCGCTTTCCCATTATTGCAGGCTGATAAATTGTGCAAGGTGTAAAAGAAAAGGCAGGGGAGTGCCTGCCTTTTAGAAATAGTGTTGCAGGTCGGAATGAATGCGGCGGGTTGGACTTCCTCGCTGTGGGGGCAATGCACCACATAAGTTGCAAGCCAAGTTTGCTCTTTCAGCCTATAGTTCTAGCTAAAAATAGACCTTGTTAAAAAGTTTTTCCCGCCGCATAACGAAATTGCAACAAATCATAAAATTTCGTTTGCAATATAAATTTCTCGCCACTCAAAGAAATTCCGTTTGCAAAATAGAATTCTCCTTGCGCCGTCAGGGTCATTAAAAATTTAATGACCTTTATTGGCAAGGAAAAAATGCCGGTTTAGCGCATTGAGCACAAGCCTTGTTGCGCCGACAAGGTGCGGCAATTCGAGATCTTCCAGCACAATATATTGCAAGGCGGCATAAAGGTTATCAATTCTGTTATCGAATTGCGCTTCCTGAATGGCTTCCCTTGCCGCAAGATATTGCTTTTTTGCACGCTTGCAAAACGCTTCATAAAGTTCGGGATTTGGCGTGCTGTTAAAATCGTCGTAATAGGCGGCAGGCGAAAGCAATGCCTTTTTATAATTATTATCAACCTCGATAAATTTCAGCGCGGCATTGTACTGGTCTTCGCTAATGCCGCCGCATTCAGGACCTGCCAAAAAAAGCCTGCCGATATAGGTGGAAGCGCGCGGGTCTTTTGCCTGTTTTTCCGAAAGGCCGGTGTGCTTTGCACGCATCAAAATGGCCAGGCGGTCAATCGCCTCGCGCGGTTTTTTTGCTCGGCTGCGCCTGCCATTCGGTTCGCGCGCAATACCTTCAATACGTGGCCTTCCGCGCCCGCGCTTGAGCCGGAGTTTGCCTGCTTTTGAACGGGCTTTCAATCTGATAATTTCAACTTCCTGCATGGTTAAAGCCTTTCATGTTCGCTTTTTGTCGGGTTGTTGTTTGAAGTGTTGAATTTGAAGTGTTGCTGTTTGAAATCTTGTGGTTCGCGTTTTGCCGCCCAAAAAACATTGGGCTTTTCATAGATGTTCGATGTCGTCTCTTATCGTCCCACACTGTCTCACATCGTCCTATCTCGTCCCATCTCGTCCCATGTCGTCCCATTCCGTTTCATTCAGCTTCATCGAGCGCGCATTTCTTTTGCGGGCGGGAAACGTGCTGCCCTGTTTCATGTTCTGTTGTTTTGTTTTCCGCTTGCGGTGGTGGTTTGGTGGTGAAAGGTCAGTTTTTCTTCCCGCGCTTCCGGAATTAAAACGTCGTTTGGATCTTCTTCACCGGCTCTTAAAAGCCGTTCCACATGGTCGATTTTCAACCATTCGGTTTTTTCGATATGTTCGCAAAAAGCGGCAAGTTCCGGCGCTGTCGGCATGAAGGTTTTGTTGAAGCCTTCCGCTTTGCCGCGAATAATCAAAAGCACCGATTGCATAATGGCAAAGCTTGAAAAGCCGGAAAGCGCAATCATATAGGATTTGGCAGCACTTTCCCCGTCTAAATCACGGGGCAGCCGCATACCGCCCGAAAGTAGCAAAAACTGGTCCATGATTTCGTCGCTTCGCGCCTTTTTTAAAAGTGTGTTTTTTGCTTCCTCAAGCGTGTGCCTGATTGTTGCAATTTGAGCGTTTGTCGGTTTCTTTCCGGCCTTGAAGCGGGGTGGAAAGCCTTCACCTGTCGTGAGGGAAACGAGTTTGGTAAGCGTCAAATCGAGGTGCGAGGCGGGCCATCGCATCGGTAACTTTTCTGGCAGTTGATCTTTTATCATATTTAAATTTTGCATTTTTTCGCTCCAGAACGGGGGCAGGTTGGTCATTCCAGCGTTCCTGATTGAGAAACGTTGTCGGGTTAAGCCAGGGGCGGTCGGGCGGCTTGTCGGCGATATAGCGTTGAAGCCCCGCCATAATCGCGGCAAGACTGTCTTTTTTGCGCGCTTTCAAAAACGCCGTTAGCGCTTTCGGCTTACCGCATTTGTTCGGGAAAGAAGGCCAGAAAATTTCATGAAATTCGGCTTCAAAACTCAGTTTTTCAGGGCGGCTCGTTGCAAGCTCTGGAACTTCGTTTTTTCCAAAATTCCGGCTTCCAAAAATTCCCGAAGGTGAAGGCAAAAGCGGCACGTCCGCGCTTTCGCTGGAAGCTGACATTGCGCTTGAAACTTCCTCCTTTTCAGCCGCAGACACCGTTCCCGTGATTGCTGAAAGTGGTGCACTTTCCGCTTGCGGAAAAGTGGAACTTTCAGAAAAGGAACAAGCCTTGTCTTTAGGCCAACTCACGGCAAAAGAACAAGCTTTGTCCGGCTCGCACCCCGTAGGGATTTCCGGTAAATTTTTAATCCCGCAAGGGGGGAAACCGTGCCCGCTTTTTTTCTCTGTTGGTTCTTCGACAAGCGCATCCGAAGATGTTTCAGAGAAAGCGGGAAAGGGGTTATTTTCTTTAAGGGGGTGTGGGGGAACCTTTCTTTTAGGGGAAAGGGGTAATGTTTCCTCGCTGTTACAATTTTCCTCTTGTAACGTTACATTGTTTTTCCGTGTCAGCCTGAAACGGCGCACACGCTCGCGTGTACGGGCACGGCGTAAGTCTTCCCGCTCGTCTATATCGGCAAGAAGTTCCAGAATGGCCGACATTTGTTCGGTAGAAAGGTTCAAACCGGCAAGGCGGCGTAATGTTGACGAATCCATTTTATAAAACTCTCTTCTCTGCCTTGAAAAAGGTTGGTCGGCCGCACAATTGACGCGCAAAAAATTCTGATAATTCTGGAGAAAAAACGGCTTCAAAAACGCTTCCACCATGAAGTGTCAAAGCCTTGCTTTTTCGGGTCACATCTCTGATTTTTCCGGTTACGCTTTTTGCGGACAAGCAGACTTTTGCTGCGCTTAAAACAATGCTTTTAAAAATTCGGTGTGATTTTTGTTGTCCTGCACGGGCAAAAATTGGCGCGTTGAAACAAAGCCTTTTGACAAAAATGGAAAGGCTCACCGGTTTTAAAATGGCGATTGCTATTGCCTTGATAAAAACAACAAGTTGTTTAACTATTTCATCAAGTGATTGATGAAAGACAAAGGAAAGAGAATGCCCGTTATTAACCCGATAAGATCTGCAACTGTCAATGCAGCAGCCACACCGGAAGAAGTCGCGTTCCGTTTGTTCAGTATTATTGCCGGTGCTTCCGAAAATACGATTGATAGCAAGAATATTCTGCCGCTTTTTGCCAAATGTATGATTGCTGTCGGCAAACCGGAAAATATCCTTGCCGAGCCGCAGAAATATGATGTGACACTCGAAAACACCAATGCCAGAAAAACGCCCGCAGAAGGTGCAGGCTCGCCAGACAGTGTTTCCGGGAGTGACAAAGCCGAATAAGCATAATTTGCTTTTTTTAAGAAAAAATCGGGATAAAGAAGAAGTGCGGGGAAAAAACGTTCGGGTTAATAAACGGGGCGCAAGCACCGTCAGCCTGCAACAGGCGCTTCCACCGGCGGTTTCAAATAGGTTTTGAAGTTTAAATATGCTTTGAAGCTTGCCAGAAGAAGGCGCAACGCAAAAGCCGCACGTCAAGGCCTCTTCGCTTTTTAAAACATTTTCCCCTGCGGCTTCATTGTCTACTGCTTTATTCTCGGTTGAAGCTTCTAAAGGCCAAGTCAACAGTGTGGGCTTGCGGCTAAAGCAGTTCACCAGCTGTTTTTCATGCAAAACATAAGTGTCGATGGATTGCGACACGCAAATATCTGATTTGTCCATTTGTTCCACCCCGAAACATGGCAAATACGCCGTCTAAAAAACTCACAGGAAAGCGCACACTGCACCTTCCCTCTCTTACCCGCCACTTTTAAACACTAATAATGTTATAATACACCTAAAAGTAGCGAATAGTTGTATAACAACATCATTTATAGCAGATTGTCAACATGATTTATGTTTATTATTCTGACATAATGTATGTTATGGACACGATGGGACAAAGATTGCGCGAAGCACGGCTGAAAGCGGGCTTTTCATCTGCGACGAAAGCTGCGGATGCAATTGGCGTGAGCCATTCGACCTATCGGGCGCACGAAAACGGGCAGAATGATTTTAGCCCTGAAGACGCGGCAATTTATGGCCGCAAATTCGGCGTAAGCGCATCTTATCTTTTGACAGGTGAGAATGCCGCAAAACACAAGATTGTATCGAGTTTTGACCCTGATATTCCTGACCGGATTGATAGTGATGTCAAAACAAGGTTGCAGTTGAAAGATGGTGAAATTCCCGAAATTGATGTCAAGGCGGGCATGGGGGCCGGCGGGGACATTATGATCGTCAACGGTGCAAGCAACGCCGTCCAGATTTCGACAGAAGTAATAAAGGATTTTTGGCGTTTACCCGAAAGCCTGTTGGCAAAACTTAATGTTGTCGCGTCCAATGTTGCAGTTCTTCCCGCTTATGGGGATAGCATGTCGCCCACCATTCATGATGGTGATGCGGTGTTTATCGACATATCGCACCGTGTTCCGTCGCCTCCCGGAATTTATGCACTGGCAGACGAGCTTGGCGGGGTTATCATCAAACGGCTGGAAGTTGTTTCCCGTCCCGGTGCGGATGAAATCGAGGTCGAGGTGATATCGGATAATCCCCACCACAAACCGCGCATTCTGAATTTAAGCGAAATCACTATTCTTGGCCGCTATATCGGCCGTTTTACGCGCTAAAAATTGGCGTGAAACAGGTGTCGACAGCATTAGCATGTCAAATGCTTATCTCTGTTCAAGGCAGTCTCCATGGTCGAATAATCAAGGGAATGTCATCAAAGCTGAATATCCAAGACCAACAATTTTCCCGCGCCCGATTTGACTGTGTAATAATCGACGGGCTGGTCTGATGAACCGAAGTTTAGTCTTCAAAAATGCATTGTTGACCGCTATTTTCACTACTCTTCACGGGCTTTTCATTTTTAGTTAATCGCCCAAGCAACATAGCCTATAAGACTTTTTTGTTGTTCTGATTGGCTTGTTGTTCCAATAGGAAGTAAAATTCATTTAAGAATCTATTATTTCGATGGAAATTCCGAAAGTATTTTTCGTCTTTTCTAATTAATTGTCCGGTTCAAGTTTGATGTCTTGCGGCAACCATCCGGTTTTTTAAAACAATATAAAAGTTTAAAGCAAAACCATCAAAACAACCAAGTCTTCATGGTTAAACGATTCGTTTGTTGATGAAGTCCAGTAAAATTTCAACATAAAATATGTTGACATTATTCATGTCATTTTTTTACGATTCCCCCGTTAAGCGTGTTGAAGCTTATGGTTTTTTGTCAAAACTGGCGAGGGGCGGGCGGAATGAAAAAGCCTAAAAATCTTGGAAAAACTTTAAAGTCACGAGCCGGATTTCTTCGCCCCCTTGATGAAGAAAAAGGCTCGCCGGACAATGGTTCAAGCACTGACGAAGAAATACAACCGCCGTTCAATAAAACTGACCTTTCTTGCAAAGAAACAGGTCACGCAGAAATAGATCAAGGGCAAAGCAAACGTGCCGATGTAACAAGTAAAACTTTGGATAGTCGAAAACCCCAAGAGACATATCATAAAAAGCCGGTTAACCAAGCCGACAATGCAGGAAAAAAGCATGATGAAAAAGAACGCTTCTCGTGGAGCGATATAAAGCCTTATCTGAAAAGCCTGAAGACCCATTCGCGGGCAGAAAAAGTCATGGCGCTTGCTTGGAAACTTTATCGTTCAAGCCCGATGACGGACGAGACATTCGATCTTTCAAGGTTTACCCTTTTCATGCGCACGGCGCAGGCAGAAGTAGACCACGAAAACGACCCGCCAATTACCATGAGCCGTGAAGAAATCCTCTTTATCGGCTCTGATTGCGCCACCAGACCGGACGAACATTAAAGGATAGCGCCTCTCGTTTTTCCATGCAGATGAGACAAAATCGCGTTAAATAGACTTTTCTAAAGAGATTGCATTGTTTCATGACATAATAGTTCACGATAAAGCCAAACAGACCGGCTTAAAAATGAACGAAGATTGCGCTAGTGTTCCCAACTTTTATCATAGGTTTATTATGCGTTCCGCCGGTATCTTAATCACCTAACGCTTCGTTACTCGCGAAGGGGTTACCGATTTCATCGGATAATGACCAACAATGTCATTTTTGCTATTGATTGCTAAAACCGTTTTTCTTTATTCAATAAAAAATCTTGATGTTTTTCTTTTTATGATATTCTGAACTCGAATATTCCAGGCTAAAAAAGGAACTATTATGAGCCTCGATACCCGCATTTTTGAAGCGAGGAAAAAAGCTCACCTAACGCAAAATAAGCTTGCCTCTCTTGTTCATGTAACAAAGGCTGCTGTTTCTTCTTGGGAACACGGTATGTCACCGCGCCGTGATAAGTTGGAAGCTATAGCAAAAGCTACAAATGTCTCGCTAGAATGGCTTCTGCTTGGAAATAAAAATGCGGGTGAATACGATAGCCAGCAGATATCTGACAGACCAGCAATAAAGCTCATTCCGGTTTATGGGCAAGCTGTAGCAGGAATAAACGGCGAGTTTGCTTTTGACGGTAAAAAGTTGTTTGAGGTGCCTTGCCCGCCCCAATTATTGAATGTGGAAAACGCTTATGGCGTGGAGGTTGCAGGTGACACAATGTCCCCACGCTATGAAGATGGCGAAATTGTTTATGTCGATACAGCGCGAAGAATAAAAAAGGGCGATTATGTCGTTGCGCAAATAATGATGAAGGAAGAGGATAGTTTTCCAACGGCATTCATCAAGCGCGTTATTCGCCATAATGAAAAAGAGCTGGTGCTTACACAATTAAATCCGGCGAAAGAACTGGTTTTTCCGCATCAACACGTTCTTTCAGTTCATTATATAGCCTTGGCAGGCGAAGGGCTTTAGTGGCGGTCTATCCATAGTTTTTGGTGCAGGAGTGGGGCATGGAAGAAGAGAAGAACAAAGAAATCGGCAATAGACTAAAAGCAGCGAGAAAAGCCGCCGGTTTTCTCTCTGCTACCGAAGCAGCTACGGCTTTAGGCATGAATTATCGTACTTATGCTGGCCATGAAAATGGTAATCGAGGGATTAGCCGCAATACGTTAGAGCTATATGCAAAGCGGTTTGGTGTTACAACAGATTGGTTGTTAAGCGGAAGAAAAGATGCGGTCGGCAATCGCTATAAAAGAAAAATCGACGAAAAATTAAGCTTTATTATGAAAGCAACCGGCTGGAGGCAAGCTGATCTTGCAGAAAAGCTTTCAGTGACGCAAGCATGTGTCAGCCGGTGGTTTTCAGGAGCAGACCCACGTGGGGAGCACCGCGATAAAATAACTGAAATTTATAACGCTATCACTGGAAAAAGCGAGATTACCCGAAACACGGAAAGCCTGTCTAAAAGCTATGTTCCCTTGATGGGATATGTCGGAGCAGGGGCAAAAATTAAGCCGGATTTTGGGGAGATGCCACCCGACGGATTAGGTGTCATCGAGATCCCCTTTCCAATGCCTGCTGATATGGTGGCTTTTCGGGTTCGCGGGGATTTGATGCTGCCGGTTTATCGGGAAGGCCATATCATCATCGTATACCGAGACCAGACGAAGCCACTTGAAGCTTTTTATGGTGAAGAAGCTGTTGTTCAAACAAGTGATCGTCGCCGTTTCATTAAGACGATTATGCGCGGTGCAGAAGGCGTCAATCTTATTTCGTGGAATGCCAGACCGATAGAAAACGTTACGTTGGAATGGATAGGCGAGATATTTGCAGTTTTACCACGTCAAACACTGCGCCATGTTGATAAAAATGTAGGCTACAGGGCGAGTTAAAGAATGGGTGTAGAGCACAACCCTTGCCGACACTCTGTTATGAATGTGTAGGAGGAAATTTTGTCACAACCACAAACTTTGGACGACTGGCGTGCGCGTTTGTCACAAAAAATCGAAGAGAGCGGCAAATCGATGCGCGCGATTTCTCTCGCTTGCGGCAAAGCTCCCGGCTATGTTTTTTCAATTATGAAAGAAAAGAAAAACCCACGCGCTGAAGCGCTCGCGGAAATATGTGCAGAAGTGGGTACAAGCGTTTCTTATGTTTTATACGGTATTGATATTTCTGCTGAAGGAGAAAAATTTCTCAAGCTTTTCTCGCAGGCCTCACCTGACATGCGAGCTGCAATCTTGACGCTTTTGCGCGCAATAACCGGCGCAAAATGAATAAAATATCTGGCCGCTCTTTGGCACTTTTCTGTAAAAAACGGTCGAAGAATGAACGAGGCGGGGTGTGGTCAGTTCTCAGGGCTTTTGTGGCTCTGGACTAACGCCTCAACCATCGCAATGATCGCTTGCTGCCATTCGGGCGAAACAGAGTCAAACATAGCTAATAGGTGTTGTTTCCTGCTATCAGGGAAAATCGGCGACGTTAAATTGTCTGGCCATTTACCAAAAAATTCGACTATCTTCAAAAACTCTTCCACCCGCATTGAGCGGGGTTCTTTACCAGCCTCTAGGTTCAACAAGCGCGTTAATTGGGTAGGGGTTATCTTTAAATAATCTGCCAGCTTTTTCTTGGCGCCTCGGGGCATAGTAACTAATTGGTCTTTCACCCACGATTTTATTTTATTTTCCAAATCCATTTTATTTTGAGTATCCAATCCATTTCCCTGTCATCAAAATACAACCGTCGCCGCATTGTAAGAGCTATCCTACAAGAAAAAATATCCGAAAAATAATTTTTGCTTTTAATTGATGAACAGTTTGACTGTGCACATAGTTTACATGAAATCGATTGAGTGGACGAAGAAGCGATAGCCGATCGGACGTTACATGAGTGATGGGCATATTATGTGAAGAACCGACATAATCGGTTGTTTATCGGCGCCACAAAAAACTTCGTAAAATCTGCCAATATTTCCGGAAATCGCTTTTTTTGAGGTAATAACAAGCCTTATCTGAAAAGCTTGAAGAACCATTCGCGGGTAGAAAAAATTACCGAGCTTGCATAAAAACTCTATCGTTAAAGCCCGAACAGCATTTCCCTAATGCCGGTGTTTTGCTGCTTTTTACGGCTCGTTTTTCAGTTTTAAAAGGTCAGTCCCACCGGTTTCCGGTTTTACCGGTTCCGGATGTTCCGCTTTGTCTTGAATGAAGAGCTGCTGCCATTCCTCACGCCGATTTTTCATCCGAAAGCACAAACGTTCGGAAAATGCCGTTTTTTAAAAAACAAGCGGTCGTCCGGTCTATGCCAAAAGCAGTTATTTACGTGCTGGCGGGAAGCTTTTCGGCATATAAGTGCCGGTCGGCTGGTCGGTCAAAATCTCGTTTGGCCCGGAAGCATTGGATTGAGCACTGACAAGTTGTTCGGCCGCTTGTCTGGTTGTGGAAGTGCCGCCGTTCCGGTTCAGAACTTCTTTGATATCGTTGAGTTCACTGTCAATCTCAGAAGAGGCTTCACCATCTTTCCCGAAATAGACATCAAGCATTTGGTCAACTTCTTCCGCCTTTTGTGAAGATGGGTCAGCCATTGCCTCGACAACGTCTTCCGCCTTCAAGCCTAATTTATCAAGGCCGAGCCTTTTAGTGATGCCTTCCATAAATTCTTCATAACCTACCGGGTCTTGAGATTTCATGTAAGCCAATTTGCCGCGGATAAACTTGGCCAGACGTTTAAGATCTGCTCCACCTTTATCAAGATCAATGCCGAGGCTGCTTGCTATTTCTTTCAGTATTTTTGCTTTGAATTCGGTTTTGCTCATGCGGCTATTATCAAATACCGTAGCGCCTGCAATCTTGCTCCGTATTTTGTCATAAGTCGACTTTTCTTCCGCTTTCAAAGGAGAGCCTGTTTCTTTGGCTTTAAAAATCTGTTCTGTCGTCGTGGGAGCGCGTTTGGCCTGTTGTTCGTTCTGATCAATCCTCTCCTGCAAGATTTGGACAGAAGCGAATTTCAAATTCTGAACCGGTGTCATCGCCATCACTGTTTCTCCCGTATTGTTACCCGAATTTACATGCTACACAATATTGTTAAACCTCTAAGCATCTGATAAATACTATCATATTTTAATTTTATAACAAATTATAAAATATAAAATACGTTTTTAATAAAATTAACACTTGAACAAACATGCCGAAATTATGAAATGAATTTCTTTATTACTGTTCACTCAAAGCTATTGTGCGGATAATAAGACCGGAATTTCTATAAAAAAGCCTTAAACACGCTAATCTGTTTTGTTTTGAAGGTGAAAAATTGCGGTAAATAAAAAAGAAATGGAAAAGTGAAAATAGCCTCCATTCCCTGTAAAAACCGGTCTTTTCCCCACGCATCAAGGACGATAAAACCTCTTGATGACGGGGAAGGGGAAGACCGATTAACGGGCTTCCTATTTTATCGGTCTTTTTAAAAAGTTTGAACAGGGTGTCGGCAAGAGGGGAAATATTACGATTTCGTTTTTTAAAATCCGTCATGGCTTTGACCCGCAAGCCGCGAACTCAGCCGTTTTTTTGTGTTCCATTCTTTTGATTGAAGGGAGGGCAGACTTATTCAAAATATAAAAGCCCAAGATGATAAAAGCCTTTTCCAATTATGCGTTTTTTAAACATCCGCAACATTGCACAGCAAGCCAACAATATGGAACATGGCGCATTGCTTTTAAAAAGTCGGGCAAACTCTTCTCAACATAAAAACATCATGATTAAGCATTTTTTGAAAAGTCTGAAAAAGCCGCAACTGACGGCGCGTTTCTTTGAGTGGATGTTTTTTCGGGTAACAGTCAGATTTCAAAGAGTTACAGAATTTTGATGAAGTACCATTATTTTTCATTGAATAGAAGAAAGACTGCCTACAATTTACCATTATTGCCGCTCATGACATGGATCCGGATCAAGCAGAAGAATTTTTTCAGGCTTCTTTCATGAGTTCCGGTTTTTTGTTTATCTTATTGAAACTGTTCATTGCCTAAATTGCATCGAAACGTTTTGTCTGTGAAAGGGTTCAAGGGTGGAATCGGTTGTTGTGATATTGATATTGCTTGTTGCTGTTGTTTTCAGCGGCGCAATATCGCGCGCACTTCCTTTGCCCATTCCGTTACCACTTATCCAGATTGCTGTCGGTGTACTGGTTTCACTTGCTGGCGACATGGGCGTAAAATTGCGGCCCGAAATGTTTTTCCTTCTGTTTTTGCCGCCACTTTTATTTCTTGACGGCTGGCGCATTCCCAAAGACGGTTTGAGACGCGACCGCTGGACAGTGCTTGAAATGGCTTTGGGGCTTGTTGTTTTTACAGTTCTTGGCGTCGGCTTTTTCACCTATTGGATGATTCCGGCCATGCCGCTTTCGGTGGCGTTTGCGCTTGCTGCCATTGTTTCGCCAACCGATCCTGTGGCCGTTACAGCAATTGCCAAACGTTCGCCTATCCCGAAGCGCCTGATGCATATTCTGGAAGGTGAATCGCTGTTGAACGATGCATCGGGTCTGGTCAGTATGCGCTTTGCTGTTGCTGCTGCCATGACGGGCTCGTTTTCGCTCCTTGCCGCTTTCGGAACCTTTTTATGGACAGCTGTTGCCGGTCTTATTATCGGGGCAGCAACGACCTTTTGTGTCACTTGGGTCAGCACTTTCTGGAACAATAAATTCGGTGAAGAAACCGGTTCCCACATTGTCGTAAGCCTGCTTACACCTTTTGCTGCTTATCTTGCCGCCGAACAGGTGGATGCATCGGGAATCCTTGCCGCAGTTGCTGCCGGTATTTCCATGAGCTTTACCGAAGACAGTTTGCGCAACCTTGCTTTAACGCGCATTCGCAGGCTTGCCGTTTGGGACACAGTGCAATTTGTTGCCAATGGTGTCATCTTCGTCATTTTGGGTGAACAACTTCCCCATATTGTGAGCGGCGCGGCAATTGTGGTTCAGGAAACCGGCCATCATGAACCGGTCTGGCTTGTGGTTTATGTCATAGCGATCAATCTGGCATTGGCTTTGCTCAGATTTATCTGGGTATGGGTATCATTGCGTTTTACGCTTGCACGTGCCTATCGGCACGGTTTCAAACCGTTTGTGCCAAGCTGGCGGCTCGTTGCTGTGACATCGCTTGCCGGTGTTCGTGGCACAGTCACTCTTGCCGGTGTTTTGACATTGCCGCTTTTCTTGCCCGATGGCTCGCCATTTCCTGCACGCGACCTTGCAATATTTCTGGCAACCGGTGTCATCCTGATTTCGCTTGTCATGGCAAGCGTTTCGCTTCCCTATCTCCTTAAAGGTTTGGAATTGCCGCCCGAACCTTCCCACCAGAAGGAAGAAGAACGTGCCCATATTGCCGCTGCCGAGGCGGCCATCAAAGCGGTTGAACAGGCGGTGCACAATTGGGGCGAAGGCCGCAGCGATGCCGACCTTTATACGACAGCCGGCGCGCGCGTCATGTCGAACTATCGTGAAAGACTGGCTGACCAGAATGTTTCGGATGCCGATGCGATCAATACGCAGAAGGTTGCCGAAATCGAGCGGCGTTTGCGCCTTGAAGCTTTGAAAGCCGAACGCCAGACCTATTTTGCTTTCGGCCGTCGTCACCAGCTTTCGGAAGAAACAACCGCAAAATTGATCCGTGAAGTCGATCTTCTGGAAACCCGCTTTTCAAACGGTTGAGGGTAGAATTTTGAAACGGCTTTATTGCCCGGGCGGTTCAAACCGTGAGGCCTGCAGGGTGTTGCCTAAATGGTAGAAAAGACTGGCCTAAAAAGAACAGCCAAAAACAGTAAGCAGGCTTTATGATTTTTTGGCTTTTCCGCTTGTTAGCCGCAAGCCGCCGGTCAATACAGCAAGTAAAAAACAGGACGTGCCGCACCACAAAGCATAGCGCGAGCCGTAATGGGAAGAGACAATCAGGAAGAATGCAACAAGTGTGCTTCCCACCGATTGGCCGATAAGCCTTGCTATGCCCATAATACCACCGGCTGCGCCACTTCTGTCAGAAGGTGCTGAAAGCATGATAACGCGCTGGTTGGGGGCATTGAAAAACCCCATGCCGCAACCACACACCATCATGCAGATCACAATCACAAGAACCGGCGTTCCCTCACCAAGAAGGCTTAACGAAAACATTCCGCTTGCACATAAAAGCATACCAATAGCCACAAGCAGAACCGGTGAAAAATGGTCGGAAAGCCTGCCGGTAAAGGTTGAGGTGAGTGCTGCGCAAGCAGGCCACGGCGCAATGAGAAAGCCGGTGGCAAACTGGCTTTTATGCATCAACATCTGGAACGAAAAGGGAAGCGCCACAAAAGCAATCCCTTGCGCGATAAAGGCAAAAAGGACTGCAAGAATGGAAAGAGTAAAAATCCGCGAGGAAAAAAGATCAAAGGCCAGAAACGGGGCAGGGTGGTTTTTCTGGCGAATGACAAGGGCAAAAATGGCAACAAATGAAATGACAAAGGTCGGAATAATCATGGAAAGCGGCTGGCGGTGCGCACATTCACCAATGCCGAAAATAAGCGCGGCAAAACCGATGCCGCAAAAACAGGCGGCAAGATTGTCAAAACGATAGTGGCTCAAAGGCGTTTTCGGCAGTGAATGGAAGGATATGGCAAGTGCCACAAGGCCAAGTGGAACATTCATCAAAAACAACCAGTGCCAGGTGGTAAACCACAAAATAAGCGAGGCGAGTGTTGGCCCTAAAGAAAAGCCCACTCCCATGCAAATGGCATTGATACCAAGCCCGACACCCAGTTTTTGCGGCGGAAAAGTAAAGCGGATAAGGGGAAGGTTCGTACTTAATATTCCGGCCGCACCAATACCTTGCAAAATGCGTGCGCCAACCAGTGTTGGAAGCGACCATGAAAGCCCGCAAAGAAGCGAAGCGAGGGTGAAAACCATGAGCCCGACAATGAAAATAATGCGAAAACCGATCACCTCGCCAAGGCTGGCGAAGGGAAGAGTCATTGCAACCATGGCGAGAAGATAGGCTGTCACCGCCCAAACGGTTGAAGCTTCGCTGGTTTTGAATTCCTGTGCAATTGTGGGAAGGGCGGTATTGGTAATACCGGTGTCGATCATTGCCATGATAACGCCGAGGCAAATCGCAAAAATAGCGGCCAATTTATAGGATTTTGTTACTTCAGCATTTCTATTCACGTGCGATGTCTCTTTAACAATGCGAACTTCAACCTTGTGTCAGCCGTCTTTCCGGCCAAGCTTTTTGCCCCATGACTATAAACATGAATAGGCTCTAAAAGCACAAGAATATTTTTGTGAAGAAAATCATTCCAACACATTTTTCGGGCAATTGTTTTTTGCCCTTATTTTCTTACGTTTTATTGTTCTTCCCGCGTTTTATTGATTTTTCCCTATTTATTCTTTTTTACCCGTCTTTTCGCCTTGATGGTTTTGATTTTCTTTGACCGGTCGCTTTTTAAAGACTTTTATCTTTCTCACCTTTAAAAGTTTAAGGGTGGCAGAGTTTTTTTTGAGGTCGATCTAGCGGTAATAAACGGCAATTTTCTGCCCGTCTATATCTTTGACCTTGATGTCGATATCATAAATTGCCGAAAGGATTTCATCTTTCATGACATTTTCGGGGGCACCGGAATAGACGAGTTTTCCTTCTTTCAAAGCAATGATGAGATCGGAATAACAAGAAGCAAAATTGAGGTCATGCATCACCATAATAATGGTTTTGCCCAATTCGTCGGCCGCATTGCGAAGCCGCTTCATCATTGAAACGGCATGGCGCATATCAAGATTGTTCAATGGCTCGTCGAGCAGGATGTAGTCGGTGTTTTGAGAAATCACCATGGCAACGAAAGCGCGTTGTCTTTGCCCGCCCGACAATTCATCAAGAAAACGTTTGCGATAAGGGTCCAGCCCCAGATAGCTTATGGCATTATCGACAAATGTCTTGTCTTCTTTGGTCAAGACACCGTGCGAATAGGGGTAGCGGCCGAAGCTTACAAGATCTTCCACAGTGATGCGCGCTGTGAGCGTGTTTTCCTGTCGCAAAATAGAAAGCCGTTTGGCAAAATCGGCCCCTTTGGCCTTTGTCACATCAATTCCGTCAACCGTAATTCTACCCTTTGTGATCGGCAGCAGGCGGCTTATCATGGTTAGAAGTGTGGATTTACCCGCACCATTCGGGCCGATAATCGAAACCATTCCGCCTTTCGGGATTTGAAGCGACAAATCCTCGATAATGCTATTGTCGTCATAGCTTTTGGATACATGGCTAATTTCAATCATCTCAATTTCCCCTTGATGAGCAGGGTCAAAAACACAATGCCGCCAACAAATTCGATAATAAAGCTCAACCGGCTTGCCATATTGAAAAGCTGTTCAAGAATGAATTGGCCGCCGACAAGGAAAATAATCGAAAGCAGAATGGCAACCGGTAACACGCTCATATGTTTGGCTGTCGGCGTAAACTGGTAGGCAAGGCTTGCAACCAGAAGACCGAAAAAGGTGACCGGCCCCACAAGTGCGGTTGAAACAGCAACCATAATCGAAACCAGCACAAGAATGCGCGTAACGGCCTGTTTATAATCGACACCGAGATTGATTGCCATATCGCGCCCCAGTATCAGCACATCGAAAAGATAGCGCATGCGCCAGCCGATCAGGGAAACAATCACAACAATAATCACTGCAATGCCGATGAGATTGGTGTTGAAGCGGTTGAAATTGGCAAACATCACATCGGTGAGGTTGACCGCCTCATCGGGGTTCAGTTGCAATTGCAACAACATGCGCAAGCTGAAGAACAAGCCGCCAAACACAACCCCGATCAAAAGTGTCATATGGAGCCCCTTGATGGTTCCGGAAAAGAGCCATGTGAAAAGGCTTGTCGAAAACAGTGTCAGAATAAGCGCCACAGCGATGAAACGCACTTCGTCGCTCACCCCGTAAATAACGGTCGAGCCGACAAAATAAACCACCACCGTCTGGATGAGGATATAAAGCTGGTCAAACCCCATAATTGAGGGGGTAAGAATGCGGTTGTTGGAAACCGTCTGGAAAAGCACCGTCGAGACAGCAATGGTATAGGCAATCAGAATAAGCGAAACGAGTTTTCCCAAACGAAACGGCCAGATCACAACCGACATATTCCATGAAAGATAAAGCGCAATAAAAATGGCAGCAACAACACCAAGGCCGATCACAAGCGGCAGTGTCGAGCGGATTTCTTTCATGTGTTCAGGCTTGCTGATGCTCAAACGTGCAGCACCCGTGCCGGTAATCGCCGTTTTGAAAGAATCCGCTTCTTTGGTGCTGATAAAGCCGGATTGAACGGCTGCATTTTCCCTATTTGCTTTCTTTCTTTTTTGCCCGTCTGTTTCCTTGCCCGCGTCTTTTTCTAAATTCTTGCCTAAATCCCTGTCGGTTTCCTTGTCTAAATCCTCGGTCGGGATTTTGACTTCGGCTTTTTTGTTCAGGATTTCGACTTCGGCTTTCTTGTTCAGGATGTTGACTTCGTCAAGGCCTGCCTCGCCAATTCCGGCTTCGCCAATATCTTTTTCGTCAATTTCTGCTTCGACAATATCCGCTTTAACAGAAGCATTTCTTTGACCATTCGGCGTGCTGGCATCCGTTTCGATAATTTCTGTTTTCGTGAAATTATTCTCGCCAATTGCAGTTTCGATTTGATCGGTTTCAAGAAGGCCGGGCGTGGCAATGCCGGACTCGACCGTACTTGTTTCGGTAACGTTATTGCCGGCCGCATTTTGTGGCTTTTCACCTTTGAGAGCGGGCTTTTTATTGTCCGGTGTTTTTCTAGCCAAGGCGCTTTCTCCATTTCAAGAGAAGTGCGATGAAAAGCACACTGCCAAGAACCCCCATAATGGTTCCAACCGGTATTTCTGCCGATTTGCTCATCAACCGGCCGAGAATGTCGCAGGTAAGTACCAGTCCCGCACCAGTCATCATAACAAAAGGTGCTGTGCGGCGCATATTGTCGCCCATGACAATGGAAACGATATTGGGCACAACAAGGCCGATAAAGGGAATCCGCCCGACAGTGCAAATGACGGTTGCCGTTATCATGGAAATAATCACAAGGCCGAAAAGCATAACTTTTTTATAATCAAGGCCGAGATTACTTGAAAAATCCTCGCCAAAACCGGCAACGGTAAAACGGTCGGCCGCAAGATAGGCAACAAGGCAAAGTGGCAGCGATAGCCACAGTAATTCATATTTGCCTTCAACCACCATGGAAAAGCTGCCGAAAAGGTAGGATTGCAGCGAAGGCAACAACATTTCCTGATCGGCAATGCCATTTGTGAGCGCGCCAATCACATAGCCGAGCATGATACCTGTTAGCGGCACAATCAGCACGGATTTAAGCGGTATTTGCCGCAATAAAAACATGAAAATGAGCGAGCCGAAAAGCGCAAACAGGGCTGCCACCAGCATTTTTAAAATCACATCAAGACCGGGGGCAAATATCATCACCACAAGGATGCCGAGCGAGGCCGATTCAACAGTTCCGGCTGTTGAAGGTTCGACAAAACGGTTCCTTGTCAGCATTTGCATAATCATGCCGGCAAGGGCAAGAGAAGCGCCCGAAAGAATAAGTGCAATGGTGCGCGGAACACGGGTTTGGAAAAATACAAGGAAGCTGTGCTCGTCACCGGCAAGAAGGCCGGAGAGGGTAACACTGGAAAACCCCAGAAACATACTGATAATCGACAGGACGATAATAACCGTTATGCCAATAATAAGAGCGCGCACTTCAATCTTTACCCGATTAAAAAACATCAGAAGCCGGCAGACCAATCTGCTGCTTCCGATGTTTAAGCGTTAAAGCTTGAAACAATCAACCCGTTTCATGACTTTTTCAGTCAACAACAGGCTAAATGCTTATTTTGCTTTTGAAAATACGTCATCAAGTTGATCGGCTGTCTCATGAAGACCCGAAAGTCCACCACCGATAAGATACCAGTTTTGCGGGTCGAGATAAACGATATGCTTGTTCTTGGCCGCGTTGGTTTTGTTGATAAGGGCATTATCAAGCAATTTTGCAGCCGATTCCCCCTCGCGGCCAATGGCTGCATCACGGTCAATCACAAAGAGCCAGTCGGGATTGGTTTCCAAAATGAATTCGGGTGAAATCATCTGCCCGTGATTTCCTACTTCCAGTTTGTCGTTCGCCGGTTTGACACCAAAACCGGAGTGCAACAGGCCGAAACGCGATCCCGGCCCGAAGGCCGAAATTTTGCCACCGGTGGTCAGAACAAGAAGGCCTGTTCCTTTGTCAGCCGCAAGTTTTTTCACCTCTTCAAGCTTTTTGTTAAGGCTGTCGATTTCGTCTTTTGCTTCTTTCTGCTTGTTAAAAATCTGGCCCAAAATTGTCACATTGCGGTCAACATCGGCAAGATATTGTTTATTGTTGACGGACAAATCGATTGTCGGGGCAATTTTTGCAAGATCGTTGAATTTCGGTGCCGAACGGTCGGCAATAATAATAAGATCAGGCTTCAGGCTTGCCACTGTCTCATAATTGGGTTCAAACAAGGTTCCGACCTTGGTGTATTTTGCATCATTATACTGCTCGAGATATTTCGGCTTTATCCCTTCCGGCACACCCACAATATTATCAATTTTTAACCGGTTCATATTGTCGAGCGTGGCAAGGTCGAACACCACAACCCGTTTCGGATTATCGGGAATAGAGGTTTCACCGGCGGCATGTTTGATGACAACATCGGCACTTGCCGGTGATTGAAATGACAAAACGGAAGCCAGTGCACCAAAAAGCAGTGCGGCGAGAGTATTACGTCTATTAATCATTTTTACCTCATTTCTTTTCGACTGGTTGAAGGGAGTTTGTAGGGATATTTTTGTTGTTTGAAATTTTTCGCATTCAACGCGAAGTGCAGACAGTCTTTGATCGCAGGCGAAAGCATTGTGCCGTGGTTTTTATCGGAAAAGCTGTAAAACGTGTTGTCAACTGCCTTTGCCTTTCTCAAAATCTCTGAAACATCTTTGCCATTCGGACCGGAATGTAAATCCTTAACCGGCTTTTTATTCGATTCAGTCACATTCTTATGATGGGTTTTAATGCCCGATGTTTCAATCAATAGTCGTGATTTTAACCCTTCCGGCTTGTTATAGGCGGCAAGTTTTTCCATAAATTCATGCCCGTTCCACCAGATAGACGGGTCGGCAGCGCAATAGGTGGAAAAACCTTGACTTTCGGCTGATAAAAAACTCTTCATCACAAAAAGCCCGCCCAGCGAATGGCCAAAGAGCGTGACATTGGCGCGATTGACCGGCAATTCCATCAGTATTTCCGGTAAAATCTTTTTTTCGATAAGGCTGCGAAATTCTTCTTCACCGCCGGTTTTCGGCGCTTCCATGCCTTCTCGAAGCGGAATTTTATCGGCCGGTGCATAAGAGGTGAGGTCATAAAAGCGGCGTTTTACAATCTCTTTTTTCTCGTCGGTGGAATAGCCGATTGCCACAATTACGGCATCGGGTGCTTGCTTGATTGCGGGCTTGAATGTCGTGTTGCCATCAAGGAGCAAAACAAGCGGAAAGCCCTCTCTTGGTGCCGGCTTTTCCGGCACAGCGATAAACAGGCGATAGCGCCTTATCTCGCTGTTTTCGTGCCTCTTTCCGGCCTTGATTGTTTCTTCGCTTGTTGCCTGTGCGGTGTTTATCCCTTGATCACTTTTTTCATCAGCATTTTCAAGCACGGCGCTCTCAGAACCGTTATTTTCGGCGCCATGAAACCCGACGCTTGGATTCATTTTACCCGAATTTTCCCCGCCGGTTTTTGTCTGGCTTTCTGCTTTGTTTTTCTTTTCATCTTCTTGGTTGCCAGCCGGATTTTGCGCTTCTTCAGTTGGTAACAAAGCAATATTTCCATCCATCAAGGCAATTTCTATATCTTTGGTGAGGATGCGCATTTTTCCTGTGTTTTTGTTTGTCACATTCGCAAAACTACAGGAAAGGCCGAAAAAAAGGCCGGCAATAACAAGAGCAGACATCTTCAAGCAGGAAAATGAAAAGCAAAAAAATGGCAAGGCTTGCAAGCGGCAAACGCCCGCCCGTTGTGCGCGAATATCTCCTGCCTTTTCAGCCGGAACAATTCCCGCTCTTTCTCCCGTAACAATTCCCATTCTTTCTACCCGAACATTTACCCCCTGTTTTTCCCTCACAAAGCGGGGGCTTGAAATAAACCGGCGTGTTCCGGAGAAGCAGCTTTCCAAACTTCGGGCTTCCGCCAAATTTTCAAGTTTTGCCAAAGCCAAAGATTTTTCACGAACAAAAACAATTGCCTGAAAAAGAGCGTTTTCCAGAGTTAAAGAATTTGTCGGAGCAAAAACATTCTTTGTAAAAAGACCATTTGCCGGAAACAGGGAAGGCCGGTTTTTAAAAAACCGGCACATGATGTTTTTGATGTTTTTCATCAAACGCGAACTTTCAAAATTGATCCTGTCCTTCAAGAGTTCATCACTCTGTTCATCCGGGCTTTAAAATTGCGAGTTCATGCTCAACCAGAGGCGTCGGCCTTCCACCACATCATTGAACTGGTCAACACCCACACGCTTGTCAAACAGGTTGTAGATTGCGGCATTCAGTTTGACATTTTCGGAAAAAGCGTAAGAACCGCCAATATCGAAGGTGACA
The DNA here is from genome assembly GCF_016100385.1 of Bartonella sp. W8151. Classification (NCBI taxonomy): domain Bacteria; kingdom Pseudomonadati; phylum Pseudomonadota; class Alphaproteobacteria; order Hyphomicrobiales; family Bartonellaceae; genus Bartonella; species Bartonella sp. W8151. The sequence goes on from NZ_JACFSO010000002.1 coordinate 214,890, forward strand.
TAATCATCATATTCACGGCCGACAATTTTGCCGTCTTTGTAAACCGCCTTACCGGCACTACCGGTTCTAAAACCCGCATTGGTTTCCTTACCATGATAGGTTGCAGCCGCAAAACTTTCGAGCTTTTCAATCGGTGTTTGCCATTCGGCACGCAGATTGGCCATGTGTTTTGGCGTTCTTGCCAAAGGCAGCCCCTCATAATCGCCGCTCTTTTGTTCGGAATGGGTATAGGTGTAATTGGAACGGATAGTCAAAACATCAATCGGTTTCCATGAACCGGTAAGCTCCACCCCTTGCATCACAGCATCGTCGATATTGAGGTTTTCATAAAGCACATAATTCGGGTCAACCGACCATTCAACCGGATTGCCTTTGCTATCCAGAACCTGCCGGTTGGTGATTTTGTCTTTGAAATCGGTGTAGAAATAGGTTGCCCCCAATTCGAGATTATCAAGATTATCCCAAATGGTAGAAAATTCATAAGAGGTACTTTTTTCCGCTTCCAGATTGTCGGCACCGACAATCACACCGCAGCGGTTGCGCCCTTTCGGGGGATTGCGCCCGTAAAAGCAATTACCACCTCCGGTTGTATAAGCATATCCGGGTGCAATTTCACGAATTTCCGGTGCTTTGAAGCCGGTTGAAACACCGCCTTTGAAAACCAGATTGTCGGTGGCATGCCAAACAGCATAACCGCGCGGGCTCCAATGTTCGCCATAAATCTGGTGGTGGTCCATACGCACCCCGCCGGTTAGCGAGAATGTATCTGTGAGCCACCATTCATCTTCGGCAAAGCCTGCCCATTGTTCAATGGTAAATTCTTCATCAAGTCCGGTGCGCATACCGGGGTTCTGGTCGGTCAATGCCCCTCGGTTGAATTGCCCGCCGGTTACCAATGTGTGGCGGCCGAAAATGTCGAACGGGGTGGTAAATTTACCATCGACAACGGTGTTTCGTATTTCCGGCGAACGCAAATTGGCAACATAATCATGGGTCGGGCTGTCCCATGTGTAATTGGTGCGGCTTGCGGTTTCCTGCAACACGGAAAAATCGGCAGTGGTAAAGCCGTAACGGCCGGTATAGCCGACAACCCAATGGTCACGATCATTCTTGTTATAAGTGTCAACAGGTGCGCGGCTGATATTTTCGGTTCGCTCGATATTGTGGCCCACCGAACTATAGCGGCGCAATCTCGTGTGACCGGCCTCAAAGGTGAGGTCATTGTTTTCGTCCGGTGTTACGGTAACCTTGCCGGTAATGTCGATTTCCTTTTTCTTCGGTGTACCGGAAATAATATCGTCTTCCTCGCGCCCCAAGCCTCTTCCCCAAAGCTGCAACCCTACAACATCGGGCGCCACAGGGCCGCCGACATAATAGCTTCCTTGAGCGGTATTGCCGAATTTGCTGTACTGGTTTGCCGTGCCATCAATGGTAAAGGAACCGGTCCATTTATGCGGCACTTTGCGGGTGATAATATTGATAACCCCGCCCATTGCATCCGAGCCGTAAAGCGACGACATCGGCCCGCGCACAACTTCAATCCGTTCGATTGCGGCAGCCGGCGGAATGAAACTCTGCTCGAAACCGGAATTGCCATTGGTGCGTGCTTCACGCGTGCTCTGACGTTTGCCGTCAACCAGAATAAGCGTATAGGCACCGGGAAGCCCGCGAATGAAGATATCCTGTTCGGCCGCTGTCCCCGTCACAGCAACACCTTGAACATTCCTCAAGGCATCGGTCAAATCACGGAACGAACCTTTTTCGATTTCCTCGCGCGGGATCACCGAAATACTGGCCGGTGCATCTTTCACATTCTGCTCGAAGCCGGTCGCACTCACCACCACTTGGCGCAACATTGTACCTTCATCGGCAAGTGGCGCCTGATTATCAGCTGAAGCCGAAGCAGCGGAATTCGAAGCGGCTTCACTGTTTTCACTTTCCGCCTTTTCCCCTTTCGCGTTTTGCTTTTTTTTCGCAAGAGAGGGTTTGCTTTGTTTACCATTTTTGGCAATTTTTACTTCGTTATTGACGGTCTCGGCAAAGGCTGCGCCATCAAAAAACAGGCTCGTTGAAAAAAAACTGCTGCAAGCAAGTGCAACCAACATTTTCCGGCTTGCTCTGAAACTCTTTGCCCCCGAGAGGCTTTCACCCGCACTGAATTCTTTCCCCCGACCGTTTTCGTTTTCCGCTCTGAAACTCTTTGCCTCACCGAAGCTTTCACCCGCACTGAATTCTTTTCCCCGACCGCTTTCGTTTTCCGCTCTGAAGCTTTGGGCAGCCATGTTTCGGTGGCTTTTCAAAATTTTCTTTTCCGTCATCACATTCTGATAAGCCGAAAATCCCTGATCGTCTGAAAAATGTTCTCCTTCACCGTACCCGATCGACATACGCAATCCCTCGAATTTTAAAGTTGATAAAAAAGGTATAGATTAAGAAACAGTTAAAAAATATTTAAACCTAATGTCAACACTCAAGTTTTAGAATAGTTCGAATATACTGTAAAAAACATTTAATAATATGGGCTTAGACCCGGAAAAAAATAAATCGTTAAAGGATAGAACACAACTTCCGGCATGTGGAAAGTTTTTCATTTATCGTTATACTATTTATTTATAGGGGTGAAATAAAATATATTTTCGAATCGCTAAGGGAACGATCGTTATATTTTTGATCAGACACGAAATTCACTCGACAGAATAACTGTTATCTTGTTGAAATATTATGAACGACAATCAGAAAAAATAGCAAAAAACGGCGAAAATCGGAGATAAATTTAAAGAAAGTCCATGAAAAGAGCCGAAGAACTTAAACCTCTATAATCCGGCATTAAACCGGCATGATCCGTTCTTTCCCGTTCTCGTCAGCCAAAAATCAGGGCTTTGCTTGCCGCAAGTGTGCAACACGACAATTGATTGAACCGGTTACGATTTGGCTTTTAAAAAACAGGCGGGCAGAACAGAAAAATGGAGAGCGGCTTTTCGAAGTGTTGAATTTCCAGAAAAGCCAATTTTCAAAAAGCCCGAATTTTTAAAAAAACCGGTTTTAAACAACGACTTTGGTTTTATGCACGCCACGTTGAAGGCAATAGGCTCTCGATGGGTGATTTTCATTTCCGGCAAGAAACTTTGTAACAGTTTCCAAGGAAAACAAGAAACTTTGTCACACTTTTTAAGAAAATTTGCGCACCATTTGCTCAAAGGGAGCAATCAAGTTTCTTGCCGGTCTTTTTAGCATTTTATAATTTCAGCATTTTATGAAATGCAGAGGTGTGATGAAGTGCAAGGTTTAAAAATTTCAGCTTTCTTTATTTTCCCTTATATTGCTCATCGGTCACTTCTTCCATCCAGTCGGCACTTTTGCCATCCACTGTTTCCTGTATGGCATAATGTGACATTGCCGTGTCAGGGCAAGCACCATGCCAATGTTTTTCACCCGGTTCAAACCAGACAATATCACCGGCAAAAACTTCCTTGACTTCTCCATTTTCGCGGCCGATAAACCCGCGCCCGAATGTGATAATCAGAGCTTGCCCCTTCGGGTGCGTGTGCCAATGCGTGCGTGCTCCGGGCTCGAAGGTAACATGACCGGCAAGAAGGTTTGACCCTTGATGCGGGTCGATTGCCGGATCAAGTCTCACCCGACCGGTAAAAAACTCGTCCGGAACCTTGCCGGAAGGGCGGCTGCCACTTCTTTTAATTTCCATTGTTTTTCTTCCCTGAAATGTAGTTTGGTTATGTTTTCCGGCTTTGCTTTGGATTTCAATATTTAAGCGCTGCCAACAAAAACATTCTCCCAAACATTTTTCCCGAACGCTCTTTGAAAGCGTATGAACAGTATTAGTTGGAAACGCATGGGGCTTTGCCGGTTAGCGCTTTTGCTCGCTCGGTCAAGCCAAGCGCCAACAAGGCTTGTTGTGAAAAGGGGTTTGTTGTGAACGGGGCTAATATCAAGCCCCGCTTTCTCGACTTAAAACCGTTTTCCGGAATAAAATTTTTAGAACACAAGCGTTTTTCAGAATGAGGCCATGTCGATGACAAAGCGGTATTTCACATCGCTTTTGAGCATGCGTTCATAAGCCTTGTCGATTTCCTGAGCTTTGATGAGCTCGATATCGGCGGTAATGTTATGTTTGCCACAAAAATCCAGCATTTCCTGTGTTTCGGCAATGCCGCCAATGCACGAACCGGCAAACGAACGACGTGCCATAATGAGGTTAAAAACGCCAACCGGCAAAGGTTCGGCCGGTGCACCGACCTGCACCAATGTGCCATTGACTTTAAGAAGGTCAAGATAAGCGTCGATATTGTGCTTGGCCGCAATGGTGTCGATAATCAAATCAAGCGTTTTTGCCGCTTTTGCTAGGTTTTCGCTGTCGCGTGTCAAAACCACATGATGGGCACCAAGACGACGCGCATCGGCTTCTTTGGAAGGCGAGGTGGTGAGCATCGTCACGTCAGCCCCCATAGCGTGGGCAAGTTTCACCGCCATATGCCCCAAACCGCCAAGACCCGCAACACCCACTTTCATGCCTTTTCCCGCTTTCCAGTGGCGCAATGGCGAATAGGTGGTAATGCCTGCGCAAAGGAGCGGTGCTGCTCCTGCAAGATCAAGATTTTCCGGTACCGACAAAACAAAATTGTCATTTACCACAATGCGTTTGGAATAGCCGCCGAAAGTATAACGGTCTTTTCCGGTTTCAGGGTCGGGGCTGTTATAGGTAAGGGTGTTGCCTTTTTCGCAATATTGTTCAAGTCCCGCACGGCAGCAATCGCACGTCCCGCAGGAATTGACCATGCAGCCCACGCCCACCGTGTCGCCTTCTTTGAAACGGGTTACTTTTTTGCCCACGCGGCGCACCTTACCGACAATTTCATGACCTGGCACACAAGGATAAAGTGTGCCCGCCCAGTCACTGCGCGCGGTGTGAAGGTCGGAGTGGCAAACGCCGCAATAGAGAATTTCAATATCTACATCATGGTCAAGCGGGTCACGCCGCTCGAATGTGAAAGGATGGAATGTCTTATCAGGGCCGTCAACGGCAAATGCATCACATGTAAACATATAGGGAATTTCCTTTTGAATAGTTGTTTTACTATCGGTTTTTCTTCATTTTGCTTTTTTGTTTTTTTACTTTTTTATTTTCCGGTTTTGAATACCGTTTTTACTTCTCCGGCTTTTTAAAAGGGCAATATTTCATTCGCAATTGCACTCGTCCGCTTGCATTTTCTTAACCTTCTACAAGCAGTTATTCTCTTTTTTACCGGTTTTAAAAACGCAATTTTTTCAAATAAAATTTCCGGTCAAAATCCAAGTGTTTCAACCGGAAATAGCAATCAACAATTCTATTTCGGGTTGTTTCGGGCTCAATTCTTTTTCCGGTTGATAACAACTATATTCTTCAAGACGATTTTGATAAGCTCTATCAAGATCATTGGGCTTATGAATTTTTTTCATAAAAGCCGACAAGTAGAAAATAATCGTGCGGCAAAACAGAAAGTGGCAAAATGGCAAAAGTGGCTTTTATCGGTTTGGGTGTGATGGGTTATCCTATGGCAGGGCATTTGAAAAAAGCCGGCCATGATGTGACGGTTTATAACCGCACGGCAAAAAAGGCGGAAAAATGGGTAGAGGAGTTTCACGGCAAAAAAGCCGATACACCGGCAGAAGCGGCAAAGGGTCAGGATATTGTTTTTGCCTGTGTCGGCAATGACAATGATATAAGAGAAGTCACAACCGGCAAGGATGGCGCATTCAAGACAATGGCAAAGGGGAGCGTTTTTGTCGACCATACGACAGATTCGGCAAAGGTTGCCCGCGAGCTTGAAGGGGAAGCCGGAAAATGCGGCATCGGTTTTATCGACGCGCCGGTTTCGGGTGGTCAGGCCGGTGCAGAGAACGGCAAACTCACCATTATGTGCGGTGGCAAGAACGACATATTTGAAAAAACCGCCGATGTCATGAAAGCCTATGGCATTTCGGTAAAGCGGCTGGGAAAAAGCGGTAGCGGGCAATTGTGCAAAATGGTCAATCAGATTTGCCTTGCCGGTGCTGTTCAGGGGCTTGCCGAAGGGCTTGCTTTCGGTAAAAAAGCCGGCCTTGATATGAACGAGGTTCTTGATGTCATTTCCAAGGGGGCGGCCGGTTCATGGCAAATGTCGAACCGCGGCACCACTATGGTTGAAGGCAAATTCGATTTCGGCTTTGCTGTCGACTGGATGAGAAAAGATCTCGGCATCTGCCTTGATGAAGCGCGGGGTATTGGCGCGGTTTTGCCCGTCACTGCTCTGATCGACCAGTTTTATGCCGATATTCAGGCAGAAAATGGCGGCCGGCTTGATACGTCAAGCCTTATCAAACGGCTCCCGCAATAATCTTGATACATCAAGCCTCATCAAGCGGCTCCCGCAATAATCCTGTAGCAGTCATCATCTGTTAAAGGTGTTTTCGTGGCATTCGGGTGGTTGCGCTGCGCTTTCATTGCCGGTCAAATAACAAGCCGCCTGCTTTGCCTGAAGCATTCTTGCAAGCAGCGGCTTTATTCGCCGTTTGAACCCGCGCAGCAAAATCGGCCGGTTCAACACTCACGCGTATTTCATTGAAAGCGTGGGTCGACGTGAAGCATCAGGGGCGTGAACCAAATTCCGGAAGCTCCAAATGTGCCAAAACAAGAAAACCCGTGCCTTATTTCCCCGTGCCTTATTTCATTGAGTGGGCGTGCGGGCTTTCAAAGTTGAACCGCGAACAATCAATTTGCTTTTCAAAACGGTTTGCCGCACCGGTTTTAGCGGGTTTTCAAGCCTTTCCATCAAACAATGATAGGCTTCGCGGGCAATGTCGCCAACCGGCTGGGCAATGGTTGTAATGCCGTTAAAGACGAGTTCCATCCACGGTTCGTCATCAAAGGCGGCAAAAGCCAGTTGATCGGGCACAACAAGACCGGCTTTTTTTAAAAATGCCGCTGCTTTTAAAGCGAGAACCCCGTTGGTGACAATGAGCGCATCGCTATCGGGATTTTTTGCAAGCGCATTTTTTAAAGATTTCGCCAAATTATCTTTTACGTGTTTTATGGCTACACTTTCACCTGAAAGGTGAAGCGCCCTGATTGCTTCATCAAAGCCTTTTTGCCTTTCAAAACCGGTGCGGCTATCAGCTCCGTAAAGGCAAAGAATGTGTTTTCTGCCATTTTCATAAAGGTGGTGCACAAGTTTTTTGGCGGCAGCATGATTATCGATAAGCACGGAATCATAAATCATTTCATCGGGCGTGCGATCAACAAGAACAAGCGGGCGTTGGAGTTTTGCCGGCCTCGTTTTGCGGCTTGTTATGTGTTTGCGGCTTGTTAAAAGCGTGGGAGAAAGAATGATACCGGCAACATTTTCTTCCTCCATCAAGTCGAGATAGGCCTTTTCCTGCTCGAAATTTTCATCCGTATTGCATAAGATCACATGCTGGTTTTTCGTTTTTGCTATGTCGTCAATCGCACGGGCAAAGCGGGTAAAAAACGGGTTTCTGATGTCGGCAATGATAAGGCCTATCATATCATTGCTATGCCCGCGCAAACGGCGGGCGGCAAGGTTCGGCCGGTAACCGGTGGCAAGGATTGCCTTTTCCACTTTGCTTTTCAATTCATGGCTCACAACTTTACCGGAAACAGCACGCGAAACGGTGGCAACCGAAACACCGGCAAGTTTTGCAACATCCTTAATTGTGGCAGCCATTCGATTTTTCTTTCTTTCTTGGTGCCTGAACACGATAAATAGGCGTTTTTTCCTTGAAAACGTTTCCAGAATTTGCTGTAAAATTATATGATAGAATTAAACAGTTGCTTGATATTTTTCAAGAAAACGTTTTCAATTCATTTTGAAAAGCCCAAGGGAGGAAACCCGTGGCAGCAGCATCTGAAAAGACAGCAATTCTTTCCGAAAATGCAATTTTGTTGAATGCGGATTTTCCCGACAAGGAGTCGGCCATTCTTGCCGCCGCTCAACTTCTTGTTGATGAAGGCGCAATTGAACCGGCTTATGGAAAAAGCATGTTGGCGCGTGAAAAGGTTGCCAATACGTGGCTTGGTTCGGGCGTTGTCATTCCCCATGGCATGGTGGAAGACCGCAACCTTGTCAACCGTGATGCGATTTCGGTTATTCAGGTTCCAAACGGGGTGGATTGGCAAAATGGCGAAAAGGCAAAACTGATTTTTGCTATCGCCGCCAATTCCGACGGCCATATTGAAATTTTAAAAAGATTGACCCGCCTTCTTAGTCATTCCGATGCTTTGCAAAAACTTGAAACGACGGGCGACAAATCGGCCATTATGGCAGCCCTTGTCGAAAATGACGAAGCACCAGAAAGTGAGGCCGCCGATCTTGGTATTAGCAAGGAATGGGTGCTTGATTATCCGTCGGGTCTTCATGCGCGTCCGGCGTCGATCTGGGTGGAATTTGCCAAAAAAAGCGGGCAAAAAATTCTCGTCCGCAATGGAAAAAGTCAGGCCGATATGACAAGCCTTGCCGGCCTCTTGCAACTGGGCGGGAAAAATGGTGACACGCTCGTTTTTTCAACCGATGCGGAAAATGGTGAACAGCTTCTGGGCGATGCGGTTTTAATGGCAAGAAAAATCACCTTGAGCGAGCGGGAAGCAGCCGAAAAAGCGGACGTAAAACCGAAGAAAATTTATGGCTTCCGGCCACCTTCAGGAAAAGCGGGAATTGACGGCCTCTCGGCAAGCCCCGGTCTTTCAATTGGTACAATTTTCATTCTGGAAAACAGGGCGGGTGAAGTCGAAGATAAGCCGGAGAAACTTTCTGAAGATGCCGCACGGCTTGAAAACGCTTTGGGGCGCACCAAAGACAAGATGAAAGCGATTGTTGATGATGTAACCCGTCGTATCGGCGCGTCGGATGCTGCCATTTTCAAGGCACAGGCCACCCTTCTTGATGATGACAATCTTATCTCTTCTGCCTGCCATTTGATGGCGGAAGGCCATGGCGTGGCATGGAGCTGGAACAAGGCGGTGGAAGAGGCGGCCAATGCCCTTCAACATATGGATAATCCTTTGCTTGCCGCCCGCGCGGTGGATTTGCGCGATGTCGGCGGGCGTGTCCTTGCCGAAATCGACCCGCTTTATGCCAAAGGTTCGTTCGAGAATATCGGTAACGGGGCAATTATCGTTGCGGAAGATTTAACACCCTCCGACACGGCCAATCTGGATCCTGAAAAAGTCCATGGTCTCATCACCGCATCGGGCGGGCCAACCTCCCACACCGCCATTCTTGCGCGCACTTTGGGAATTCCTGCGCTGGTTGCAGCGGGAAACAAGGTTTTTGAAGCAAAGAATGGCGAAAGCGCGATTGTCGACGGCTATAACGGCATTTTATATCTTTCGCCCACAAAGGAAGATGTCGAGGCTGCACAAAAGCAAATCGTCAAATTGGCAGAAGAGCGTGAAAAAGAAGTTGCCGAACGCGCCAAGCCCGCAAAAACCACCGACGGCCATGTAATCGACATTGCCGCCAATATCAACCGCCCCGATCAGGTTGCCTTTGCATTGGATGAAGGGGGTGAAGGTGTGGGGCTGATGCGCACGGAATTTTTGTTTCTGGAAAGCACAGAAACGCCCGACGAGGAGACGCAATATAAGGTCTATCGCGATATGCTTTCGGCATTAAATGGCAAATCGCTCATTATCAGGGCACTTGACATTGGTGGTGATAAACAGGTTGCCCATCTTGATTTACCGAAAGAAGATAATCCGTTTTTGGGGGTGAGAGGCGCGCGGCTCCTATTACGCAGAAAAGACCTGCTGGTGCCGCAATTGCGCGCAATTTATCGCGCCGCCAAAGAAGGCGGGGATCCGTGGATTATGTTTCCGATGATTATGTCGGTGAACGAAATTAGAGAGTTGAAAACGCTTGCCGAAGAAATCCGCAAAGATCTTGCCGCGCCGGTTTTAAAAATCGGCATTATGATCGAAGTACCGGCGGCTGCCATTATGGCCGATATTTTTGCCCCCCATGTCGATTTCTTTTCAATCGGCACCAATGATCTCACCCAATATACCATGGCGGTTGACCGGCAAAATCCCGATCTTGCGGCCGAGGCTGACAGCCTCGATCCGGCGGTTTTACGCATGGTGGAAAGAACGGTTGCAGGGGCAGAAAAAGCAGGCAAATGGGTGGGGGTTTGCGGCGGCATTGCCGGTGACCCGTTTGGCGCGATGTTGCTTTCCGGCCTTGGTGTCAACGAATTGTCGATGACCCCGCGCGATATTGCAACCGTCAAGGCAAGGCTCAGGGCAAAAAGCCTTGCCGATATGCGCAAGCTTGCCAACAAGGCTTTGCAATGTGAAACCGCCGAAGAGGTTCGCGCTCTTGACGAGGCCAAGTCATGAAAATTGCAACACTCACCGTCAATCCGGCAATTGATGAAACAATCCATTTGAAAAAACTTGAACGCGGGCATGTCCACCGTGCCGAAGAGGCGCGTTTCAATGCTGGCGGCAAGGGGATTAATGTGGCAGCCTGCCTTGCCGATTTTTCTGTCAAAACGGCGGTCACCGGTTTTCTCGGAAATGCCAATAGCCGGCTTTTTGAAGAGCTTTTTCAAAGCCATCATATTGAAGACCGCTTTATTCGCTATGAGGGGGAAACGCGCACCAATATCAAAATCGTTGACGAGGGCGAAACCACCGACATCAATTTGCAAGGGGTCAGCCCGACGGTGGAAGAAATCGCAAAATTGCAAAATATTGTCGATGATTTTCTTGCCGAAGGCGCGCTTATTGTCATGAGCGGCAGTCTTCCCCCGAAAATGGATCCGCGTTTTTATAGAAACGAGGTTGAAAGGGCAGGAAAAGGCGCAAAAATCATTGTCGATTGCAGCGGAAAAGCGCTTCAGGAATTGTTGAAAGCGGAAAAACTTCCCCTTGCTATCAAACCCAATATTGACGAGCTTTCGGCCTTTTCAGGTCAACAGCTTGAAAATGAAGGAGAGGTTTTAAACATTGCCCGTTCTTTGATTGACCGTGGAATGGCACTTGTTGCCGTCTCTATGGGCGAAAAAGGCGGGCTTTTTGTTTCGCGTGAAGGGGCAATCCACGCGCAATATTTGCTTTCGGGCGTCAAAAGCACAGTCGGGGCGGGCGATGCCATGGTTGCAGGCATTGCAAAAAGCATTTCCGACAATGCAAAACTTGAAGATATTGCACGCCTTGGCACAGCCTTTGCGGTTGGCAAACTTCAAAAATTCGGACCGGCTTTGCCGGAAAAGACGATAATCGAAAATTTGGCTCAAAAGGTAGAATGTCGGCGGGTCGGTTGATCGCCGCATTTGAACGAGGAGAAGAACATGACTTTGATAGCCTTGATAGATGGTGCGGGCGGCGGTGTGCATAGTTTGCTTGCTCGCGAAGTTCTTCAAAAAGCCGCAAGCGAAAGGGGCGTACTTTTAAGCCTTGAAATCGTCGAGACCGGAACCTTGCCTCGCATTCCCAAAGATGCCGGTGCCGACAGTTTGCTGCTTGTCAGCAACAATCATGATTGGCAAAGCGATCATGTGAAAAGCTTCAAAGGGCAATTGCAAAGGGTCACATTTGAAGAGCTTCTCAAAAACCCTTCTGCCATTATTTTTTCGGGAGATGGCGAAAATATTCCGGCAAAAAACGGGACAGAAAAAACGGTAGCTTCTGATCAACTTCATCAGGATGTCAATGATGCCAATCGCAGTCTTAAAATTGTCGGCGTGACATCCTGCCCGACAGGTATTGCCCACACATTCATGGCGGCCGAGGGGCTGACAGAAGCGGCCAAAGCTTTAGGCTATGAAATCAGGGTTGAAACGCAAGGGTCGGTTGGTGCCGGCACACCTTTGACGTCAGCCGAAATAGCCGCAGCCGATCTTGTTATTATTGCCGCCGACCGCGAAGTTGACCGCACCCGTTTTGCAGGAAAGCGCGTTTATTCCTGCCCGACAAAACCGGCCATCAATAATGGCGAAGCTTTGATAAAGAAAGCCATTGAAAGCGCTGAAGTGCAAAAGCAGAAAGCGGTTCAGGACGGGGAAAGTGCTGAAATGAGCGAAACGGCTGGCGGTGTCTACAAGCATTTGATGACCGGTGTCTCCTTCATGCTTCCCTTTGTTGTTGCGGGCGGGCTTTTGATTGCGTTGTCCTTTGCCATTGGCGGCGTTGGTGTCACCAGTCAAGAAGGCACATTTGCCAATGCACTTTTTGTCATCGGTTCCAAAGGCGGTTTTGCGCTGATGGTGCCCGCACTTGCGGGCTTTATTGCCTATTCGATCGCCGACCGGCCGGGCATTGCGCCGGGGATGATCGGCGGGTTATTGTCGCAAAATATCGGTGCCGGTTTCATTGGTGGCATTTTTGCCGGTTTCATTGCCGGTTACTCGGTTCGCCTTGCCATCAAATGGATAAAATTGCCGAAAAGCTTGCAAGGCTTGATGCCGGTTCTGGTCTTGCCACTCATTGCCACATTGATAACCGGCCTGTTGATGATGTTTGCCATCGGAACGCCGGTTGCAGCACTTCTTAATTTCCTCACCGAATGGCTCAAAGGCTTGCAAGGCACCAATGCCTATCTCCTTGGTGCCATTATCGGCGGCATGATGGCGGTTGATATGGGCGGGCCGGTCAACAAGGCCGCCTATGCAACTTCGGTTGCACTCATTTCATCTGGCGTTTATGGGCCGATTGCTGCAACTATGATTGCCGGTATGACACCGCCTATGGCCTTGGCACTTGCCGCATGGCTTTTCCCCAACCGCTTTACAACCGACGAACGCTCCTCGAAAGTATCAACCTTCATTCTGGGGCTTGCTTTCATCAGCGAAGGGTCCATTCCTTTTGCCGCACGCGATCCGTTCCGGGTCATTCCCGCGCTTGTTGTGGGGTCTGCTGTTGCCGGTTCCATTGCTATGGGGCTCGGCACGGGCCTCCGCGCTCCCCATGGCGGCATATTCCTTGCCTTTATTCCGGGTGTTGTTATCAATTATATCGGTTATTTTGCAGCCCTTATTATTGGTACCATTGTCACCACCATTGTGCTCGGGCTTTTGAAACAACCGCTTGTTGCGGTAGAAAAAAAGGCCTGAACGGCACACATTCCTTTCCGCCATAGGGTTTTATGGCGGAAAGTGGTTTCATGCGGAAAATGTTTTCATGCAGAAAGCGGTTTCATGCGAAAAGTGATTGACTAAAACGAGCTTTGCAAAATTTTGCTTGGAGGTTGAGGTCACAAAACCGGAACAGCTTTGTTGGAAAAAACGCCTTGACGGTGCGACGCTCATTGCCCTTGCTCCCTTCAAACTTGCTTTCAATTGGCCACAATGAAATCTGGCATTTCGGCGATAATCAAGTAGAACAGCTTATCAGAAAAATGTTTCAAAACTTTCATTTGGTAAGCCAAAAATACGCGCTCCCCCCAATTCATTTTGCCTTTAAAAACCGGAGGCGAAAGTTTACGACCTGTACTAAAAATATTCCTTTTAAAACCTTAAGTTGTGGAAACGTTGTTGAATAAAGAAATACAATGAAAACATCGCCTTTATTTGTTTTTTTCCCGGTGAGAGATTTTATTAATTGGCGCACACCGTGGCAGGCTTTTGAAACAGCTTCTCGAAACGCAAGCCAGTAAGGCAATCTGAAAGGCAAAGTTGATGACAAATAGCAAACCGGAAATGGCAATCGCCTATGACTTTGATGGCACATTGGCCGACGGTAACATGCAAGAAGCGCAGTTTTTGCCCAATATCGGTATGAAACCAAAGGATTTCTGGAAAGAGGTCAATCAATTGGCAAAGGAAAATCAGGCCGACAATGTGCTCATCTATATGAGCCGGATGCTCCGCAAAGCCGATGCCGCCGACATTTCCGTGCGGCGGGAAGATTTCAAGAAACTGGGCCAAACGGTCAAATTGTTCAAAGGCGTGGAAAGTTGGTTTCAGCGCATCAACGTTTACGGAAAATCAAAAGGGGTAGAGGTCAAACATTACCTGCTCTCGGCCGGTAATTATGAAATTATTGTCGGAACGCCGATTGCAAAAGAGTTTGCTGACATTTATGCCTCCAAATTTTTGTTCAACGCAAATGGTGTTGCTTTTTCACCGGCACTCGCCGTCAATTACACAACCAAAACACAATATCTTTTCCGCATCAATAAAGGGGTGTTCGATCTGAGCGACGATGTCAAGGTCAATCAATATGTGAACAAGGCAGACCGTCCGGTCCCCTTTGAAAATATGGTCTATATTGGCGACGGGACAACAGATGTTCCCTGTTTTCGTCTTGTCAAAGATCAGGGCGGGCTTTCTATTGCGGTTTATAAAGCCAATAAAAATGGCGCACACGAAACGGCTTCGAAATATATTGATGATGGCCGTGTCCAATGTGTTTTACCGGCAAATTATTCCGAAGGCAGCAAACTTGAAGAGGTGATCAAAGCCAATATTGATGTTGTTGCCGCACGCTCTGCCCTTAAAAATCTGCTCTATCATAAAAAACAGCCGCGAAAAACCCGCGCAAAAAAGAGCGATCAATAGTTACCTCTTTTCAAGAGCCCGCAATTCTGCCAACCCCGCCAATTTTGAAAGCGGGAAATGTTAGTCAGAACAATCCAATCTTTTTGATTGGGGGGCAAAATCTTTCCGGAAAAGCCACTTGAAAATTGCGCTGCAAAAGTCTTTCAAACACTGTCAATTGTTTTGCGATTGTTTTGATTGATTTAATCTTGAAAATGCGAAACCAAAATGACCGTGAGCAAAATCCGCTTCTTTTTGCCAAACGTGCAACGCCTCTTTAAAAAAATTGTAAAACCATCTTCAAACCGATAAAACCTCATTTGAATAGCGGAAGATTATCGGGAATATCGTCAAGTTTATCACGATAGAGGCTTATAAAAGTTTCAAGATCACAAAGCGTCCCAAGATCAGAAGCACCATTTTTCGCGCTTTCGTTTTTTTGCGGTGTTTTGGCGCTCTCCTGTTTTTCCGGTGCTTTAACACCCTTTGCTTTTTCCGGCGTTTTATCCCCTTTCTCGTCCATTCTGCCGGTTTCATCTTTTCCGGATAAACTGCATTCCGGATTGGTATAAATTTCGCGGGCAATCGGGTTTTTCTCTGAAAGTGGCGTTAAAAACCGCCATTCGTCAAGTGTTCGCGCAGCAAATGACAATTGCACGGCCAAGCGGCCGGTTTTGTTATTTTTATAACGCTTGAATATCAGCATACCACCGGGGGGAATATCGTCTGCCGGATAGGAAGCAAGTTTCCAATGAAAATCCAATATGGTTTTGATTTGTGAAATATTGGTGTCATGGCCAACAAATATAACAAGGGACGCTCCCAGTTCCGGATAGTTCGGTTCGGTGCCCGACGTTCTATCAGCAGTAAGGCTATCGGTTATTTCATGCATTAAAATATTGCCGCCGGTTCTTGCAATTTCCATTGTATTGTCGAGAAGATCATATTTTGCTGCATGAAGGCTCATAAGTTTCAACACATCGTCCGCATTTTTTACGTGCCCGAATGCCACATCCTGAAGGGGCAATCCCTCACTATATTGCAAGCGGATTGTTTCCGAAATTGCACTGGCAGAAGAAACAGGGCCGGTCAATTTGTATTTTCCGGATTTTGTTTTTTTGAAGCCCCATTTTTCGTCCAGAAATTGGCAATCTTTCGGGGCTTTGCCACACACGGTTTGGCGCAATAGCGCCACATCACCGGCATATTTTTGTGCCGCTTTTTCGGGCGAGCCGCCCATGGCTTCCATCACTTCATTGTCAACCTTTTTCGGGTCGGGGTGCGCCAGCCCCATTTCCACAGATTGAAAAAGCGGGTCTTTTTTTTGAAGCGGCAAATGGCTTGGCGTTATATCGCATCCGGGAAACATACCGTCGGTTAAAGCTTGCGCTGTTGCAACAGTCCGCTCGATAGGGCTTGCCCAGATGAAGACTTCATTTTTCTTCGGACAAGGGGAGGAGAGTGCAAGGCCTTCGCTTTTCCAGTTTTCAAACATATAGCGGGATTGGTCAACAATTCCCGCATAGCCATGGCCGCTCAGATTGCCGTCGGGGACACTCCATCGCGGCCAATTCTTGCCGGTTGCTTGATCGAGTTTTGCGGTGTCGTTTTGCGGGCGTACACCATGGCGCATCAAAACCACCACCTTGTCCAATGTGTAATCGGAAAAATCCTCACCGGCTATCGCCTCCGGCTTCAATATAGACAAACTCAACAATAGAACGACAATGAAAACCGCCATCAAGCGGCATATTTGAACCCACAAGAAACGGATTGTCGCAATAGGCATGTCGGTTGATTTTTTCATGTGCTAATCGCCTTCAAGCTCCGGCTTTAAAAAAATCGTCGTTCCACTCGAAAGAATGTCGTCAATTTCACAAATAGTCATTACGCGCTTTTTTGACAGGAAAAACGCAAAAACAAGCCGAATATTTCCCGCCGCTATTTTTGGGCAAAAGCTATTCCGCCTTCAAAAGATAGCATTCTTTTTTTCCACCATGCACAAAATGGCCGGAATGATGACAAGTCTTCTAAACGAATAATACATCAATAAGCACGCAGTCCGTGCGAGAAAAAATCCAAGAAAATAAATGAAAGTACAATAAAAAACAGCTCCCGCAGGAGCTGTCTTATTTGGTGCATATCTAGCTTGTTAACAGCCAGACCGCATTTTCTAATCTGTGAACATTAAATTATATGAAAATAACCAGTTGTCAATAGTTTTTTATTCTTGCTTATTTTTTCCTCTTGTTTAAATTTTTCAAGAATTTTGCGTGAGGGGAGCGGTTATGACTGCAGAAAATTATTCCAATGTTCGTTTTTCTTTCGATATTGGCACGAATTCTATCGGCTGGGCGGTTTTTCAATTAAATAACAAGCAGGAAGCGGTAAAAATTCTCAATGCCGGCGCACGTATTTTTAGCGATGGTCGGGATCCGCAAAGTGGTGACCCGTTAGCGGTAAGGCGGCGTACCGTTCGTTCGGCTTCCCGCATGCGCGACCGCTATCTCCGTCGCAGGAAAAGAACATTGGATAAATTGATAGGCTATGGCCTTTTGCCTGAAGATAAAGCCGAGCGTGATAAAATACTTCTTGAAACAAATGACAAACCCTCCGGTTCTAGAGATAAAAAGACCGACCCCTATTCGTTAAGAGCACGGGCACTTGAAGAAAAATTACCTTTGGCCTATGTGGCGCGCGCGCTTTTCCATATCGGGCAAAGGCGCGGCTTCAAATCCAACCGTAAAGCCGATCGTAAAAGCAATGAAAAAGGCAAAATTGCTGTCGGTATTGAAGAATTGTCAGGCTTGATGCACCAAAGCCACGCACCGACTTTGGGCGCTTATCTTGCCAAACGGCGTGAAGAGGGGCATGTCGTGCGCCTTCGGGCCAATTCCGAAGCGTTAACGGATAAGGCTTATGCCTTTTATCCCGAACGTTCCATGCTAGAAGACGAGTTCCGCAAAATCTGGCAATCGCAGGCAGAATATTATCCCGATGTTTTAACAAAAGAGCGGGAAGAAGAATTGTTCCATGTCATGTTCTTCCAGCGCCCGCTTAAAGAACAGAAAGTGGGTTTTTGTACCTTGGTTGAAGGCGAAACAAGGCTTGCCAAAGACGACCCGCTTTTTCAACAATTCCGCCTCTATAAAGAAATCAATGAATTGGCGATTATCCTTCCCGATCTGTCGCAACGCAAATTGACCATGGAAGAGCGCGATACGCTCATCACATTGATGCGTCCGGCCAAAACAAAAACATTTGCGGCACTTCGCAAAGCGTTGAAAATTCCGGCAGGCGGGCGCTTTAATAAAGAAACCGAAAATCGCAAGCAGTTAACCGGCGACGAAGTCTATTCGGTCTTTTCAAAACCGGAACTTTTCGGGGCCGATTGGGGCAAATTTTCAACAGTGCAACAGCGCGAAATTATTGACCAACTGAATAATGAAGAAAATCCCGATAAACTCGAAGAATGGTTGAAGGGCAAATTCCCGAAACTGTCGGATGAACAGCGGGCTGAAATCATCAATGCCAATCTGCCTGACGGTTATGGGCGTTTTGGCATTACAGCAACATCGAAAATTCTGGAACAATTGAAGAAGGATGTGATTAGCGAAGCCGAAGCCGCCCATCGTAGCGGTTTCGATCATTCATTGGCAAATCGCAATTGGAAGGGATTGGACGAGTTGCCACGCTATCAGGAGGTTCTGGAACGCCATATTGTTCCGGGAACCGGCGACAAGAATGATATTTATGACATTTATAAGGGTAGGCTCACCAATCCCACAGTTCATATCGGGCTCAATCAGGTTCGTCGCCTCACCAACAGGCTCATCAAGGCTTATGGCAAGCCGTGGCAAATTGTGGTTGAACTTGCGCGCGATTTGCCATGGTCGCAAGAGCAAAAACGCAAACATAATAAAACCAATAAAGATAACACTGATGCGGCCAAAAGACGTTCCGAACAACTTGGGGAAATCGGCAAAAGAGACAATGGTTATAACCGTCAATTGCTGAAACTCTGGGAAGAACTGGGGGATGACCCGAACGATAGAAAGTCCATCTATTCAGGAATACCTATAACCGAACCGATGCTGTTTTCTGGCGAAGTGGAAATTGATCATATATTGCCTTTTTCACGCACGCTTGATGATAGTAACGCCAATAAAATTCTTTGTCTGCGCGAAGAAAACAGAGTGAAACGCAATCGCGCACCGGATGAAGTTTCAGAATGGCAAGGCCGTTATGACGAACTTATCGAACGGGCAAAAATATTGCCAAAAAACAAGCAATGGCGTTTTACACGCGGTGCAATGAAAAAAGCCGAAGAAAATCGGGACTTTCTTGCCCGTCAATTGACCGATACCCAATATCTGGCAAAGCTTGCCCGCGAATATTTTGATAGCCTTTATCCGGGGGAAGAGGTGAACGAGGATGGCGAGTTCAAAAAAGTTCAACATGTATGGGCAATTCCCGGCAAGTTAACAGAATTGCTTCGTCGCAATTGGGGGTTAAATTCTCTGCTTGCAGCTGAAGGTGATGAAAACGCAAATCATCCTAAAAACCGTAAAGATCATCGCCATCATGCCATTGATGCCATGGTGATCGGCGTCACAACGCGCTCGCTTTTGAAACGGATTGCAACGGCTGCCGGAAGGTTCGAGGGCGAAGATTTCGAGAATTTTGTCAAAAAGGCAGTTTCCGAAATTTTGCCGTGGGAGAATTTCAGAAACGACGCGAAAGACGTTGTCGATAAAATCATCATCAGCCATAAGCAGGACCATGGCACAATAAGCCGTGCCGGTTACGCTCAAGGCAAGGGTAAAACCGCCGGACAGTTGCACAATGAAACAGCCTACGGCCTAACCGGTGGAACGGATGAAAAGGGCAATAAAGTTGTTGTCACGAGAGAGAATTTCTTGTCGCTCGAAAGTAAAGATATTCCAACAATTCGTGACCCGAATTTACAAGCCGAGCTTTATAGTGCAACGCAAGGTTTGGACAAAAAGGAATATCAGGAAGCTTTGCTCCGTTTTGCACGTGACCATAAGCGTTATAAAGGTATTCGCCATGTCAGGGTTCTCCTGCCTCGTAATGTCATTGAAATAAAAGACAAAAATGGCAAAGCTTATAAAGGCTATATGGGAAATTCAAACTATCGCTATGATGTTTGGGAAACTTTGGATGGCAAATGGAATAGCGAAGTCGTTTCAATGTTTGATGCGCACCAACCAAAATGGAGTTCGCAATTCCATAAAAATAACCCCACAGCGCGCAAAGTGTTGAGCCTGCAACAAAATGATATGGTCGCTTATAATGATCCAGAAAAAGGGCATGTGATTGCCCGCATTGTCAAATTCGGTCAAAACGGTCAGATATTTTTTGCTCCCCATAATGAAGCGGATGTATCGGCGAGGGATTCCAACAAAAACGACCCCTTTAAATTGACTGTTAAAACAGCAACGGGGTTGAAAAAAATGCAATTCCGGCAAATTCGTGTGGATGAAATGGGGCGCGTTTTCGACCCCGGTGCGCAGGACAGAGAGTCCAAACAGGCAAGATCATAGGAAATGAACCCTGTTTATAAAAAACTGTTGAGAACATGCCGTTTTGCGGCATGCTCTTTTCATGGAAAGAATAGTTGACATACCTGCTGATGGCTTACACCTTGCCATAAAAAGCACCTTGCCATAAAAAGAGGTTTTTTAACCATTTCCAGTCGAGAAGCGGAAGTGGGGCGGGTTGCGCTTGATGATATTGGAGCCTTAATTACTCATTCTTATGGTTTAAGTTGGACAAATCACGTCTTTATCGAATTGTCCGAACGCTCTATTCCAATCGTTTAATAACCACCGTCCGGTTGCTATCGTTTGGCCAGTAGAAGGCCATTCTGTTCAAGCTGTGCGGATGAAAGCGCAGGCTTCGGCACCAAAGCCGATACAAAAACAGATTTGGGCAGAAATCGTTCGTTGTAAAATCAGGCTACAAGGCGCAGTGCTCAAAGCTTGTGGCAAAGAGGGGACGGCTTTTGTCTCCATTGCCCGTCAGGTGCGTAGCGGTGACCCGGAAAATAAGGAAGCACAGGCCGCCTGAAAATATTGGAAATCATTATTCGGAACCGCCTTCAAGCGTGACATAGCACATGAAGGCACCAACAGCCTTTTAAATTATGGTTACATCGTTCTACGTGCACTTGTTTCACGCGCTATTTGTGCTGTCATCCAACATTGGGCGTTTTTCATTCACATCGTGCCAACGCCTTCGCGCTTGCTGATGATTTGATGGAACCTTATCGTCCTTTTGTTGATCGCCTGGTCTTCCGCCTGCTTACTTAAAGGAAAAACAAAAGTTGATGCCGAGGTAAAAACTTATCTTGCTTCACTTTCAACACTTGATTTGAAAAGTCATGTGGGAACGTCGCCTGTCAGCCAGCAAGTTCAATACTTTGTACATTCGGTTGCGGAAAGTTTTGAAACGGGAAAGGTCAAGTTGGCTTTACCCGATGAACGTTCAATTTTTTCTTTGCAAAACGATCCGGTCCAAATTGATGACGCATGGGGAGAAAATGACAATTATGACAGCCTATCTTGAGCGTGCAACATCGGGTCCTAAACATTTAAGCGGGTATCGATTAATGTGGATATGAGTTACTTTCGACTTACCGGTAGAGACAAGAAAACAGCACCACGACGCAACGAAATTCAGACAATTTTTGTTGGATATTGGCTTCGAGATGAGCCAGTTCTCGAATTATCTGCGTTTCTGTAACGGAAAAGAACAATTCGAATCTTATGTCAGGAAGATCGAATCCTCCTTGCCTGAACGAGGGAACATCTATATTTTCCAATTTACCGACAAGCAATATGAAAATATCGTAAGATTTTCCGATCAGGCACGTAGGAAACGTCAAAAAAATCCCGCCCAACTGGTGTTATTTTAATGAAAAACGGCATTTTTTTTGAAAAAATATCCACTTAATCCTTATAAAACAAAGGGTTAAGTGGATATCGGTTGTAACAGATTAGAAAATGCGGTCAAGCCGCAACCACTTTGTCGGCATGAGCAATGCATTCTCATGTTGTAACAGATTAGAAAATGCGGTCAAGCCGCAACAAACCAATAAACGGGTACGTTTGGGCACCCGTTGTAACAGATTAGAAAATGCGGTCAAGCCGCAACGCTATTGTGTGTAAATGTTTAAACGGTGTAGCATTGCAGGGGGAGGAACAAAATGGATGTAATAGTGAGCATATGGCTTCTGGTTGGCTTTATACTGTGCTGCTTCGCTGCAATAGGAAAGCTTGGGCACGTGATAAGACGGCGCACCGAGCACCCCATCAATCCTGAACCACGGCAGAATTATCAGACTAATCTACTTGATACTTCCATCCGTCCTGACAATCTAGAATTTGTCACACCGGGCGAGGCAACGAACCATCGCATCACCGATAATATTCAGTTTATGATTGAATATGTTGACAGGGACGGCGTGATAACCGAGCGTGTAATAGAGCCTCTGAATATCTATCGGATAGCCGGCAAAGCAACAATCTATATTGATGCTTTTTGCACTGTCCGCAATGCCATGCGCAGCTTTCGCAACGATCGCATTCTGTCGGCACGTGACATGCAAAACAATCAGGAAATTGCTAACCTTGGACGCTATTTGTGGGAGCGATACTGAACTTACTCTCTTCATGTGTTCGCTTCACAGCCTGCGGGTTGGACAAACTCCGACTTGACGCGAATGCCTTTACAAATAGTCGTGCCCTTTTTACTTTCCAAAATCGCTGCGTGTTGTTGTTTGGCGAAGTATGGCCAACGTTTTCATTTTTTGGGGCTCGGATTTCCAAAGGCACGAAAAACACGCGTCGCTAAATACCATCTGACGTGTTGTCAATGCGCGGCTAGTGGTTGCCTGACAGGATGATTTTGGATTGTGCTGGCAACAGATTAGAAAATGCGGTCAAGCCGCAACTTGCCTCTTCGTCGTCAACCGGATAGCCAAGTTGTAACAGATTAGAAAATGGGGTCAAGCCGCAACAAAGACTGCCTGTGCTTCTTCCGCCGTTTTTGTTGTAACAGATTAGAAAATGCGGTCAAGCCGCAACCCGATTGGCCGCGCGCCGATCTTGACCGCCGTTGTAACAGATTAGAAAATGCGGTCAAGCCGCAACTTTCTATGCTTAAAGTTGGAAC
The DNA here is from genome assembly GCF_016100385.1 of Bartonella sp. W8151. Taxonomy (NCBI): domain Bacteria; kingdom Pseudomonadati; phylum Pseudomonadota; class Alphaproteobacteria; order Hyphomicrobiales; family Bartonellaceae; genus Bartonella; species Bartonella sp. W8151. Next base: position 237,618 of record NZ_JACFSO010000002.1, read on the forward strand.
TTTTAAAGGTTGTAACAGATTAGAAAATGCGGTCAAGCCGCAACAGTGACATAATCAACTTGTTGCACGTCACTGTTGTAACAGATTAGAAAATGCGGTCAAGCCGCAACAGAACGGTAGCCAAATCTTGTTATACTCAATCTTTACTTCCCTCATGATGCTGTTTGTTGATTTTATTTGCCAATTCCAGTATATTTTCCTAGGACGCAGAGCCATCCGGAGCGCCACCTTTTTGGTGTCGGGGGTTTCCGACCCAACGGTGTCGTCAATTTTTTCTTTTTCCGCCTTCTCAAAATTTCTGGCATCGTTTGAAGTAAAGTCGTTATAAATATTACTTCCGAGCGTGTCTTTTGCAGGTCGCTTAGCCAATGTTTACTGCCATAATAATTGAATGTGGAAATATAGCCATTTTGATTTTTAAAAAGTCGGCATCCGGAATTGCGTGTTCAGTGATTGACGAATAAATATCCGATGACGCTTTGATAGGATGCTCACGTTTGCGGATTAAAAATACTTTGCCTGAACGATGAAAGTTCGATATTTTTTTACCTTACAGATAAGCAAATTGATTGTTCACTTAAGTGAAAATATAGTCAGATTTTTAGGAAAAACGTGAAAGACACGTCAAAAAAATCGAAATTTACCGGTGTTATTTTAATGAAAAACAGCATTTTTTTTAAAAAATATCCACTTAAACCTTATAAAACAAAGGGTTAAGTGGACATCGGTTGTAACAGATTAGAAAATGCGGTCAAGCCGCAACGATATGAATAAGTTTATTGAATACGCGTGCGTTGTAACAGATTAGAAAATGCGGTCAAGCGCGGCCATTCCGAACGGGCGCATAACTAAATAAGTCGTTTCAAAGAAAAGGAGAATCATGGCGGAGAGGGAGGGATTTGAACCCCCGATAGAGTTGCCCCTATGCCGCATTTCGAGTGCGGTGCTTTCAACCACTCAGCCACCTCTCCACAAAAGGCGAACCTTATTTGTTAAACAAACATCCGAGCGCGTTAGCGGCTAAATAGCTGGCAATTGGCTTTGACACAAGCCCCTTTTTTTAATTTTTGGAAAATTCCGTTCGCCATTTAAACTTTGTTTTGTTCATTTTTGCGCGGGGCCATAGGCGCATTTTTAAAACGCATCAGAGTTTTTCCGGCCTGTTGCTGTTTGCCCGACAAAAAATGGTTTGTTGTCAAATGCATCCGGTTTTTCGCCATGATTGCCGGTTAATTCACAAAAAGCTTTCCGGTTTTTTAAAGCTGGTCGATTGACAAGTGAAGAAAACTTCTGCATAAATCGGTGAAAGGCGTAGTGTGTCTACATTTATGTGAAAAAGTGTATCTGCACTTGTCTAAAATTATGCCGGTCAGTTTTTTACGGCTGGCAAATTTTAAAGACTGATAGTTTTAACGACTGATAAGATAGTTTTAACGACTGATAAAAAGACGGGCTGTCTCATCGCTTTGAAGTGTTGGACAAGATCCGGATGGAACGAAAGGGTAAAAAATGTTCGCAGTCATCAAGACGGGTGGTAAACAATACCGTGTTTCCCCCAGCCAACTTGTGAAAGTTGAAAAGGTCGCTGGCAATGTCGGTGATATTGTGGAGTTCAATCAGGTTCTCGTTGTTGGCGAAGGTGAAACAGCAACAATCGGAACTCCTGTGGTTGCCGATGCGTTGGTAACAGCAGAGGTTGTTGAACAGGCACGTGCACGCAAAGTTATTGCTTTCAAAAAGCGCCGTCGCCAGAATTCGAAGCGCATTCGTGGTCATCGTCAGGAATTCACCACAATTCGCATTTCCGAAATTCTTACAGGTGGTGCAAAGCCTTCCAAGGCTGCAACAAAGCCGGCTGAAAAAGCAGCAAAACCGGTAGCCGCCAAAGAGGCAGCACCAAAGGCTGAAAAACCGGCTGCAAAGAAAGCCAAAACAGAAACAACCGAAAAAAAAGCAGCGCCGAAAAAGGCAGCCGCTAAAAAGTCGGAAAAGTAAGAGAGATTAAAGGAGAACAACCATGGCACACAAAAAAGCTGGTGGTTCCTCGCGTAACGGTCGCGATTCAGAATCAAAACGCCTAGGCGTTAAAAAATTTGGTGGTGAAGCAGTTATTCCGGGTAACATCATTATCCGGCAACGCGGCACACAATGGCACCCTGGCGAAAATGTCGGCATGGGTAAAGACCATACATTATTTGCCCTTAAAGCGGGCAAAGTATCTTTCTGCGTCAAAGCGAATGACCGCTCCTATGTGTCGGTGATTCCGATGGCGGAGGCAGCAGAGTAAGCCGGAGCTCTTAAATAAAACCGGCGTCCCGTTGGACCCCGGTTAGCTTCCAAAGCAAATTAAAGGGAAAGATGGGACACCATCCTTCCCTTTTTCTTTTGCTCCAGGAGGTAACTATGAGCACTGAATTATTAGAAGAAATAAGAAAGAGGCCGCCCAGAACCTTGGATTGCCCGGTTCTGGTAACTGAAAGGCTTGTTTTACGCGCACCCAATGTAGAAGACATGGACGCCATTGCCGATCTCGCCAACAACCGGAATGTATCTGCCATGCTTCAATCTGTGCCTTTTCCATTCACACGAAAACATGCAGCAGAATACATTCTTCGTTCGGTGGCGGGCGAGATGGGCTATTGCGCCTATGCCATTACAAAAGCCGAAGATGGCGCATTTATCGGCGCCTGTCATATCAAGGACCGCGAAGAGGGCGAAGGCCTGAGCCTGCGTTACTGGATTGGCAAACCCTATTGGAATAAAGGCTATGCAACAGAAGCGGTTGGCAGCCTGATTGATGCCGCTTTCCGTGCGACCGATATTGATGCGCTTTATGTTTCGAATTTTGCGGCCAATAAAGCGTCCCGCCGCGTTATCGAAAAACAGGGCTTTGAATATATCGGAACATCCGAACGAAACTCGCTGGTTTCCGGTCTGGTTATCGCCGACAATTATGTCCTCGAACGCGAAAAATGGATCGGCCAGTTGAGCAAATGCGCCTGAGCAAGCCCGCTTCAATAAAGAGGCCTGAAAAGCTCGTTTGAACTGGCAGGCCTTGAAAGCTTGATCGAACAATCAGGCCTTTTATAAAAAAGGCCTGATGAGGCCGTTTCAATCGGGACGATTTGGTGAAACTGGCCGAGTGGGGCAGGCGTGTTCGGCTTTAGCCACGCTCGAATTGAAAAAAGCAAACCGGATGTGCCAAACCGGTTTAACTCGCTGTCTTACGGTTTATCACGCTATCTTAAAGTCTGCTTTATCAAAGCGGACTTCTTGTTAAGTAGCACGACGCATTCACCAGCATTTTAACAACGGAAAGCTTTCCTAAAAAATGGAAACAGCGGTTCACAAAATTGCTTGAGGTCTTTCTAAAAAAAAGCCCGAACATGCCGGCTTATCCTGTTTTAGGAAGATCGTAACAACCTTGCCCGAACGATGAAATATCTATACTTTTTGCAACTTGCAGGTCAACAAATTGATCGTGCACTTATGAGAAAATCTTGTTAGATTTTTAGAGAAAACGTGGATGACACGTCAAAAAAATCGAAATTTACCGGTGTTATTTTAATGAAAAACAGCATTTTTTTTAAAAAAAATATCCACTTAAACCTTATAAAACAAAGGGTTAAGTGGGTATCGATTGTAACAGATTAGAAAATGCGGTCAAGCCGCAACATATACGTCCGCGTCCATCATTAATGACAGGTTGTAACAGATTAGAAAATGCGGTCAAGCCGCAACCAAGGCGACGAACTCCGGTCTATTCGTGAGATTGTAACAGATTAGAAAATGCGGTCAAGCCGCAAGTGAGTGGACGAGCCAAGCGAGAGCTGTTCAGTTGGTATCGAAACAGAAAAAATAACAAGACGCAAATTAAGCGTGATTTTCATAATGATCATCTACCTTTCGGTTTCGGGAGCGCCCGAAAGATTATATAAAAACTGACTATACGGCAGACGCAACAATATCTCGCCTTTATCGACCACTCCAGCTATAACGCCTGCTCTGCAAAGTAAATTGACGGTGCCAATACGTTCACAAACGGCATCGGGGCTGTCGATAGCATGTAATTTACTTACGCCACTTACAATTAATGTTCTCCCCTCCGGAACGGCGCCTATAGGCTGCACAACAAAAACACGGACTCCGGATAAATAAGCGATAAAAAGCAGGACGATAGAAAAAATGATTGCGATAGCAAAGATACCGGAAATAAGTTTTGCTCGTTTAGTCATTTCAGATTACTCTTTAACCAATTGAATTCAATTTTATTGGAAGACACTATTCAATTTTAAAAAAATATCAATGTTATTATGGATAATATTTATCTGTAATCAATTAGTAAATTATAATTAAAAATGATTCATGAATAACAAAAATAATATTATAAATATTACATTGAATATTTGTAATAAAATATCAATATAAGTAAAAACTGTAATAATAAAATATTGTAACAGCTTAGAAAATGCGGTCAAGCCGCAACTGCAAGCTGTCACAGGTGAAAACCGCCTGAGTTGTAACAGATTAGAAAATGCGGTCAAGCCGCAACGCACACAGTTATTAACTTAATTATGTCAACTGGTTTTACTTTAAAAATTTCCGCCGCTGTAAGTATCTTTTTCCCAAAGCATAGACAACTAACCAAAAAGTAAGAGAAACGGGCGCTGTATAAACATGAAATGGAACAAATGCGAAAAACGGATTAAGCAAATATAATCCCCACATAAAAACCGCGAACATGTTCAAGATTAAGAATAATGGATCAAGCAAACGAAATAGTAACATTTTTAGAAGCTCGTGCTTGGATCGTGGCGTGGTTGAACTGATAAAAATGCTTTTGCAGCATCTTCTTGCTTTTGTTTTTCTGACTTTCCGCAACCGGTAATGACAACGGAATATGTCGTTAGAAGAGAAATTGTTAAAAAAGATGTTATAAGCTTTTTCATTTCTACCCCGATTTAAAGCCAATATTACTATGACGCTTAAGTTATATTAGATTAGGAAATGTGGTCAAGCCGCAACAAAATCTTATTTCCTTAAATGAATTTCTTTGTTGTAACAGATTAGAAAATGCGGTCAAGCCGCAACAGACCGGCATAGGAGCTGGTTCATAATCGCGTTGTAACAGATTAGAAAATGCGGTCAAGCCGCAACACTTGGTAGCATCGAGTTGTCCAGTCAGTATGTTGTAACAGATTAGAAAATGCGGTCAAGCCGCAACGGTGCACGTTTGAGCCCCATGACGCGGCAGATTGTAACAGATTAGAAAATGCGGTCAAGCCGCAATAGAACGCTGGCAAATTTCGTTATACTCAATCTTTACTTCCATAATTAGGTTGTTCGTTGATTATACTTTTCAATCCCATTATATTTTCCTTGGACACCGAGCCATCCGGAGTGCCACCTTTTTGGTGTTGGGGGTTTCCGACCCAACGGTGTCGTCAAATTTTGCTTTTTCCGCTTTCTCAAAATTTCCGGCATCGTTTGAAGTAAAGTCGTTATAAATATTACTTCCGAGCGTGTCTTTTGCAGATCGCTTAGCCAATGTTTACTGCCATAATAATTGAATGCGGAAATATAGCCATTTTGATTTTTAAAAAGTCGGCATCCGGAATTGCGTGTTCAGTGATTGATGAATAAATTTCCGACGACGCTTTGATAGGATGCTTACGTTTGCGGATTAAAAATACTTTGCCTGAACGATGAAAGTTCGATATTTTTTTGCCTTAAGGGACAAGCAAATTGATCGTGTGCTTATGTGAAAATCTTGTTAGATTTCCAGGAAAAACGTGAAAGGCACGTCAAAAAAATCGAAATTTACCGGTGTTATTTTAATGAAAAACAGCATTTTTTTTAAAAAAAATATCCACTTAAACCTTATAAAACAAAGGGTTAAGTGGACATCGGTTGTAACAGATTAGAAAATGCGGTCAAGCCGCAACATCTCGCCCAATCTCAAGCCGCGTAAAAACGTTGTAACAGATTAGAAAATGCGGTCAAGCCGCAACATGATCTAACTAAAATACATTGCTTGGTAAGTTGTAACAGATTAGAAAATGCGGTCAAGCCGCAACCAAAAGCGGGGAAGCACATATCGTCTATAAAGTTGTAACAGATTAGAAAATGCGGTCAAGCCGCAACACGTTAAACGCCGTATATTGTTTCATATATGTTGTAACAGATTAGAAAATGCGGTCAAGCCGCAACAAAAGAAGTTCGTCGGTCATGCAGCGAACTGTTGTAACAGTTTAGAAAATGCGGTCAAGCCGCAACACCGCCGCTTTCTCTGCGTTTTCAGCTTCGGTTGTAACAGATTAGAAAATGCGGTCAAGCCGCAACGTCACCAAAGATTATGAAATATGTATTTTAAGTTGTAACAGATTAGAAAATGCGGTCAAGCCGCAACAGCCGTTGATCATTGCCATCATGAGCGGACGTTGTAACAGAGTAGAAAACGCGGTCAAGTTGCGACGGAACGCCGGTAAAACTTCGTCATAATCTATCTTTACTTACTTCTTGATACTGTTTGTTGAATTTATTTTTCAATTACATTATATTTTTCTTGGACACCGAGCCATCCGGAGCGCCACCTTTTTGGTGTTGGGGGTTTCCGACCCAACGGTGTCGTCAAATTTTTCTTTTTCCGCTTTCTCAAAAATTCCGGCATCGTTTGAAGTAAAGTCGTTATAAATATTACTTCCGAGCGTGTCTTTTGCAGATCGCTTAGCCAATGTTTACTGCCATAATAATTGAATGCGGAAACATAGCTATTTTGACTTTTTAAAATTCGTTTTCCAAAATTTCGTGTTCGGTGATTGAGAAATAAATTTCCGATGTCGCTTTGATATGATGCTTACGTTTACGGATTAAAACACCTTTGCCCGAACGATGAAATTACGATATTTTTTTGCCTTAAGGGACAAGCAAATTGATCGTGCACTTATGAGAAAATATTGTTAGATTTTTAGAGAAAACGTGAAAGACACGTCAAAAAAATCGAAATTTACCAGTGTTATTTTAATGAAAAACGGCATTTTTTTTAAAAAAATATCCACTTAAACCTTATAAAACAAAGGGTTAAGTGGACATCGGTTGTAACAGATTAGAAAATGCGGTCAAGCCGCAACATGCCGTCACTTTCGGCGAAACGTTGGCCGGTTGTAACAGATTAGAAAATGCGGTCAAGCCGCAACTGATTTGCTGATTCAATTGTGAAAATCATGGTTGTAACAGATTAGAAAATGCGGTCAAGCCGCAACTCAAAAATCACAAAAGGGCCTGCATCGACAGTTGTAACAGATTAGAAAATGCGGTCAAGCCGCAACGAATTTCGCTTTGTTGCAACAGGCAACACAAGTTGTAACAGATTAGAAAATGCGGTCAAGCCGCAACAGAGATGTCGAATTTAATGGAACTTATGGGTTGTAACAGATTAGAAAATGCGGTCAAGCCGCAACACACGGGCTTTTAACGCTTCTTTTGTGTCGGTTGTAACAGATTAGAAAATGCGGTCAAGCCGCAACACAAATGAGACAAGCTTAAATTTTATTAAGTTGTAACAGATTAGAAAATGCGGTCAAGCCGCAACAAAGCTCATCACGGTTGTTTTTTGTCTCTGGTTGTAACAGATTAGAAAATGCGGTCAAGCCGCAACATTCGTTTTCATAAAAGAAAGCTGCCGCTCGTTGTAACAGATTAGAAAATGTGGTCAAGCGACTGTAGAATATGTTTTGGTTTAATCAGTGTTGTGCCGTATTTTGTATGCTTTTTTCGTTCAAAGCATGGCCTGCATCACGTGGCAATGTCCGGAAGATGAAGAAAGCAAGTGCCGAGATAAAGCCGACGACGAAAAAGCCCGTATGAAAATCTTCAAGTTTCAATATATTGTCGTGAAAGGAGCTCGCAATTTCCAGAACCGCGCCGGCAATTGCAATGCCGAGTGCCATTGAAGCCTGTTGGGCAACGGCGGCAATCGGCGTTGCCTGACTAATGTCTTCTTTGGCAATATCGGAAAAGGCAAGGGCATTGACACCGGAGAAGAAAAGAGAGCGCAAAAAGCCGCCGAACAAAAGCACGATAATCATCAACAAATAGGGTGTGGTGGGGTAAAACAAGCCATTGGAAGCGGTAAACATTGCCGAGACGAGGGAACCCGCCATCAATACTTTGCGGAAGCCGAAACGGGCATAAACTTCCTTGGCGCCGAACTTCATGCCGAGCGAGCCGATGGCCGCGGCAAGAACCATAAGGCCGGATTCAATCGGCGAAAGGCCAAAGGCAAGTTGCAGCATCATGGGAAGCAGGAAAGGCACGGCGCCAATGCCAAGCCGGAAAACGCTGCCGCCGATAATGGCACGTGCAAAAACCGGATCGGAAAAAAGCTTAAGGTCGAGAAGCGGTGCGGTGCGGTTTTTGGCGTGTTTGATGTAGATGGCGCCGAAAATTACACCCAAAATGGTGACACTGATGCCGACACTTTGCGGCAAGGCGGGAAGGCTTACAATCGAAAGGCCGAAAATGAAGCCGGAAAGGCTGATTGCGGAAAGGAAAAAGCCTGTCCAATCAAGCGGGCGGATATATCTCTTTTCATTTTTTGGCAGATAGATAGACGAAAGTACAAGGCCGATAAAACCGATCGGGATGTTGATGAGAAAAATCCAGTGCCAGGTAAAAAAGGTGGTGATGAAGCCGCCAAGCGGCGGGCCTACAAGCGGGCCGACAAGGGCGGGAATGGAAAACCATTGAAAGGCAATGACAAGCTGGTTTTTCGGCGTGGATTTAACAAGAAGTAGCCGGCCGACAGGTGTCATCATTGCGCCGCCAATGCCTTGTAAAAAGCGCGATAAAACAAAGGAATGGAGCGAAAAGGAAAAAGCGCAGCAAACAGAGCCTGCAAGAAAAACCACAATGGCAACACGGAAGATAATGCGCGCGGTAAAACGGTCGGAGATCCACCCGCTTATGGGAATGAAAACCGAAAGTGCCACGAGATAGGATGTCATGGCGAGTTTGAGCGCGATAGGGCTTGTGTTCAAATCGGCGGCAATGGCGGGAAGGGATGTGGAAATCACATTGGAATCCACATGTTCCATAAACAAAGCGACAGCCAGAACCATAGGAAGAATGCGCATTAAATACCCCGAACCCGACTTTTGAACGATGGAACCTTTATAACCAGTGTGCCTATATAGACTGAAAAACCTTTATGACTCTAAAACCTTATACATGAAAAACTGATATGGCCTAAACCGATAGAACTTGAAAGGTGTTTGTGACAGAAAATCGCGACGATCCCGATACCATCATTTAGGCCGACATTATCTTGACCGGTTTCAACTGTGAAGAACAGTGAGAGCGACAAAAACCGGCTTCACTTTATCGTGGTTTTTCATTTCATTCTTGACCTTGAGAGAAAAATAAATTCTTCATCGTTAATGTTCATGGAACGTCCGGAAGGGCTACACATAACATTTACGACACCTATATGTTTTATATCATTATTTAAAAAACGAAGTTATATCCGCTTCGGGTCAATCATTTTAAAAAAAGCGCTGATGGAGCGTCCACTTGCCGCATAAAAAAACAATTGTTCTCACTAATCTGACTGAAGGCCCGATCACCAGAACGTTGCTTCTCTTTGCCATTCCGACATTGCTGTCCAATGTTTTGCAATCGCTCAACGGTTCGATCAACACAATCTGGGTGGGGCGGTTTTTGGGCGAAAGTGCACTTGCGGCAACCGCCAATGCCAATATCATCACCTTTCTTTTGTTTGCCCTTGTTTTCGGTTTCGGTATGGCGGCAACCATTATGGTTGGCCAATCCATAGGGCGCAAAGATTTGCACCGTGCGCGACAGGCTTTTGGCGCATCTATCGGCTTTTGTCTGTTTCTCTCGGTGGTTCTTGCGGTTTTGGGCTGGTTTTTTTCGCCTGAAATCCTGCACTTTCTTGAAACACCGGCTGATGCTTTTACGCTGGCTGAAGATTATTTGCGTGTTATCTTCCTTGCTGCACCCCCCGATCTTTTGATGGTCATGATTATGATGGGGCTTCGCGGGGCGGGCGATTCCATGACGCCGCTCATTTTTATGTGCGTCAATGTTGTGCTTGATATCATTTTCAACCCCGTGCTCATCTTGGGCTTGTGGATTTTTCCGGAAATGGGCATTGCGGGGGCTGCCGCCTCGACATCGGTTTCGGGCTATCTCGCGCTTTTTGCCATGATTATTTATATCTATGTGAAGAAATTGCCTTTGCGGCTTAAAGGGCGGGAACTCACCTATATCTGGCCGGATTTTAGCCTGATGCGCTTCATCGTGCTGAAAGGCTTTCCGATGAGCCTGCAAATGGTCATCATTGCGACATCCGGCCTTGTCATGATCGGTCTTGTCAATCAGGAAGGTGTGACCACCATTGCCGCCTATAACATCATGCAGCAATTATGGACCTATCTGCAAATGCCTTCCATGGCGGTGGGGGCGGCGGTTAGCGCAATGGTTGCGCAAAATATCGGCGCCGGTCGCTGGAACAGAATTTCCAAAACCACATTGATCGGCTGCGCGGCAACATTTGTCATGACAGCTATTCTGCTTGGCCTATTGCTCATCTTTGATCGTCCGGTCATTATCCTGTTTTTGGGCAATGATAGCGCAGCCGTGCCAATGGCGCAGCATATTCAGGCGATTGCAAGCTGGAGCTTTCTGTTTTTCGGCCTCGCAATGGTGCTCTTTTCAACAGTTCGTGCCAATGGTGCGGTTCTTGTGCCGCTCATTTGCCTGTTCATTGCCGTCTATCCGGTGCGCCTTGGCTTCTATTACATGTTTTATGGTTCCATGAAGGCTGATGCCATCTGGTGGAGCTTCACCGTTGGTGCTTTTGCCTCGCTCATTCTGGCGCTTTGCTATTATCTTTCGGGCACATGGAAAAAGCAAAAAGTGCTCTAGCTTTCTATAAGGTGTGAAGCAGCAACAGCTTGATCGCGCTTGGCTCTTCAAGCAAATTTAACAGGAAAAGCTTGGTTCAAAAGAGAGCCAAAAGGGGTGAGAAAAGCTCTTTTGTGGCAAGGGATAAAAAGCCGCTTGAGGGGGGCTCAAGAATAAGCGGCTTAAGGCAGAATCTGCCAAAGCTGGTGGGCGTTGAACAGAGTGACGAAACAGCGAAAGGCCGGAAGCGCGCTCTAGTCAGGAATTTTCAAGAATGGTTTTCGGCTTTGGTGTTTTGGGTTTGAGATATTTTTGCCCGAAAATCGTTAAAATTAGTGCAAGAAAGCCGCCGACAATGGAAACATAAAAGCCGCTTTCGGGGTTAAAAGCATCAATCAGTTTTCCGGAAATGGCAGCTCCTGCAGCGACCCCCATTGCCATTCCGGTTATTCCCCACGACATGCCTTCGGTGAGTTTTTCGGGCGGTACAATTGTGTCAATCAACGACATCGCAATGATGATTGTGGGTGAACAGGCGGCACCGGCAATGAGAAGCACAATGCTCAAATTCCATAAGTTTGTGACGAGCAAAAGCGGCAATGTTGTAACCGCAGCAATGGCAGTGGCAACAAGAAGTTGTTTTGACAATGTCATGCGCGCAGGCAGTGCACCATAAACAATGCCGGCAATGAAAGAGCCGGCCGCATAAAGCACAAGTGGCAGAGCGGTGTAATTTGTCTGTTGTAGCGATTTGCCGATTGCCACGGCCGAAATTTCCGCAGTGCCGAAAATGGTGCCGACGCAAAACATAATAACTGTGAGTAGCGCGATAGAAAAAAGCCGGATAACCGAAGTCGAGCCTTTTTGCCGTTTGCCATGGGCGACCGGCTCGGTCGATTTTTGCAAGGTAAAGATCAAGCCTGCAACGAGCATGATAAGACCGGCAGCAAGCGGCCCCGCAGCCGGAAACAGATGGTTTGTAAGCTCGATCGCAATAATGGGGCCAACCATGAAGATCAATTCATCGACAATCGATTCATAGGCAAAGGCCGAACGCAAAAGCGGCGAACCATGATAGAGTTGCGACCAGCGTGTACGCACGAAAGAACCGAAACTCGGCATAAAACCGACGAGAATTGCGGCAATAATCAAGATGAAAAGTGGCGCTTTATATTGTGCGGCAATCAACAAGCCACAGAGCGACAAAAAAGAAACCAGAATTGCCGGACGCGCCACGCGGGCTTGCCCGTATTCATCGGCAAGTTTCGATATTTGCGGCGTAATAATGGCATTGGAAAGGACATAACTTGCCGAAACGAGACCGGCGGTAGCATAGTCCAAACCTTCAATGGCAAACATTGTCATAATGCCGATTGAAATCATTGATATCGGAATACGTGCCAACAACCCCGTTACCGAAAAGGCAACAGTGCCGGGTTTTCTGAATAATTCACGATATATATTGGCCATGACAAATGTCCTTAAGCGCCCTTCAAAGGCGTTTCCTTCATCTATTGACATCGCGTGCTTATGTCAATTTCTGCAGCCTTTAAATGAATGCCGTTTATTGTGGGATGAATAGCTGCTTGAAAAACTGTTTATCCATTCTGCCTGATTGGCAGGGGAAAAGCAAAATTATCTCAAAAAATATGAGTGCAAGCCAAGCGCGTATCATTCAAATGAAGCGCGTCATCAATTCCGCTTGAAACATCCGGATTGATTTTAAGAACCCGATTGATGGCTTAAAATCCTGACCATTTTGCCAAGACTATCTGCGGGAAGAAAAAAGAAGCGCGACAGTCCCATTCGATTTATTGGAAAGATGTAAATATAATGCACTTATTCGGTCGTGTTGCATAGGGATAAAGGGCACGTTGAATTCATCCGGAAAGATTTGCCACAATGGGCTTTGAAAGCTATGCTGGAAAAATTCTTTTCCTGAACGGGGCGAGTGTTGTGAGCCTCAAGATTGCTAAAGGAAAATGTATCTTCGCCGGAACTTTGGTGAGACAAAAATATTCCCGTTAAAACGGTAGCTTTTTCATGCGCGTTGGTTTTTCAATGCAGGCAAAGCCGGTTCACGTACCAGTGTTGTCTTTTGTCTTTTTCTTTATGCCGTAAATAGCAAAAACATATTTAGCCAATGCTATTAACTGGCCGAATGCATTGGCATTTTAAAAAGCTTTATTCGCCCCATGTCCTTTCCAGAACCGAGATCCAGTTTTTCGAGGTGATTTTCTCGATCTCGTCATGGTTGAAACCGGATTTTTCCATTTCGGCGACGAGCTTCGGCAATTGTGAACAATCATGCAATTCATTCGGAATTGTTGTGCCATCGAAATCCGAACCGAGGCCGACATGTTCCACGCCGACAATATCGACAATATAGCGCATGTGGTTGATAATGGTTTTAAGCGGTGTATCGCGGTTGCGTTCGCCATCTTCGCGCAGGAATTTGACACCGAAATTAATGCCGACCAGCCCCTTGCTTTTTCCGATAGCGCGCAATTGCTCATCGGTGAGGTTACGGCTTTGATGGCTCAAGTGATAGGCGTTGGAATGGGAAGCAACAAGCGGTGCGTCGCTCAATTTTGCAATGTCCCAGAAGCCTTTTTCGTTCATATGCGAAAGATCAACCATAATGCCGAGCTTGTTACATTCGCGAACGAGTTTTTTGCCGGTTTCTGTCAAGCCCGGTCCGATATCGCCGGTCGAGTTATATTTAAAGGGAACACCGAAACCGAATATATTGGGTCTGCTCCAGACAGGACCGAGGCTGCGCAATCCATCCTGATAAAGGCGGGCAAGCTCTTCCAGATTTTCGCCAATGGCTTCCGCACCTTCAATATGAAAAACCGCAGCAAATTGGTGCTCCTTGATTGCGTCTTTAATATCGCGCGCGGTTTTGCAAATTTTGAAACGGTCGGGTTTCAGCTTTTCAATATCATGGAGAAGCTTTGCCATTTCCATGGTCGGCTTTGTTGCATCTTTTAACAATAATTCGGGATAGACACCGTTTTCATCCGGCTGAAGATCAACCGATGGCGGATAAACCGCACAAAGCCCGCCAATAAGGCCGCCTTTTTCAGCCTTTGGCAGGTCAAGTTCTGCACTTTCAAAACCGTTGATAAAAGCCGAAGGGTCAAGGTTTTTCTCGTCGCGGATTTTGGAGAGAATGTCATTGTGCCCGTCAAAACATTGGATGAGTGTTTCAGCCATAAAAATTGCCTTATCAGAATGTGTTTTCAGATCATTATTCTTATACGCCACTATAGAGATTTAAAACAGCAACTGACAAAAGTTTGATTATCGTGGAATTTTCGTGTCTATTTTCTGCTCACTCCAAACATAGTTTTCCTTGTGTCGGGAGAGGCGGGTTTAACAATAGGGAAAACGCAAAAGAAACATGAATAGAGCGGGCTTGGTTCTGGCGCGAGAAGGGCGGCAGAATGCCGCCAAAAGCTTGACGAACAAATGCGACAAAATCCTCACGACGATGAGGAGCATTTTTAAAGCATGGATGGCTTTAACGGTTATTTTCTATTCAAAACTCGCAATTTCAAAACATGAGTAGAGTTTTGGCTTCGAAAATTTTCGCTTTACTAAAGTTTTGCCCGCCGAAATTTTGCCTTCGCAAAGTCTCGCCTCGACAACCCAGAGTTTCGCCTTACCAGAGTTTTGCGTGCCGGTTTATATCTTTATAGAGGAGATAACGGAATGGTTCGGGGCCGCCCGCATAGCAGGCTTGCGGGCAAAATGCGCGCAACCACATAAAATCGCCTTTTTCGACTTCCACCCAATCATCATTCAGCCGATAAACGCCTTTGCCTTGCAAGACATAAAGCCCGTGTTCCATAACGTGGGTTTCCATGAAAGGAATATGGGCACCCGGCATAAAGGTGACAATGGCAACATTCATGTCATGGCGCATGTCGTTCATATCCATGAAACGGCTTGTCATCCATACACCCTCATGGCCTTTCATTTCGGCAGGCGTTATTTGCTGGTCGGAAGAAAAGATTGCATCAGGTTTATCAAGCCCTTCCACTTTTTCATAAGCCTTGCGGATCCAGTGAAAGCGCGCGGTGGTTTTTGCTTCATTGAATAATTGATAATCGTGACCGGCAGGAAGATAGGCAAAGCCACCTTTGTGAAGAACATGTTTTTCGCCTTCAAGGACGATGGTGAGTGCACCATCAGTCACAAAGAAAACGGCTTCCGCACGCTTGTCATTTTCTGGACGTTCTGACCCGCCCGAAGGTTCGATTTCGCCTATATATTGGGAAAATGTTTCTGAAAAACCTGTCATCGGGCGCGCCAAAACCCAGAAGCGGGATTTTATAAAAAACGGCAATTGGCTTGTTACAATATCGGACATGACAGAAGCGGGCATCACCATATAAGCGTCTTTGAAGGTGGCTTTGCTGCTTAAAAGTTCGGAACGTGGTTGTAATCCGCCAAGCGGAAAATAATAGTCTTTCTCATTCATGGAATTGTTGTCTCCTCTTTTGTGAAAGCTTTTTCAAAAAATTTTTCTCGTCAAAAAGCTTTTAAAACCGCTTGGATGTTTTATTCCGATTTATCGTTGTTTTGCCTGTCTCGTCTGCCAGAGTTTTTAAAAATTTATCAGATGATCTTTTAACTTCTTTTAGGCGATGGCAAAGAGAGTCCATAATATTCAATCTGCCTCTTTTTCTTCTCCGGAAAAGTTTTGATTACGTCGGCTAAGACGTTCTTTCATTTGTTCCATCAATACATGTTGAAACTGTTGTTCAACCGGTTTTAACACGCGGTTTATCTGGTGGAACAATGTCAAAATGTGGTAGGCCGGATGGGTAATAACGGGGATGAAGAGAAATTCATTATCAAACCCTTCCGGCAATTCTGTGCGGCTTAAAATGGAAACATAGTTTCCGGTTGCAACGAGTTGAACAATCAATGGGATGGATGATGTTTCGACAATCGGAACGGCGGTCACAAGCGGAGGCCCAAGCGTTTCGATGAGCGATTTCAATTTTGTGCCTTTTTCGGGAAGCACCAAAGCTTCGCCAATCATTTCGGCAAGATTGACTTTGTTTTTTCCTTGCAAGCGTTTTTCGAGACTATGACCTTTACGAAGAAAAAGCCCAAGCGGGCATTTCACCTCTTTATCAATGGCAAAACGGGGCTGCTTTTCAATGTCATAAGCCAAAGCAAGATCGGCTTTGCCATCAAGAAGCACATTTTGCACATCTTCATTTTGCGCGGTCAACACGTTGATTTTGGTGGATTTGTGGTTTTTCTGGAAGTCGACAATTGCCGAAAAAAGAAGGGTGCTAGCGAGATTTTCTTCGCAAACAATTGTCAAATTCTGGCGGATAACGCCGTTCAGAGCCTTTATCTCGCTCAACATCCGCTCTTCATTGCGCATTGTTTCGCGGATATGGCCAAGCACCAGTTCGCCGGTGGCCGTGAGTTCGAGCCCCTTATGGCTGCGGGAAAAAACCGGTGTGCCGATTTCTTCTTCAAAGAGCTTTATTTGCCGCTGGATGGCAGAAGCGGCAACATGAAGCTTTTGTGCGGCACTCCGTATCGAGCCGGAACGCGCTACCTCGTCAAGATATTTCATCAAACGGTGTTGCAAAATGTTGAAGTCCCCCTTGTCCGTTTTTTAAGTTTTGGAGCTTTTTTATTTTCAACCCTTTTTGATACTCCACGGGAAGAGAAGCTTCTGGGTAAGAATAACAAGTTGGAACAAGATAAGCGACATGGCTGCCAACACAAAAAGCCCCGCCCAGGCTTGCGGTATTTTATAAATTGAAGTGGAAAGCTGGAGGAAGAAACCTATGCCCTTATCGGCCGAAACAAATTCGGCAACAACCGCACCGATGACGCATAAAGTAATGGAAATTTTCAAGGCCGAGAAAATATAGGGCACGGCATAAGGTAGGCGGATTTGCAATATTTCACGGCGAACCGGTGCGCGGAGTGATTTTGACAGCTCGATAAGTTCGGGCGGTGTAGAAAGAAGCCCTGTCGAAGTGGCAATGACGAGCGGAAAAAACGAAATAAGAAAGGTGATGAGAATACGCGGAAAGTCACCCGAACCGAAGGCGACAATGACAATCGGCGCAATGGCGACAACCGGTGTCGACTGGATAATGACCAATAACGGATAAACCGTTTTCGATAAAAGCGGCGAGCGGATAAGACAGACAGCAAGCGGTAAAGCAATCAGAATGGATACGAAGAAGCCGAGTAGTGCTACCCGCAAGGTTGCAAATATATGAACAGCCCAACGCGATCCATCAATCACATGGAAAGCTTTGAAAATTTCAACCGGCGCCGGTAAAATGAAAGAAGGAATGGCAAAAAACACCGCCGCCAATTGCCAGATCACAAGAATAGCCACAATCAGCAACACTGCCGGTAAGCCAGAGAGCAGCGAGGAGAGGTGAAACAGCTTTATCTTCTTCCTCTTAAGCGAGCTTTGGCTTGATGAGGAGGTTTCTGAGGGTGTGAGCGAAGTCATGGACCACCTTTTGGTTTGCAGTTTCGGCATTGCGCGGCCGTCCGAGCGGCACGTCGAGTTCGGTTAAAACAGTTCCCGGCCGGCCGGCGAGAACCAGCACACGGTCGGCAAGAATGGCAGCTTCATTGACAGAATGGGTAATGAACATCACGGTTTTCGGCCGGTCGGCAAAAATTCTTAAAAGTTCAAAACCCATTTCATCGCGGGTTAGCGCATCAAGGGCGGAAAACGGTTCGTCCATCAACAAAATATCGGGGTCGAGATGAAGCGCGCGGGCAATGCCGACACGCTGCTGCATACCGCCCGACAATTCTTCCGGCATACGTTTTTCAAAACCGGTAAGGCCGATCATACGCACAAGTTCGTGGGCTTTATCAATATCGGCGGAATTGACCTTGCCGAATTTGTGTTTGATCGGAAAAGTAATATTGTCCACAATATTGAGCCATGGCAGCAATGTCGGGCGCTGGAAAACAATGCCGACATCTTCGCGCGGCTCCTTGACCGGCATACCGAAAACTTCCACCTTGCCCTGTGTCGGTTTCAAGAGTCCGGCAATCAACCGCAAAAGCGTGGATTTGCCACAACCGGAAGGCCCCAATACCGCAAGAAATTCGTGATAGCGAACATCGAAACTAATATTGTGGAGGGCTTGTGTTCGCCCTGTCGATGTCGTGAAAAACTGGCTTAGTCCTTCAAAGCGGATAGAGGGGGGAGAAATCGCATTGCTTGATTTCATTTCTATGGGTTGCAATTGGCTTGTTGTCATTTGAAGCCCTCCAGATTTTCGGAAAAACCGGTTTTAACGGCACTTTCAGCGGTCACCGCATTCGGGTCGAGGTTTAAAGCTTCGGCAGTTTTTTGCCATGTACGTTGAAGTTTGTCGCGACGGAAAGTGCCAAGGCCGTATTGATCTGTTTCGTCATTGTAAATGAGCTTCAATGTATCCTGAAGCGACCCTTTAACGCTCTGGCGATCAAGTTCGGGAACACTTTCCATCACCGCATCGACCGCTTCATCGGGATGTTCATGCATGAATATGATTGATTGGCGATAGGCATTGATAAAGCGGGTCAGAACTTCGGGCCGTTCGGAAATGAATTTGTCTGAGGCAATCAGCGAACTGCCATAAAGATCAAGTCCGCTTTCCACCCACGGAAAGGCTCTGATTTCTTTATGCGCAATTCTCGCCTGTTCTTCGTAACGCGTGTAGTCGGTGAGCCACGCAATAATTACATCGGTCTTTCCGGTTATCAACATTGGCCCCAAAGCACCGGAGTCGACCCTTGTAAGCGCAATATCATCCATGGATAAATTCTGCGTTTTCAGAAAAGGCGGCAGGAAAAGATTGGAAGCGGTAAAAGGCGAGGTGGCAACGGCTTTGCCCTTTATGTCGGCGATTGAGTGAATGGGGCTATCGGAAAGCACATAAAACGCATGTGGCGTTTTGTTGAAGATTGCCATAACCGCGCTCACCTTCACATTTGCGCTTACACGCGCAGCCATGAGCGCAGTGATGTCGGCTGCCCCCACATCGCTCACTCCGGCAGCAATGCGGGTAATGGCGTCATTGCCGCCACGCCCGGGTTCAATCGCAACATCAAGCCCTTCGGATTTGCAAAACCCTTTATTTACACAAACATAAATGGCGGTTTTATCGCCACCGGGTAACCAGTCGAGTTGAAAACGCACTTTGTCAGGGGCTTTTTGAACCTCTTTGGCCTCAAGCGTTTGCGGACATAACAGAAGTGCTAAACTCCCACAAAGAAGATTAGCCGAAAGAAGGCTTGATGAAAGAAAACTGGCCGAAAGAAGTCTTCTTAGAAAAAGACTTTTAAAAGCAACTTTGGCGGCCGAAAAAGTCGCAATCGGAAAAGCTTGTTTAAAAGTAGAAAATGCTTGTTTGAATTGCTTGCGAATAAAGTTTTTTATTTCCGCCCTTTCGAAGCGCAGTATTTTTGAAGTTGCAATTTTCATTTTGCCTTTGAGGTAAGAAGTCCGGTCACTTGAAGAACCGTTGCGAGGGAGAGAATAAAAAGCACTGTCGCTATTGTTTCGACATTTGGCCTGCATGAACTTTTCCTCTCCCGCTTAAAAAAGCATTCCGGTTTTTTTGAAAAACCCGAAAAACCGAACGGGCATTATGAACAATTTTGAGTTATGCCATTTGTGCTGTCGGGTATTATCCGTTTTCAAAAAGCCGGATAATCAGCACAAGAAAGGCGGCGTATAGATATTCAACTTATGAAACCAAGCGTATTTTTTAACCTATAGTGTCATCCTGTATTTGCCGGAAAACCTTATTCTCTTTCTTTGAAGATGTTTCTTTTCTTCTTTTAAGAAAGAAAACCGGTTTTATTTCCGACACCTCAAGATTTACACGAACAACAAGTGAAAACAAGAGAAAAAACCTAAAAAATAGGCGTTTTTATTTATTGATTAAATTTTATGCAATTTTACAAATAAGAAAATGAAAGAATAAAAAGATCAAATAAAATCAATTACTTGAAAAAACACTATTGACCGGCTCCGGTGCAACCTCTGCGCTTTTATTAAGCGTTCTTAAAATTCGCACGGGTTGCTCTAAATTCTCTTAATACTGCTTTCGACTTTCCAACGGGGGGAAGAGTGAATTCAGGGCTTAAAAAACCAAACATAAAAACAACAAAAATCGCGCCACAACGGGCGCGATTCTCGATGACATTGAAAGAAAAATGAAAAATTCAGTTGCTTTTCAGGCAAAACCAGCTTTGGCAACAGCCAATTTATCCGTTCACCCGAAGGGCTTTTAACCTGCTTTCCCCATGGCTACCGGTTGGGGTGCTGTGAGCTCCTTCTCGTCAAATGCTCTCAGAAGGTCGTAATGATAATCGGCATCTTCGCAGAACAGTTCACTGCTCACCCCATAGGCAAGTCTTCTCACGCCGAATTTCAAAGCCGAAATTCCGGCCGATGCGGCAAGGCTTGGCATACCGGCAAAAGTATAAGTGAAAATGCGTTTGAGATAAGGCGCTTCACCTTTCACCTTTTCCTGAAATTGGAAGTTTTTCCCAAGATAAGGACAGCTTGCAATCACCGCATGTTCTTCACCCGCTGGCGGGGTAAAATGGTCGCCCCAGGTTTCGATTTTATCGGCAAAACGGGCAATTTCCGGCCGCGTTTTGAGGTCGATAATCAAGCCTGTGCCGACAATCAGAAAATCGAATTCATCACTTTCATGGGGCGTGACAAGAACAAGCTTTTCTCCATCCATCCGGCAGCTTTTTATGGGGCTTGCAAGTTTCAGTTCATAGTTGTCGAATTTTGTGCACCGTAAATAGGAATCCTGTGTTGGCGGCTGGTTGACATCGAAGAGATATTTCATGAACTGCCATTTCTTGTCGTCATCAAGATCGGCAAAATGGCGCAAAAACCCGCTATATTCCATAAAACGGTAAGGGTTGACTGTTGGCAAAATGGAACGTCTGACAAAATGCGTTACCGATTTTGCACCGTGTTCCAAAGCTGTGGCACTATTGTCGAAAGAAGACGAGCCGCCACCGACAACGGCAACACGCTTGCCGGCAAGCTTGTCAAAATTGATTGCTTCGGCCGTATGGGCATAAACTTTCTTGTCAAGAGCATCCTTGAACATATCCGGCACAACCCATTGGCCGCTGCCCTCGATACCGGTCGCTAAAACCACAAGGCGCGTGTAGATCATATCGGGTTTGCCGTTTCTTTCGATATGAACTGCAAAAACATCATCTTGCAGCGGCTCGATATCGGTGACAATTGTCCGGTTTGTGACCTCTATATGGGTGACTTTTTTCAACCAGTCGAGATATTCTGCCCAAAGATTGGTCGGGATTTTATAAAGCTCTTCCCAGGATTTATGCCCGAAACGCGCTTCCCACCAGGCACGCACAGTCAAACTGCCAATGTCGAGATCGGGCCCCGTCACATATTTCGGTGTGCGCAATGTATGCATGCGGGCGTAAGTGCGCCATGGCCCTTCAAAGCCGGCTTCATTTTTATCCAGAATGGCAATGTTTGTAACGCTTTCCCGCCGCAATTGTAGCGCCAATGTCAAACCGCTTTGTCCGCCGCCAATAATCACAACATCCTTCACCGGATTGCCGCGATAAGTCTTCGGCTTTACCCATTGACGGGCAGGATAGTTCAAACATTCAAGATCGTATTTTGCCTGCCGCTCAAGCTTGGCAAGATTTATTTCGCTATTTTCTAGCATGTCTATTCCCCATTAAAGACAGTCCAAGGAACAAGCTCCGGCTTTTAAAAGAACCTTGTCTGCCGGTTTAAAAGCGGGAATGACACTTTTTGTCCGGATCGACCCGATCGACCCGCAATACGCTTTATGCCGGTGGTTGAAAGGCTAAATATAAGGCAGAAACTTGTCAAGATTAAAAAATAGGCAAAATCAAATATAATTTGCTGTTATTTCAAGCATAACCCACTGATCAGCACGTATAAATAGGTTTTTATTTGGCTTGTTTTTTATTTTGATTTTTCTTTTTTTGATAGTTTATCGCTTGTTCAATATTATTCATTTTACTTGTGGGTAAATAAAAGAACAGAAACAACCGGTGCGGTCTGCTGCGCCGCAATTAAGAGAGGCTCCGATAATCAGGTGAAACACCGGAAAGGCCAAAACTCCTCATAAAGAGCAATTCCGGAAAGGGTAAAAGCGCACAAAAACTTTTCCTGAAATATCGGCGCGATTATGCCCCGAAAGTTAAGTGGCATGGCTCTTGCTTTTCATATTTTCAGCAACTGTTCAGATGCGGAAATTCCATTCGACTTCCGGACAGTGTTTTCAATTTTGTTCTTTAAGGAAGAAGAACCATGCAATCACTAAAAGACTATCGCGCCCGTGAATTTTATGGCTATGGGCCGAACCCGCCAGACCCCGAATGGCCGGACGGGGCAAAAATAGCGGTACAATTTGTCATCAATTATGAAGAGGGCGGAGAGAGCAATATCCTTCATGGCGACAAAGCCTCCGAGCATTTATTATCCGAAATTGTCGGTGCAATTCCTTGGGAAGGGCAGCGTAACCTCAATATTGAATCCTTGTATGAATATGGCGCGCGTGTTGGCTTCTGGCGGCTTTACAGGCTTTTTACCGAAAGAAATATGAAGCTTACAGTATTTGCCGTAGCCAAAGCTTTGGAGCTCAATCCGGCTGTTGCAAAAGCCATGGTCGAGGCTGATTGGGAAATTGCCACCCATGGCTTTCGTTGGCTTGAATATAAGGATGTTGACGAAGAGGAAGAGCGTTTTCACATTCGCGAAGCCGTACGCATCCAGAAAGAACTAACGGGTGAGCGCCCATATGGAATCTATCAGGGAAAACCGTCGATCAACACGTTGCGTCTTACCATGGAAGAAGGCGGCTTTATCTATTCGTCAGATAGTTATGCCGATGAACTTCCCTATTGGGTGGAAGGCATTGATAAGCCGTTTCTCATGATTCCTTATACATTGGATGTCAATGACATGCGCTTTGCAACCGCGCAAGGTTTCAACAGTGGCGAACAATTTTTCAATTATCTGAAAGACAGTTTCGATGTTCTTTATGAAGAGGGTGAAAAAGGCGCGCCGAAAATGCTTTCCATCGGTTTGCATTGCCGCCTGGTCGGCCATCCGGGGCGGGCAAAAGCGCTTGAAAAATTTCTCGATTATGTGGCAGTCAAAAAGTCGGTTTATATTGCGCGGCGAATAGATATTGCCCGCCATTGGCAAAAAGTGCATCCGGCCAATTAGCCTGAAACAGAATAAAGAAAAACCGGAGAACAGGAAACAATGGTCGAGCAGGAAAATCATAAAAAACAATTGCACGAGCTTGCCGTTTTAAAAATCGGAAAAGCCGAATTTTCTCCTTTTGGTGATTTAATCGATGTGAGGGAAGAAACGATTTCGCCCGACCAAATGGGTAAAGAAAATAATAGAGGCTCAACTCCCAAGAAAAATCCGGTTATGATCCCGATCAATCAGGGGCGCGCAACCCGTTTCCATGATCTTGCAAAGGTTGAAGCGGAGGGGGAAAAGCCGCGCGTCCTCATCAATGTCTTCCGGTCTCTCCCGATCGACTTTCCTATTCAGATTGATATGATGGAGCGCCACCCTTATGGCTCGCAGGCATTTTTGCCGGCGGGCGAAAATCCGTTTCTCGTTGTTGTGGCAAAGGATGAAGGGGGTAAACCTTCCACCCCGCAAGCCTTTTATTGCCCTTCAGGTGTCGGCGTTAATTATCATAAAAATGTCTGGCATTTTCCGCTTCTTGCACTTTTCAAGACGTGCGATTTCTATGTGGTTGATCGCGGTGGTGTCGAAAACAATCTGGAAGAATATTTTTATAAAAACGAAGCTTGGCAAATAAGCCGGTTGCCGGATTTTGGCAAATGACGGAAAGGCTTAGCAAACTTGCGTTTTAAAGAACTTTAATAAGTGGAATATCAGAAGACATAAAAATACAGGCAAACAAATAGAGGAAAATAGGCCCCGTGAAAATTGAACAATTGAACACTCTTAGAGCCGCCGCTTTTATTGATTGTTTAAGCGGCATTTTCGAGCATTCCCCTTGGGTGGGGGAGAGTGTTGCGAAAAAACGGCCATTTGAAAATCTCGATGCGCTTTATGAGGCCATGGTCGAAGCGGTCAGACAAGCTCCGGAAGAGTTAAAAGACAGGTTGATTTTGGCTCACCCCGATCTTGCGGGTAAACTTGCCCGTTCATCAAAATTGACGGCGCAATCGGAAAAAGAACAAAAAGGGGCAGGGCTTGATCGTTTAAGTGAAGATGAATTCGATCAATTTCAGAAATTGAATGAAGCCTATCGGGCAAAATTTTCCTTTCCCTTTATCATTGCAGTGCGGGGGCATGGCGGAAAAGCCCATGACAAATATTCCATTCTCGCCAATATGAAAAAGCGCTTGAACAATGATAGGGATGAAGAAAAAGCAACAGCATTAACGGAAATCTTCCGCATTGCGCGCTTGCGGCTTGAAGATCTCATCAACAGCGAGGGATAAAACATGACCGGTTTGACAACCCATATTCTTGATACGGCATCCGGCAAACCGGCTTCCGGCGTCAAAATTCAACTCTACAAGCTTTGCGCGAAAAATGTTCCGGAAAACGAAAATAACGGGACAATAAATAAACCTCATGAAATGGACGAAAAAACGCATTTCGCGGGCGAAGAAACGCAATCCGTCGTCAAAAAATTGCTTGTTGAAACAAAGAGTAATCAGGACGGGCGAACGGAAAAACCGCTTCTTGATGAAAAGGCAATGGAAAAAGGGCAATATGAATTGCATTTTTTCACGGCTGCCTATTTTTTAAACCAAGGCGCAAAACTTGATAACCCGCCTTTTCTTGATGAAATCATCATCCGCTTTTCAATAGCCGATAACATCGCCCATTATCATGTGCCGCTTCTTGTAAGCCCGTGGAGCTATTCAACCTATCGTGGCAGTTGAAAAATGAGGCCGGATATGGAGTAAAAATCCGGCTGGATATTATGAATCGCGTATATTGTTTTCCGAGCCACTTTCAGGCATAAGATTTGCAGGAACTCTTCAGTCTTGTGCTTACCTTCAATTCGACATTTTATGCCTCTTAGTGAAAGTTGTTTTTACTTCTTCGAAAGACTTCTCATTCAGAGAAAAAAATAACGATATATTAGGCGCAACCCCATAGGAAACGGAGGAAAAGAAAACCGACGAACCTGTTTCGTTACTAACAGCAAATGGAGCGGCAAACCGGATGACATGCAACAAAGTTTTTCCTGTCACGGTAACGGACCCTGTAATTTAAATGTCGCAAAGTCTGCGAATGTCAATCATCCGGTATGAAGCACGGTGCGCATAAAAGCCCGGGTTCTATAATTGTGACATTTGTAATCAATCTTGCCGTGTACAATTGAAATTCTTCCAAACGGCATATAATCAAACATGGTGTTGAGCAAATCCTGTTTACTCCATTCCAAAATTGTGTATCCTGTAAAATACCCGGTTGCAGGCATAATGTGCCGCGGCTATAAAGGACAAAACCAGGTTTCAAAATGATGAGAAATAAAGCCGATTATGTCAGAACAAAACGCGAAAGGATGGGGCTTACGCAAAGGGCGTTTGCTGCTCTTCTTTCAATGGGGGCTTCAGGTGAAAGAACCGTAAGAGGTTGGGAGAGCGGAGAACATATTCCGTCGGATGAATACATGAAACAAATGGACGAACTTGACGAAAAAATCCCTTTCAAATTCCGAAGGACAACCGGGGCATTTACATTTATCGATCTTTTTGCAGGTATAGGCGGTATTCGCCTTCCCTTCCAGGAACTCGGTGGCAAGTGTGTATTTACATCGGAATGGGACAAATTTGCCCAAAAAACCTATACCGCCAATTTTGCAGAATTGCCTGAAGGCGACATTACAGCAATTGCCGCTTCGGACATACCTCATCACGATGTGCTTCTGGCAGGTTTTCCCTGTCAGGCGTTTTCCGGTGCGGGATTGAGACGAGGCTTTCTGGATACCCGGGGAACGATGTTTTTCCAGATACAGAGAATTCTAGCTTATCACCGCCCCAAGGCTTTTCTTCTCGAAAATGTCAAACAGTTGAAAAGTCACGATAACGGCCGGACTTTGAAAACAATTCTTGCAATATTGAGGGGAGATTATGACGGAACTATACCTGATGATATACCATTGTCTGACGAACTTCGGAAAAGTCTCGAAACAAAGCTCGATTATTCTGTAGACTATCGCGTGCTGACTGCCACAGATTTCGGTGTGCCACAAAAAAGAGAACGTATATATATAGTAGGTTTTGACCGGAGCATTTGTGGCGAGCTCGATATCACGAGGATGTTCGACAATTTGAAAAAATGTGCGAAGAAAACGCTCGGGCAGATACTGGAAGACAATTCTTCCGTTTCTCCGAAATATACGATTTCCGACCGGCTGCTGGCCGGACACAAACGACGGAGAAAAGAACAGAAGGAAAAAGGTAACGGTTTCGGCTACAGTCTGTTCGGTCGCAACAGTCTTTATTGCAATACACTCAGCGCACGTTATTACAAGGATGGGTCGGAAATTCTCATAGACCAGAGTGATATCGGTAAAAATCCGAGAAAACTTACACCGCGTGAATGTGCAAGGATACAGGGCTTTCCGGAAGAATTCAGGCTGAATGCAGTTTCGGATGTCCAGCTTTACAGGCAGTTCGGAAATTCTGTTTCCGTACCGGTTATCAGAGCGATTGCTGAAGGAATGGCCGGAATTTTGTTAGGTAAAGAAAATAATATTGGAAAAAGGGTCCAGAAAGAGGTTCGCAAGGCGACAGTTGGTTGACATTGTTTCACCGGCAAAACGCAGTATTATGATGTCCGGTATACGCGGAAAGAATACAAAACCGGAAATTATCGTACGTAAATTGCTGTTTTCTGCCGGATACAGATATCGGCTATACAGAAAAGATCTTCCCGGTACTCCGGATATTGTGCTTCCGAAATATCGATGTGCAATTTTTGTCAATGGATGTTTCTGGCATGGTCATGATAATTGCCCGCTTTTCCGTTTACCCAAAAGCAATACAGATTTCTGGCGAACAAAGATTGGCGGCAATATATCAAGGGATCATGAAAAATATAATTCGCTTCTGGTAAATGGCTGGCGTATAGTTATTGTGTGGGAATGTGCACTGAAAGGCGCACGCCGCCTGCCGGAGGAAGATTTTCAAAATTTGCTGTATGATGCTGTGTCGGGGCAAAAGAAGTTTGTCACAATCCGGGGTAGTTGATCCAAAGCTGTTTAGAACTGGAACGTGGAATTGTTGTTATGATACCAGATATCGGAAAGCTCATTGACAAAACCGAAAAGGAACTGAAAGTCCTTCCCAAGAACAGGGCCGTAATTGTAACGCCATTGCAGTGGGATAGTATACTAAGCACATTTAACAGCTTGGAAACAAAGCCAAAAGCAAACTCAAAAAGAAAGTCGAACAAAACAGTTACTGCTCGCCAGGTTGGCGGGCATACCCTGATAATTGAAAACGAAAATCCGGAAGTCGGTCACGCCAAATATATCAGTTGTCAGGAATTTCCGATATGGTCGTGTATGATTGACCTCCACAACGCTCTTGTCAAAGTGGATGAGGGATTGGATGAGATAAGCCGACGAGCAGGCTTGAAAAGAGAAGGGCCTGAACCGAATATCTTCAGACATCTTCCTGTATATTGGGAAATCGATCCTGCCGGGTTTTTTAAAACTGTGAAAATTAAAGCTAGATCTGGAGATTCGCTTGATAAGTATCATCAGAAATTTGTTGAACAGTATAATAGGTTGAACAAAGTTCTCGAAGGAAAAACAGATGAAAAGCCGGAGGTAGGCAAAAGTGCATCATTATCTCAAGAAGATCTGGATAACCTTTACAAATTTTTATTCAAATTGAAGTGGCTCCAAAATGTTTCCTCCACAAAGTCAAAAAATAAAAATTCGCAGGGAGATGAAAAAAGCGATACGGATACAGGAAAAGTTAAAGGGCTGAATAGAATATCAGATTGGAAAGAATCCATACTCTTCAAAGTTTCCGGTTTTGCGGCCACAGCTTCATCCGGACGTGTCAAGTTGTTAGAGGTTTTTGCAGCTATCAATCTCACATACGATAAGCTGCATTTTGGTCCGGAAGAGGAGAGGCCGGAGACATCCGGTGGAAAATCTGTTATCGAGCGTAAGACGGGTGGCGAGAACCTGATTTTTTATGGTGCACCTGGAACCGGAAAATCCTATGCGGTCCGGGAACGCGCAAAAGAAGCCGGATCGGAGTTCTGCACTGTTACTGTGTTCCATCCGGACGTACAGAATAGTGATTTTGTGGGGTGTCTGAAACCCGTGAAAACAGACGACAAAGCGATCACTTACCAATTTGCGCCCGGGCCCTTTGCCATTGCTTTGAAAAATGCCTGGCTTGATCCCGAACACATGCATTATCTGGTTATAGAAGAAATGAATCGTGCGCCGGCTGCTTCGGTATTCGGAGAATTGTTTCTCCTGCTCGACCGTGATGAAAAAGGATACAGCATTTACGAAACGGATTTTCCGTCACCGGAATTCTGCTCATGGTGGAAAAACGAAATAGTCGAGAAGGGCGCCGGTAAAGTACCGGGATTACCTTCCCGATTGAAACTTCCTTCGAACCTCTCGATATTTGCAACGCTGAATAGTGCGGATCAGGGAGTGTTCCCGCTTGACACGGCTTTTCGTCGTCGGTGGGAATATAAATACATTCAGATCGATTATAGCAAAGCTCCCGGGGGAGCCATTGAACTGTTTGTGAAAGACACTCCTTCCGGACCGGTGAAAGTAGAATGGAAAGATTTCGTTCAGAAACTCAATAATTTTCTTGTCAACAACGTCGCCGGCATATCGGAAGATCGGCTTATAGGTACCTATTTTTTATCCAAACGCGATTTTGCTAACAGTGAAAATTTGCTGCCGGAAAAGCTGCTTGTTTATATTTGGGACGACCTGTTACGACACAACGGTAGACAGGAATTGTTTGACAGCTCCGTCAGAACATTCGGGGATTTATCGTCGAGACAAAAAGACAAGAAAGTGATTTTTTCGGAATCTTTTCTGGAACTGTTCGGAAGTCACGATGGCGACGACCAATGACACCGATATTTTTGTATGATGGATATCCGATATCGAAGTTGAAGACAGAACAGCGCGGTATATTCGACATATTGTGCAAGAATTATCCGGAAGCTGTCAAAAATGGAAAAACAACGAGGTTTTGCGGCGTCGTGTGCGAAGCCGGAATTTCTCCTGTTGTATTCCTCCCGTACGGAATTGATCTGCCAAAATCAAACATAGACGGGCAGAATTACACCGCAGGGCAGCTGCTTATGTTATCTATTGCACGTTATGGAACCGATAATCCGGCGCGCAGCGGATACACGCTTTCCGATAAAGATCGTGACGGAGCTATGTTTATTGCAATTGTCAGGGAACTTGCCGAGGACTTTCTCCATAACGGTCTCTATTCGAGGCGGGTGAGAAAACGGCGCAAACAGTTTGGCAAACCGGACTGGCGTAGAACAATTGCAAGGCAGATACCTTTTTTTTCTCCCGAAAATGTACCGGTTTATGCTGTTATCGAGACCAACGCATTTTCTGATTCTACGTCAAATATTCTGGCCAGTATCCAGGCGGACACCATATGTGATATTGCGGAAAAACATGGCTGGTGGACAGGTCTGACAAAAGACCGGACAGAGCAATTGAAAAACATTCCGTTGCTGGTTGAAGACCGGAAACAATATCCATTATCCATAAGTAATTTCATGTATTATCTTTATGACGACAGCTCGATAAGGTTGGCGAAATTACTCGAAGCTTATTGGAGTACACAGACACCAACCGACACCGGCAATTTTATATGTGGCATATCCGACTTCTCTACTCTTTGGGAGCAGATGCTCAAGAGTCTTGTCAGGGATCGGTCGGGAGAATGGAATTCACGACTGCCTGTGCCGTTTTATAGAATAAATGGCAAGAGAGAAAAGTATGAAAAAAATCGGGGACGAATGGATATAGTCGTTGTGAAAGACGCCCATATTATCGTTGCCGATGCGAAATATTACAAAGCTTCGTCGGCAGATACGGCACCGGGAATTTCCGATCTTTTGAAGCAGTCATATTACGCTAGATCGGTTCAAGAGCTTCAACCGGAAAAGACAGTTGCGAACTATTTTGTCTTTCCGTCGAAAGACGGTAATGGACCATTGGAATATGCATCTTTCGCTTATGATGATACCAGAATTCCCGATTGGCTTGAAAAAGTGGAGTGCCTCTACGTGGACATGTATGAGGTCATGCAAAAATATGTTTCGAGATCGAGGTTCGACTGGATTCCTGAGGCAGGCTGCAAATGATAATTCTCCGCGCACGGAATAATCCCGGTTACATGAATATCCGGTTTCAAAGCGATTTCCGGGAATTGTTTCGCTAATTGTTTGTTTGTCCCGGAATTTGTTAAACACAGGACGCGGATAAAAACTTTCCGAAGCTTCCTGATGCGGGAGAGGAAAATACAAATTCCGGTTTTTCAAATATGGTATTTTTTAGCGCTCTTAGTTTTAAAGTTCATCGTAACGCTTGCCGATTTTCTTTCCTGAAATTGCCCAGAGGCAGGATAAAACAAGTGCAAGCAGCATAATCACCGGCGGGTAGACAACGTTGTTCATAAGCGTATCAACCCAGCCCCAGAATGCATCCGACCCGCGATAGACAAAAGTATCAATAGCGTTTTTTGCACTGAAACGCGAATTTTCATCAACTGCCGAAAAGAGCATTTCACGGGCAGGGCGGGCAAGTGCATATTCTCCCACACGCCGCAATATCATCGCGATTGCCAAAATCGGAAAACAATAGAATATGCCAAGCAGTCCGAACAGGATCACCATCATGAGAGGCAAGCTTACAAGCAAGAATGTCACGCCGAATTTTTTTGCAATGCGAGCGGTGACGAACATCTGGATAAGAATGGATGAGGTTTGCACAACCGTATCCATAATGGAAAAAAACTGTGTCTGTTCAGCAGGATTGGTAAAGGTCGCCTGAACAAGGCGCGCCTGCGCGTAATAAAGAAAAGTGGTTCCGGCCGAGGTGAAAATGGCATAAACGGCAATTTGGCGGAGATAAGGCGATTTTACGATAAGTTTCAAGCCAATCCATATGCCGGAATAGGTTTCACTATTTTCTTTTTCCGTTTCGGTTCCCGTGTGCAGGTTTTGTTTCATGTCTTTGCCGCGGCCAAAATCGTTTCGCCAGTGCACGAGAAAAAGCCAGAGAAAAAGTGTTGATAAAAACAGCGCTGTCGAAATTAAAAGAAGCCCCGCATAGCCCACTTTTTCAACCAGAAATGCGCTTATCAGCGGGCCGGTTATGCCGCCAAGGCTTGCGCCTGCCGATAGGGGACCAAACAGGCGCTGTGCCTGTTCTTTGGTAAAAACCTCGGCCAAAAAGCTCCATGTCAGCGAAATAACAAACAGGTTATAAACCGACACCCAGACAAAGAATGCGCGCCCCACCCAAACATTGCCGCTATTATAATAAAGGCTTATCGTAAAGCCGAGCATCACAAGGCTACAAAGAAGCGTCGAATAGATAAAGAGATTGGTCTTTTTAATTTTCTGGCTGATAAAGCCGAAAATGGGCACAACGAGAAACATGGCGCAAAAAGTGGCGGTAAAAAGCCATGAGAGGTGATCAACACCACCGGCAATGCCGAATGTTTCCCGCACCGGCCGCAACATGAAATAGCTGCAAAAGACGAGAAAAAGCGTGAAAAAGCCGCCCAAAAAGGCAACCGTTTCATGCGCTTTTAGCGCGAACAGACGTTCAAATATATGTTGCAGCTTGTTTATCATTATAGGCCAAGGCGTTTTCGCAATTTATCTGCCGGAAGGTGGGCACGAAACCCCGGCTCGCCGGGGGCAAAAATATGCGCTGTTTCAAGTTTTCCGGTCATGACAGGTTCGCAACCGGTTTCGCGCACAAGCTCTGCCACAACTTGCAACGCTTTTTCATCGTCACTAGCGATCGGCATACCAACAGCTTCTATCCTTTTATTGAAACAATCTTCAATGACTGTGGCGTCAACCGCCGAAAACGCACGGACAAGGCGCACATCCGGCACATATTTTTTTACTGTTTCGGCAACGCCGTTTTTCTTTGCTTCAATTGAAAGAGGCTCTAAAGTTCCTCCCCACAAAGGCGGGTTTGTCGCGTCAATAACAATTTTCCCCTTCATTTCGGCGGCAAAATCTTTGCCGATTTGAGGCCAGGCTGAAAACGGCACTGCAACAAGGATAACATCACCAAATTGTGCCGCCTGGCGCGGTGTGCCGACTGAAGCTTTGTCTCCAAGCGGGTTTGTCAAGCGCCGCAACTCATCCGGATGGCGCGAAGAAAACATCACCGAATGGCCGGATTTCACAAGGAGGGTTGCAACGGTTCCGCCAAGTGAGCCGGCGCCAATAACCCCGATTTTAAGATTTTTGACATCAGCTTCCGTTTTTGTTGCGGCGCTATCGTTGACTGTTTCCGCTTTGGATGAATTTGAAGTCTTCCCCGCCGAATTTTCAGTATTTTGTGAAAAAACTTTTGAAAGCGAAAAAATTTCGGCAAGAGACAGAGCCAAAGCCGATTTCAATATAAAACGACGATCAAGAGACATGTTGAACCTTCCTGCCTCGAATCTTCTCGTCCAGAACGGGAAAACTTTCTTGCT
Source organism: Bartonella sp. W8151 (assembly GCF_016100385.1). Taxonomy (NCBI): domain Bacteria; kingdom Pseudomonadati; phylum Pseudomonadota; class Alphaproteobacteria; order Hyphomicrobiales; family Bartonellaceae; genus Bartonella; species Bartonella sp. W8151. The sequence continues at coordinate 270,354 of NZ_JACFSO010000002.1, forward strand.
CAAATCGGGAAAGCCTTATCAAGTCGGGCAAGATCGTCTTCATCAAGATGAAGAGAAAGTGCGGCACTGTTTTCACGGCAATGTGCAGGCGAACCTGATTGGGGAATGGAAATGGTAAAATTGTTTCTGATTGTCCAGCCGATTGCGATGGCCGCAGCAGTCATTTGATGTTTTTGCGCAATGTCTTTTAACACCGCGTTTTGCAAAAGCGGGGTTTTGCCCGAACCAAGTGGTGAATAGGCCATAATCGGCATAGCATTATTTTTTGACCAATCGAGAAGGCCTCCTTCAATAGTGCGGTCAACAAGTGAATATTCCACCTGATTGGTTGCGCATTGGTCACCTTTCTCAAGGCTGAAAAGATCATTCATGTCATTAATGGAAAAATTCGAAACGCCCCAATCGACAATGGCACCTTCGCTTTTTAATTCTTCAAATGTATCAACCACGGTTTTGAGGTTTGAAATTCCGCCACGCCAATGCAAGAGATAAAGATCCATCTGCTTTAATCCCAAGCGTTGAAGGCTGTTTTTGCAGGCATTGCGAATGTCTTCGGCTTTTGTTGCGTGCGAAGGCATGACTTTTGAAACCACGTAAGGTTTTGTTTTGGCCTTTTTTATAACACGGCCAACCATTTCTTCAGCTTTACCGGAGCTATAAAGTTCGGCAGTGTCAATGAGGTTCAAGCCAAGATCAAGACCGGTTGCAAGCGCTTCCTCTTCTTGTTTAAGAGGTCTTTGGCCTGCTGCAAGTGTCCATGTTCCCATGCCAAGCGTCGGGATCATCCGGCCGGTTTTAAGACGGATTGGAGGGTTTTTTATTGCTGTGGCTTGTGTATTTGCCGAAATTGTCGGGCTAACCATTAAAGTTGCACCACAGGCGATAGCAAATTGTCGACGTGTTATGTCCATTCTAGCGCCTTTCCTGTTTTTGTTGAGTGCAAGTATAATCGAGCTTTCAAAAACGAAAAAGGCATAATTGTTCATTTGAGCGATGAATGAAAGTCATGAATGAACTTGCCCGTTGGATTTATTAACGATTGGAAGTTGAATGCGATTACCTCGCTTCCGACAATAGTGTTGATAAAACACTGTTCGCCAATGCTTACCTTTTTACTCACGAAGGCAGGCAGTTTAAAGGGCACCAACGTTGTCGGGATAACAGGCGACATATTTAGCTTCATAAAAATCGTAAAAGAAACGCATAACGGAGCAGCGTTTATTTACATTCTTGCTTGCGGTGGTCATTATCCGGTTTGTTTTGGTCAACCTCTTTATTGAAACTGAAAAACTAGAAAAACCCGTTGACAGGTGGTTTTATTTTTCAGGTTCAGGAGCCCACAGTTAAAGAGTGGAAACTTTTTAAAAAACCATGCACAGTCTTTATTAAAACTTTGGAATCTTATTAAGTAAAGAGGCTATGAAAATATTCTTGAAATAAGGTGTGTGCCTTTAAATGCGGGAATTCGAGAAGTCAATATACTTACTCATTGGTTGTGCCGTTGGAATAATATTACTTATACCATTGGCATGGATTTTGCGATTGCTTCCAGACGATTGGATGAATGGCTTTGCCGGTAACATTATAGGCGGGTTAATGACGTTGGTTGCTGCTGTGGTGGCTTGGCGATCCGTTATGAAGCAAATACGCTCAAATGAAAAATTGGCTAAAGAACAGGTTGACCGAGAGGCTACGCTAGCAGAGGAAGCACGGGATAATGCTTTAAGGGCAGTAAAACCATGCCTATTAAGATGTTTGGTTGAACTGATGGATATTGCAAAGCGCAACATTAATCTACACTTCATCTGTGAAACTAAGCCTCCCGTCATAAAAAATGGAAAACAGTTGGACTTTTCGGATATTCCTGAATCGAATGTTGAGATAATAGCTAAAGCGATCGAGTTAAGCAGTGGTACTGTTTCAAAGCGTTTAACTGACATTATACAGAGTTTTCAGGTTGTTATGGCGCGAGAACAACACGTTGATGAAAAATTGTGGGTTAAATTATCTAGAAATGGTTGCGTAGAGAGTAAAACAAGTGAATGCAAAAAATCAGTAATGAAATATAATTATCAAATGATGTGTTATCGTGTAATCGAATGGTCCTTAATATATGCTACAGTAGCTTCTGCCTTGGATTTTGCAAGGAATATGAAAAGCGATATACCGACGACTATTGATAAAGCAACTATCATAAATAGTCTGAGATCAATTCATAAATTCTATATTTTATCTGATGAGTTTGACAAGGTTCTATATAATTACGGTAGTCATGGCAGCTTCGAGGAGTGGTATAGGAGTTACAGCCAATAAATTAAAAATGATTAATCCAATCCAGCTACAGACGAGTTTGTGCTTAGATTTTTAATCAGCAATACACTGACGGATCAACAGTAGCCGTCGTTGGGTAGCTGCCAAGGGCTACCATTGGTTCTCCATTTCTTTCATAACCCTCACAATCATCCAACAGGGCACAATTTTCTCTTGCAATCTCGAACCAGATGAAGAATATAAAACTATAAGTGTAAATTCATGTCATAAATGATACATAATTCACTTTCCAAAGCCATTTCAAAGAGGGGGATGCTATGGAAATAAAGCGTGAATTTGATGTTTTTTTTAATTTTAAATATAAAAATATTTATTTTGAAGAAACATATGGTCTGATGACCTGATTAAAATCCGAGATAATTTTATATGCCTCTTCTTGGTTTTTTAAATTTGAAAAGGATAATATTAACCCTCCCAAATCTCTTCTTTCTATTTGCCGGTTTGAAATGCATCCAATTCCAAAATTTTCTTTTTGTGCAATTGTCATTAATTCCAGATCATTACATTTAATGCAATTCTTTAATAGCAATAATGTATTAAGTCCGTGATTGAAATTTTTTACATGGAATATATCTGAAACATATCTATTCAAGGCATTTTGCAAAAATATTTTTCTTTTTTTATAATTCATCCTCATTTTGTTCAAATGTTTGGCAAAATTACCGGAATCCATAAATTCGGATAATACAGATTGGTTTAATATTGGAAATCCATCTATCAATCTTTGATAAAAATCGGTTATTTTCGGAACCATATACTTTGGAACAATAAAATAGCCTAATCGTAAGTCGGGATTAATTAATTTACTGAAACTACCAATATAGATCATATTGGCGTTTCTATGATTATTGAGACTAGCGAGAGTCGGCAGCGGTTTATTATCATATCTGAATTCGCTATCGTAATCGTCTTCTATGATAAATGTACCGTTTTTCTCCGACCAATCTAATAATGTATTTCGATTATCATCTCCAAGGACGTAGCCCAGAGGGCTTTGATGATTGGCTGTGACGATAATAAATTTAACGTAGGGATGGTTTTTTAAAGCATCAGAAATTTGCATCCCGTTATGATCGACAGGAACAGCAACAATATGTGCACTTGAGCTTTTGACAATATCCAAAGCAGGCGGAAAACACGGGTCTTCTAAAAATACTGTGTCTTCCGGTTCACCAAGCGCTTGCATGAGCAAATTTAAGGCACCGCGAAAGCCGCTGCTGATGAAGATCTGATCGGGTTCGCAAACGATTCCACGGGACAGCCCAACGTAACGGGTGATGCTTTCTTTTAACTTTTTAAGCCCCGTTGAATGAGGATAAAACAACGCATTATGCGTTTCAGCAATCTTGCGCTTTGAAAGGCCACTCCAATATTTTGCGGGAAATAAATCAATGGCCGGTAAACCGATCTGGAGCTTTTTAAACGTCGTTCCTTCGGCATAAATGGACCGATGTTTAAAAGAATTGGTCGCGGTCTTCGTTCGTACGCTTGCATGGGCGAGGGAATGGCTTGCAACATATGTGCCGGAAGGCCCTCTGGAAACGAGATAACCATCTCCGATGAGGCGGCTATATACGCTTTCTACGGTATTTTTACCAACTCCCATTTCAAGCGAAAGAGCCCGGATCGAGGGAACGCGCTTTCCTATTTGAAAAGTACCACTGTCGATTAATGCAATGATCTGTTGGTAGAGGCTATCACCAATTCCTGTACGAGACGATTTAGGCGAATAGCTTGTGCCGATCGCGTCTATGTTTATAAGCTCGTTTGACATTCGTTTCCTAACCGTCAGAAATCATCATTCATAACAATTGATGAAAGAAATCAATAGTTATTGACATAGGATAGTCAGACCGACGACAGAAGAGCGAAAAAACTTGAGGCATTCATGAGAGTGAATTTTCTGCGTGACTTTGGTTTTTATGCCTTGAATAAAAGATAATCATGACAAGGAGACCCACGGCTCATCACAATCCTGTTTATCGGCATCGCTTGGAGGAATAGGCATTCTTTTAGAGGCCGTTGTCACTATTTGATAGGATGGAAAAAACAGCGGAACAATATCTTTTTCGAGTGACTTTGACGATCCGTCAATTCTTTAGTGTTTTGTCAAATATAAGGAGGTTCATCTTCATGCGGGCAAAGCCGTGGCTTTAGGTCATGCCGGTTTTATCCGATGGTTGAATTTTTATAAAAGCCGATGCCCACCTTCAATCCTTAACCACAATCCCTGAACAAGTTTTACGTTGATACGACCACAGATAATAATGCTGCATAAACGCGTCACGAATACTGCTAAAAACATACCAAATTGTTCAACCAGCCGGAGCCACTTCTCTCTATGTTATTTTGCGATGCCAAGTGTTGATAAATATCCTGATCGGCGGCATGTGGATTTACAATTTCCATGACAGCGCTCCAAACTAGAAACCATAAGAAACACATTTTACGTTTGTTTTGATGAACGCCCCATAGAAATGCATTCTTTGTATTTGAAAACGAAATGCACATGTCATTATCAAATTATCGGAATATGTCCCTATCGCAGTAAGCGCCTTTGCGACATTGTTTCGTTTCTGGAATTTTATAATGGTGAAGCATGTTTGACTTTTGCAAATCGTCGACGCAAAGGCGGGGCATATATTTTGCTAAAGTCGGTTTGGCTATCAGCTATCTTTCGGCTGTATTCGACCGTTTTGGTTTTTGGGGTCATCTTGGTGAAACAGGTGTTTCATGGGGTTCGATGACCCAATTTTTTAAACATGTCTCGACTCTGTGTCCTTGGGCTCCGGAAAACATGACTCCCGTTATTGGCTGGATGGTCACAGTTTTAGAGGCATTAATCGCTTTAGCCTATATTATTAACGCAAAGAACAAAATAATTAATTACGCAAATATATTTTTATTAATATTATTTATTATTAGTATGTCACTTTTTCAAAGCATAAAAATGATGATTAATTTTAATGTTATAGTTTGTTTATCGGCTGCGTTATTAATATATTTTGCAGACAATAATGAGAATAAGGAGAAGAGAATATGAAAAATCTCAGACTGAAATATTTTGACTTGTCACCAGAGCTGATGAGCGGTTTTAGAGCCGTGAAAGTCGCCCTTGAGAAAAGCGTAGTCGAACAAAAATTGATTGAATTGGTCTATCTCAGAGTTTCTCAAATCAATGGATGCGCATATTGCCTCAATCTCCATACAAATTCCCTGCTAAAAGATGGCGAAACGCAGCGCCGCATAGCGGAAGTGGCGGGATGGCGTGTGAGTGACCAATTTTCTGAAAAAGAACGGGCAGCACTGAACTGGGCAGAGCAGTTAACAAACATATCGACAAGCCACGCCGATGACGAGTCCTACGAGGCATTAAAAAAGGTCTTTAGTGACAAAGAAATATCCGACCTTACATTTGCCATATCGCTGATGAATGGAATGAACAGACTTGCCATTTCTATGCGGCAGTGAGGCGCATTACGTTCAATATTGAACAATTGATTGAAAGAAGGCGCAAGTTATTCACGGCTTGGAGATGAGGTGCAGGTCATTTCTTCTTCAAGCACTTTAAGTGCTTGTCCGGATAGGGATAGCGTCGAGGTCTATCTTAGGAAAGAAATGACCAGTGCGTAAGCGCAAGGTCTATAAAAGCTTGTCTTTCATTCTTTCTATGAAATTTATGAAGTCGTAAAAAACGTTGCGGCTCGGTATCAAGACGATCATATTTCTACAAAATCATTTGTTTATCTTTTGTTGATGTTTGTTCCGCAACCTTTATCCATTTTTCGGGTCTCGATAGCTGATGAACGAGATCTTTTCTCATTCATGGAAAATGCATGCCAGTGTGCTTGGTTAATCGCAAAGAAGTGGGAGTTTTCTTGAATTAACACCTATAGTCAGACTTGGTCTCAAAAACATTGCAAACTTGAAAATAGAGAAAATATCAATGCAACCTTCGCGGCTGATGTGGAAATGGAAGTTAGCCGAGTGAGCGCATTGCCGCCTTCAAAGTCGGTAACGGTTTTAGAGAGAATGTGACGATCAGACCGCTCATTACAGATAAAGCGCTGGAAAAGGTGGAAGAGCATCTAAAGGATGCTATGGAAAAAGCAGCACTTGATAAACGTGGAGAGACAGGCGTTTTATCCAATACTGATGTTCATTATTATGGGCCTGCTGCCAATGCGTGAAAAAACAGCAGATCTATTAAATAAATTAAGTAATGGAAACAAATATAGTGTTGAGCTGCAACGTCATAAGTATGATTTTGTCGGTGGGCTCATTGGTGGCAATCCTGCAACAATGTATAACGCACCCGAAGGTTATAACCAATTAAAAGCAATTGGCGGTATATTTGGTCTTGATGGAAAAGACTTCTCTGTTCATAGTTGTTATGGTCTTGGGAAGTCTGGTTGTGAGGTTAGTTATGGTTCTGCAAAATCTAAAATTATCAAAGCTCAAGGACGCTCGTTTAAAAATGTGGAAACAAATATGAAGAATAAAATTATTACATTACTATGCTTGTCGTCATTAAGTGTTTTTAGTGGTTGTGGTGTGTTTAAGCCTGGTTATATAGATCACGGCCCACCATCTCGTGCTGCATGGTTTCAAAAGCCAGGCGCAACACCGGAAGAAATATCTGAAGCAAGTGACAAATGTGAAGAACGCTATCCAGATGATCCAAAACTTGACCAAAATGTTAGACAGAATAACATTTTTAAACAAAGGTTTTGTATGGAAGATCAAGGATATTTTCCAAAGAGTGGAACCAGAGCGATAGATGCGTGTAAAAACTTTCATAATCCAAAAGTTCCCATTTGTGAGGCAAGGGGCGCTTATTAAAAAAGTATAAATTGTATTTTACAATTCGTATATTTTTTGAGGAAATTGAAATGAAAAACAAAACAACCGCTGACCATTCAGTTAGGGATAAAGGTTGGCGGTTGTTTGGCATTGAGCGTTAATTACTATTTTGAGGCTTATGACGCCAATTGAAAAGAAATAACAAGTAGAATTCAATATTCTGTCCACGGTTATGGTATTTGTCGAGTGCGCAATGCGTTTGTTCGAGCCTTAAAAGTGAGGCTTTGCGCATTACTGATGCCGATAAGGGCAATGAGATAATAAGCGAAAGTTCTTACAAGTGTCGTTCATGCATGAAAATGATATTATCAAAAAATAATCCAAGGTGAAGATTCAATGAGAAAATTTTTATCTCTTTTATGTGTCGTCCTTATGCTGAGTGGCTGTTGGCTTTCTCTCAACTTTAGTCAGGAAATTCAAGATAAATGGCGTGGGCAACCTATCGAAAATATCATTAAACGGTTAGGTCCATTCCATGTTGCACAAAATAAAAAGGGAGAAAAATATGTATACTGGGAACGATCTTTTCAAAAAAGTACACCTACAGGATATGAGTTAGCTTATTGTGAAGCCCGCGCGTTTTATGACGAGCACGGCAAAATCACAAGGCTGGATACTTATTCAAGAGGAGCTAATTGCGCTTTTGGTTTTAAAGACGCGCTAAAGTAGAACAGTTGTTATCGGTTGGTTTTTAATTTATTCAGCATGTAGAAAAATTGTCTTTATTAGGGCTGTTGTTAAAATGAAAAAACGTGCAATAACTATATTTGTTTTCATCGTTTCAGGTCTCTTCCTCACTGCTTGTCAACAAACCACTGCGACGTCGTCTCAAGAAAAACCGGCTATGGTAAAAAAAAGCGAAAAGCTTTGTGAACGACTAGGGTGTCATGTGACATATCACCCATAACCCTGAATTATTTTTATGGCCTTTACAGGCGTTGTCAGAATAAAGTTGTACTTCGGCAAAGACTTAACCCCTTAAAGACGAGATACATTTATGTTGGTGATTTTAGCGCGAAGAAGTCGAGCGACTGCATATTGCCAAACTTATGAAGAAAAAGGCTATAGAAGCAATATGACGGCGGCCTAACACCTTGAAGCCGGCAACCGGTCACCAAGTTTATCCCTATCTGCTGTGGCATCTGGCAGTAACACGCGCTAATCGGGTCTGGGCGAGGAGCATGAGCTATATTCCGATGGCGCGTGGTTTTGTTTATCCGCGTGGTTTTGTGGACTGGTTTAGCCGAAGGGTTTTATCATCAAGACTATCAATCACAATGGAAAATGCTTTCTCAATAGATGCAGTCGAAGAGGCTCTTACGTTAGGGTAAACCCGACATATCCAACACCGACAAAGGCTCGCAATTTACGTCGATGGACTGCACGGCAGCACTCAAGATCGCGCAAAGCGAAAGTTATAGCACGACGTCAGTCGGTTCTTCCATTTCGATCAGGAGCTTCATAAAAAGGAAGACTCTGTCTAAAGGCACTCGTGATCAGTGCAATTGATCTCTCCCATTTGCTTTTAAATACAATAAACAAAATGCTGTTTTTCCACTCTGGCTTGGAAAGACAACAGGATTTCGGACGACAATCCTTTCGAAGGAAATAGGGAGGATAGTTTCAAATCATGATTGATTGAAAGCATTATCAATCAAAAGCAATTCCCCTCACATTTTTTTAAAAATTGCAGGGATTGGTGTTTGTTTTTAAAAAATGGAAAAGTTTGGTGTTTGGAAAGTGTGGTGAAATGCCAAATTTAAAATGGCGCACCCGAAGAGATTCGAACTCCTGACCCCCAGATTCGTAGTCTGGTGCTCTATCCAGCTGAGCTACGGGTGCATTTTTGAAAAACACCAAATTGATGTTTCCAGCCAGTCTCATCGCTGACATCCAGTTTCGAATATCTTCAATCGACTGACAAGCGGTTTCCTAATTGGTTCGCGAAAGAAATGCAAGAGAAGATTTTATTTTTTTGTTCATTTGTGTCGCGAATTTTGCAGCTAAGCGCTTTGAAACCGGAAAATCTCTGTCGGAAAATTTTATGTACAAAATAAAGGGAGCTAAAAAACAACGGTTGAGGAGAAGCAAGAAGTTTTAAAAAAACTGCTTTAATAACAAAACCGCATTTTTAGAAAATTTTATAAAGCCGAATTAATTTTTTTAAAAAACCGGTATCGACCCAAAAACCGTGAATTTTCAAAAAAGACGCTCCGAAAAGCTTGAAAGGCGGAAACTCCGCTCAAAACGGCGGATCTATGTTCCCTCAATGTCTACGGCAAATACCGGCTGAAACAGCCTGCCGAGATGTCGACTGAAAGGCATTATAAAAAGGCCAGCTGAAAATTTTTTACACGCGAAACTTTGCCAACTTGTTTGGCTTTATGGCATCAATTGATATTCGTTAATTGGAATTCGTTCTGGTGGAAAAAACTTTCAGGAAAACGTCTCGTGAATACGCGTGAATAATTGAAAGAACTCGTGCGTTAAGCGTCACTCTTATCCGACAGCTTGATCAGGCGGTTTTTTCATTCTTTTGTCGATCTTCGCCATGCGAGGGCAGATCGGGAATGCGGATTTCAAAATGCGCGCCGCCGCGCTCTTCGTCAATCAATGTAATTTTACCGCCATGGGCGTTGACGAGCTCTTCACATATGGTCAATCCCAAGCCCGAACCGTTGCGGCTGGTTGAACCCTGAAATGGTGAAAACAGGTGTTCCTTGGCCTTTGCCGGCAGACCCGGGCCAGTATCTACAACATCGATAACTGCTACATTGTCAATACGGTGTCCGCTGATGGTGAGCTTGTTTTGAAGTTTTGCACTGTCTTCCCGTTCCAGCATTGCCTGAACAGCATTGCGGCATAAATTGGTGATAACCCGGTGGAGCTGTTCTTCATCCGCGTCGATCGTCATATCAACCGGTACTTCATTAACAAATTCAACCTGATCGGAACCGGGAAGGGTGAGCGATTCAAGGAGATCGGCCACTAGGTCATGAAGAAGAAGTTTTTTACGCTTTGGCGCTTCTTCCTGCGTGCGCCCGTAAGTGATAACGGTCTGGCTATAAATGACCGCCCGGTCGATAGCGCGGATAAGTTTCGGAGCAATTTTCTTCACCATCGGGTCTTTTGCGTCGGCAAGGTGATCCGACATCAATTGTGCGGAAGCGAGAATATTCCTCATATCATGATTGATTTTGGAAACCGCGAGCCCGAGATTGGCAAGGTGTTTCTGGTGGGCATAGCTTTTTTGCAATTCGCTTTCGATAACCGAAATACGTTTTTGCGTCATACCGAGTTCATCCCTGCGGGGTTCGGGCACCAGAATTTTGCTGGGATTATGCGGTTCTATCACAAAATCGAGCATATTGGTGTAGATATTCTGCAACGGGCGCACCAGCAGTTCGTGCACGATAAGGTAAATCGTCGTTGCTGCGACAATTGCAATGGTGAGAGAAATTACGACAAAATGCCACGAAAAATCGATCATCGCCTGCCGCAATTTCCTGTCGGCAACGGTGACTTCAAGCGTGATGTCTGTTCCTTCGATAGGACCGCGAAGGAGCAAAATATTGCTGCCTCCGAAATAGAGCGTTGTGAGAGAATCAAGCAAAGCTTTGGTTTCGCTATAATCAGGAAGATCAATGGTTTCATTGACCTTTTTCAAGTCCGGCGAAGTGGCAAGGTTCATTCTCTCGTCATTTCTGATAATGCTTATAGCCAAGGCATCAGTGGCGGTTAGAACATTTTTTTGCAAATTCGGGCTTAGGGTGATTTCGGGGCTTGAAGCCAGAATCATGCTGATGGCTTTGGCCGACTGGTGGTGGTCTTCAAGCCAGCTTTGTTGCATGCTGGCAATAGAGGGCATGAAAACCATAATTTCCGTGATGAAAACCGAAAGCGTAATGAGCAATAACAGCCGGACACGCATACGCCGATAGAAGGGTATTTTCTCATGTTCGCGATCAAGCGACATACCCGTTGTTATAGGCGCCGGTTCGCCGGTTATTCCTTCGTTAGTCATTCAACCTCTTCAGACGAGCGGCATTTTTAGCGAAATGTCGCGTCAGTTTTTGACCGATAACGAGTCAGTGCTGCCTTATAAAACCCGCATTTTAAATCCAGTCTATAAAAATCATTGATTAAGAACAAATTGTTTTTTGCGCTTATCCAATTGGTTATTTTCCGGTTGGAATTATTACCGAAATTTAACTGGACGAAAAAACGCAAATTTTGCATGAAATACAATGAAAAATCGTCAAAGACTTTTGGGAAAAATCGTCATTAAAGACTTTTGTAACCCGTTTGATGCGGCTTTGATGAACGTTTAAAATTGTAGAAGACTTTAAAAACAGAGTGACAAAAAACAGTATCGGATAATAATCTGTCCGGTTTTCTCATCCTTTGATGAAAGCAGCGCGATGAAACGCCCGTCTAAAATTACCATCGTTGTCATTATTGGTCTCGTTATTGTCGGCCTGTTTGTCTGGCAGGGCTTAAAGAACGGGAAAAATGTCGGGCACACCTCCGCATCGACCCCGAAAACAAACGAGGTGGTTGTAAAACCGGTAAGCCAAAAGCTGATCAATGACCGGTTAAGTGCCATCGGCACGGGAAGGGCACTTGCAACGGTTGCCGTCACCCCCTGGTCTAGCGGCGTGATGGACAAGATCTATGTAAGTGCGGGAATGCACGTCAATATTGGCGATCCGGTTGCAAAGCTTGATTCCGATAATGAAGAAATCGCCGTCGAGCGCGCCAAAGTGGAAGTCAATGATGCGGAATTGACCATGGCAAGAACGGTCAAGTTGCGTGCCTCCAATACAGCAACCGAAGTGCAGGAATTGTCGGCAAAACTTGCACTCGACAAGGCAAGGCTCACCCTGCGCGATGCCGAGCTTGCAGCTGATCGGCGCACAATCCGCGCGCCGGTAAGCGGGATTGTGGGTATTTTACCGGTTGACGCGGGAAATTACGTGACATCCGATACAACAATCGCCCGCATAGATAATCGCGACCATATTCTGATCGATGTCTGGGTGCCGGAACGTTTTGCACCACTCATTAAAATCGGCCAACAAGTGAAAGCCACATCTATTGCCCGCCCTGGTGAAGAATTTGTCGGCCGCATCAGCGCCATTGACAATATGATTGACGAGCAAAGCCGTACTTTGCGCATTCGTGCGGAAGTCGATAATGCTTCCGGTGTGCTTCAATCGGGCATGTCTTTTTCTGTGTCGCTTGCTTTTCCGGGTGACCCTTATCCGGCGGTGGACCCGCTTGCAATCCAGTGGAACGCCGAGGGTGCCTATGTCTGGCGGGTAAAAAATGGAGTTGTGGAGCATGTGCGTGTCGGCATTGTCCAGCGCAATGCGGATTCAGTGCTGGTCACCGGTGCACTTTATCAAGGAGATCTTGTTGTCACCAAGGGTGTGCAAAATCTGCAAGATAAAAGTGCTGTCGATATTATGCCGGATGAGGGCGTAAAAGAGGCCGGAAAAGACGTTTCTCTTGGCAATGAAAATAGTCATTCGGGTCAATCTGCTGGCAATAGCGAAGCCCGTGAAAAAGCAGTGGAAGAAAATTCGGAAAACGCCAAGAAAGCAGTTGCTGAACCTCATGAGGTGAAGGGGAACGAAAAGAAAACTCTTGACGGAGCAAGCCGGTAATGGCGGGCGCTTTTCAGAAATCCGGTGAACGCGAAAGGAATCGCGAAAAGGATAAAGGCGGGCTGGTTGCGCTTTTTATCCGCCGGCCGGTTTCGGCTTTCGTGCTCAATGTGCTCATCATGGTGGCGGGACTTGCAGCACTTCAGGGCATTGATGTGCGCGAATTGCCCGATGTCGACCGTCCGGTGGTAACAGTTTCAACCGATTTTGATGGTGCGGCGGCTGAAACCATCGACCGTGAGATCACCCAGAAGCTTGAAGATGCGGTGGCACGTGTTTCAGGTGTCAAAACCATATCCTCGCGCTCTTCTTTTGCCCGTTCGCGGGTAACGGTCGAATTTAATGACGGTGTCGATCTTAATGTGGCGGCAGCCGATATTCGTGATGCCATTTCGCGTGTTACCAATGATTTACCCGATGATGCCGATGCCTCCCGCATCATCAAGGCCGATTCCAATGCCGACGCGGTGATGCGCCTTGCCGTGACGTCAACAACAATGAGTGTCGATGATTTGACGGTTTTGACCGAAGACCAGATTGTCGACACACTTTCGGCCGTTTCCGGTGTTGCGGATGTGCAAGTCAATGGCGACCGTGACAAGATTTTCAGGATTGATATCAATCCGGCAAAACTTGCAAGTTATGGCCTGACCATTGCCGATGTCACGCGAACACTTTCCGATATGGCACTTGATGCGCCGGCCGGTTCGCTCAGAAGTTCCAATCAGGCGCTGGTGGTGAGAGCAACCGCCAATATTTCTACGCCGGAAGAATTCGAGAATGTTTATCTCAATAATCGTGTGCGTATCGGTGATATTGCCAATGTCACTCTGGGGCCGGATGTGGAAACCTCGATTGTGCGTGTGAATGGTAAACCCGGTGTCGGGCTTGGTATTGTGCGGCAGGCCCAATCAAACACACTCGATATTTCCGAAGGGATCAGATCGGCGGTTGACAATCTCAACAAAACGCTTCCCGAAGGCGTGCATATTACCATAACAAGTGATGATGCAAGCTTTATCAAAGGCGCTATTCACGAAGTCGAGGTGGCGCTTATTGTTGCGGTTTTAAGCGTTGTGGTGATCATTTTTCTGTTTTTGTGGGATTTGCGCGCCACTTTCATTCCCGCACTTTCTATTCCCGTCGCCTTGATCGGCACATTTGCCGCCATTTATCTTGCCGGTTTTTCGGTCAATATTCTAACCCTCCTTGCGCTTGTTCTTGCAACCGGTCTGGTCGTTGACGATGCGATTGTTGTTCTGGAAAATATTGTGCGTCACCGCAATCTCGGTGCCGGGCCGCGGGCTGCGGCTGTTATCGGCACAAGAGAAGTGTTTTTTGCCGTGATTGCCACAACGCTCACCCTTGTTGCGGTTTTCGTGCCGATTTCCTTTTTGCCGGGTCAGGCGGGCGGGCTTTTCCGTGAATTCGGTTTTGTGCTGGCAATTGCCATTCTGCTTTCGGCAATTGTGGCTTTGACACTTTGCCCGATGCTTGCTTCAAGATTTCTGAAAGATGTCAAAAAGCCTGCCGGAGCTGTTGCTGATAATGAGGGAAATTTAAACGGTGAGGAAAACCGGCGCGTTCAGGAAAATAACGGGCAGGAGGCCTTAAGCAACAGGCATTCCAAACCGCCATTGCTTTTGAAAATTGCCCATGCATTACAGAATTTTTATGCCCGCAGCTTGCACCGTGCTCTTGACCATCCGTGGATTGTGGTTTTGCTTTCAATCGGCTTTGTTATCCTAAGTGCAGGTGGATATATGACCTTGCGGCAGGAATTGACCCCGTCGGAAGACCGCGCACAAATATTTTTGCGCATCAACGGGCCACAAGGAATTTCTGTCGATTATCTCAATGATGAAATGCGCAAGATCGAGGATGCGCTTTTGCCGTTCAAAGAGAGGGGCGAAATCATCAATACCTATTCGGTATCAGGCACTTTCGGCTCGTCCAATAACGGTTTTCTCATGCTCAATCTTGCTCCCTGGGGCGAGCGTCACCGCAGCCAGCAGGAAATTGTTCAGGATATCAATCAAATAATGAAGGGTTTTCCGGCTGTGCGTGTCATTGCGGCGGAAGGTAATTCGCTCGGTATCAGAGGAGCAGGACAGGGCTTGCAATTTGCAATTCTCGGCACGGATTACGCCAAACTCCAGCCGGTTGCCGATGCACTGGTCAGAAAAATGCAGGAAGACCCGCGTTTTGTCCAGCCGCGCTTGAGTGTTGAAGCAACGCAGCCGCAATTGTTCATCGACATTAATCGCGAAAGGGCAACCGATCTCGGTATTGACATTACCGGCCTTGCCAATGCCGTGCAATCCATGCTTGACGGGCGCAAAATCGGCTCGGTCTATATTGGCGACCGCTCCTATGATGTGAAGCTTGTGTCGAATAGCACACCGGTCAATGACCCGACCGATCTTGAAAATATTTTCATGAAAACGGCAGACGACCGTTTCGTGCCGATGTCGGTGGTGACAACAGTTAAAGAAAAGCCGGTACCGCCGGAACTCGGGCGGGAATCGCGCATGCGCTCGATTGCCTTGACGGCAAGTCTTGCACCGGGTTTTGCACTCGGTGAAGCTTTTGAGCAGGCGCTTGACCTTGCAAAACCCATATTGCCTGCGGGAAGCTATATTATCCCGCTTGCCGAGGCTGCCACATTGAGTGAAACCTCTTCCGGCCTCATTATCGTCTTTGGCTTTGCCTTGGTCATTATTCTTCTTGTTCTTGCTGCACAGTTTGAAAGTTTCATTTCCGGCCTCATTGTCATGGCAACAGTTCCGCTTGGCCTTGGCAGTGCCGTTTTTGCCATGATGGTGAGCGGGGTAAGCCTTAATGTCTATAGCGAGATCGGGCTTGTGCTGCTTGTCGGCATTATGGCCAAAAACGGCATTCTGATTGTCGAATTTGCCGACCAGCTCAGAAACCGCAACCAGACTTTGCGCGAGGCGGTGGAAAATGCTGCCAATATACGTTTGCGGCCGGTATCAATGACAATGATCTGCGCCATTCTTGGCGGTGTACCGCTGATCCTTGCAAGCGGTGCGGGTGCGGAAGCCAGAATTTCTTTAGGCTTTGTGATTGTAGGCGGGCTTGGCCTTGCAACCATTGCAACGCTCTATGTCACACCCGTTACCTATCTCTTGCTTGGCCGCTTTATCCGCCCGAAAGCCGAAGAGGATTTCGAGCTTGAGGAAGAACTCGATGCCGCACAAAATGCCAAAACAACCGGATGACATATGAGCGTCATACGAAAAAACAAAATTTGCGCGGTCAAGAGAATAGCCGCAAGTGATAAGCCATTTTGCTAATCTATTGGCGGCATGCGATTTCTCACAAGCCTCAAGAAAAGCCGATAATAATGCCGTGATATAAGGCCTCGTTTAACTTTCTTATGAGCGAAATGGATAAAGGCAATTTTACCTCTTTCACTTCAATGTGTTTCATCTTAAATTCTATTTACACAATGGAGGGTAGCTTGCCATGTTCCGCAACGAAGAAAAATTCCGCGCCGCTTTTAACGCATTGAAAACCCATGCAAAAGATCCGGAGCTTGGCGATATTCGCTCACTTTTTAAAAATGACCCGCAGCGTTTCGAGCACTTTTCATTGCGGCTAGATGATTTGCTGTTCGACTTTTCCAAATGCGGGGTTACGGCGAAAACCTTGGAGCTTCTTGATAATCTTGCCGATGCTGCCGGTTTGAAGGAGCGGCGAGAGGCGATGTTTTCCGGCGAGCCGATCAATTTGACCGAAAATCGTGCGGTTCTTCATGTTGCTTTGCGGGCGCCGAAGGGGAGCACAATCATGCTTGGCGACAAAAATGTTGTCGAGGATGTGCAGTCGGTTCTCTCGCATATGGAAAAATTCTGTGAAGGAGTGCGCTCCGGTGCCTTCAAAGGCGAACATGGTGGTAAAATTACCGATGTTGTCAATATTGGCATTGGCGGTTCCGATCTTGGGCCCAAAATGGCAACGCTTGCTTTGAAGCCCTATCACGACGGGCCGGATAGCCATTTTGTTTCCAATGTGGATGGCGCCGATATTGCCGATACATTGTCGCGGCTTAACCCCGCAACAACACTGATTATCGTTTCTTCAAAAACCTTTACCACAGCCGAAACCATGACCAATGCGCATATTGCGCGCCAGTGGATTGCTGAAAAACTGGGCGAGATGGCCGTTTCAAAACATTTTGCCGCAGTTTCGACTGCGCTTGATAAGGTGGCTGATTTCGGCATTGACCCGTCGCGTGTTTTCGGCTTCTGGAACTGGGTTGGCGGGCGTTATTCCGTCTGGTCGGCAATCGGCCTTTCGGTGATGATGGCAATCGGGCCGGAAAATTTCAGAAAGTTTCTCGCTGGCGGCCATGCAATGGATGAACATTTCCGCACAGCACCTTATTCTGAAAACCTTGCCGTCCGGCTGGGGCTTATCGGTTTTTATAATCGCGTCATCTGCGGTTGTCCCACACGTGCTGTCATTCCCTATGAGGATCGTTTGTCGCGTCTACCCGCCTATCTCCAGCAACTCGACATGGAATCGAACGGCAAACATGTGACCATTGACGGCAAACCGGTTACAATGCCGACCGGCCCTGTTGTCTGGGGAGAGCCCGGAACCAATGGGCAACATGCTTTCTTCCAGCTTTTGCATCAGGGGACCGATATTATTCCGGTCGAATTCATTGTTGCTGTGAACGGGCACGAAGAAAACTTGCGCCACCAGCATGATATGCTTCTTGCCAACTGCTTTGCCCAATCGGAAGCACTGATGCGTGGTCGCAGCAAAGAAGCAGCAAAAGCAATGTTAATGAAAGGCGGTATGAGTGAAGCGGAAGCCGAAAGGCTAGCCCCGCACAAAAGCTTTGTCGGTAACCGTCCGACACTGACGCTCGTCCATGACAAGCTCACCCCCTTCACATTGGGGCGGTTGATTGCACTTTATGAACACAGGGTTTTTGTTGAAGGCACACTCATGAACATCAATTCCTTCGACCAATGGGGTGTGGAATTGGGTAAGGAACTCGCAAATGAATTGTTACCCATGGTTTCCGGACATGAAAGTGCCGACGGCCACGATAGTTCGACAAGCGGTTTGATTGCTTATGTCAAAGAGCGTCGCACGCGCTGAAAACGAGAATCTGAAAAGATAGAAGGCAGCGTATCCAAGAAGGCGCTGCCTTTAAATCGGGTTTGTCTATAAATCCTATTTTTCTTTTCCGTCACATTTTACTTTCATTTGTGACATCCCGCTCACGCCTACATCCCGTTTTGTCCAATAAGCCTTTTGCGATATTTCATTTTGTCGATATATTGGCCTATCTGGCAGATCGGCTTTCCGGTTGCGTTTCGCGAATTTGCAATCATGCTTTACAAAGTTAACTCATTCTGCCTTTGAAAGAGTCACGTGATAGTGCAATGAACAAGGATGACTTTTGCCAAAGCTGTTTCCCGCGAGGGCTTTTTCCCGTTTTTAGGTTAGGCAAAAAATGGTCTGCAAATGGCCGACGGTCGTGATCGGCGTATATTTTTAAAATTCCGGTTTTGAAAAACTCCGGTTCAGAGAAAACTTGAAAGCCATGTGAACAAATCTCGCCCAAAGAGCGGTATTTTTGTTTTGTCACATTTCGATGCAGCGGGGTTTAAGTAAAGGAAAAATAGAAAAGTGTTTTTCCGATAATCTCTTTTTTGATGGCAAAGCCGAAAACTAAGGGGCACTCAAAAAAAGTGTCGAGTGAAACAGCCGGAAACGGGGGGGATGGCAAAAAAAGGGAAATGGGGTGATTGCTTTGCTTTTTAAAAAGCGCGACGATTTTTATAAGCCAGTATGATTTTTAAAAAGCGTAGTAATTTATCTATAGAGTAGGGGGGATTGTTTTGAAGTTGGAAATTTTGATGGCGTGGCACATTTGTTTTTAAGGGCAGGGGCGCAAGGGTTAAAGGCACTTCATCCCATAAGTTGTCGGGAATCTTTCCGGAAAGATTTTGTCTGGCTTAGAATCAATCTTGTACCAAGTGCATTAAGATCGAAATTTTTTGCCGAATTCAACCATTCATGAAGGATGCCGCCCACCACACACACAAGCACACGCGCGCCATCTTCCGGTTCCCAGTCTTCGGAAAGCATGTCGCGGCTTCGCGCCACGTAGAGCATGCGCGTAAAAAGATCAAGCATGCTGTCATGGGCTTCCCTCAAGCGTAATATCATTTGCGAAAAATCATCGACATATTCGCAACGCAAAGTAATAATTGTCATGACACGCTGCTGGTGCTCGTCTTCAGCAAAACGGCTGAGCGAAGCACAAGCCGATTTTTCCAATACATCAATCGGATTGATCGAATCATTGCGGCTTACTTCATCAATAAGGTCTTCTTGCGGAAATTTGATGCGGTCGATAATTGCATTGTAAATGGCCGGTTTGTCGCGAAAATGGAAATAGATTGCGCCGCGCGTGACGCCAGCCCGTTCGGCAATTTCATTGAGCGAAGTTTTGGAAACACCTTTGGTTAAAAAAGCCATTTCTGCCGCATCAAGGATCGATTCACGTGTTTCGCTCGCTTCGGCTTTTGTCCGGCGCATATTATTTCCCCTTTTTGTCCCGTCATCACACTTTAAACATAAAATTCTGTTTTAAAAAAACAGGAAATCCTGTCTTGAAAAACGCGAAATCTTGATTGAAAAATGTTCAATTAAGTGTTTTCTGCCGGTTGTGACGCCTTATTATTGCTGCTATTAAGTGGTTATTAGCTGATTGGCTATTTACAAACATCCATGTATGTATATTTTACCGGACACGAAAAAAATATCAAGGTCTGACATCCTATGACACTATTAAGGAAATTATCGGCCGCTCTTGTTGTCGGCGTGCTGTCTTTTGGACTCGTTGCCTGTGGCAAACAGGAAAAGCATATGCCGCCTCCATCGCAGGCAAGCGGCAAGGTTATTCATCAGGCAGAGGTTCCGTTAAATTACGAATATGCAGCCCGTGTTGTTGCCTATCGTGAAACCGAAGTTCGTGCCCGTGTTGGTGGTATTCTCTTGCACCGCAACTTTGTTGAAGGCTCGGAAGTCAAGCAGGGCGAAATATTGTTCGAGATTGATCCGGACAAATACGAGGCTGCTGTTGCTTCGGCACGCGCACAGGTCGCGCAGGCGCAAGCCAATTACGACCAGTCGGTTCGTGATGCCGACCGTGCCGAGGAACTGGTCAAGCAAAAAGTCCAGTCAACTTCATTGCGCGATCAGGCTTTTGCCAAGCGCGATGCCGACGAAGCAACATTGATGCAGACGAAAGCCGAGTTGCGCACCGCCGAACTTAACCTCGAATATACAAAAGTGGCAGCGCCAATCAGTGGACTGACCAGTCGCGAGGCTGTTTCGGAAGGTTCTCTTATCGGAACCGACCCGTCATCGAGCCTGCTCACCACAATCACTCAGTTTGACCCGATCTATGTCAACTTCTCGTTTGCCGATGGTGAATATGACCAGATTCGCCATTTGATGGACGAAATGCAGCAACGCGGCGAAAAGATTGATAATCTGAAAGTTACCGTCCGTCTTGGTGAAGGGGTTGATTATCCCGAACAAGGTACGGTCGATTTTACCTCACCGACAATTGACAAGCAGACAGGAACCTTGGGTGCCCGTGCGGTTATCGCCAATCCCGATCGTCGTCTGCTTCCGGGTATGTTTGTACGCGTAACGGTTACCGGTATCAAAATGGCCAATGCCATGACCATTCCGGAATCGGCTCTGGTCCAAAACAGTGGTGGCCAGTTTGTCTATCTGTTGAAAAAGCCCGAGGCACCGAAAGCCGGCGAGAATGCTCCGCAAGGTGCACAACCTGCCGCACCGGCCGCCGCCAATGGACAGCCGCAAAAGGCGGCTGGCCGTTTGATGGTTGTCGAGCAACGTCCGGTCAAAGCCGTGCGCAAAATGCAAAACGGCGACTGGCTGATTGACAGTGTCAAATTCGATGAAAAAGACAAAAACAAGGTTGTTCAGGGGCTTCGTGACGGAGAGGAAGTTGTCACCGAAGGCCAGGTTTATATCGAACAGGGTCTGATGCGTATTCCTCAGGGGCAAAGCCTGATGGTCAATGTCACCGACGATGCGCCACAACAGGCACCTGACGGGGGCAATGCAAAAGCTTCGGGGCCCGCACAATGAGCTATAGTTTCTTCATTAACCGGCCGGTTTTCGCGTCGGTTATATCCATTATCATCGTATTGGCCGGCTTTATGTGTATGCGCATATTGCCGATTGCCCAATATCCTGACCTGCTGCCACCGCAGGTGGTCGTTTCGGCGCAGTACCCCGGTGCCAGTGCCGAAACAGTTGCCCAGACCGTGGCTGTTCCTCTCGAACAGCAGATCAACGGCGTTGAAGACATGATCTATATGCAATCGATCAGCAACGCGTCCGGTACATTGCAGATCACTGTTACTTTTGCGCTCGGAACCGATCCTGATCAGGCAACCATTAACGTCAACAACCGCGTTCAGCGTGCTTTGACAACTTTGCCGCAAGAAGTGCAACGTCTTGGTGTTGTTGCCGATAAACGGTCTTCATCCATCCTTGGCCTTGTTGCCATGCGTTCGACAACAAGCGCTTATGACCGGATTTATGTCGGCAACTACGCATTGCTTAACGTTGTTGACGATTTGAAACGTATTCCCGGTGTCGGCGATGCGCAGGTTCTCGGACACGTCGATTATTCGATGCGTATCTGGTTGCGGCCTGACAAGCTTGCCCAATATAATATGACGCCGACCGATGTTATCAATGCGGTCAAGGAACAGAATAACCAATATCCTGTTGGTCGTATTGGTGAACAGCCGGATATCAATGGTGCTTTCACCTATTCGGCAACGACGCAAGGTCGTCTTGTAACAAAAGAAGAATTCGGCGAAATTATTCTGCGCTCGGATGACACAGGTGCTTCTCTGCGTTTGAAAGATGTTGCGCGTATCGAACTCGGTACCCAGCAATATTTCATTGAATCCAATTTGAACGGCAACCCGATGGTGCCGATCCTGATCTTCCTGCAACCTGGTGCCAACGCGCTTGCCACCATGCAGTCGATCAAGAAACGTATGGATGAATTGAAAGTTGCCTTCCCTCCGGGGATCGAATATTCGGTACCTTACGATACCACCAAGTTCATTCAGGTTTCCGTCGAGGAAGTTGTCCACACCTTTATCGAAGCTATTCTGCTTGTTATCGTTGTTGTGTTCATCTTCCTGCAGAACTGGCGAGCGACGCTTATTCCGATTATCGCGGTGCCAATATCTATTATCGGAACGTTTGCGGGCATTTACGTGCTCGGCTTCTCGATCAATATGTTGACACTGTTCGGGCTGGTGCTTGCCATCGGTATTGTGGTTGATGACGCGATTGTGGTGTTGGAAAACGTCGAACGCGTTATGTCGGAAGAAAAGCTTTCGCCTCATGATGCTGCTATCAAGTCGATGAGCGAGGTTACAGGGCCGGTTGTCGCTATTGTGCTCGTTCTGTGCGCCGTGTTCATTCCTGTGTCATTCATGGGCGGCATGGCCGGTGTTATGTATCAGCAATTTGCTGTTACTATTGCGATTTCAGTCGTTATTTCCGGTACTGTTGCTTTGACACTGACACCGGCTTTGTGCTCGCTGTTGTTGAAGCCGCGCCATAGCGAACCGATTGCACCGTTCCGCTGGTTTAACGAGACATTCCAGAAGATCACCAATCTTTATGTTTCGGGCGTCAGCTTTTTCGTCCATAAATTCTGGTACGGCATTGTCTGTTTTGTGCTGGTTTGTGTTTTTGCTGTCTTCATGTTCGAGAAGGTTCCTTCCTCCCTCGTTCCGGATGAAGATCAGGGCTATGTGCTTGCGGTTTCGTTCCTGCCTTCGGCTTCTTCGCTTGAAAGAACACAAGGTGTGGTTGACAAGGCCTATAAAATTCTCAAGCAGAACCCTGCGGTCGAAAACATTGCAGAGCTTGCCGGTTATGACCTGCTTTCAGGTGGTTTGAAGACAAGTTCGGGCGCCATGTTTGTCATGTTCAAGGATTGGAAAGACAGACCCGATCCGAAGGATGATGCGCGTGTAATTGCCCCGCAAGTGATCGGCATGACGTCAGGCATCAAGGACGGTGTGACCATTGCTTTCAACCCGCCTCCGATTACCGGCCTTTCGACAACCGGTGGCTTTGAAATGTATCTGCAGGACCGTGCCGGTGGCTCGATTGATGACCTCTATAAGATGACGATGAAACTCGTTCAGGCTGCCAACCAGCGTCCGGAATTGAAGAATGTCCGCACAACCTTTGACCCGAATGTGCCGAAGTATGACTTCCATGTCGACCGTGTCAAAGCCCGTGCGATGGATGTGCCGATCAACTCGATTTACGATGCCCTTTCGGCAACATTCGGTAACATCTATATCAATGACTTCACCCTTTATGGACGTAACTATCAGGTTAAAATCCAGTCTGAAGGCGAGTTCCGTAAAAGTGCGGAAGACATCAAGCAGGTCTTTGTGCGGTCGAATTCCGGCGGCATGATCCCGTTGAACACGCTTGTCCAAACAACGCGTATTACCGGTTCGGATCAGCTTGAACGCTTCAACGCTTTCTATGCCACCAAGATCATGGGTGATCCGGGTACCGGCTTTACCTCCGGTGATGCGATCAAGGCCATGACGGATATTGCCGGCAAGGTTTTGCCGAATACCTACCAGATCGCCTGGACAGGTTCGGCCTATCAGGAAGTTGTGGCCGGTGGTGCCGGTTCAACTGCTATGATCTTCGGTATCATTATGGTGTTCCTGATTTTGGCTGCGCAATATGAACGCTGGAGCCTGCCTTTCGCAGTTGTGACGGCTGTGCCATTTGCGATTGCCGGCGCGTTGACATTCACCTATTTAAGGGGCTTGAGCAACGACGTCTATTTCCAGATCGGCCTCGTTACACTTGTGGGGCTTGCTGCGAAAAACGCTATTTTGATTGTCGAATTTGCTGTGCTCGAGCGTGAAAGCGGCAAATCGGCTATTGATGCGGCGATTTCTGCAGCACGTCTTCGCTTCCGTCCGATTGTGATGACATCTTTGGCGTTTATCCTTGGTGTTGTCCCCTTGGCAAGATCCACCGGTGCCGGTTCCGCTAGCCGTCACGCAATTGGTACCGGTGTTATCGGCGGTATGTTGGCTGCAACATGTATTGCAACCTTCTTTATCCCGATGTTCTACAGGCTGTTTAGCGGAAACCGTGCCGGAAGAACTGCTGGTGGAGAGCCGACAAATGGCGGCGATGCACCGGAAGCTCAATCCGCACCCGACAAACAGTCCGGCGATAATGTTCAGCAAGCCTGATTGCTTGTTGACAAAGCCAAAAACAAAACCCCGGTCTCCAACCGGGGTTTTTTATTGTCCGGTTAAAGTGTTGCAATCATTCCCATGGTCTAAAAACAGCAAACGGAACAAAGAAAAGCGCAGGACAAAGGCAAGGATCTGCGGGTAAAATTTGAAAGTGTCAAACAGAAGGGGAGACAGGAAAAGGCAAAAGCCGTTCGGGCCAGGCACGGTTTGATAGGCAAGGGATAGAGAGGCGAAGGAACAAATGAATGAAGGGACAGTAAGGAAAAGAGATAAAGAGACCAAGGAATAGAAGGGTGGCAGAACAGCTAGGCGTGGAAAAGGCACAAGCCATTCAGGACAGGCGCGCCTTGATAGGGGAGAAACGAAGGCGAAAAACAGACAGATGAAGGAACGGGAAGGAGAACGAATAGAAAAGCGAAGGAACAGAAGAATAAAACACGGGGAATGGCAACGCCATGAGAGCCGCGCGATGGCGTTTATAGAAGCTATTGAAGGCAAAGGCAGCCGAAAAAAAGCAAAACCTGAACGTTTTGCGTTGAAATGAGGAAAGGCAGCCTGAAATCAGGTAAATCCAAAAAATCTAAAGCATTTGAGCGTTATAAAGCCTTGCGCATTCGGGCGTTTTAAAGCCTTGAGCAATCGAGTTCTATAAAGATTCGAAAACCGTCAGCCAAACATTTAAGCCGATGGTTTGAAAGTTTTTATGAAAATGGTTGTGGGGGTTATGAAAGACCTTCAATATTCCCGTTTTCATCAAGATGGATTTTTTCGGCCATAGGGTGGCGGGGAAGCCCCGGCATGGTCATGATATCACCGCAAATCACCACAACAAATCCGGCACCGGCACAGAGTTTGACCTCGCGTACAGGAATAGTGAAATTTTCCGGTGCGCCCAACAATTTCGGGTCGGCAGAAAATGAATATTGCGTTTTTGCCATGCAGACCGGTAAAGTTCCATAGCCTTCCTCGTCCCAGGCCTTCAATTGGTTCAGAATATTCGTCGGAATATCGGCACCGCGCCCGCCATAAATCTCGCGCACAATGGTGTTGATCTTTTCTTCCAATGGCAAGTCGTCGGCATAGAGCGGGTGAAAGTTGCTTTTGTTTTCGGAAATCATCTGCACGACAGTGCGCGCCAGTTCCTCGGCACCTTCACCACCTTTTTCCCAATGGCGGCAAATAATGGCCTGATGTCCGGTTTCGGCAACAGCTTTCTTTAAAACGTCTATTTCCGCATCGGTATCGGAATTGAAATGATTAATTGCCACAATGGCCGGCACACCATATTTTTCCATATTGGAAATATGGCGCAACAAATTGGCGGTGCCTTTTTTCAATGCCGCAACGTTTTCATGGGCAAGATCTCCTTTTGCAACGCCGCCATTCATTTTCAGCGCACGGATTGTAGCAACAATCACAGTTGCGTCGGGCTTCAATCCGGCTTTGCGGCATTTGATGTCGAAAAACTTTTCAGCTCCGAGATCAGCACCGAAGCCCGCTTCCGTGACCACATAATCGGCAAGCTTCAATGCCGTTTTGGTGGCAATGACCGAGTTGCAGCCATGGGCAATATTGGCAAAAGGACCACCATGGATAAAAGCGGGATTGTGTTCGATTGTCTGCACCAGATTGGGCGCCAATGCATCGCGCAACAAAACCGCCATTGCGCCTTCTGCATGAATATCGGAAGCGGTGACCGGCGTTTTATCGTAACGGTAACCGATAATAATTTTACCGAGACGCTTTGTGAGATCGGCGAGGTTTTCGGAAAGGCAGAAGATTGCCATGATTTCGGACGCCACCGTAATATCGAAACCGCTTTGGCGGCAAAACCCGTTTTTTACCCCGCCAAGGGAAAGAACAATGTCACGAAGCGCACGGTCATTCATGTCGACCACGCGTTTCCATGTAATCCGGCGGGAGTCGATATTCTGTTCATTGCCCCAATAAATGTGGTTATCCACCATTGCAGCAAGAAGATTATTGGCTGATGTGATCGCATGAAAGTCACCGGTAAAATGCAAATTGATGTCTTCCATCGGAATGACTTGCGAACGTCCTCCACCGGCTGCTCCACCTTTTTGTCCGAAATTCGGCCCGAGAGATGGTTCGCGTAACGATGCGACAGCCTTTTTGCCGATATGGTTGAGTGCATCGGTAAGACCGATTGTTGTTGTGGTTTTTCCTTCGCCCGCCGGTGTCGGGTTGATGGCAGTCACCAGAATAAGTTTGCCGCTTTTATTGTTTTTGAGCGTCTCGATGTATTTTGCGCTGATTTTTGCTTTGTCATGACCATAAGGAACAATATCCTCGTAAGGAATATCAAGCTTGGCGGCAATGTCACGAATAGGCAGTTTGGTTGCTTGACGGGCTATTTCAATATCTGAAAGATTCATCAATATTCTCTATTATCAGGCGCAACAGGTAAAAATTGCGGTCATTCTTTTCGCCTTGGCAAAATGATCGCCATTTTGTCAATCAATGGGGGCTTTTTACCCCACATTTAACAATAATGCCATTTTTAACCGGCAATAAACATGACACTCCAATAAAAATTGTCTTTTCTCTTGGGCTTTAATCAAGACAAATTGCCTTTACAGGGCTTGATCGGCCGTACCAAGCTTAATTCGGCAAAACTATTGAATGGAAATAATTTTAAACAAAAACCGCAAGAAAACGGCCAAATGGCGCGAAAACCGCTTTGATATTTCGTATGCCAAAAATTTAACTCCGCCGTGGCACCGTTCTTTCCTGACAATTTATTTTTGAAGAAAACCGCTCTCTGGAAGAATCATATGTCAGACGGAAACAGGTCAAAAAATAGCTAGAAATCGGTGGAGAGAGAAAATCGGGAAAATAAGGGGATAGGGGAGAAAATGAAAGGTCAAAGGTTTTTCTCCCGAAGCGCATATTTTTGACGACAAACGAGGAAAACAAACCGAATCACAATCCGTCACATGGGGGGTGGGCAGAAAATGAGAGCAGCAGAAACAGAACAATAAGGCCATCCCGATTGGTTCATTCATTTTGCCGGTTTTTTATAAAAGATAATCTCAAGAATCTCGAAATTTAAGGTTTCAAGCTCAACACGCGCCTTTTTTTCAAGAAAACCGGATGAGCTGATTTAAAAGCTTAACAAAAGTAACGATAGACAGAAGGGAAACAAGCCGGAAATCGCATAATTGCAAGAAAGGTAGTGAATAGCGCCTCAATGCACAAATGGCGGAAAGCTTCAAACGGGAAATATCAAAACCAGTTGATTTGCCCCATAATGATACAAAGATTACTTAAAATTGATGAGGAAAGAAAATATCGGCAATTTTTCCATTCAAAAAAGAATACCGCTTTTTTGAATAGTTGAACGGATTTTTTAAGAGAGTTTTTAAAAGGACGTTTTAGCCGGATTTAATAGACTTCTCGTGCGGGAGACAAATAATCGCTCTGCTTTTTCGCTTAATGTTCAGATTTTTCGCTTAACACGCTACTTCTTCAATAACTGCGCCACTTTTTTGCTAAACGCGCTGCTTTCCCCATAAAGCGGATGAAATCTTGATGTGCCTCGGCTACCGGTTTTGTGCTTTCAACCGGCAAAAAGTACGGTGGCGCGGCATTTTTTAAGTTGAAACAGCAAGCATTGGAGGCAGCACCTCGGGACCAAATTTTTTAAAAAATCAAAAAAAACTGTTTCCCGAAACGAAAGCCGTCACCAGAGACTTTATCGTTATGAAGGAAGCGATCAAGCGGATAGCTATTAAAAGCGATTAAGCGGAAAGCGATCAAAAAAGGGGAAAAACGGCGGCTTTGGTAGCGGAGGAGGGATTTGAACCCCCGACACAAGGATTATGATTCCTCTGCTCTGACCTACTGAGCTACTCCGCCACAAAAAATGTCTTTTTAAAAAACATTTAGCCGTGGCGGCGATATAAGGGGTTCAATCCCACTCTGTCAAGCATCGTTTTTGAGCTTTTCTCTTGTCAATGGCGTTCATGACCGATATTGAACAGATAAGATATTGCTTTTTAGTTCAGCAATAAGGATAAGGCATAGACAATGGCTCCACGCGTAGCAGTTTTGGGATGTGGTTATTGGGGGAGCAATCACATACGTACCTTGAAAAGTCTGGGAGCGCTCGCAGCCGTTTCCGACGTGAATGTTCATCGTGCGGAAGGGTTTGCAGCAGAACACGATGTCGAGGCAATCCCCGTTGACGAGATTTTTACCCGTAAAGACATAGATGCAATGGTTCTGGCACTGCCGCCGCAGTTTCACGCGGAAAACGCTATCAGAGCGATAGAAGGCGGCAAGGATGTGCTGGTTGAAAAACCGATTGCGCTCAATGTCGAGGATGCAGAGCGTGAAGTGCGCATTGCAAAGGAACATAAGCGTATTTTTATGGTGGGGCATGTTTTGCGCTACCATCCGGCATTTGAAAAATTGCTTGAACTTGTCAATGAAGGGGCATTGGGCGAAGTGCGCTATATTCATGCCCACCGTCTCGGGCTTGGCAAATTCCATACCGAAAGTGATGCACTTTGGGATCTCGCGCCTCACGACCTTTCAATGATTCTGGCTATAACAAAATGCGAACCGTCGGAAATTCACGGCGAGGGCGCGGCGATTATCGACAACTTGTCCGATTTTGCCCATGTCCATATGAAGTTTCCCAATGGCATGCGTAGCCACCTTTTTGCTTCCCGCCTCAATCCCTATCGCGAACGTCGTTTGACGGTGGTTGGTACCAAAGCCATGGCCGTGTTTGATGATGTCGAGCCGTGGGGAAGAAAGCTTGCCATTTACCGTTTCGAGGTTTGGCAGGATAATAATCAATGGGCATTTACCGCAGACGAGCCGGAATATATTCCGGTTGAGGAAGCAATGCCGCTCACCCGCGAATTGCAGCATTTCCTGCACTGCATCGAAACCCGCGAAGAACCCCGCACCAATGGCGACGAGGCCATTGCCGTTCTGCGTATTTTGACTGCCGGCAGTGTCCATCATAAAGCAAAGGAAATTGCTGGTAAAACGCAGGCAAAAAATAAAGATACGGCAAAGAAATAATGTAAAAAGCTGTTACATGCGTCATAGAACTTTGATTACATATTGTTCGTCTAAGGCGTTATGTTAGGCAAGCCGTGCCAATGAATGATTCGGCCAGCTAAACAATTATAGCAACGGAGTGAATATGCAATTTATAGATCTTGGAGCGCAAAGGGCGCGTATTAAAGATAAAATCAATACGGCTATTGCCCATGTGATTGAAAGTGGCAAATATATTCTCGGGCCGGAAGTCGAAGAATTCGAAAAACGTATGGCCGATTATATCGGCGTCAAACATGTGATCGGCTGCTCGAACGGCACTGACGCATTGTTAATGCCGCTTATGGCTGAAAATATCGGACCGGGAGATGCTGTTTTCTGCCCAAGCTTTACATTTGCTGCAACCGCCGAAGTTGTTGCATTGACCGGTGCAGAACCGGTTTTTGTCGATATTCTGCCCGATACTTTCAATATGGATCCGGCAAAACTTGAAGAAGCCATTGCAATGATCAAAAAAGAAGGCCGCCTGACACCACGGGCGATCATTCCTGTTGATCTCTTCGGTCTTCCTGCCGACTTTAATAGAATTTCGGCAGTTGCTGCCAAAGAAAACCTGTTTGTTATTGAAGATGCCGCGCAAGCCATTGGCGGAAAACATGAAAATGCCATGTGCGGCGCTTTTGGCAATGTCGGCGCAACCAGCTTCTATCCGGCAAAACCGCTCGGCTGTTATGGTGATGGCGGCGCAATGTTTACCGATGATGATGACCTTGCAGAGCGTCTGCGTTCAATCTATTTCCACGGCAAAGGTTCATCCCAATATGACAATGTGCGCATCGGCTTGAACTCGCGTCTTGATACCATACAGGCTGCTATTTTGCTGCAGAAGCTTGATATTCTTGAAGACGAGATGGAAAAACGCGCCGTTATCGGCAAACGTTATAGCGACGGTTTGAAAGATGTTGTTAAAACTCCGAAAATTGAAAAAGGGTCGCGCTCGGCCTTTGCCCAATACACAATCGTTGTCGAAGACCGTAACGGGCTTCAGGCGCACCTCAAAAATGCCGGTATTCCATCCATGATTTATTACATCAAGCCGTTGCATTTGCAGACTGCTTACCGTCATTTTCCGCAAGCCAAAGGCGGCCTGCCGGTTTCAGAACATGCTGCCGATCACGTTTTGAGCTTGCCGATGCATCCTTATTTGCCGGAAAGCGATCAGGACAAAATTATCGGCTTGATCCGGGAATTTTGCGGCAAGTGAGAACAGCTTTGCTATCGCCGACCGAACGATTAGACATAAAGAAGAAGACCGGTTTCATACCGGTCTTTTTTATTCCCTAAAAAATTTATCGGGCTACAAATTTATCTGGTAACAAAATTATCGCGTAATGAATTTATTCGTCTCAAAAGCGTCTTTCTGATTGGGCTTGTCTTTTCAATTCCGCTTGATGATTTTCTCTTCACACATGTCTTTATCCAGTGTGAAAGGATAGGCGATGAAATCGCTTATTCAACAAAACATTGGCCGCAAATTTTGAGGCCCGCTTTTGGTCCCCCAAAAAAATTCGTTCAGCTTTATTGATTTCAGAATTCGGGCAAGCTGTTCAATGAATGGATGAAAAGCAAAAGCTTGGAAAAGACCAAGCACTCGAATAAAAACCTGCGCTTTCTGCCTGACAACCGGAACGACTGAACCGGCCATGATTGGCGAGCGCTCTATTGCAAAGAGGGGGAGAGGGCATCAGCCTTGTCGAATCCCCCGTCTCAATAAGGGATGAACGGCATATCCGCTCTTGAATCCTGTTGCCTTAATGACGGAAGAACGGCATAGAAGCCTTAGAACACTCCGCCTTCAATCAGAAAACGTATGATGAAGAGGAAAGCGATAATCCACGTTGCAGGGTGCACCTCGCGCCATTTTCCCGTAATTGTTTTCAAAATAGCATAGCTGATGAAGCCGAAGGCAAGGCCGTTGGCGATGGAATAGGTAAACGGCATCAAAAGAGCGGTAAGTGCTGCCGGCACCGCCTCGACAATGTCGTCCCAATTGATTTCGGCAAATTCACGCATCATCAGACAGGCAACAAAAATCAATGCCGGTGCGGTGGCATAGGCGGGGATTGAAAGCGCAACGGGTGCAAAAAACAGAGCAAGCAGGAAAAACACACCAACAGTTATTGCCGTGAGCCCTGTGCGCCCGCCGGCAGCAACGCCGGAGGCACTTTCAACAAAAGCCGTGGTCGAACTGGTGCCGATAAGGGAGCCGGCAAGAATGGCCGTGCTATCGGCAAACAATGCATGCCCGAGATTATTGGGTTTATCGTCGGGAATAAGACCGGCGCGTTTGCCAACGCCCACAAGTGTGCCGGTGGCATCGAATATTTCAACCAGTACGAAAACCAGAAGCACATGGAAAATACCGGTATGTAATACGCCCACAATATCAAGCTTTAAAAAGGTCGGTGCAACAGAGGGGGGAAGTGCAATTCCGCCCGAATGAACAAGCGCTTGAAAACTCTTGTAGCCGTCATCGGTAAAGATGAAAGAGAGAATGGTTACAGCGATAATGCCGATCAGAATGCCGCCGCGTATTTTGAAAGCATCAAGCGCAACAATAATAAAAAGCCCGATACCGGCAAGCACAGGACCTGCTTTGGTTACATCGCCAAGCCCCACAAGAGTGGCATCGTTATTGATGATAATGCCCGCACTCTGGAACGCCACAATAGAAAGAAACATGCCGATACCGGCGCCGATGGCACTGCGCAACGACTTCGGCACGCCGGCAATCAGCCATTGTCTGACGCCGGTTGCTGTTAAAACAAGAAAGACAACGCCCGAAAGGAAAACCGCTCCCAAAGCCTGTTGCCAGCTATAGCCCATAGTAATGACAACCGAATAGGCAAAAAATGCATTGAGCCCCATACCGGGCGCCATGCCGATCGGCCAATTGGCAAGCAACCCCATGATGAAACAGCCGACTGCGGCAGCAATACAGGTCGCAACAAAAACCGCCCCCTTATCCATTCCGGCAGCCCCCAGAATGGTGGGGTTGACAGCAAGGATGTAGGACATAGTGAGGAAGGTTGTAAGACCGGCGCCGATTTCAATGCCGATGCGCGTATTGTTCGCTTTCAAGTGAAATAGTTTCTCAAGCATCCTGCCGATCCCTATTTGATCACCCTTTAAAGGTGGTTTTGCCGTTTTATTGCCGCTACCTGTCCGGCTTTACGTTTATACCATTTTGTCGGCTTTAGGCTATAAGGGGAAAAGTGTTCAAGGCAAACATATCGGCTTTGATTCACAGTTTTCTCGCCAATCGTTGCCGGTTTCGGGAGGGGAAGAACATCTCCTCACAAAAATGCGGCTGCATGCGTACCAGTTGTGGCCTTCGCATTTTTTTAAAAACAGTTCGCCAAAGTTTAAAGCCGGCTAGCTGAACAGAAGGTTTTGATATTTATAAATCCGGACCTTCGTAATTTTTAATGCAGACTTCCTTGAAGTGTAACAAAAGGCTTCATTATCTGAAAAAACTGCTTCTTCCGGTTTTTTAAAACGAGCCTTCGG
Source organism: Bartonella sp. W8151 (assembly GCF_016100385.1). Taxonomy (NCBI): domain Bacteria; kingdom Pseudomonadati; phylum Pseudomonadota; class Alphaproteobacteria; order Hyphomicrobiales; family Bartonellaceae; genus Bartonella; species Bartonella sp. W8151. Next base: position 303,190 of record NZ_JACFSO010000002.1, read on the forward strand.
GCGCTTTTGGCAAATCGGGAAAAGCTTACGCCATGACGTTTTCAAAGCGCTGTGCTTTGTTTTTTCGGCAATTGGACACTTTTGAAACATAAGCCGGGGTGGATTTTATTTCAAAACCATTACGAGCAAAGAATTGAAGGCTTTCTGCTGACGGAAAGCCGGTTTTCCAAAATAGCGTAACAAGAGTTTTCAACAACGAAAAAGGCCACAACAACAAAATTGGGGAGCTTGCCGAAAATCATCGAGCTCAACCGGAATTCAAACCTGAAATTGTTTCAAGCAAAGATTTTATGGCTTCTCGCAGAACTCGAGCTTTCGGTTTGGAAACCATAAACAAAATAGTCATAAGGCTTGGCGAACAAACTAAGCTTCAGATGCGCGATGAGGCGCTATCTTTCTTAAACGATTTTGTTTGGTTGTTTCATACTATTTGCTTGGGGCTTCTCGGGCTTTCAGATTTTATTGGCTTTTGTTGCAGTTTTGCGTTTTGCAGGCTTTTTGGGGGCAGATCTTTTATTCTGTTTTTGTTTTTCTGCCTTCAAATCGTTTTTGATGCGGGCTGCAAGGCTTTTTTTGCCGCGAGCCTGTTTGACAAGGTCGGGAATGGGAGAAGATGCACCTTCCGATATTGCAACGTTGGCCGTAAATTTTGCCGCAGTATCCATGATCTCTTCGCGCAGCTTATCCATATCGGCTTTGGTGATTTTGTTTTGTTGCAAGTCTTGTGTTGCTTCGGCAAGCTTGCTTTTCAAAGTTGCAACTTCATCTTCCAGACGTTTGATTTCGTCGTCCTCGATACGGTTTGCCGCTCGGGCTTTACGCTCTTCAATCAATTGGTCGCGAATTTCCTCCACGGTCTTTCCCTTATTACTTTCGAGTGTGGCAACAAGCTGTTTTTCGGTTTCAAGTTCCTCTTGCCCGTCTGCCAATTGTTCCGACAACAAGTTTGCGCGTTCATCGGCACCGCTCAGGCGCCAAAGCTCTTCTTTTGCGTGATCGAGTTCGCGCTTTTGACTTGCATATTTTTCGCTAAGACGCTCGAATTTTTCGTCGCGCTTGACGAGTTCTACTGCCTGTTTTGCACGCAAAAAATCTCTATCTGCTTCGATTTCGGTGAGCGAGAGCGGCACACCCTGCGCGATCTGTTTGCGGGCAAGATAAAGCGCGCGCCGCCAGATTGCCGGAGCAAGCAGGATTAGAACGAGTGTCGTGGCAGCTATGCCAAGAATGAAAAACAGTACCGACTGGATAAGCATAAAAGGCCTCGGATGCCCGACAAATGTTTAAAACGGATTCCAGGTGGCTGCCGGTGTCAATTTCAGGTAACCGATATTGACCCCCAAACGTGCGCCAACACCGGTTCTGACCGGTACCAAAAGGATATTTCCTTTCTTAAGCACATGAAAGCCCACACCTGCAACAAAATAAGCAGAGCCGGAAATACCGGCATAACGTCCCCAAAGATTGTTGACACTGTCAAGCTCGTAAACAAGAATCATCAAGCGCGAGCCTTGGCCGCCAATATCCCAGCCGATTGTCGGCCCCTGCCAGAAAACCTTGTGATCGCCGACATTTTTTGTGTAAAGCGTGCCTTCACCATAGGTAAGCCCGCCGATAATGGCGCCGGAACCTTCTTCGCCGAGGATATAACCGTTCGGCAATCCATATTTGGCAAATACTTTTTCGATTGCGGTGGCCATACTGCCGGCAGCATCGCCGAAAAAGCGATGTCCGGAATCGATAATTTCCTGAGCCGTATAGCGCCCGTTTTGCTGTTGGGTTTGAGCTTGCAACGGGGTCAATCCGCCAATTGCGAACAATGTTGTAAACAAAGCCAACGCAAAGAGAAAAACGACTTTACGCCACTGAATACGGATGGAACCGGTCATAGTGTTTCACCTCTTCTGGTCACTCAATGGTTGGGTCTTTCATGATGCAAAGACCCGGTTTCTTCTGATTCTAACGGGCAAAGTTGTTTAAATTCTTAAAAACCATAAAAACGCTTAAAAATAGGCGGGATAATTTGCAAAAAGCCGGAGAATATGGGGATAAATGTAATTTTCAACGGTTCATATTTTTTTAAGTTCTGTCCATGGAATCTTAAGGGTTTTGATTTAGAGCAAAGCCAAAACGTAGTTTTTGGAGTTTTTCATTATGCCTTTAGCTGTCACTTTGAGCCCCGCCGATCTTGCCGCATTGTTATGCAGCCGCATTTGCCACGACCTTATTTCACCTGTCGGGGCAATCAATAACGGTGTCGAACTTTATGACGAAAGTGACGCACAGGAAGATGCCATAGAACTCATCCGCATGTCGGCGGTCAATGCATCGTCAAAATTGCAATTTGCCCGCATTGCTTTCGGTGCGGCCGGATCAGCCGGAAGCGAGATTGATAGCGGTGATGCCGAAACAGTTGCCAAAAATTACATGGAAAACGAAAAAGGCAATCTTGATTGGAAGGCACCGCGTCTACTTTTGCCAAAGAATGAAGTGAAGCTGTTGCTCAATCTTGTTCTGGTGGCTAACCTTTCCATTCCACGCGGTGGCGATATTGTCGTCGAGATCGGCGAAGAAAATGGTAAACGCGCTTTCCAACTCAAGGTAAGCGGAAAAATGTTGCGTGTGCCGCCGAAATTCCTTGAATTATATAATGGTCAGGTTCCTGAAGAACCGATTGATGCCCATAGCGTACAATTTTATTACACTTTGCTTTTGGCACAAATGGCCAATATGACAATCGGTGTTCAGGCCCAGCCGGAAATCATCACTTTTACAGTCGGCTGACAAGAGAACTGTTTGGACATTTCTGTATCGCATTTTGCACTGTTTTTGCAAAATACCGTTTTTTTAAAAAACATGCCGGTTAAAAAATCGGCATGGGCAAAACGTTTTTCTCTCATGCTATCATTCCCCTTTTCTTGTAGAAAAAAAGCAGATGTTGACGGGCGCTAAGCCGGGCGAGGGCGAAATAATTTTCCCGTGCCGAATGGTTTTTGCTTTGCCTATCAAATTTTTCTTTTGGTTCGATCTCCAAAGCTGCGTTTGCGAATGAATAAAAAGCTTCAAGCATTTTTCTTTTCCAGTATTAAAACTTGCGTTTTAAAAGTTGGAACAGCCAAGCAATTTCCATCCGTTGAACAATTGCCACTTAAAAATTGATTTGAAGAGTGCTTTCACGCGTTTTTTTAAAACTCCAGTTTGGAAATGCCGGATCGTTAAACAACTTCTGAGTTTTTATAAGAATTGATTAAAGGGATTTTCCTTCTTTAGGCGGAAGATCACCTTATTGATAAGCAGGATTGATAATGAGTGATAAAAAACAGAAAAATTTATAGCCGGGAACTTGAGGCAAAGGCAGAAATTTGGGTGCCGGAAAACAGAGCCTTAACACCGGCAAAAAATGATGGTGCACCAATATGATAGGTGAAACATTATAGGTGAAGCAAAAAAGAAAGCCGAAGACTTTTTTTAAAAACGGAAAAGTCTCCGGCGCATTTATTCAAATCATCTGTCGTGAAACCAAATTTTTAAGAAAAATCAAGCAGTTTCGCGCATCGGTTCTTCTGTCGGTTCACGCAGCACATAACCGCGACCCCAAACAGTTTCGATGTAATTGACGCCACCGGAAACAGCATCCAGCTTCTTGCGCAGTTTGCAGATGAAAACGTCGATAATTTTTAGTTCCGGCTCGTCCATGCCACCATAAAGATGGTTCAAGAACATTTCCTTGGTCAAAGTTGTTCCCTTGCGCAGGGAGAGAAGTTCGAGCATCTGGTATTCTTTGCCAGTCAAATGAACCGGATGACCGCCGATTTCAACGGTTTTTGCATCAAGATTGACAACAAGGTCACCGGTCGCAATCACCGATTGGGCGTGTCCCTTCGAACGGCGAACAATAGCATGAATGCGGGCAACCAATTCATCTTTATGAAATGGCTTGGTCATATAATCATCGGCGCCAAAGCCAAGGCCGCGCACTTTATCTTCAATGCCGCCCATGCCGGAAAGAATGAGGATTGGCGTTTTGACTTTGGAAAGACGCAAAGTGCGCAAAACTTCGTAACCCGACATATCAGGCAGGTTGAGGTCTAACAAAATGATATCGTAATCATATAATTTACCAAGGTCTACACCTTCCTCTCCAAGGTCTGTTGTGTAGACGTTAAAGCTTTCCGATTTGAGCATAAGCTCGATGCTTGTCGCTGTCGCGTGGTCATCTTCAATCAATAAAACGCGCATATCCTATATCCCCTTTCCACTAGCCGAATCAGGCGTTATCGCGGTCAATGCAAACAACTGCGCCATGAACGTGCACAGTTGATTTAAAAAACACCATAAAATCATGATTTTAACCGAAACCATGATTTTACATTTCGGCAGCACTCAGAACAATTCGTTGCCTCTTTAACCAATCTGCATCAAAATGGTTAACAAAATATGATTCTCGTTGGCAAGAAGTTAATAAAATTTTGTGAAAAAAACCTTGTATTACCTTGATTCAAGGTGATAAAAACTGAACAGATATGCTTAATTTTTACTTTAAGAAATTGCTCTAACCGATTCAACAGACTCACTGTTTCCGGTTTCAAAAAAGGCTTTTTTGTGTTGGAAAATGGCCTTTTGTTTACCGAGCTTTAAGGGACATCCGCTATAGTGCTCAAAGACCGTAAACAAATGGTTAAAAATCCTGCCCGATTTCGTTCGTTATAAGCGTCGGGTGAGGAAAGCCGTGAACAAACCTGCCATCTCTTCGGGGAGCGTTCATGGTTCCTTTAACAAATGGAGATAAACCGTTTGTCCGGTGAGTGTATGAGTATCAAGGTGTGAACGTGTTTTTGTTCACGGTAGTCAAGGAGTATTGCGTATGAAACCGCGTGAAAGTGTGGTTCGGTTGAAGATGTTCCAGGTGCGCGAAAAACGTCGCCAGATTTCTCAACTTGATATGATGATGGGCGAGTTCAATCGTATGGCAAGCGAGTTGGAAGCGCAGATTGTTAATGAAGAGCGCAAATCCGGTATTACCGATGTCAACCATTTTGCCTATCCCACTTTTGCACGTGCGGCCCGTCAACGGCGCGAAAACCTCATGAATTCCATCCGTGATTTGCAAATCCAGAAAGCATCCGGCGAAATGAAGCTGCATGAGCTTGAAGCCGAACTTGAGCGTGCAAAAGCTTTGGAAGAACGCGACGGCAAGGCATTGCCCGATGAAGATGCAGTGTTTGTCCAAAGCCGCTCGATGATCGGTTAAGACCGCGGTTTTAAATTCCACCTCGACGCCAATTCGACGGTCGTGGGCGAAAACAAACATCTTCAAGGAAACACGTTGCGAATATTTTAACCTTTCGGTCGTTAAGGGCACAGAGCGTTTTAACGGAAAACGGTTTTTCCCGTTTCTTTGACGATATTTAAAAATCGGGACCTTCGGCAAAGCACTAATTTTTCATCAAAACGCGCTTTCAACACAGCGTGGACGAAACCCGAAACTATTCTCCAGTGCCTACTGATGGCGGGCATGAAATGGTCGGTTGAAGAACCGGCCATTTTTTTCGTGCTTTCCTTATCTTCATGCTTTTCCTGATCTTTGCCCATTACATCCGGATTGTTCCTCGCAACAGTTTCTCACCTTTAGGCGGGCTTTGTGAGCACCCGAACATCATCATTCCGGTCATATCCCGTAACTTTTCCGATTATATCAACGTGTCTTTCCAACAAATCAGGCGATCAGCTGGGAACTTATTTCGATTTTGCGCTGAGGATTTTACCCGCCAAGCATTAAGCTCAAACAAGTGATTGCCTGCTTGATGTGCAAGGTTGAAAACAAGCCTCGCACTTAAATTAAGAAGAAGTTTTGAAATCACTTCTTTGTTACGGAAGCCTCGCACTTAACCGGAAATAGAGCTTTGGAATCCCTTCCGCCTGCCAAACAGGCTTGAGAAGAAAATGAGTCTTAAGCGCAAAAAGAGGATGTGGGGGACGACCCTAAGATGGAAAAGAACCGCTCACCCGTCCGGAGGAGCTTTAAAAAAGTTTTAAAAAAATGTGAAGAATTGCAATCTGCCAGAATGGTCTTTTCTTTGGCTCCAAAGCCGGCAGAGAAAACTTGCGCAATAATGACCGCAATAAAGACGAAGAGTCCTCAAGCGGGCAGAGAATGATATCCGAATTCTAAAAGTCAAGAACGAAAAGAATCTGTAAAAACAAGAAATGGGTTAAATTTTCAAAAAGTCGGGAAAACAGGCGATTTCAATGCTGCAACAATTGAATTTTCCAAGGCGTGTAATTTTTTTGCAGAATTGCGTCTTGCAAAAAGTGTTTTTTAAAATGTGGTAGCGAGTCTCGAAACAAGGTTTTGAACTTGCAGCCTCGTTTCCGCATGTGTTCATTTTCAGGAAAATTTTTATCCCGCATTCTTGAAATCGCCTTAATATAAAACAACCGTTTCTTAAAATGAAAGAAACGGTTGTCTTATTGATATTTCAAGGCAAGAAGGGTCAAGCATATCAATGCCGGTATTGCTGAATACGCGTTGTGCGTAAGCCCGCAAGACCATGTTCATCAATCGAGCATTGCCAGGATAAAAACTCTTCCACCGTCAAAGTATAACGTTGGCAGGCTTCATCTAAACTGAGCAGGCCACCTCTGACAGCGGCAACAACTTCGGCTTTGCGACGGATAACCCAGCGCCTTGTATTGCTTGGCGGCAGGTCGGTGATCGTAAGCGGACTCCCATCTGGGCCAATAACGTATTTTACTCGTGTTCTTACTAACTCGGTCATTGTACTCTCTACTCTTATTCAAGGACCTGAAGCGACAATAAACGCCGAGCTTTAAAAAAGAGCTAAACAGGTGGAAACGGAAATTTAACAAATAGCAAGGCGCGAAATTGTGTTTTTTATTTAAAATTGATAAATATCAGTAGGTTAACTAAAAAATGCGGTAATCAAACAAACTTGAACAAAAAACGCTACTTTATTTTTTTTTGTTTTTTTATAAACTGGAGAAAACGGGTTTTCATAAATTGCCCCGTTTTAGAGTTTCTTTTTTGAAGCGGCGGTTGCGTTGTGCGTTTCAAAACACAATATTATTTCAACAAGCCGCCAATGGGTTAGAAGGTAAGCTTATGTCTCTCAACAGTCTTGATCTTCCAAAACGTCCTGAAGACACACGCGTGGTCGTTGCCATGTCGGGTGGTGTCGATTCGTCCGTTGTTGCGGGATTGTTGAAAAAAGAAGGCTATGATGTGGTCGGCGTCACCCTTCAACTTTACGATCATGGTGCGGCAACCCATCGCGTTGGCTCTTGCTGTGCCGGTCAGGATATCGAGGATGCGCGGCGTGTTTCGGAAACTTTGGGTATTCCCCATTATGTGCTGGATTATGAAGCCCGCTTCCGTGAAGCGGTCATCAATCCCTTTGCCGATAGCTATGCTCATGGCGAAACGCCAATTCCCTGTGTTGCCTGTAACCAGACGGTGAAATTTGCCGATCTTCTTGTGACGGCAAAAAATCTTGGTGCCGATGCTTTGGCAACAGGTCACTATATAAGAAGCCGTCCGAATGGTGCGCACCGTGCATTATACCGGCCTGTTGATGCCAATCGTGACCAGAGCTATTTCCTTTTTGCCACAACGCAAGAGCAGATTGATTATCTGCGTTTTCCGCTTGGCAATCTTGCAAAACCCCATGTTCGTGAAATTGCCGCTGAAATGGGTTTGTCTGTTGCTTCCAAGCATGACAGTCAGGATATTTGCTTTGTTCCTCAGGGGCGTTATTCGGATGTGATTGCAAAATTGCGTCCCGAAGCTGCCAATCCGGGTGATATTGTCCATATTGACGGGCGCATTCTTGGTCGCCATGAAGGAATTGTCAATTTTACCATTGGCCAGAGGCGGGGCATCGGTATTGCAACCGGCGAAGCCCTCTATGTTGTCTATCTTGATGCAGAAAATGCGCGCGTCATTGTCGGACCGAGAGAAGCACTTGAAACCCGCAAATTGTTTTTGCGTGATGCTAATTGGCTGGGCGACGAAAATATCGACGAATTTCCGAAGGATGGTATCGTTGTTGCTGCAAAAGTACGCTCCACACGTCCGCCACGTCCGGCGATTTTGAAAGTCGAAGACGGTGTGTTGACGGTTGAATTGCTGGAAGGCGAAACCGGTGTTGCCCCCGGACAAGCCTGTGTTCTTTATGATAATGACAGCAATGATGCACGCGTTCTTGGCGGCGGCTTTATCACCCGTTCCGAACGGGATGCACGTGCCGAGGCAATGCTTAAAAACCTACTCGATCAAACACGTGAAAACACCGCGGCCTGATAGCTCAGGACGTTTCAAAGTAACAGACAAAAAACCGGCAGGCAAAACCATTTGCCCGCAGCAACATCTTTGCATCTCCAGGCTTAAGGCTCTTTGCATTTGTTATGGCCAAACATATCTGCTTTTCACAAAGCAAGTTTTCACCAACATGTATTGATGCAAGCCTTCCCGACTCTCACCAAGAAAGCCTGGCCGATTGTATAGGAAGAAAGCCCACCCGCGTCCGGATAAACTTTGTTGTCGGTGTTCACGGAAAACCGTGTGGCGTTGTTCGGGAAAACCTTACCGTCTGTGTCTGATGAAGGTTTGACGAAACGTGTTCAAGAAAGGTCTTGTTGCTTGTGCTTGCGAATGGCCTGTGGACTATGTTCAGCTTAGCTCGTGGCTTGTATTTAAGAGAAAACTCTATTGGACATGTCGGAGAAAACCTTGCCGGCCGTGTCCGAGGAAGGCTTGATGACTGTGTTCAAGAAAGCCGTGGCCGTCCCTCGTGATTTTGCCTGAATGTTTCGGGTTATTCTTATTTTTCTGCCGTTGTTGTGGAAAAAAAATGGCCGAAGCTGCTTTTTATCTTCTTGATGAAGAACAATTGCGTTTCAGGAGTAGAAAAACAATATTTTCCCGAAGCTCTCAATTCAGTTTGTCAAAGTCGGCAAAATGTTCAAGTGCCAATCCTGTTGCTGTAGCAACGTTCAGGCTGTCGAAATCATATGCAATGGGAATGCGTAAGGTCTCGGTATCTTTAAGCACGAATTCAGGAAGGCCTTCACCTTCTGTTCCGAAAACGAGAGCAGTTCTTTTTGCCACTTCCGCATCTTTCAAATAGTTCGGTGCTGATGGCGAAAGCGAGTAGATCCGGAAATCGGCTTTTTCGAGCGCGTCCAGAATATGCTCGATATCCTCGCCTTGAGTATAGGGCACTTTCAGTGCCGCCCCCACCGACACGCGAATGGCTTTGCGATAGAGTGGATCACAACAGGTTTTATCAATGATAATACCGTCGGCCGCAAAGGCCGCAGCATTGCGGAAGATCGAGCCCATATTATCATGGTTGGAAATGCCGCATAAAACCGGAACCAGTGCTTTTTCGGGTAAACTTGTCAGAAATTCATCAAGTGTCGGGGTGCTTATCCGTTCTCCGATACCAAGAATTCCGCGGTGCACATTGAAGCCTGCAATATCATCCATAATCTTTTGCGGTACACAATAGATCGGGCAGGTGGGCTTTGTTGCTTCCAATACCGGCATTAACCCCAAAAGCTTGGCTGCGGCAACAAGCAGTGATTGAGCCTGAAAACGGTCCGAACGCAAAAGCACCGAAAGCACAACCTTGCCTTCGGCAATAAAATGATGTTCGCGGCCGACCAGATCTCGTTCGCGAATATCCCGGTAAGGGAGCAGCCGCGGGTCATCAACATCGCTGATTGTCGTAATATCCAAACTCATAAAACACACCTATCACCGTTTCTGGTGTTCTGCCAGATGGTGGATAATGTCTTCCCCGGTTATCACACCGATGACACGTCCGTTTTCGGCAACGCCTATGGCGCCGTTTTTGCGGTCGCAAGCACTGATGAGATCGGGTAAACTGGTATCAGGTTTTGCCATGGCTGCAACAGAAATATCGCTATTTTCATAATTATAGGGGCGCATAACCTGTCTTGCCGTCAAGAAGCTTAAAGGATTGATGTGGCGCACAAAGTTGGCCACATGTTCATTGGCTGGCGTGAGCACAATTTCCTGCGCTGTGCCGCATTGTAAGATTCGCCCGTCTTCCATAATGGCAATGCGGTTGCCCATTTTGATGGCTTCATCAAGGTCATGGCTCACAAATACCAAGGTTTTATTGAGCCGCTTTTGCAGTTCCAGAAGCTCGTCCTGTAGATGGTTGCGAATAAGCGGGTCAAGGGCGGAAAACGGCTCGTCCATCAACAGCACCGGTGCACCGGTTGCGAAAGCACGGGCAAGGCCGATTCTTTGTTGCATACCGCCGGAAAGCTCGGTCACCATGCGGTTTGCCCATTCATTCAGTCCGACAAGATCAAGCTGTTCGGCAATAATGGCCTGACGTTGCTTCTTTGGCACTCCCGCCACTTCGAGGCCAAAACCGATATTATCGGCAACTGTACGCCAAGGAAAGAGGCCAAATTGCTGGAACACCATGGAAACAAGGCGGGTGCGCACATAACGCAATTCTTCGCTGGAAGCGGTGGTAACGTTGATTTCGTTTCCGACATCACCAACATAAATATTGCCTTCAACCGGCTTTATCAAACGGTTGATGGTGCGCAGCAAAGTCGATTTTCCCGAACCGGACAATCCCATTAAAACCAGCGTTTCACCCTCGGCAATGTCGAGTGAACATTCATGGACACCAAGCACCGTATTGGTTAAATCCTTGATTTCTGCCCGTGATGCACCCTGAGCAGCAAGCTCAAGCGCCTGCTTGCGCCGATTGCCAAAAACCACACTGACATGATCGATAATCACTCTGGCCATTAGCGTGCCTTTCCCGGACGGAACAGGCGGTCAAGGACAATGGCCACCACCACAATGACGCAGCCCGCTTCAAAGCCCATGGCAGCATCATGTTGTTGTAGCGCACGGTAAACTTTGACGCCCAGTCCGTTGCCGCCAACAGTTGCAGCAATAACCACCATAGAAAGCGAAAGCATAATGGTTTGTGTCATGCCTGCACGTATTTCCGGCATAGCATGGGGAAACTCGATTTTCCACAATATCTGCCGCCGGTTGGAGCCGAATGCCTTGCCTGCCTCGATCAGCGCTTTCGGCGTCGAAACAATACCCTGCTGGGTTAATCTTATAGGGGCGGGAAGCACAAAGATAATCGTTGCAATCAACCCCGGTACCATGCCGATACGGAAGAAAATGATCGCCGGTATCAGATAGACAAAAGTCGGCAGTGTTTGCATGAGGTCGAGAATAGGTTCGATTACACGATAGATTTTTGGCCGGTGGGCACAGGCAATGCCGACGGGAACACCTATTCCCATGCAAAGAATGCACGACCAGAAGAGCAGTGTTATTGTTTCCATCGTATCAATCCAGTAGCCCTGATTGATGACGAAAAGAAAGCCCAGTGCCGTGAGCACCACGACGCGCCAGTTTCTCTGGATGGCAAAAGCAAGAACACATAAAAAACCGATGAGCAACAAAGGATTTGGCCATAGTAACAGCGCCAGTGTTCCTTTAAGAAGGCTATCGAGCCCCAAACGGACAGCCGTAAAAAAGAGCCCGCCATGCTCTTTCAAAAATTGGACGATTGTATTTGCGCCTTTTCCGATAGGGATTTTATAGGAAAAATCCGTGTCCGCTTTTTGTAGTTTTAATGCATTGTCAACAGCTTCGCCTGCATTGCCACCGTTAAAAGCGGTAACACCCGAAAGCCAGGTTGCAACTTTCTCCCTATTGGCTGAAAGCCATGAACGGGCAGCATGTTCGGGATCTTCACCATGGTCAAGAACATTGACCATTAACCGGTTTTCCATGTCGACATCAAAAGCAAGATTGCCAAGAAAGCGCGTTACATTCGGGCATTCCCGACTGTAATTGCGGCGAATATTGGTGCCGACTTTGGCATTGCCGAAATTTTTCCCGAAATATTTGTCACCACCGGAAAGATAGGCCATTTTGAAGCGCAAATTCATCGGGTGCGGTTCCCAGCCCAAAAAAACGATTGGCCGGTTTTCGTGAATACGCGCTTCTACTTCGGCAAGCATGGCCTGTTCGGAGGTTTCGACAATGTGGAAATCTTTAAGCCCTAGATCTTTGTCATCAAGGAGCGACAGGATAAGCCTGTTACCATCATTTCCGGGTTCAACACCATAAATGGCGTAACCAAGCTCGGGCCCGAACTTTTTGATATCCTCAAAAGTTTTCAAGCCTTTCTCATAGGCAAATTGTGGCACAGCCAAGGTATATTTGGCGCCTTCAAGATTATAGCCTAAAAGTTCGACACTGCCGTCATCACGATAGGGGGTGAAATCCGGTGTCATGGAAGGGTTCCAATAGCCGAGAAAAACGTCGATATCGCCATTGGAAAGCGAGGCATAGGTAACCGGAACCGATAAAATGCGCGTTTCTGTTTCATAACCCAACGCTTCAAGAAGCGTGGTTGCTATCGCTGTTGTAATGGAAATGTCGGTCCATCCGGTATCGGCAAAACGGACTGTTTTACAAGCTTGCGGTTCTGCTGCATGCGAAGGAGCAATTCCTGCCTCTATTGTGAGAAACAGGCTGAAGAAAAAAATCGCTATGTTTTTTAAAATGCCTGACAAAGTTTCGGGCTACTCCATGATTACACATCATCCAGCTTAAGGACGGGGTTAGACTATTTCAACAAAGAATGAAATAAGGTTCACAAGAAAAGCCTTGTATAATGGAATCCTGCCATGCAACTTCCCGCTCAATTAAAAAGCGCGCTCGACGAAATTTTTCAAACGACCAATACGGCCGACCTAGAAAAAGCTTCAAGCCGTCTTACCAAACGTTACCGCGATGAAGTGCTGGACGGGAAAATGCATATTGGTAACAAAAATGCGGCTCTCGGTTATGTTGCTGCGCGTTTTCCTGCAACTTATGCCGCCGTGTTTTCAGCACTCCAACAAGTTCAGAATATTGTTCCATCCTTTTCACCATCAAGCCAGCTTGATGTCGGTGCCGGTCCGGGAACCGCAGTTTTTGCGGCTACAAGACTTTTCCCCGCACTTGAAAATGCAACGCTCATTGAACAAAGCAATGATATTATTGCTATCGGTAAAAAGCTGTTTTCAGCGACCCTTGCCCATGACGATAGCAGCCCGTCCGAGAAAAAACAGGTGACAACAGATTGGCAGAATATGGATATTTCTTCTGCCTATTTTGAAAATCTCGGCAAAGCGGATCTTGTCACAGCAAGTTACGTGCTCGATGAACTTTCCGAAAAAATACAGGATCGCCTTGTTGATGGCCTATGGAACAAGACCGGAGACATACTTTTCCTCGTTGAGCCGGGTACGCCTGCCGGTTTTCAAAGATTGATCCGCCAACGTGACAGGCTAATTGAAAAAGGCGCCCATATTGTTGCACCTTGCCCGCATGAATTGGCTTGTCCGATCGTGCCTCCTGACTGGTGTCATTTTTCGGTAAGAGTAGAACGCTCGCGCACCCACCGGCTTGCCAAACAGGCGATCGTTCCATTTGAAGATGAAAAATTCTGTTATCTCGCGCTTTCGCATAACCAACCAGATGTGCAATATTGTCGCATCCTTTCCCGTCCGCTCCGCTCGAGCGGAAAAATAAGCTGTTACCTTTGCACCCCTGCGGGGCAAAAGGAAGCCGTCACTTCCACGCGCAAAGACAAAAAAAATTATTCTGTGATGCGGCGTTCGGATTGGGGCGACAGTCTGAAAATCTAAAACCTAAGGTTGTAGAATTTTGTTGACTATTATAAACCCTCACCTATATTCGTGATTGCCGCACAACAGAACTTCAGTTCTTGCAGTGCAGGCGACAGGTGTCTAGGTCCCCCGCTATTTCCTACACCTGTGCCCCCCTTTCTTAAGAGGGGGAGAAAAGTCCGGGTTCCCAATGCCCGGACTTTTCTTTATCTTTCAATATTTTAAACAATTTGATCTATTGTTCTTATCTCGAGTATATCCAAGTTTTTGAAACTTCAGAATTTACGCCTTTCAAGTGTTTAAGTGGAATCATAAAAGCGAATCGAATTTCTATAGTTTTAAAAAATCCATAAAAATTTTAAGATCAAGCTGATCAGTTCGATAAAGTCGTCGTTAAACATTGAAAATTTTTTTAAGAATTATTTTTACAACAAATTCTAAGTAAGAATTTTTATTTATTAAAACTCTATTTGAATATAATGGGGCGCATAAAACGATGAGGGTAGTTCGAAAAACGGTGTTTGATGCGTTTGTCGGGCAAGTCAAGGACGTATCAGAGCAAGTCGTCGGGTTATGCGGTTTTGGAAAAAGACAGTCCGGTTTTTCGTTTCATTTATGACAAATGGGTTGGAACACCACGAAAATTGCCATGCCCGTTTCGGTTGCAGAAAAGAATAAGCGTTTTTCACCATAATGTTTTCTGTTGCCTTGATATGGCGGAAAGGTTAAAAGAATTTTTATGAACAATAAACGCACATTCATGATCTGGTGGTGGGGTTGCTTCTAGCGGCCCTGATTGCTTGTGCGTAAAATTCAAGACGAGGTCGCGACGGAAAAACCGGGCGGCCTTTTTTATATACTCCGTTCCGGTGGTGACCTTAAAAACAGAGCGGAGTTTAAAAATGGATAAAAACATGGTTGGTGGAAAGACTTTTGAATATCTCACGAAAGGGGACATAAAGGTTCGCCGTTCGTGTAAGGATATTGCCTATGAGGGTGCAATCGACAAAATGGTTGAAGCACTTGATAGCCGCCGCGGGGCCATTTTTTCTTCAAACTATGAATATCCGGGGCGCTATACGCGGTGGGATTCGGGCATTATCGACCCACCTATTGCTATTACGTCGCGCGGACGGGTTATGAAAATCGAGGCGCTGAACGAGCGCGGAAAAATTATCCTTGATATGATCGAGCCGCGCCTAGAGATTCTTGACGCGGTGGAAGCAACCGAACGCACTGCCAACAAATTGACACTTACGGTCAAAAAACCGGGGCGCGTCTTCAACGAGGAAGAACGTTCCCGTATGCCGTCGGTTTTTTCTCTTTTACGGGCAATTTGCGATATTTTTCGTTCAACGGAAGATCAGAGCCTCGGGCTTTACGGAGCCTTCGGTTATGACCTTGCGTTCCAGTTCGAACCCATCGAATTTAAAATCAAACGACCTGAAGACCAGCGCGATCTGGTGCTTTACCTGCCTGATTCCATTCTCATTGTTGACCATTATTCGGCGCGCGCATGGATAGAAAATTACGACTTTTCTTTTTCCGATATGTCGACTGCAGGTTTAAGCCGCAAAACGGTTGAACAGCCATTCAAAGCGGCAAACACCATTCCGCAAAAAGGCGATCACAAAAAGGGCGAATATGCCGCTTTGGTAAGAGAAGCCAAGGAAAGTTTCAAGCGCGGCGATCTTTTTGAAGTGGTACCGGGGCAGACATTTTACGAGCCATGTCCGGCAAGTCCTGCGGCAATCAGCAAAAGGCTGAAACTCACCAATCCTTCGCCCTATTCGTTTTTTATCAATCTGGGGCAGGAAGAATATCTCGTCGGTGCTTCGCCTGAAATGTATGTTCGCGTGACCGGAAGGCGGGTTGAAACCTGCCCGATTTCCGGAACAATCAAACGCGGGCAGGATGCCATTGCAGATTCCGAGCAGATTTTGACATTGCTCAATTCCAAAAAGGATGAATCGGAATTGACTATGTGCTCGGATGTTGACCGCAATGATAAAAGCCGCGTTTGTGAACCGGGTTCGGTCAGGGTGATCGGGCGTCGGCAAATTGAAATGTATTCGCGCCTCATTCACACGGTTGATCATATTGAGGGACGCTTGCGCAATGGCCTTGATGCATTCGATGCTTTTCTGTCGCATGCATGGGCAGTGACTGTGACCGGTGCACCGAAATTGTGGGCAATGCGTTTTATCGAAAATCATGAAAGAAGTGCGCGCGCATGGTATGCCGGCGCTATCGGTATGATCTTCTTTAATGGCGACATGAATACGGGGCTAACACTTCGCACCGTGCGCATCAAGGATGGTGTGGCATCGGTGAGAGCCGGCGCAACTTTGCTTTACGATTCCAATCCGGAAGACGAAGAAAAAGAGACGGAATTGAAAGCGTCTGCCATGATTGCTGCTATTCGTGACAGCGCCAAACCGTTACCGAAAGCCGTAAGGCAGGAAAAAGAAAAGCCGGGTACGGGGGTCAATATTCTGCTTGTCGACCATGAGGATTCATTTGTGCACACGCTTGCCAATTATTTCCGCGAGACAGGCGCGAAAGTGACAACGGTGAGAAGCCCTGTCGATGAAAAGGTGTTTGAAACGGTCAATCCCAGTCTCGTTGTTTTGTCACCGGGGCCGGGAACGCCAAAAGATTTCAACTGTGAAGACACAATCAATAAGGCAAGGGCGCGTAAAATTCCGATTTTCGGAGTTTGTCTGGGATTGCAAGCTTTGACAGAAGCGTTCGGTGGAAGCCTTCGTGTTCTTGATAAACCGATGCATGGCAAACCCTCGCGCATTAATATCATTGGCAAAAGCTTGTTGTTTAAGGATCTGCCAAAAGAAATAACGGTTGGCCGCTATCATTCGATTTTTGCCGACCCGAGCCGTCTGCCTGCCGAATTCGATGTGACAGCAGAAACCGCTGATGGTGTTATCATGGCAATCGAACATAAAAGCCTGCCGATTGCGGCTGTCCAGTTCCATCCTGAATCAATCATGAGTCTTGGTGGCAATGTCGGTATGGCAATCATTGAAAACGTCGTTTCAAAATTGGTCAGGAAAGCATGGCGATGACAGATGCGGATTCAAGGCTGAAACAATTGGCAATATGGTCTATCCCTGTTGCCATTGTTGTTTTTGCGCTCAAATATTTCGCGTATTATGTAACCGGTTCTGTAGCTCTCTATTCGGATGCGCTGGAATCGATTGTCAATGTCATTGCGGCAATTGCTGCTTATGTTGCCATCCTTATCAGCATGAAACCGGCCGATAACGATCACCCGTTCGGCCACACCAAGGCAGAATATTTTTCGGCAATTCTTGAAGGTGCGATGATTTTTGTCGCGGCCATCATGATCTTGCGTGAATCATGGCCTTTACTGACGTCTGGCCATTTGCCGGAACAACCCGGATATGGGCTCGCGATCAATCTTGCAGCGAGTGCCATCAATGCAATCTGGGCTCTCATTCTGATAAAACAGGGTAAAATTTCGCATTCACCGGCATTGAAAGCCGACGGTATGCATTTGATGACCGATGTTTTTACTTCTTTCGGCGTGCTTGCAGGCCTTCTTGCGGCGATTCTGACAGGGTGGGCCATTCTTGATCCGGTGCTTGCCATTATTGTGGCCTTGAATATTCTCTGGCAAGGGTGGAAGGTCATCAACAATTCGGTACAAGGGTTGATGGATGTCGGCGTCGAGCTTGAAGAGACGATGCGCATCAGAGACACTATTTCAAGCCATGCGGCCGGTGCCATTGAAGCGCATGATTTGCGCACACGTGTGGCCGGTCAGGTCACCTTTATAGAATTTCATCTGGTGGTTCCTTCAAAAATGACGGTGGGAGATGCCCACGATATATGCAACAGAATCGAAGATGCTCTTAAAAAAGAAGTCGAAAACGCACGTATCGTTATTCACATCGAGCCGGAAGAGGAGGCAAAACTGCCAAAGGGGACGACTGCCGTTCCCATTGCATGAGGAGCATTATGTTAAAAATCAGAAATTTGAAAGAAACTGTTTTGTCCGATCATTGGACAAAACTGACAGCCGTTTCCTATGAGCAGCAGGATGCGGATGGCACGTGGAAAACGCTAAAGCGCGAGACCTATCATAATCGCAATGGCGCTGCGGTTCTGCCCTATGACGCGGAAAGAAAAACTGTGCTTTTTGTCAAGCAGTTTCGTGCACCTGTCTATCTTGCATCCGGTTCCATGTATGTTCTGGAAGCTTGTGCCGGCCACATAGAAAAAGACGAATCGGCCGATGAAACCATGCTGCGCGAGGCAAAAGAGGAATTAGGCTACCAGATACACAATCTCGAACTTGTTTTCAAAGGCTTCACAACACCGGGATTTTCAACCGAGCAGCTTTGGCTTTACCTTGCGCGTTACCGCCCGCAGGATCATCATTTTGCTGGCGGCGGGCTTGTTCAGGAAGGCGAAAATCTCGAAATTGTCGAAATGTCCGTTGAAGAGGCAATAAAGCTTAACGACAAAGGACAGATCAACGACATGAAAACAGCTCTGCTTATAAACCTGCTGCGCCACCGCTTGAAACTTTGATCGGTCACAAGGCTTTTCGAGCCTTAAAGGAAGGGGGACGAGGCTTTGTAATGAGATTATGTGCGGCTTTGAAGCCGCGTGGGCACAACTTTTCAATAATCGCCGACAAAGCCTTGATTGCCACAAGCGGGATATCAAGAAAAGTGTAATCATCCGGATAAGGGTAATAAAAGTTATCAGGGCTTTGAACCAGCGTCGGCATGACTGTCGTCTAGCGCCAAGCTTATGAATAAGAACCCTGATTGCCAAAATCTCGCCATCCTGACAAGGGTAACGAATCTTTTAAGACAAGGGTTATCAAAGCTTTGATGAAGAGCATGTGCGTGTTTTATAAAACGGGTTGCGCTTGAAAAAAAGCTATGTCATATTTTCAACCATGGAAAAGTTTGATTCACAAAAGCTGTTTGATTTTTGCCGCGTCACGGATGCGGGCTTTTGTGCATTGCCATCAAACTTGCTTCTTCTCGGGCTTATGAGCGACTGCCGGGGCCGGTGAGGGGCGCCCGGCGGTCGTTTCCCGCCGGCGTAAATGCTCCTCTTCAACAATCTTCATTTTAAAATATCAACCGGTAACCGGTATTTCAGACGAGCATAAACCATGAGTATTTCACCAGAATTTTCACAAAAAGGCATGCCGACAGCATCGCAAAAATATCAACCTTACCCGCAAGTTTCATTGAAAGACCGCACGTGGCCTGACAAGCGTATTGAGAAGGCACCAATCTGGTGTTCGGTGGATCTACGCGATGGCAATCAGGCTTTGATTGACCCGATGGGTCAAGACCGCAAGGAGCGTATGTTCCGCATGCTTCTTGAAATGGGCTTTCCGGAAATCGAGATAGGTTTCCCATCAGCCTCACAAACCGATTTCGACTTTGCGCGTTGGTGTATTGAACAAGGCAATGTTCCGGAAAATGTAAGTTTGCAGGTGCTGGTGCAATGTCGTCCGGAATTGATTACCCGTACATTCGAAGCATTGGAGGGCGCCAATCATCCGATTGTGCATTTTTATAATTCGACAAGCGAATTGCAGCGGCGGGTAGTGTTTGGCAAAGATGTTGCCGGTATCAAGAAAATAGCAACCGATGCGGCAAAAATGGTCATGGATATGGCTGCAAAAGCCGGCAAACATTACCGTTTTGAATATTCGCCGGAAAGTTTCACCGGTACCGAACTTGAAGTTGCATTGGAAATTTCGAATGCAGTGATCGAAATTGTCAATCCGACGCCTGACAACAAAATGATTTTGAACCTGCCTTCGACAGTGGAAATGTCGACGCCCAATATTTATGCCGACGAAATCGAATGGATGGGGCGCAATATTGACCGCCGTGACAGTGTTCTGATTTCCTTGCACCCGCATAATGACCGTGGTTGTGGCATTGCGGCAGCCGAGTTGGGGCTGCTTGCCGGTGCCGACCGCGTGGAAGGCACACTGTTTGGCAATGGTGAACGGACAGGTAATGTTGATGTTGTCGCGCTTGCATTGAATATGTTTACCCAAGGGGTCGACCCTGAACTTGATTGCTCGAATATAGAAAAGATCAAGGAAGTTTATGAATATTGCAATCAGCTCAAAATTCCGGAACGCCACCCCTATGTCGGTGAATTGGTCTATACCGCTTTTTCGGGTTCGCATCAGGATGCGATCAATAAAGGCATGAAGGCAATGAAAAAGTCGAACAAGACTTTGTGGGAAGTGCCTTATCTGCCGATTGATCCGCAAGATGTTGGCAGAAGTTATGAAGCCATTATCCGCATCAATTCGCAGTCGGGTAAAGGTGGCATCGCCTATATTCTGCAATCCGATTACGGTCTTAATCTGCCACGCGCCCTGCAAATCGAATTTCGTGATGTCATCCAGCACATTACCGATAAAGAAGGTAAGGAACTGCCTTCCAAGCGGATTTATGACGAGTTTGTCAAAACTTATGTCAAACAGAATAATGGGCGCTTCGGCTTTGTCGACTACAAAACCAAAGCAGATCCGAATGAAAAAGGACGCATTAATGTGACGGCAACAATTACCGATCATGGAAAAGAACAAACCATTAAAGGAACGGGTACCGGTCTGGTTGATGGCTTTATCGACGCTTTTTCCAAATATCTGAACGAAAAACTTTCGGTTGTTGATTATTCGGAACATTCATTGCAACGCGGTTCAGATGCCAAAGCCATTTGCTATATGGAAATAGCCTATCCGGAAGGCAAAATCTTCGGTGTTGCCATTGATGAAAATATCGCAACCGCATCGCTTGATGCCATTGTTTCGGCAGTAAACCGGTTGGAACACTAAGCTTTTTAACAAAGTTGAAGATTTTTAAAAAACCTTCAATGCAAAGTGTTGAAAATTTAAAAATCGGGTGAGGTGGGGAACACCAAGCCCGATTTTTTATGTCAACAAACCTTATAATTCATGTCTTTCGGAGAACCGCTTTGCAGAAAAATGAAACGCTGATATTTTTACCTTCGCTTTAAAAAAGCGGGATATTTTCAGTGCAGTTGATTTCGTTTTCGCTGTTTACCACCGTATAGCGCTCAAGCCCGCAATGCCAACTTTCGCAGTCACCATCAATTGTAAACCAGTTGTAATTGGCAGGCGGCTTTTTGCCTCCGAATGCTTGCGAGGCAGAAGCAACGCCAACCACCGGTACATCACGGTCTTTACCATCTATATGTTCAAGCGACGGAACATGGGTATGACCGTGAAGAATAAGCTCGGCACCATGTTGCTTGATAACGCGCTGGAAACGTTCAATACCCCATAATTTTTTATACCAATAGGTTGCATTCTTGTATGGCGGATGATGAATCATCACCACTCTGAAAAGATTGCGTTCCTTGGCTTCGCGTAAAAGGTCGGCCAAATGATAGGCTTGCGCGCTGTCGAAACGGCCGGTAGCAAAAAAAGGTGGCGTGGCGATTGCCGAAGAAACAGCAATAATGGCAACTTGACCGCGAATGCGCATATAGGGAAAAACAGCACTCCAAGCATGGGCTTCTTCGCTCGTAATCCAAGGGCGAAAGGTTTTGCAAGCTTTTTTGAATGCACCCCCGACATAGGCATCGTGATTGCCGAATGTAAGCGAGATATCGCTTGCAGGACCTTGCGCTACAAGCCAGTCCTTGGCAGCAGCAAATTCTCGTGGCAAAGAAAGATTGACAAGATCACCCGAAATAACAAGATGGTCGGCTTGCTTCTGTTTGAGACTTTCCATCAAAGCATCAAGCGTTTGCCTTCCCATTTCACCGGTGCGGTTTTTCTTCCAGTTTATATAACCGGTTAAACGCTTGCCCATAAGCTCGTAGAGACGAGGGGTAGGTAGCGGCGACAAATGAATGTCGGATATATGAGCCAACTGAAACATCCCACAGAACATAGCGAGACAATAAAAATAGGCAACAAAAAAACAAAAGAGCTTGAAAAACAAGAGGATAGAAAGGAAAAAATGGCAAATTTATTGTAAAGCTTTGTAAAAAAGTGGGAAAAATAACAAAAAAGAGACAAGTTTTTCGACTATCAAGAAATCACGATACCATTCGGATGGATGAAACAATCAAAGGTGAAGGGCAAACCGGTCAAAGCAATGGGTGGGAAACATATTCTACAAAACAAAACGTGTTGCCAAAACTGGCTTAAGCATTTTCTTGAAAACTTGACTAAGGCGAAGAGGCACAAGGGGCACGCCCAAGCGAAGGAGTTTGCCCAAGCGAAGGGGCACGCCCAAGCGTTTTTGCAAGCGCCGGAAAAAGCGCATTGGAGCACGCTTTTATGCAAGTACATGCATTTATGCAAGTACATGCATTCGCGACAATAAAGCATGGTCGTCATTCTGTTCCAGACACAAGAAGATAAGTGATAAAAATCAGCTTTAGTCGGTTGATGAGGTCAATGACCGACTGAACTTCAGGAAATGAAGAAATCTTCCTATTCAATCTGCGGATCGAGTATCGCGACACAGCCGACCAAACAACGATAGGGGCGACTTATAACATGAAACGGCAAGGTTAATAAGGAAGAGGGGAACGTTGGGCAACAACCGACGCCAAGCGGGATAGCGAAGGAAAATAGAAGCCTGAACGTTGCTTGTACATCAAGTAACGCTTCGCTTTCCGATTATCAATGCATATGACGGAGCAGATAAAGGGGCAACCTATCGGAGGAGAGCGCGTAAATTTACGCCATATAGTGTCACCATTCTACCCGGATAAAAGCTGCATTCTACCCGGGTAAAAGCTGCTTTATCGCGATGGAAAAAGCAATTGGCTAAAACCGGAATGTGCTTCACCTCTTATGCCGCTCAAGGCTGATCAGGCATTCAAAAGGCAACAAAAAGGCATCGGACAACACTAGAGAACAGACAAGGCCAGAACAGCCAATAATCGAACGAGAACCAAAAGGCTCGGGCACCAAAGGCTCAGGTAACAAAAAGCTTAGGCAACAAAAAAGGACGCTAAAAAGCGTCCTTTTTTTGTGAAAAGTAAACCAAGCCCCCTCAATTTACTTTTTCAAGCCCCCGCCTTTATTAGAAGCGATAGGTTACACCAGCGCCGATCAGCCACGGATCAAGCTTTGCTTTACCGCTGATGTGCTCATCCATACCCAAAGCGGCAGAAGTTGCATTGTTCAGCTTGGCATCGAAATCCGGACGGAGGTAAAGCTTCTTGACATCAAAGTTGAAGCCCCAGTGTTGGTCGAGCATGTAGTCGAAACCAACTTGAAGAGCGCCGCCCCATGTATTGTCGATGTCGAGGTCTTTCAAACCAACGCCAGCGGAGTTGTGGTCGGAATCCTGATTGTAGAAGATTGTGTAGTTAACACCGGCACCAACATACGGCTTGAATGCGCCGAAGTTTGTGAAGTGGTATTGAACAGTAAGTGTCGGAGGCAAGAGCCATGTTTTACCAAGCTTGCCAGCACCTGCTGCATGCAATGAACCTTTACCGTCGATTGACGAATAGGTTGTGCCCAAAATCAATTCGGCAGCGATGTTGTTGGTGAAATAGTAAGTGATGTCGAGTTCAGGAATGACAGTGCTCGAGAAATCCATTTCAGAGCCAGGGATCTGGTGAACACGGCCTTTGTCACGCGGAACAACGCCAAGAGCGCGAACGCGGATCTGCCATGGGCTTTGGGCTTCCTGAACAACAGGCTTGGCACTCTGAACATCGGCAGCCGAAGCTGAACCTGAGAAGCTGAGTGCTGCAGCGATCGCAACGATACTGCTACCGATCAATTTCTTCATATTTACGTCTCCTAAATCAATAAGTGGTGCGTTATTCACATCAGTAGTTGGGTTACTTTCAAAACCATTTAAGCCAAAATATCCATTGATTTGAATCAAACAATAGCCTTTTTGCCGCTTTATCGCCTTGTTTGAAGGCCCACTGTATCATTATTGCAACAAAAACCGCTACCTGTGGAAAAACAACGGCGAAAAACTCGGTTTATGTTAAGTCATTATTAACCAAGTCGAATCAACGCCAAGTTATAAAACCGGTTTTTAAAAGAATGTTTCTGTTCCAACTTTGAACAAATGTGACAGTTTAGAAATATATCATTGTGTTCGAGTGGCGCACCGGCTCGCAATAAACACAATAAAACGCTATTTTTTACTTTTTCTGCTCTTCCAATAATTTTGTTGTTGCATATTTTGCTTCTCTTCTTTCAATTGGATCGGGCTTAAGGCGTCTTTTTTTTCAAAAGACGCCAAAGAAGCTGACGGTAAAATAGCTGCCCGAACGGGCTTCAAAAAAACAGGTTGAAATTTATGTTTTTTCCGGTTCAACGACGATGAACAAGTTTTGATTTCTGCTTCTCGCCCTATTGATTTTGTTCGCGTTTTTTTGCCGGTAACAAAAATGGAAAAACATTCAAACGTTTGCGCAGTTTCATCCTCGTCCCCGATGTCCCGAAACGATATTACAATCATTTCCGAGACTCCGGATTATCAGGACATTATCGAAACTATGAATAGCGAGGCTTTCGGCCCCGCCCGTTTTACGCGTGCTGCCCATCTTATTCGTGAGGAAGGGGGGCACGACATGGCTCTTTCGTTCATTGCACTCATAGATAGTAAACTTGTCGGAACAATCCGCATGACGCCAATTACCGTGGGAAAGGTTGATGCCTATCTTCTGGGGCCAATTGTTGTTTCACCGAAATTCAGAAGTCTCGGGCTCGGAGGCCTGCTCATGAACCACACAATAGAGCAGACCAGAAAAGCGGGTGTGCCATTTATTCTGCTCGCAGGGGATGAGCCCTATTACCGTCGTTTCGGTTTTTCCAAAGTATCGGCTGCCGATTTTGTTATGCCTCGTCCGGTCAATCCCGAACGTTTATTGGCTCTTGAACTCGTTGATGGAACAATTGCAGGCGTAAAAGGCCTTGTGTGCCATAAAAGTCAGGCAAAGCGGAGAGGCTGATTTTTTTAAGAGACATGGAAATTCAAAGTTATGTTTCTATTTGACCTTGTGAAAAACGTTTTCTTGGCCTCGACTATTTTGACCTTGATTAAAAGAGCAAATTTTCGAGAGATCTTGCCTTCATTTGATCGTTAGAAAAAGGCATTATTTGCAACTATAACGCGTGCTTATTCAAAAAGCATAAGAGCAATTTTTAATTGTCTTGGCCTTCAAGACCATGGGGTGTGTTTTAAAAATCATTGCTTCAAGTTTTATCAGGCTGAGGAGAGAAGGCGGGTGGGATGAGCCCCTAGCGGCCTTCTCTATACCAGAGACTTGCGAGCAATAGCAGCGAAGCGACAAGTGCCAGAATACCATTAAAAAGCGGGAAGGCAGATGTGTTGGTAAGCCTCGTTTCCGTCGGCGCATTGAGCAAAATGCGGTTTTGCTTATTTGAGGATTCAATGCTTTTACCCTTTATAATGTCGATGGCGGGCAGTTTGATTGTGGCACCCGCTTTCTGGTGGAGTCGCGTGATTGCGCCGCCGGTTGTTTCGGCAAGGGGTGAAAGCTTTTCGCCTGTCGAAATCAATTCGGCATATTCGGGTGAGTTGATCGGGCCAATATGTGTCAAAGCTTCCTTGTCGCCATTGGTAACCTTGAACAATCCGGTTTCATCCGTGTCGAGGTTTGCTTCAAACACGCCCGGCTCGACTTTATTCAAAGTAACGTCGACAGTTTTTCCGGAGGGAAAATAGACTTTTGCAATTTCCGGTTTGTCAGCCATGGTTTGACGGCGAATGGTAAGGCGGTTTTCTTCACCCGATGCTGTCAGCGCTTCTTCCTCAAGCTCCGGTTCTTTCATCAACCAATGGGCCATGCGTCTATAAAGCGCAGCATAGGGGCCACCACCTTCAAAACCGCGTGCCCATAGCCACCCTTCATCCGATAGCAACATACCAACGCGTCCCTTTCCCATATGGGAAAGCAACATAAGCGGGCG
The DNA here is from genome assembly GCF_016100385.1 of Bartonella sp. W8151. Classification (NCBI taxonomy): domain Bacteria; kingdom Pseudomonadati; phylum Pseudomonadota; class Alphaproteobacteria; order Hyphomicrobiales; family Bartonellaceae; genus Bartonella; species Bartonella sp. W8151. The sequence continues at coordinate 328,892 of NZ_JACFSO010000002.1, forward strand.
GTTATCTGCGCCATTCATGACAACAGTGCTTTTCGAGGTGTCCTGGACAGCAAGCTGGCGTAACCAGCGCCCCCAATTGCCCTTTATGGCATCCTGCGTTTTGGAAGATTCGTCTTTTGCCGTCACTCCGGTGAGACCGCGTGTAACAGGGTGGCGCATTCCGGCTTTGGTAACGGCCGGAGTAAACGGTTTTTCTATCACCTCGCCGCTTGGCAATGCCGGTAAAACGCTCAACAGTGGTGTACGGGCAAGAGAATTTTCGCCAGCAAATTCAGGCCCTGTTGCCATCAGCAGTGCACCGCCATTTTTCACATATTGGGCGACATAGTCGTAATAGATCAAAGGCAATACATTATAGTGCTGGTAACGGTCGAAAATTACCAGATCAAAATCGTTGATTTTGTCGACAAAAAGTTCGGTCGTCGGAAAGACAATCAGGGAAAGTTGGCTTAGCGGCGTATTGTCGGCTTTCTCCGGCGGGCGTAAAATTGTGAAATGCACAAGGTCGATACTGGGGTCGCTTTTTAAAAGGTCGCGCCATGTGCGTTCGCCATTATGCGGTTCCCCCGAGACAAGGAGGACGCGCAAATTTTCGCGCACGCCGTCAATAATTGTAACTGCCGCATTGTTGACACTGGTGAGCTCGCCTTCAAGCGGAGATGTTGAAACTTCGATAATGTTCTTTCCGGCATGCGGAAGCGTAATTTCGGTTTCAATTTCCCTGTTTGTTTCTTGGGCTTGATGGAGAACAACATTGCCGTTGACTTTAAGTTCCACCATTGCCTTATCGGCGGAAGAGGGGACCTTCCCTTTATCGTCTATTGCAAACCTGATTTTGAACGGTTTGTTGGTAATTCCGAAACGTGGCGGATCGACAAACCTGATCTGCCGGTCATATTCGTCGGGTTCACCGGTAATAAGGGCGTTGACAGGTTTTTCACCCGACGTATTGGCGTTTGCCGCCTCTATGTCGTGGACTTGTCCGTCAGTAATCAGGATTGTGCCGGCATAACGGGAAGGTGGTACATCGGAAATTGCCTCGTTTAACGGCGTGAACAACCTTGTTTCACTACCGTTACTATTGTCGGAAACGGTTTTTGTATCAATGTAACGCGGTTCGAATTCCGGATGTTTTGAAAATTCTTGTTTTAAGGCTTCGAGTGCCTCTTCACTATCTTTGGTGCGGTTGCCGAAATTCTGGCTCTGGCTCTTGTCGACCACCACGCCGACAATGCTTGTTAGTGGCTCTCTTTGTTCTTCGACCATGACAGGGTTGAGGAGGGCAAGTGCAAGAACCGCAAGCGCAAGAGTTCGCAAAATTGCACCGCGTTTGCGCAAAACAAGTGCCACAACGACAAATAAAAATGCCACGCCGATCAGTGCGAGACTTGATGTCCAGGATAAAAACGGTTCAAACGCAAGTGACTGGTTCATTGTGATTTTTCCTGTCCCAAACGTTCAAGAAGTGCCGGCACGTGCACCTGATCGGCTTTGTAGTTTCCGGTAAGAATATACATAACAATATTGAGCCCCCCGCGGAAAGCCCAGACGCGTTGCATTTCATCATCGGGTACAAGCGGGTATTTCCATGCGCCTTTGCCATCATGTGCCCAGGCACCGGCAAAATCATTGGCGGTGATAAGAATCGAGCTTACGCCATCGCCTGCATGGATCGGGCGCTTGTCGTTGCCTCCGAGCGCCGATGATAGAATCCACAAAGGCGAGCCCCTGTAACGACCGGGAAAATCCGGCATAATGAAAAACGAGCGCGAGATTACATGGTCGGGCGGGGCCTGTTCGAGTTCGGGAATGTTGAGACCATTGAGAATATCGCGCAGGCGCTGGTTATTGGCAGTGGTTTTACCACTCAAATCCATGCCGGTTTCAATCTGGTCATGGGTGTCAAACAAAACTGTGCCGCCCTGACGCATATAAGTGTTGATTTTGTCGATGGCTTTTTGTGTCGGCATTGGCGAATTTGCGTCGACCGGCCAATAGATGAGTGGATAAAAGGCAAGCTCATCCTTATCAAGATCAAGACCGGCAACAGGACCCGGATCAATTGTGGTACGCGTTTGGAGAAATTGGCTCAACGCTTCAAGACCGGTTTTGCTTGTGTCATCAATTTCATCAAGGCCGGTTATGACGTAAGCAAGGCGGGTTTTGCCTGCCGATTGCACCATGGCCGCATCATTGGCAGAAAGCTTTTCGGCAAAGACCGGTTTGGAAACAAACATTTGGCCGATCGCAAAAAGAACTGTTACGGCAAGAGCAAGAACAAGAAATTTGCCTTTGCTAAAGCGCAAGCCCGATTTCGGGCTAAACAGTCTCGAAGCACCGAGCGTGACAAGCGTATCAAGTGCAAAAAGCGCAATAGCAATTGCCAAAAGCGGACCGGTCAGGTGTTTTTCAACATCATCCGAATAGTCCATCAAACGTACTTTTCCAGCAAAAATTTCGGTTTCAAGCGGCATGAAACTGTCTTCTTTATCAAGGAGATTAACCGCATAGAGATTGTCTTTCTGCCCATAAAAACCGGGGGGATGGTTGAAAGAGGGGAGAGCTTCCGTTTTATCATTCAAAGTAAGCGGAGAGACTGTCGAGGGTGCGGGAACAAGTTCGCCGTTTATATCAATCACCTGCCACGGTTCACGCGCGATATTTTCATCGTTTTTCTTGGCACTGTTGTCGTCACCGGTATGACCGCCGGTTTCTGTAAGTCGCTGCATCATATCGACAAAAAAGCCGGAAAGCGGCAGCGTTGACCATGTCGGATCGGCTGAAGTATGAATAAAAATCAACATACCTTTACCGCGCGCGCGAGCGGTAACAAGAGGCGTGCCGTCGGCAAGACTGAGCCATGTATGATCAAAAAGTTCGGGGCTTGGTTCGGCGAGAATTTGCCGCGAAACAGTAACATCCTCCGGATAGGCAAGATCGGCAAAAATGCCTTTTTTCGGCAAAGGCGCAAGTTTTTGTGGTGTTGCCCAAGACATCACCCCGCCCAATTGCCTCTCACCATGGCGCAATTTTACCGGCAGCAATATGTCTTCATTATCGTTGCTTGCAAGATTTTGACCGGCAAAGCGGATAAGCGCGCCACCGTCTTCGACAAATCGGTTCAGTTTTTGCTGTGCCGCTTCGGGCATATTGACAACATCACCCAGAATAATTGTCGAGGGATGCTGGAGCGTTAGTTTATTTATAGCCTCGTCGAAACTGGCGCTATTGACCGCAACAATATCGACATGTCCCTGAAGGGCTTTATCGACATAATAGAGCGGCGATAGCAAGGGTTGTGTCAATTCATTTAAAGAAGGGGCAACCATTCCCACCCGATAGACGTGGTTTCTTGTATCGGAAAGGAATGTGCTTGCAACGTCCTGTTGGCCGTTTACCTTGATTGCAGCGATATCGTTTTTCATTTCAAGCGGTAAATTGAAAGCCGAAACAGTTGAGGTTTCTCCGTCTTCAAAACGGGATTCTGTGTCTGCAATCATCCGCCCTTCACGGTCAAAGGCGCCAAGAGAGAGAATTTTTTCACCATCCGCTTTTCCGCGCACAAGGTCGACAGACAATGATCCGCTTTCGTTCTTGGCTGATGTAACACCGACAAGGTTTGAAATGCTTTCCTCATAAAGCAAGATATTGCTTTCGGCATTGGCCAGAAGTTTGTGAAACGCATCGCCATCTTCAACCATGCGCAATCCGTCCGACAGATAGGCAATATCGGCTTTTTCACCCTTAAGCGCGGCTTCAAGCCGCTTGATGACAGATAACCGGTGGGTGGGTAAGGGGAGCGGGCGCATTGTGTAAATGCGTTTTGTTGATTCTTCGCTATTGAGAGGGCGGATATCCTGATTGTCATTGTCGGCAGTCGCCGCAATGTAGATTGTCTTTTTTGCCGCTTCCGCCTGTTTTACAAGATCAAGTGCAGCATTGACGCGTTTTTCCCAGTCGTGAACCGATGACCAGCCATTATCAATAACAACAACAAGGGGGGCATTGCCTTTCAAAACAGTTGTTGACGGACGCCAGATCGGGTCGGCAAAGGCAAAAATAACAATCGCTACCATCAAAAGGCGCAACAAAAGCAACCACCATGGCGTGCGGTTCGGTGTTTCCTGTTTATTGGCAATTTTTAACAAAAGCTGAAGCGGCGGAAATTTTTCCTCCGTCGGAGCCGGTGGTGTGACATGAAGAAGCCACCAGATTGCCGGTAGAGCAATCAGAAAAAGCAGGAGAAACGGTGCAGCAAAGCCCATGCCTATCCTCTCCTGTAGCCGGAAGCCTGACCGATCATGGTGGCAAGCGCCAGAATGACTGAACTCGGTTTTTTGTCGGTTGGCGCGACATGATAGCTTGCACCGGTGTTTTTAGCGAGATCGGCAAAACTCTGGCGGCGCGCTTTATAACTCAGCAAATAAGCGTCGTGAAATGTTTCCGCACGCCCTGCAAGGAAACGCTGGTGGCTTTCCGGATCAATGAATTCGACCCGTCCATGATAGGGAAAACGTTCTTCGGCAGGGTCGCAGACTTCGACAAAATGTGCAGTGACATTGGCGCTTGCAAGTTTTGCAAAATTTCCGGCAATTTTTACCGGATCATCCAGAAAATCGCTTAATATGATAATATGCGAATGGCGGCTTACGTCCGGAAAATTGCCAAATGTCAATTGCGTTTTGAGCGTTGTAAAGTTGAGTGCCATTTCCTCGGCTGCATTGCGCGAGCGTGTCGGTGCCATGAGACCGGGCACGGCAACACGTTCGCCGGAGCGGGCAAAAAGCTCGCAAAGAGTCAGCGCCATCAACATGGCATAACTATCCTTGGGCATGTCGGAAAAGCGTGATTGATAGTGCATTGATGGTGATTGGTCAGGCAATATCCACACGGTTTGAGCTGCGGCCCATTCCTGATCGCGAAGATAGATATGATCGTCGCGCGCCGAACGGCGCCAGTCAATGCGTGAAACCGGTTCGCCTTCCACATAGGGGCGGAACTGCCAGAAATTATCGCCGTTGCCGCGTTTTTTTCTGCCATGATAGCCGCTCATCAGTGTATTGGCGATGTGGCGTGCCTCGACAAGCAGATCAGGCAATCTCGCTGACTGGATGCGGGCTTTCACCGCAAGGTCGGTTGGTGCTTCCACATTGATGTCGCGAGCAATAGCCATTATTTGTTTTCGCTGTCCGTTCTTTTCGGGGGGTAATGTGTCCCGTTATCTTCTATTCCTGTTATTCGATGTTTTTAACAAGATCGTCGATCACTTCAAAAATTGTAAGCCCGTCGGCACGTGCCGTGAAGTTCAAGGCCATACGGTGTTGTAAAATCGGAAGTGCCAACGCTTTGACATCATCAACCGAAGGGGCGAGCCTTCCCTGATAAAGCGCGCGTGCCCTTGTGCACAAGGAAAGCGCCTGCGAGGCACGTGGCCCCGGTCCCCATGCAATATGCTTTTTGGCATGCTCGTTATCGGCATCGGGACGGGCAGAACGCACCAGTTTCAAAATGGCATTGACGACATTTTCGGAAATCGGCATTTGCCGTACCATGTTCTGAATGACTTTTAGCTTTTTGCCATCAAGCACCGGTTTGACAGTTTCTTGTCCGGCGCCGGTTGTTTCGATGATAATGCGCCGTTCGGTATCAATATCGGGATAATCGACATTGATCTGCATCAGAAAACGGTCAAGCTGGGCTTCCGGAAGCGGATAGGTTCCTTCCTGTTCAAGCGGGTTCTGTGTTGCAAGCACATGAAAGGGGCTCGGCAAATCATATTGTTCACCGGCAACCGTGACATGATATTCCTGCATGGCCTGTAAAAGTGCCGATTGGGTTCTGGGTGAGGCACGGTTGATTTCATCAGCCATCAAAAGCTGGGTAAACACCGGACCCTTGATATAGCGGAAAGAACGTTTGCCACTTTTGTCGGTATCCATGACTTCCGAACCGATAATATCGGATGGCATCAGGTCGGGGGTAAACTGGATGCGTTTTTCATCCAGTCCCAAAACAGTGCCCAATGTTTCGACAAGGCGGGTTTTTGCAAGCCCCGGCACGCCAACAAGAAGTGCGTGCCCGCCGGAAAGAATGGCAATAATGCTGTTTTCGACAACATCGCTTTGACCAAAAACCACTTTGTCGATGGTGGCGCGCAAAGTTTCAAAAAGCTTTCCGACATTGTCAAAATCGGCGACTATCTCTGCCGCATCTTCAGTTGCAGTCTTTTTCGCTGCAACCGGTTTGGGAGCTACTTTCTTTCGAGGCTTGAGGGCGGATGCGCCTGTTTTATTCTTTTCCAGCCCGGCTGTTGTTTTAGAAGCGCTTCTCATGGCTTTTCCCCAGAACTTTTTGGCTACGTGGCCAAATGCGATTGACGGTGAGAGAATTTGTCACCACCTTCATCTCTGAACAATGACTATTTCAAGGCTTGTAACAGAAAAATAACAGAAATGAAGCGTTTAAACGGTCCTCACAGACAATTTGAAGAAAAGGTTTTTTAAAATTGGTGGCCGAAAGCATAGCAATTCAAATTGCTGACATTGTCAAAAAATTCAATGAACCGGAAGTTCTGTCGCCAGCACCAGAGGCTTTGAACGGCGATCAAAACTTGAACCGGCCATTTTCAAATTCGCTTATTCTGCGCCAAAAATCCGATCGCCCGTCATGGCAGCGCTCGGCTGTCCTTATCGGGATTATTGAAAAGTCGAATGCCCCGCATCTCGTTTTGACGAGACGAACATCGAAACTTCATAACCATGCAGGCCAAATTGCTTTTCCCGGTGGCAAAAGAGAAGATCAGGATAAAAGCGACGAGATGACCGCACTGCGCGAGGCGCGCGAAGAAATCGGCCTTCAACCGGATTATTTTACAAAACTCGGTGAACTTTGCTTCCATTATACTTCGACAGGATTCGAGATCCGTCCGGTCGTCGGTTTAATCGGGCAAGGGGCACAATTTGTTAAAAATGATAACGAGGTTGATGAAATATTTACTGTTCAGTTATCTTTTGTGCTTGATTTAAAAAATTATGTGATCGTTTCAAAGACGGCTGGCGCTGAAAAGCGGAGCTTCTATGCACTTTCCTACGAGAACCATTATATATGGGGTGCGACGGCTGCAATGATTCGTTCGCTCGCAGAAAGGTTATCCCGGTGACTACGCTTAATATCGCCAAAAAAGCCTTGTGGCTTCACGATGAGGGGCTGCAACAACTGCTTCATTGTCTTTCGGAAAATGGCGAGGAAGCGCGCGTGGTCGGCGGTGCTGTGCGCAACCAGCTTTTGGGCTATCCGGTGAACGACATTGATATTGCAACAACCTGTGTGCCCGATGAAATTATCAAGCGGGTAAGCGAAAAAGGTTTCAAAGCGGTGCCCACAGGCTATGAACACGGCACAATCACGGTGGTGGTGAATGGCCACTCCTATGAGGTGACGGCACTTCGAGCCGATATCGAACCCGACGGGCGTCGGGCAAAGGTCATATTCGGCCGCGACTGGAAAACCGATGCTAAAAGGCGCGATTTTACAATCAATGCCATTTATGCCGATGCCAACGGTAAAATTTATGATGATGTCAACGGGCTTGCCGACATTGAAAGCGAGACATTGCGTTTTATTGGCACGGCCGAAGAGCGTATTCGCGAGGATTATTTGCGCATTTTAAGGTTTTTCCGCCTTTATGCGTGGGTTGGTAAGGGGCGTCCCGATGCCGAGGCTATCAAAGCATGTGCACGCCTAAAAGATGGACTTTTGCAATTATCTGCCGAACGGGTGTGGTCGGAAGTTAAAAAAATGCTTTCCGCTCCCGACCCGACGCGGGCGCTTTTATGGATGCGGCAAGCTGCGATTTTGGGAATTATTCTTCCTGAAACAGAAAAATGGGGGATTGATGCGTTCCGCCCGCTGATTGAAACCGAACGTGTTATGAGGCTTCCGCCCGATCCGTTATTGCGTCTTTTTTCCATTGTGCCGCGCGATGAAGTGCGTTTGAAAAAAATGGCCGAGCGCTTGCGTTTTTCCAAGTTAGAAAAAACGCGATTGATGGATTTTGCCCGTATTTCTCCGATCAAATATAATTCTTCCGATATCGAAATTAAAAAACTTGTCTATCATCATGGCAAACAGGCCGTTCTTGATGAATTGACATTGGCGCTTTCCAATGCACGTGCCCATGCTTTGAGTAATGATAATGCACTTGTCGAGGCCAGCCATTATACACGGCTTAGAAAATTGGCCGAGCATTATGAGGTTCCGGTTTTTCCGTTAACAGGAAAGGATCTGTTACCTCTTGGCATTACCGAGGGGCCGGCTATCGGACACAAACTTAAAGCGCTGGAAAAACGTTGGGTGGAAAGCGGCTTTTTACTGGACCGGAAAGCGCTCCTTGATTTGGCAACAGCCTGACCGGCTATTGCGCAATTGTCATGAAGCTTGCTTTCATGCTTGATGTGATGACAATGCATTTCAAGCGTGTTGTTTTATAAAATAGTGAAAGCCGTTCAGGTCGTTTTGTTTATTTGTGGCTAAACCGATTTGGTTTTGTTCGGTTAAATGACTAAAGCCATTTCGGGTTTTCATTTTGTTAAATGACTAAAGACACTTAGCGTTTTTATTTGGTTAAATGGCTAAAGCCATTTAACGGTCGGCGGCAGGGAAGACAGAATGCTCTCGATATTTCCGCCGGTTTTGAGCCCGAAGATGGTGCCCCTGTCATAAATAAGGTTGAATTCGACATAGCGGCCACGCTGGACAAGCTGGGCATTTCTTTGTTTGTCCGTCCATGGCTTATTGAAATTTTCACGCACAATAGAGGGATAAACAATGTCGAAAGCGCGTCCGACATCCTGCGTAAAGCTGAAATCGGCTTCCCAACCACCAGCTTCCTTGCTGCTGTGGAGCCAATCGTAAAATATGCCGCCAACGCCACGCGGTTCTTTGCGGTGTTTCAAATAAAAATATTCGTCGCACCATTTTTTGAATTTCGGATAATCGGCAACAGTGGGGTGGCGTTCACAGACATATTGGAACGCCTTATGGAAAGTTTGAGTATCAACATCCGACTGAGTGCGCCGTTCGGCAAGCATCGGCGTCAAATCGGCACCGCCGCCAAACCATTGGCGGGTTGTAACGATCATACGTGTATTGAAATGGACTGTCGGTACATGCGGGCTTTGCGGGTGCACAATAAGCGAGATGCCACTTGCCCAGAAACGCGGGTCATCTTCCGCACCGGGAATTTCTCTTCTGAATTCGGGCGAAAATTCACCATAAATGGTTGATGTTTGCACTGCCGCTTTTTCAAAAACCCGCCCTTTCAACACCGACATGACACCGCCGCCATTCATGCCACCAGGTTTTTCCCAAGGTGTTCTGACAAAAGAACCGGCGGAAAAATTGGAAAATTGGCCGGTCAGTTCCCTTTCAAGTTTTTCCAGTGAATTACAAATTCTATCGCGTAATGATTGGAACCACTCTTCTGCCCGTTTTTTCTTGTCTTCGAGATCGGAAGGCATGTCATCGGGAATATCTCTATTCGTCATAATCCGTCTTAAATCTGTAAACTCGTTTAGAATAACTCTAGAAAAGAGATAAGGGGTGAAGACTGCTTTGTCTACCTCTTAATCACGAGATGATAAATTAACCACCTTATGCCGCGTTAGTTGGCGCAATGCTTCGCTGATGCCGATTGCAACGCTGACCGCAAGGTTGAGAGAACGCGCAACTTTGACCATTGGAATCGTCACTTCGGCGTCCACCGTTTCATGGACATAATCGGGTGCACCCGCTGATTCCCGCCCGAAAAGAAGCACATCATTGTCTTGAAAAGAAAAATCGGTATAGGGAGCATCTGTCTTGGTCGTAAAAAGGATAAGACGGCGGTTTTCGGCCTTTTGCTCTACCAGAAAATGCTGCCAGTCAATGTGCCGCTTCAATGTTGCAATTTCGAGATAATCCATTCCAGCACGCTTCAAATGGCGGTCGGAAAGGTCAAAACCTGCCGGTTCGATAATGTCGACAGGTACGCCGAAACAGGCGCCCAAACGCAAAATCGTTCCGGTATTTCCGGCAATATCAGGCTGGAAAAGTGCAATACGAAGTGTCATGTCTGTTGAATAGGCTTGTCACCCTGCCGTTGTAAAGGGGGAGCGGGCATTCAAAACGTGAACGATTCTATCAATCCTCAAAAATTTGGACTTCCCGCCGATTTGTTTTCTTTTGCGCATCATCTTTCTTTGCAAATTGTCTTCCGTCGCCAAGCGCGCAAACGTCTTTCTTTGCAAACGATATTCGATATTTTTTGAAGCGCAAAATTGTGAATGGCATAAGTTATATGTGCTTGTTTTCGCTATTGAAGGGGGAAAATAATAAATTATCTTGGGGGAGCGAACTTGAGTGAGGCATCCGGTTTTGTAGTTGTCATCAAACCGGTTTTCGTATGTCTTTTTTTAAAAATATCTTTGCCCTCAACAAAAGTCACAATTGAACAAAAGTCGCAATTGAACAAAAGTCGCAATTGAATAAAAGTGGTCATCAGGCAAGGTGCGGACTTTGAAAAATTTGCCCTCTTATGGCAGAAAAGAAATGCCGCATTCTATCGGATGCAACACATTAACGTCAAAATCGTTGCATTTATGACGCGTTCCGGTTTTACCGGACACACACTACCGGACAGCTAAAAAGCAATAACGAGGAGCTCGACCATGTTTGGATGGTTTGAACGAAGATTGAACGCTTTTCCCGAAAAGGAGCTGAAACGCCCACCGCAAAATCTGTTGGGTTTCTGCCTTTATTATACGGAAGGCGTTTGGCCCTGGTTGATCTTCATGGCAATTTTTACCGCTCTGATTGCGGTGACAGAAGTTTCGCTTTTCGGTTTTTTGGGAAGTATTGTCGACTGGCTCAATGCCAATTCGCGGGCAACATTTTTTAAAACGCAAGGCGTAAAACTTGCACTCATCGGTGTGCTGGTCGTTCTCATCCTGCCATTTTTTGTCACCATGCACAGTATGGTGATGCATCAGACATTGCTTGGCAATTATCCGATGCGGATACGCTGGCTTGTGCACCGTTATCTCCTTGGCCAATCCATGAGCTTTTTCCAGAACGAGTTTTCCGGTCGCATCTCGGCGAAAGTCATGCAAACGGCCTTGTCGGTGCGCGAAACGGTCATGAAGCTTTTTGACGTTTTAAATTATGTGATTGTCTATTTCCTTGGCACACTGGTGATTGCCGCCTCATCCGACTGGCGGTTGATGGTGCCCTTTCTTTTGTGGATTATCAGCTATATCGGGCTGCTTAAATATTTTATCCCGAAATTGCGCGACGCATCCGAAGCGCAGGCCGACGCGCGTTCGCTTATGACTGGGCGCGTTGTTGATTCTTATACCAATATTGCAACCGTCAAACTCTTTTCCCACCACGCAAGGGAGGAAAGCTTTGCGCGTGAAGGATTCGAGCATTTTCAGGGCACGGTTTACAAACAGATGCGGCTGATCTCGAAATTTTCGATCAGCGTTTATGTGTCGAACTGTATTTTATTGTTTGTTGTGGGAGCACTTGGCATCTGGCTATGGCAAAGGGATGCCATTCTTGTCGGCGCTGTTGCGGTCAGCATCGGCCTTGTCTTGCGGCTTAATGGCATGGCGCAATGGATTATGTGGGAAATGGCTGCACTTTTTGAAAATATCGGCATTGTCGAGGATGGAATGCATTCCATTGCACAGGAAAGAATGGTCGAAGACAAGAAAAATGCTAAAAAACTTGTCGTCAAAAAGGGCGATATCCGGTTTGAAAATGTCGGCTTCCATTATGGCAAGGGCAAAGGAATCTTGAAAGATTTCAACCTTCATATCGAGCCCGGGCAAAAGGTCGGTGTTGTGGGGCGCTCCGGCGCCGGTAAATCCACCCTTGTCAATCTTCTCCTGCGTTTTCACGATGTCGAAGAGGGCGCCATATTGATTGACGGGCAAAATATTGCCGATGTCACACAGGAAAGCTTGCGCGCGGCCATTGGCGTGGTGACACAGGATACCTCGCTTTTACACCGTTCGCTCAAAGACAATATTCTCTATGGCCGTCCTGATGCCAGCAATCGGGAACTGCTTGATGCGGTGAGGGATGCCGAAGCTGCCGATTTTATCGACAGTTTGCGCGACCAGAACGGCAAGACCGGATATGATGCCTTCGTTGGCGAACGGGGTGCGCGCCTTTCCGGTGGCCAGCGCCAGCGCATCGCCATTTCGCGGGTCATGCTCAAAGATGCGCCGATCCTTATTCTTGACGAGGCCACTTCGGCACTCGATTCGGAAGTCGAAGCGGCCATTCAGGAAAATCTTGCGCGCCTGATGAAAGGAAAAACCGTTCTTGCCATTGCCCACCGCTTGTCGACAATTGCCGAAATGGATCGCCTCATCGTGATGGATAAGGGAAGAATTGTCGAAGATGGAACGCATGAAGAATTGCTTTTGAAAAACGGTATCTATGCCCATTTGTGGAACCGGCAGGTTGGCGGCCATCTTGATCTTGATGAAGAGGCTTGAAAAATGAGATCGGATTTCTTGAAAAGTTTGAAATCACGCTGAAATTAGCCATCCGCAATAAACCTAGCTTTTCGTTGCGGGTGGCAAGAGAGCAGATCTCGCTTTTTGCTTACGGTTTTGTCAATGAAGTTTTGTCAAAACGCATTTAAAATTTACGCTTCTTATGTCGTTTTTTATATGGTATTTTCGGTTGAGCTTATCCGCATAGGCTTTTTGGGGGTAAGCTCGCTTCATCACAAAAAACCCGCTCTAACAAAACCTTTTCATTGCCGGAAATAGTGAAGACACACGCAATCGCAATGAAGAAAAAGAAAGCCGAAACATGCTGCTTGTTTTTAATGCGTGCTCCATATTTTTAAAAACTTGTCACTGTTTTTAAGGGCGATAAACAACAAGCTGCCGTTATTTGAAACAATTGAAGAAAAGTTACTCATAATCGTGCAGCAATTAACCGTGAAAGTTGCAAAAACAGTCGCGTTCCGGCTATCATTATTTTAAAGCGTGGACAAATTGGTGCTGTGTGTTAAAAAACATACGTTTGACCAACAGGCACCAACCTTTTTCCGACAGGTTAAAAACCTTTTACAATGAGCAGCGAAAAGACACGACGCGATTTTCTTTTTCTTGCAACCGGCGTTGCCGGTGCGCTTGGCGTCGGTTCTGTCGCATGGCCTTTTATCGACCAATTGCGCCCCGATCAGAAAGTTTTGGCAAGTGCCACAATCGAGGTTGATATTTCCGGCATTGAAGAGGGAATGTCGGTTACCGTCAAATGGCGCGGGCAGCCGGTGGTCATTCGCCACCGTACCGAAAAAGAAATTGCCGATGCCCGTCAAGTCGACTTGGAAAAGCTCAAGGATAAGGATGCGGCAAATCCCAATCTTGAAGGACACCAACCCGCCACCGATCTTGCCCGCTCGGCTGGAAAGGGGCGCGAACAATGGCTTGTTCTCATCAATATTTGCACACATCTTGGTTGTGTGCCGCTCGGGCAATCGGGTGCTTTTGGCGGCTGGTTCTGCCCCTGTCATGGTTCGGTTTACGACACAGCCGGAAGGGTGCGCTCCGGCCCCGCCAATCGCAATCTTGAAATACCGCCTTACCGCTTTCTGTCTGACAGCCTGTTGCAGATCGGATAGATATGATGACCAAACCTTCATCCTATAATCCGAAATTTGCTCTGACACGCTGGCTTGACGCAAGGCTACCGATTTTGCGTTTTCTTTATAATCTTGGTGTTTCGTTTCCGGTGCCGAGGAACCTCAATTATTTCTATACCTTTGGCGGCATCCTCACATTGATGATGGTATCGCAGATTTTGACCGGCATTGTCATGTCGATGCATTATATACCGGATGTGACATTGGCTTTCGATGCGCGCGAACGCTTTATGCGCGACGGCCAGTTCGGTTGGCTGTTCGAGCCATGGCATGCTGTCGGCTCGTCATTCTTTTTTATTGCAGCCTATATCCATCTTGCCCGTGGCCTTTATTATGGCTCGTATAAAAAGCCGCGAGAGCTTATCTGGATGATCGGTGTTCTGATCTATCTGGTGATGATGGCAACCGCATTTTTAGGCTATACACTTGTCTGGGGTATGATGTCGACATCGGCAGCTTCGGTTATTTCCGGCCTTTTCAAGGCCATTCCGGTTATCGGCCCATGGCTTCATGAAACATTATTGGGCGGTTTCAATGTCGGCCAGCCGACACTCAACCGCTTTTATTCACTGCATTATCTTTTTCCCTTCATTCTGGTTTTTCTTGTCGGTTTGCATATCTGGGCTGTCCACCATGTCGGGCAGAACAACCCGACAGGTGTAGAGGTGAAATCGCCCTCGGAAACTGTACCTTTTACACCCTATGCAACGATCAAAGATATTTTTGCAATCAGCGTATTTCTGATTTTCTTTGCATGGTTTTTGTTTTTCATGCCCGATTATATGGGGCACCCCGATAATTATATCGCCGGTAACACCATGACCACCTCACCGCATATTGTGCCGGAATGGTATTTTCTACCCTTCTACGCTATGTTGCGCGCAATTACGTTCGATTTCGGGCCGATCAGTTCGACATTCGGCGGTGTGCTGATATTGATGGCAGCGGTTCTCATCTGGTTATTCGTGCCATGGCTTGACCGCTCGAAAGTGCGTTCCGCGCGCTATCGTCCGGCTTTCAAACTGTTTTATTGGCTCTTCATTGTTGATGTGGTGGCACTTGGAACATTGGGGGCAGCACCCATTACAGAAAGCAGCGTATTCTGGTCGCAGATTGCCACACTTTATTATTTTGTATTTTTCCTCGTCATCATGCCGTTCTTGCCGAAGTTTGAAAAAACTTTGTCTGTTCCTTCTTCCATTAGCGAAGATCTCGCAAAAAGGGCCGCAAAGGCAAAAACAAGGTGGCGGCTATGGTAAGAAAACTCACTCACCTTTTCCTTGTTGTTATCACCTTTGTTCTTTCGCCTTTTGCTGTTTTTGCGGAAGAGGGAGGAGAGGCGCATTACCCGTTGAAGCTTCCCGAAAAACAGAGCTGGAGCTTTTCCGGCCCCTTTGGCACTTATGATCTTCAACAATTGCAACGCGGTCTCAAGGTTTATAAAGAAGTTTGCTCGACCTGCCATTCCTTGAAATATGTTGCTTTTCGTGACCTCAAGGCACTTGGCTATAGTGATGAACAAATAAAAGCTTTTGCCAAAACCTATGACATTCAGGACGGGCCGAACAGCGAAGGGGAAATGTTTGTTCGCAAAGGCTTGCCGACTGATTATTTTCCTTCACCATTTCCGAACGTCGAGGCGGCAAAATTTGCCAATAATGGTGCCAATCCGGCCGACCTTTCGCTCATGGCAAAAGCCCGTGCAGTGCCTTTGCCGTTTCCTGCCTTCATTGCCGATATTTTTACCAACTATAACGAAGCA
This sequence comes from Bartonella sp. W8151, assembly GCF_016100385.1. NCBI lineage: Bacteria > Pseudomonadati > Pseudomonadota > Alphaproteobacteria > Hyphomicrobiales > Bartonellaceae > Bartonella > Bartonella sp. W8151. The sequence goes on from NZ_JACFSO010000002.1 coordinate 344,359, forward strand.
GGGCCTGATTATATCACGGCACTTCTCACCGGTTATAGCGACGCGCCAGAGGGAGCAGAAGTAGCAGAAAATAATTGGTATAACCCTTATTTCAATTCGGGAAATGCGCTTGCCATGCCGCCCCCTTTAAGTGATGGCATGGTGGCGTATAATGATGGTACAGAAGAAACAATTGAAAATTACGCCCGTGACATATCGGCCTTTTTGATGTGGACTGCCGATCCGCATATGGAAACACGCAAGAAGACCGGTTTTCGTGTCATCTTGTTCTTGATAGTTTTTGCCGGCCTTACCTATGCCGTGAAAAGACGCATATGGAATGAATTGGATTGAAAATTGATGACAAATGAAACTCTTGAAGAAACACTGAAAAAAGCGATCCGCACTATTTCGGATTATCCGAAACCGGGAGTAAAATTCCGCGATATTACAACGTTGATGGGCAATGCCGGTGCCTTCCGGCGCACCATTGATGCGCTGGTTTACCCCTATATAGGACTTAAAGTCGATAAAATTGCCGGTGTGGAAGCACGCGGTTTCATTCTGGGCGGGGCTGTTGCCCACCAGCTTTCAGCAGGCTTCGTGCCAATCAGGAAAAAAGGCAAATTGCCTTATGATACGGTGCGCATTGCCTATAGCCTTGAATATGGCATTGACGAAATGGAAATGCACCGCGATGCGGTCAAACCCGGTGAACGTGTGGTACTGGTCGATGATCTTATCGCCACCGGCGGAACGGCCATTGCTGCAGCCGAATTGTTGCACCAGATAGATGCGGAAATTGTTGCAGCCTGTTTTGTCATCAATCTGCCCGACCATGGTGGCGCCGACAAGCTTCGCCAATTGGGGGTTGATGTCCATACACTCGTTTCTTATGAAGGTGATTGAAGCTTGACCTCTTGAAAATGTAGTTCGCTTCTAAAATGTGGGGACGCATTTAGAAGTAACCACAGATGCTTTCAGCGAAAGCTGTTTTTTGCATCAATTTTTCAGGCAAATTGTTGTTGATAGAGCAGGCGTTTTTTAAAACGCCTGAGTGCTCTTGATTTTCTTTCTTTCAAGCCGGTTTTGAATTTCTATTCGTGGGTGGCTAACGGCCGGTCACCTACGGAACAATCAAATCCAACGGAACAATCAAATAATGCCGGTTTTTGATTTTTACCGCATTTTCAATATGTTTTTGGCTTCGCTTTGAAGCTCTTTTGCAATGTTTACCGGTGGGGTTTAAAAAAATTAAACGGTGAGAGAACCGGACGTTCCAAGCCGGACGGTCTTAAAAAGATATAACGTTCAAAACAGAAAACGTTTGAGGAGCTTGTTTTTAAAAAACAAAGATTGCCCACAAAGCCGAAGACTAGTGTACGGAAAATACTAAAACCTGTTCCGAGTATAACTTCCATAAAATGCAGTAAAAAAATTCCAAATAAAAAATGCTATAATGAAATACTCATTAAAAGAATTATTATAATGAAAAATAAATCGAAAAATTAAATAAAAATTGGAACCATTCGAATTTTTATACGTTTCATTAAAGTAATTCAATTTTTTTAATGAGGCGTATTAAATGAAAAGACTGGCACTTATCACTGTTTTAGCTGCAACACTCGCTGGAACTGCATTTGCACAATCTCCAAAAATTACAATCGAAGCACCGAAAGAACCGGCTTCGGAAGTCAAGCTGCCGAATGGTGATGTCGTTGTTCGTTATGTCACACCGACCGAAACCGATTTTATTGCTTCAAGCTTGATTGATACGAAAGTTTTAAACAAGCAAGATCAGGCAATCGGCCAGATCAAGGACATTATCATCCGCCAGAATAATGTAGCGGGCATTGTTGTGGGTGTTGGCGGTTTCCTTGGCGTTGGCGAGCGCTACGTTGTGGTTGACCCGACAAGCATTTACATGCGTCACGAGAACGGAGCATGGAAGGTTGTCGTCAATGTCACCAAAGAGAGCCTGATGGCTGCGCCCGAATTCAAATATGAAGAGCATAAGAAGCTCTGATATAACAATTCTTTAGGTGAACTCTTTCCTATCGAAAGCTTGTTGTTTTTCTATGGCCAAGAGTTGAACAAAAGCCATCCGGAAAAATTTCCGGACGGCTTTTATACCATCAGTTTTCGAGATCCTCCCGAAAATATTAGAACCGGATTGTTTATCAAAAAACAGCCGGAAAATGAGCAACACCGGTGCGATTGGTTGTCAGGAGATCAGGAATTATGCTTGAAAAGCATGACATCGCCATCTTCAACAACATAATCCTTGCCTTCGTCTCGTGCTTTGCCCGCTTCTTTTGCCGCAACTTCACCACCAAGATCGACATAGTCCTGATAGGCAATCGTTTGCGCGCGAATAAAACCGCGTTCAAAATCGGAATGGATAACGCCTGCCGCCTGCGGGGCTTTGGTGCCACGTTTGATGGTCCAGGCGCGGGTTTCTTTCGGGCCGCAGGTAAAATAGGTAATAAGATCAAGGAGATGATAGCCCGCGCGGATCAAGCGGTCGAGCCCCGGTTCATGAAGCCCCAGCTCTTCAAGATATTCTTTGGCTTCCGCATCCGGCAACTGGGCAACTTCTGCCTCGATTTCAGCCGAAATAATAACACTTTCAGCACCTTGTTCGGCGGCCATTTTCTCGACAGCTTTCGAAAAATCATTGCCTGTTGCAGCATCGCTTTCGGCAACATTGCAAACATAAAGCACCGGTTTTGAAGTCAACAAATTGAAGGAATCAAGAATTTGCCTATCATCGGCGGAAATGTCTTTGATAAGGAGCCGCACCGGCTTGCCATTTTGTAAAAGCTTCAAAGCCGCTTCCATCATCGGAAGAACAGTCAAAGCTTCCTTGTCTTTGCCGGTTGCGCGTTTTCTCATTTGCACAATACGCCGCTCGAGACTTTCAAGATCGGCAAGCATCAATTCTGTTTCGACGGTTGCTGCATCCGACACCGGATCAATCCGGCCTTCGACATGGGTGATATCTTCATCAATAAAACAGCGCAGCACATGCACAATGGCATCGACTTCGCGAATATTGGCCAAAAACTGGTTGCCTAGTCCTTCGCCCTTGGAAGCGCCGCGAACAAGGCCGGCAATATCGACAAAGCTGATGCGCGTCGGGATAATTTCTTTTGAACCGGCAATCGCTGCAAGCTTTTTTAACCGCGGATCGGGGACAGCAACTTCACCGGTATTCGGTTCGATTGTGCAAAAAGGATAATTAGCAGCCTGAGCCGCAGCCGTTTTTGTCAAAGCGTTAAACAGTGTGGATTTGCCCACATTGGGTAATCCGACGATACCACATTTAAAACCCATGGAAATTCTCGCAATCCGGTAAGCTTTTCAACATGACTGGTTCTATAGCACGTTTTTTAACAGAAACCAGTTAAAGAGCCTATTATGATGCGAAAAAGATACAGCTCATAGATTTTTCCAAGGCTTCTCGTTTTTGCCAAAAACTTGCCTATTTTAACCATTGGCTAAACTTTCAGTGTTAGCAACAATCCGATATTTTGTATGGAGTTATCATGAGGCAACTGTCTCGGCGTACATTCATCATTGCAGCACCTTTGGCTCTTGTGGGCTGCGTAAGCAATCAACCTCAAGTTGAACAGTCATGGCCGGTTCCGGCCGATATCAAAGCGCTCTATGGTCCGGTGATGAACGAACCTTATCCGCTTCCGGCTGTTGATATGAGCAAGATCAACCCGAAATACTGGCGTCAGGAAGTGGCATTTAACGGGCCTTATTCACCCGGAACGCTGGTTGTCGATACGCAGGCACGTTTCCTCTATCTCGTTCAGGAAAACGGGCGTGCACTGCGTTACGGCGTCGGCGTCGGAAAAGCCGGTCTGGCACTCGAAGGTGAAGCCATCGTACAATATAAACGCATGTGGCCGATGTGGCATCCGACACAGGATATGATGGAGCGCGAACCCGACCGTTATGGTCATCTCGGCGATGGTATGCCGGCAGGGCCGGATAATCCGCTGGGTGCACGCGCACTTTACCTTTTCAAGGATGGTCGTGACACATTGTTCCGGATTCATGGCTCCCATGAAGAATGGTCAATCGGCAAGGCTGTGTCGAGCGGGTGCATACGCTTGCTCAATCAGGATATCATCGACCTTTATGGCCGGGTACCCGAAGGAACCCATGTTATTGTTCTACAACATAACGAGCAGGGGCTTTCCTGATCATCTCAAACAAAAGATAACCCATCGGCGGATATAAAAGTTTTTCTTGTCTGAAACGGGTTTGATTTTGATAATCAAAACTGTCGTCGCTATCCCGTTGCGGCTTTATTAAGCTCGTTCACGATAGCTCCTAAACGCCGATAGGGCGCTATTTCAGATAGGCCAAGAGTTTGACAAGCAATGCTTCGGGGTTTTTCTGATGATAGCTGGAACGCGTTATTTGCCAGAAAGCCCGCATTTTAAAATTGGGGTATAGCGATTTATCAGAGTCGTTAAGTCATATCACTTTCGCCTCTTATCAACTTGGTTACAGGCGTTTTGCGGTGATATTGTGAAGGCACTGTTCGAAAATTTGTTTTTTGCGGCTTATCATTTTTGTAACTTATTATTTTCTGCGAATTAAACAAAAGGGATTGTCTATTGCCTTGGTTAGCTCGCTTTTCGCCTCCTTTCTTAAAAATGGCAGAAAAAGTAAATTCCAGCAGGCTTTCATGTCCAATTTCCGGCTTCTGTCATGTCAAAGCGTCAGTCGGTGATTGATGAATCATCATGGCTGCCAACATGGCCCGCCGTATCAAAATAGAAATTGGAACGGGTAAAGCCCCGACAAGTCAAGGCCCGACAATTTAAGGATTTTGACAGTCAAATACCTAGCGCAATACATTATTCTATTTTCCGCCAAGTTAAGAAAAATTCCATTGTCAGCGTTGGCAGGTGAAGATTACCGTGAGGCCGGATATAATCTTTTCGTGTTTGCGGGCTATCCGCTTCGACCGTGTCACGGGGCTCACTTTTTGACTAAAGCCAAGCCGCACATTTTATCGCGTGTATTCGCTTTCAGATGAGTGAAGCGAATTGATCTAGTCATTATTTTTGAACAGTTTTTTTAACATGTCGGCCATCGGGCCGGTGGCAGGAAGCTCTTTTGCCTTGTGCGGGCGGGCTTGCCGGATGTGGCTTTGGCTTTTGGGCTTGTCGCCGCCAGTTTTGTGTTCGTTTCCAGTTTTGTGCTCGTTTATTGTTTCACTCTCGTGAGCCAATGATATACGGTTCATAAACAGGCTGTCTTTGCCGTTTACGAGCAAGCCGAGATTGTCAGCAAGCGATTGGAGAAGGGGATCAAGCCATTCATGATCGGCTTTGGAAAAATTACCGAGTACGTGGTTTGTCACTTGTTCCTTTGATGGGGGATGGCCGATGCCGACACGAATGCGCCGGTAATTATTGCCGCAATGGGCGTCAATCGATTTGATGCCGTTATGGCCGCCGCTGGAGCCGCCGGTTTTGACACGCAATTTTCCGGGGACAAGATCAAGCTCGTCATGAATGACAATGATGTTTTCCGGTTGCAGCTTGTAAAAGCGCATCGCTTCGCCAACAGCCTGACCGGAAAGATTCATATAGGTTTGAGGTTTGAGAAGAAGGACTTTTTCGCCTTCTATCGTTCCACTGGAAACAAGTGCGTTAAACTTTTTATTCCACGATGAGAACTTGTATTTGCGATTGATTTCGTCAACCGCCATAAAACCGATATTGTGCCGGTTATCCTGATATTCGATACCGGGATTGCCGAGACCGGCAATAAGCAACATGGATGAACCTCACTTGCAAAGAAAAGGCGGAAAAAATTTTCCCGCCTTTTTTAAAAAAATTATTCAGCTTTTTCTTCAGTTGTCTCAGCAGGTGTTTCTTCTGTTGCTGCTGTGGCTTCATCAGTTGCCGGTGTTTCATCTTCAACAGGCAATGCAACAGGAGCTGCAATGGTTGCAATGGTGAAATCGCGGTCTTTGATGAGCGGCGTAACACCTTCCGGCAATTTGATGTCGGAAATGTGGACGGAATCACCAACTTCCAAACCGGTAAGATCAACCTTGATAGCTTCCGGAATGTGGTGAGCCGGAACTGCAAGTTCGACTTCGTGGCGAACAATGTTCAAAACGCCACCGGTCTTGATGCCGGGAGCTTCTTCCTCGTTGAGGAAGTGGACAGGAACATTGACGTGAACAACCGATTTCTCTGTAACACGCAAGAAATCGACGTGCATCGGGAAGTCACGAACCGGATCAAGCTGGAAATCGGTCGGCAAAACTTCAATCTTCTCGTTGCCGACTTCGATTGTGGCAATCGTTGTGAAGAATGCGCCACCATGGATCTTGTAAAAGATATCCTTATAGGGAAGAGCAATAGAAAGTGCCGGCTTTTTGTCGCCGTAAATAACTGCTGGAACAAGACCGTTGCGGCGAAGGTGACGAGAGGACCCCTTACCAACCCGTTCGCGTGCTTCGGCCTTGAGTGTGTAAACTTTACTCATGGCTTAAGTCCTTTTCAAAAATTGGAGATCCATGCGGGGAACTTTCAACAGCTCCGGACATGAATATGGAAAAAGGCAAAGATTATCCCTTAATCCATTCCGCGTTGCCTCCAAGGGTGTCGACGCGGATTGGGGTGCTATAATGGAAAGATTGCGAGCTTGCAAGAGTTGTGGGAAAAAATGACGTTTTTTCCACCTTTCGGCAAGGAAATGGTAAAAGGAACCATGCGAAAAGAATCAACCACATTTTATAAAGCGGGTCTATTTCTGTTTCAAAATCCCATTTGTCATGTGATGGGTCGGCAATGACGGTCGATATCAATCTCGGAACCATCTTTGAACGCGGAGCGCTCAAGGGCTCGAAAGTGGCGAGCCTTGATCTGGAAGAATTATTGGCAACCCGCTTATTGGTACAGGGCAATTCCGGCTCGGGAAAATCGCATTTGTTGCGCAGGCTTCTTGAACAAAGTGCCCATTGGGTTCAGCAATGCGTGATCGACCCTGAAGGCGATTTTGTTACGCTTGCTGACAAGTTCGGTCATGTGGTTGTTGAAGCACAACGCACCGAACTCGAATTAACACGTATTGCCGCGCGTGTGCGCCAGCATCGCGTGTCCGCCATTTTGAATCTGGAAGGGCTTGATACCGAGCAGCAAATGCGTGCTGCTGCGGCCTTTCTTGGCGGGCTTTTTGATGCTGAACGCGATTATTGGTATCCGCTTCTGGTGGTGGTTGACGAGGCGCAATTGTTTGCACCCGCTGCCGCTGGTGATGTTTCGGACGAAGCGCGCAAGCTTTCGCTTGGTGCCATGACCAATCTCATGTGTCGTGGCAGAAAACGCGGACTTGCCGGTGTTATTGCCACCCAGCGTCTTGCAAAGCTTGCAAAAAATGTTGCCGCCGAAGCTTCCAACTTTTTAATGGGGCGCACATTTCTTGACATTGATATGGCGCGTGCTGCCGATCTGTTAGGTATGGAGCGCCGTCAGGCGGAAATGTTCCGCGATCTTGAACGCGGTCATTTTGTAGCGCTCGGTCCGGCCTTGTCGCGTCGCCCGCTTCATGTGGTCATTGGCCCCGTGGATACGGCTGCCCGTTCGACAAGTCCGAAGCTTGTTCCTTTGCCGCAAGCGCCGGTTGACGCCGAAGACCTGATTTTTACGCCTTCACCTGAAGAAATGATTATGCCGGTGCGCCGTACACCGCCGCCGACACCTCCCAAACCCACCAATGAATTATTGGAAGAGCTGGTGCGCCAGAAACAGGAAGAGCCGCAAGAACCGCAAAGCCTCTTTCCTGAAATTGACGAAAAGGAACGCGAAGCCGAACTTGATGTGGTGCTGCGCGAAATCGTTGATGACAAGGATTCCTCTTTCCGCTCGATTGCAGTGCTTTATCAGGATTTTCTGGTGCGTTGTCGAATTCATCGTGTTCAGGGTGAACCGCTTGATCTTGCCCAATTCAGGCGCAAGCTTGCTGTTGCACAGGCTGCTATTGACGAAGATATGGCTGCAAGTGAAACCTGGCAAAAGGCTTTAGCGCTTTCCGAAACGCTGACGGATGATATTCAGGGTGTATTTTTGAATGTCGCCGAAGCTGCGGTAAGCGGCAAGCCTTGCCCCTCCGATGCAACGCTTGCCCGCCTTTATGGTACCCATTCGCTAAGCCGTGCCCGTCATCTTCTGACCTATTTCGAAGAACGCGGGCTTTTGGTGGTAAGAACCGATTTCGGCGGTAAACGCATTGCCGCTTTTCCCGAACTTGGGCTTGAAACATTACCGGGAGATCCCGAAGCACCCGATAATCTCGTCAGCAAAGAAGATGCGGCAGAATAGCAATTTTTTGAGCTGACAATTATTCGACAATCTTTTTGTGTCGTGCCGAACGAGGATTTTTTGGAAAATTCCTGATTGCTCTTCTGGTTGGTCGTTTTGTAGAAAACGGGCACAATAGGCGCGATCATGATAGCACTGTAAAAAAATGCGGTGATAAGCAAAGTTTTGTCGTGGGGGGGAAGCGTGAATAATGCTTGCCGATTATCTGGTCTTGATGACTGAGGGCAAAAAGAGGCCGGAAAAATTTTGAATGATGACGTGCGCTATTTGAAGCAGCGTCGCATATCGTCAGATGTTTGTTTTTTATCACGTAAAAAGCTTTTAACGGATGAAAAATTGAAATTTAAAAAAACTGGCGGGAGGCTTGGGAGAGATAAAAGGGAAGAGGTTTTCTTCAAGCTTTTTGACTTATCGGAGAAAGTTTAGGCATTTTAACAAAATTATGAAGAGGTTGGAGACAAAGCAAGAATATCTGGACTATCCGGCAAAACCGGTTTAACAAAATGTGGCAATGAACCGGAAAAAAGAGTGCTAATGAACCGGAAAAAGTTCAGCCGATCAAACAGTCCGGTTTTGATAAAAGGCCGCAGAAACAAAATCTCTGCGACCCTTTTTTCGTTAACAAATGAAACTTTTAATCAAACAGGCTTGAAACCGATTGTTCGGCAGCTGTGCGCGAAATAGCTTCGCCGATAAGGTCGGAAATGGGCAGAACACGGATATTGGGTGCCTGCTCGACTGCGGGGGTCGGCATAATAGAATTGGTAATGACCAATTCTTTAAGCTTTGAAGCAGTGATGCGGGCAATAGCCCCGCCCGAAAGAACGCCGTGAGTTATATAGGCGGTGACGCTTTTTGCGCCTTTTTTCAAAAGGGCTTCGGCTGCATTGCAAAGTGTGCCGCCGGAATCGACGATATCATCAAGCAAAAGACAATCTTTTCCTGAAACGTCACCGATAACATTCATAACTTCCGATTCGCCCGGCCGTTCGCGGCGTTTGTCGACGATGGCAAGCAAGCAATCCAGACGTTTGGCAAGAGAACGGGCGCGAACCACGCCACCGACATCCGGCGAAACAACCATAACATTTTTGAGGGAATAGTTGTTTTTGACATCGCGTGCAATGACGGGAACCGCATAAAGATTATCGGTCGGAATGTCGAAAAAGCCTTGTATCTGGCCGGCATGAAGATCAAGCGTCAAAACGCGGCTTGCACCGGCTTCTGTCAAAAGATTGGCAACAAGCTTGGCCGAAATCGGTGTTCTTGGACCGGGTTTGCGGTCTTGTCTTGCGTAACCGAAATAAGGAATAACGGCTGTAATGCGGCGTGCCGATGCACGACGAACCGCATCAATCATGATGAGCAGTTCCATCAAATGGTCATTGGCGGGATAGGATGTCGACTGGATGAGGAACACATCTTCACCGCGAACATTTTCGTGGAGTTCAACAAAAATTTCCTGATCGGCAAAGCGTCTCACCGTTGCTTTACCCATGGGAATGTTGAGATATTTTGTTACGTCTTCGGCAAGGCGTGGGTTGGAATTGCCGCAGAAAAGTTTCATGGCTTGGCCTCTGGCTCTAAAGAAAACAGACTTTCTGCGTGCGGTTTTAACTTTTTGTTATCAGATTGCAAGGGTTCAAATTGTCACTTCGGCCTTTTTCTATTTGACTGTTTTGTTTTTGCACCGTTTATGAAATGATATTCACAAGTTGCAAACAATCTTCACGTCCATCGGCCTTTTTTATCAACTGTAGAAAAGCAAACTGTTATTATCCGCATTAAACGGCTTGCGGGGAAAATAGAATGCTTTTTGCCGTGGCGTTTTTAAAAAAACGGATTTTCTTTAAAGACAAAAGATTTGAACCGACGCAACCATTAAAAACGAACCCGATCATAAAGATCAGGCGTGACCGTGCTAGTAATCGGCTTTTGATTGGTCGCCATTGAGGCCGGCTAAAGGGCCTTGCTTTATTTTTCCGGTGCCTCATAGCAGAAAAATGGCCGGAACCAACGACGGAATTTCATTATCCAATCTTTGTCCGAATGATGCAAAATTGATTGTTGAATGCTGACGTTTCATCAGAGGCCGAAAAAACGGAATAGCCAGACAAGATTAAGAATGGGGTTGATGCAACAATTGGAATTCGTTGAACCCGCACCAACGCATGAACACAGGCTCAACCAGGAACAAGTTTATTCGAGTGTGATGACCGATATCTGGCGGCCATAATCCGGCTCGTCACGATGTGTCTTGCGACGATAGGAGAAAAACCTTTTCTCGTCACCATAAGTACAAAGCTTCAGGCAATTGCCATGAACGCCGGCATCATCAAGACGGTTTTGAACGAAGTCCCAAAGGTTGAAGAAAAAATGCTCGAAACGGCCGGATGGAACAAAGAATTTCTCGTATGAAGCACATTCATTGACAAAAGTCTCATAAAATTCTTTGCCAACTTCATAATGTTTCGGGCCAATCGACGGTCCTAATGTTGCAACAATATCATTCCGTTTTGCACCCAATGTTTCCATTGCCGCAACGGTGTTTTCGACAACACCGGCGAGAGCACCCCGCCAACCGGCGTGGGCAGCGCCGATCACATGTGCTTTCGGGTCGGCAAACAGCACCGGTCCGCAATCTGCCGATAAAATGCCGAGCGCCAGTCCCTTTTTGTTGGTCACCAATGCATCGGCACGGGGGCGTTCACCTTTTATCGGTTCATTGACGATCAACGCATGCGGGGAATGGATTTGATAGAGATTAACGAGGTTTTCCGGTTTTACCCCCATATAGTCGGCAACAATAGCGCGATTTTTTTCGATATTTTCTTTATCGTCATTAGAGCCGCGCCCGAGGTTCAAGCTCTCGTAAATGCCGCGTGATACACCGCCCTGACGGGTAAAAAAAGCGTGGCGGATACCTTCTTTTTCCAAAACTTTAAGGGATGGTGAAAAAACAGGCGATGGTGATAGTAACATGTGAGCGACCATTGTTATTTCGTCGGCTTATCGTGGCGTTTTCAAAACCGGTTGTCAATTATGGGAAGTATTATTGGCAGTAAACAACCGGTGAAGACCTGTTTTACTGTCGCTTAAGGAAAGTACTTTGAAAAGTTTTCCCATTTCTTCGGGAGCTGCCAATCTTTCAACATCAAGGCGAATTTTTTCCTGTACAGTCGGGCTTTTATTGGCGCCGAGCTGGCCTGCACGCTCGATCAGTCCCATGCCAGTCAGAAATGCGCCTTGTGTGATGACGTCTGATAGAATGCCGTGGCGTTTTGCAATCATTTCTAACGAAGAAAAATCGACATGGCTGGTCAAATCATCTTTTCCCGGCGCGGAAAAAACATTTTTGAATTTGTGACGGGATATAGCCTGTAACGTATCCCCATAGGGAAGACCGGTGCTGCCATAATCAATAAACAGTGCCGAGCCCCGCGCCGTTGAAATATGTTTTAAAACCTGTTCCACAAATTGGATTCTTGCGGGCGAAAGCTCCAAGACCGAACCATCCGGCAAATCCTGATATTTTTTCGGTAAATTTTTCCGATCAAGCACATTGTGACCGACGGCAAACTCCAGTTGATCGTTGTCGTCTATTCCAATAAGCCGTTCGTGCCATTGACCGTCGATTTTGACGAATTGGTCTATCGGCAAAGCATCAAGAAATTCGTTTGCTACAAGAATGAGCGGATCGTCGGGGAGTTTATCGAAATCCTTTAGCCAATGGATTTTATCATCATAAGAAGAAAGAGCCTGTTTTTGAGCTTCTACAAGCTTGTCGGAGGTTTCGACCATGAATACATTCGACGCTTTAAAACATTCGGGCGAAAGTTTTGCAACAACACGCAACAAATCCTGCATGAGTGTGCCGCGGCCCGGTCCCAACTCGCAAAGGCTGAAGGATGACGGTTTGTTCAACTGATTGAAAGTTTCAATCGCCCAGACACCGATAAGTTCGCCAAACATCTGGCTTATTTCAGGTGCGGTAATAAAATCACCTTCTTTACCGAACGGTGTTTCATGTTTGTAATAGCCGTTTTGATCGTCGCTCAAGGCCAGTGTCATGAAGGTACTCACCCGCATCGGTCCCTGAAGGGCAATCAGTTCGCAAATTTTTGTTTTAAGATCAGCCATCGTTTTTTATCGAATGAAGATCGGCCTTGTTTTTTGGAGCGTATTTGAAAGCCCGCCAAATGGCATAAAGGCCGAATAACACCATGGGAAGCGACAATGCCATGCCATAGGTAACGCCGGTGTTGGAAAAAACACTGCTGAACCATTCCGGATCTTCACCGGGTACGCGGAATATTTCCGAAATCATGCGTGCTATACCATAGCCGAAAATGAAGGTGCCTGAAACAATGCCGGGCTTGCGCAAGGCTTTGAATGCAAAAACAAGAATGGCAAGCACGATGAACAATATGAGCCCTTCCATCAGCGCTTCATAAATCTGGCTCGGGTGGCGGGGAAGATAATCGGGATCACGCGGAAAACAGACTGCCCATTGAACATTTGTCACGTTGCCCCATAGCTCCTGATTGATAAAGTTACAAATGCGCACCACACCAAGGCCGACAGGCACACCCGCAGCGATTGTATCAAACATCGTCCAAATGCCGATTTTGTGTTTTACGGCAAACCAGATCATGGCGATAATGGTGCCGATCAGCCCACCATGAAAGGCCATGCCGCCGTCCCAGACGGCAATGATTTCCGCCGGATGGCTGAAATAATATTGCGGATCCCAGAATAAAACCTGCCCGAGACGCCCGCCAACGACAACGCCGATAGCTGCCCAAACCACAAAATCACCCAATAATTGCGGGGTCATTGGCGGGGTTTCATTGTACCAGAGCGATTTGTGTTTTAACAAAAAGGTGCCATACCACCAGGCAAAAAGGATGCCGATAACATAGCCAAGGCCGTACCAATGAAGTGCAACCGGTCCGATTTCTACAATGATTGGATTGAGAAAATCGGGAAATGCAATGGCGGGACAGTTGGGCAAATCGTTCATGACAAACTATTCAATCCTGAATTTTTGTAGCCGAAAATGACCGAGGAACGGGTTCCGGTCAACCCTCTATTGCTTGTAAAGTCAATTGTCAGCTTTTAAAAAAATCTGAAACCATAGGAAGTGGCGTAAAGGACCGTTGCAACTTTGACTCTAAAATCATGCGGTTAAAAGCTTTTATGTTTTTTAGCTAAAAAGTGTTTTTATGTTTATGTTTTGCGATGTGGGGACAAAGAGATGACAAATCGCCTATCCTTATTTTAAAAAAATGTTCTATATGTTAGCCTGAATTGATTTTTTAATGGGCGTCTAAACAGTTTTAAAAAGGATAGGCCAAATGAATAATGGACCCAATCGTGTTCTTGATGAACTTGCAAAGTTGATGACCGATGCAGCCGGTGCTGCACAAGGTGTGCGCAAAGAAGCCGAAACCGCTTTTCGTGCCCAGGCGGAACGTGTTCTCAATAAATTCGATTTTGTTCATCGTGACGAGTTCGAGGTTGTCAAGGAAATGGCCGCCAAAGCACGCGAAGAAGTCGAGGAACTGAAAAAACGTCTGGATAAACAGGAAAACAAATCGGGTTCGAAGGCAAAAACCGCTTCGACTTCACAAGAAGAGCACGAAAAGAAAAAATAATCCCCAGTTTTTATTGGCTGTGAATAAGTCAGAAAAACGCTTAATCCAGAATCTGTTAGGACGGGTCGGACTTTTGTTTCCGGCCCGTTTTTTTATTCTTGAACAGCTTTTTGAATCAGGGGGACTAGCGTTCGCAATTTAGATCAATACACTGAAAATTAAAGATGATTCGCAAAGAAGCCGAAACAGAACAAATGGCAATATTTGCGTTTTATGCAGTTGTTGTGCGTTTTATGCGTTTATGATTTTTGCGGGTAACTTGAACCGTGCGGCAACGCACGGGTGGTATTTTTCGCCGGAATTTTTCTTGCGGAAATGCGCTTTTGGAATTGAGGAATGAAATGAGGCTTGCCGTAGGCAACTTGGAACGGGATCGCCACCCTGTCGATTTGATCGAGCAGGTAGCCAATGGTCATGATTGGTCATTTGAAAGAACGGCCGAAGACGAAATAACAATTTGTGTCGAGGGCCATTGGGCGACTTACCATATTGCGTTCTCGTGGATGGAAAATCAGGAAGCACTGCATCTTGCCTGTGCATTCGATATGTCTGTTTCGCAACAAAGACGAAAAGAACTTCTCAAACTGGTTCTGGCAATCAACGAAAAATTGCTGATGGGGCATTTTGATTTCTGGGAAGATTCTTCGTCGGTCATTTTCCGGCAGGCATTGTTGCTTTCGGGTGGCTTGCATCCGTCGAACGCACAAGTGGAAAACCTGCTTGTCAATGCTCTTGATGTTTGCGAAACGCATTATAGCGCTTTCCAGATGGTGGCGTGGTCTTCCCTTTCAGCAGAAAATGCACTGCAATTTGCTTTGTTCGAAACAAAGGGAAATGCCTAATCGGATAAAGTGTTTGGCAGGCAGTACAAGGAGTTTGTAAGGTGGCAGAAATCAGTTTTGATGATTTTTTAAAGGTTGATATCCGTGTCGGGAAAATTATCGAAGCGAAGGCTTTTCCTGAAGCACGTAAACCTGCCTACAAACTCAAAATCGATTTCGGCAAAGAGATCGGCGTCAAACTTTCATCAGCCCAGATAACTGTGCATTACAAGCTCGACGAGCTTGTCGGTCGTGAAGTTCTATGTGTTGTCAATTTTCCGCCGCGCCAGATCGGCCCGTTCATGTCGGAAGTTCTCACTCTTGGTCTGCCTGATGAAAATGGCGCTGTTGTGCTTCTTGAACCGTCAAAAGAAGTTCCCGTTGGCGGGCGCATATTCTAGAAACAGCAATGCATCGGATTTTTGCAATGCGAAGCGGGTTAATCCAGCCAACCGTGCCACTTGAATGACCAACACTTGAACCAATAGCATTTTGCTTGTGGCCGAGTGAACCGATTACACTTTGTGATGATGGTCGAAGGTCAATGATCGGCATAGCACAACGATTGATCGAAGCGGTGGTGGTTTTGTGTCTTTGGGGGGCTTAAAAAAATCGGTCGCTACATTTTCCAGTTGCCAATTTTTTTTATCAGCGCTTCGAAAATAACAGTTTTCACTATCCGAAATAACATTCGAATGTAAGGATGAGTGGCGCAAGGATAAGTGGTTCGCGGGCAAACTGTTCCCGTCATTGCTACACAAGCCCGCCATCGGTAACCACTGCCGAACGGCATACGAACTGCTCTTCATGGCACGCGTGGCCTGTCATTAACAAGGAACGTTTAATGACAGGGGCAAACGGCCTTCGTCATTCATAAAAATATTAATTTGGTCGTCAGGGAATAATTTTAAGTTGCTGGTGCGACAGTTCTTCCTGACACCGCTTGCCATCACGTGGTCACAAGCGGGTAACAGGAAATAGTTGCGCAAACGGTTTTTTGCCCGTTAAGCTGAAGCCAAGCCCGAGCTTCTATTCTCTGATAGCCATTATTTCCTGATAAGCTCGAGCCAAAGCGTGTAACGAAGTGCCGCTTCTTATTTTTTTGATTTTTTGCCGATGTTATCAGGCAAATCCTTGAGCTTGGTGGAAGCAAAATCTTCAAGCTCGTCTTCTGTCATGGATTGTTCCATTTTTTTGGAAGCCCCCTGCAAAGAGCTCACCGGTCTTTTGCCGCGTTTGGCCGCGAGGGCTGCTCCGGCTGCCTTCTGCTGGACTTTGGAACGTGCTGGCATGATGATTTCCTTTCTCAAAAGAACAGATACATAAGATTGAAACAGTAAAAGAAAGCCGATCTCACTTTCTTCGAGACTGTTTCGAAATGAAATGCCTGTTCTTGTGCATATCGGGCGCTAGAGAGGAATTTCAACAATGACGCGCAAGCCGCCGGTCGGGCTATCACCCAGTACAATATTGCCGCCGTGGCTGCGGGCAATATCCTGTGCAATCGAAAGGCCAAGGCCTGTGCCACTGGCATCCTGATTGCGTGCTTCATCAAGCCGGAAGAACGGCTTGAACACTTCCTCTCGCATATTGGCAGGAATTCCCGGCCCGTCATCGTCGATAATGATGACGAGGTCATCGTCACCATGGACAATGGCCACATCGACGTTTTTGGCATAACGGAAACTGTTCGAGACAAGATTGCTGACAAGCCTTGAAAAAGCCTTCGGTTTCAATTGTACGAGAGGCGATCCTTCCATGTGATAGACAAAGCCGCGATCGCGCAGTTTCGCATCCTTTTGAAGGGTCTTCATCAATTCGCCCAAGTCGAGCTCGCCGACATTTTCGGTTCCCTCGCCACGGGCAAAGGCAAGATAACCTTCCAGCATGTTCTGCATGTCGGCCACGTCCTGTTCAAGGGGCGTTGTATCGAAGCTTCCCTTTGCCAAAGCCAGTTGTAATTTGAAGCGGGTTAAAATGGTGCGCAAATCATGGCTGACACCGGAAAGCATCATTGTGCGTTGCTCGATCTGGCGTTCAATGCGCTTGCGCATGCGCAAAAATGCAGTGCCTGCGCGGCGGACTTCTTCGGCACCTCTCGGTTCGAACCCTTCCGGTAAAGGCAAGCCGCGCCCGAAACTATCGGCCGCAGCGGCCAGCTGCTGGATCGGTTTGATCTGGTTTCTTAAAAAGAAAATAGCAATAATCAATAAAACAAGCGCTGTGCCAACCATCCAGCTCAAGAAAATACCGGTGTTTGATGCATAGGCTTGCGAGCGCATGGCAAATACGCGCAAGACATGGTTATCAAGCCGGATGCGGATTTCCACAAGGTCGGAATCTCCCACTGTGTCAATCCAGAACGGGCGGTTGATCTGGCGGGTGATTTCTTCACTTAAGAAATAATCGAGAATAGCAAAGAAAGGTTTCGGGCCGGGGGGTGGTAATGGTTCGGGCGGCAATATTGATATGTTAAGCCCCATGCGTTGCTGGGCAATGCGCGTAATATTGTTGTAATTATCGTCTTGCGGATAGGTTTCGATAATGTCGATAATGGCGGAAATATCACGAACAACGGCCGTAGACAGGCGTTCGGTTACCATCTGCCAATGCCGTTCCATGAAAACATAGGCAATAACCGATTGCAACAACACCATTGGCGCAATGATGATGATGAGCGAGCGCGCATAAAGGCGCTTTGGCATTTTTTTTGCCAGCCAACGCCCAAAACTATTGATAGGCCCGGCCATTGATCATCCTACTCGATTGAAAGTTTGTAACCGACGCCGCGCACCGTTTGCAAATAAACCGGATTGGCAGGGTCTTTTTCGATTTTGCGGCGCAACCGGTTGATCTGCACGTCAATTGTGCGTTCACCAACTTCTCCTTCACCGGTGGCGAGTTTGTGGCGCGGAATGGTTGTGCCCGCATGTTCGGCAAAGATTGACATAATTTCCTGTTCGCGATCTGTGAGCTTTATGACTTCGCCGGATTTTTTCAGTTCTTTCTTGGCAATCGAAAATGTATAGGGTCCAAAAACCAGTTGCTCTATCTTCGGCTGTCCATTGGTATTACCGCGACGCAAAATAGCATTGACGCGCAGTAAAAGTTCGCGCGGGTCGAACGGTTTTGGCAGATAATCATCAGCACCCGCCTCAAGCCCGTCAATACGGCTATCAGTTTCAGATAAAGCTGTAAGCATGAGAATGGGCACGGTTTTTGTCTGGCGTAGTGACCGCGTCAGCGAAATGCCGTTTTCACCCGGCATCATGACATCGACAATCAAAAGGTCAAAATCAAGTCCGGCTAATTTGCGGCGTGCGTCATCAGCGTTTGCAGCAACCGAGACACGAAAACCGTTCTGGACAAGATATTGCGACAAAAGGCTGCGTATACGCGTATCATCATCAATAACCAGAAGATGGGGGGCGTCATCAGAAAGCTTTGTTGTTTGGTCTGTCATTTTACCTATCCGAATTGAAAAGAGTTTATCGGAAGAATCCGCCTCTGTCGAGAGAACCGGCTTTTTATTGCTCCCAATTTTAGGCTTTTACGTGACAGGACAAAAACGATTGCAAGCCTATTAATTCCGCGTTGCGTGGTCCGACTTCTTTTTTATGTGAATTTCTTTGGTAAGGGGGCGCGGGAAAAAGGCTGTTCAGTAACGAATTTAAAAACGATGATTATGTCTTCACCTAACATTCGCCTTCGGCTTTTAAAATCGCTTTTGTCATGTTTGTAAAGGCTCGAAACTGTTAAGCGCCCGCACGGCACTGTTAAAGGCAAAATATAGATAATCGCTCGGGAAGACGGGCGAGAGGTGTTTTGGGCTGTCCCGTTATAACTCTTGATATTCTAAAGCTTGAAGTCGATATAAATTTAAAATTCCTGCAACCTATTGTCGAAAGTAATTGAATGGGAAAGCTCAAAGCAACAATCATACCGGTCACTGTGTTCCGGCAAAATTGCACTCTCCTTTATGATGATGAAACAATGCGTGGCGTGCTTGTTGATCCCGGTGGTGATTGGCCGAATGTCGCCCAAGCAATAAAAGAAACTGGCGCCCATGTTGAAGCCATATGGATCACCCACGCCCATGTCGACCATGCAGGCGGAGCAATGGAGGCCAAGGAAGCTCTTGGTGTTCAAATCTACGGTTCCAACATTGCCGATAAACCGCTCATGGAAAATCTGGTTATCACAGCACGGGATTACGGAATGAAAGGCGTGCGTAATTGTGTTCCTGACCATTGGCTTGAAGAAGGTGATGTTGTGGATTGCGGTGGCCATAAATTCGAAGTCTTCCACACACCCGGTCATGCACCCGGTCACGTCATCTATTTCAATAAAGAAGCAAAATTGGCCTTCGTCGGTGATGTGCTTTTTCATAATTCGATCGGCAGGACAGATTTTCCCTTTTGTTCTTATTCGGATCTTATGCGCTCGTTGAAAGAAAAGGTTTTGCCATTGGGGGATGACGTTGTGTTCATCAGCGGGCACGGTGAAATGGGCACGATCGGCGAAGAAAAACGCCATAATCCGTTTTTACAAGATATATGAGACGTGAAACAGTCCGGGCTTCAAGATCAAATAGCAAGTGTTTTTGTACTTGCTGTGTCCTCTGCTGACACCGGACTTATAAAAATCGGCGTGTCTCATAGCTTTCCCCGGCAGATAGCATCCGTAATCATTTGATGGCAGAAAATATCCCGCGTTTACTCGCGCCCGCATTCAATCATTCCAGAGGCCTTCCAGCGATTGATTGAACGGCTGATGCCTTTTCGGTTAAAAATTATAACTTCATATGCTTGGGAGATGCGGTCGAATTGATGCTGTTTATCAGGCATTATTTTGAGATCAAGCATTGTTTCGAAGAGGGGTAAAAAAATACCCGACGCGAGGCCGGGTATTTTCTTTTAATCGGATTCCTTCAAATCAATTGGCGTTACAAAAATGGTTGAGACCATCAACGCCACGATATGTTCCAGTCCGCGGATTGAACGAGCGGTATTTGTGCGAGCAATAGGCGCGCCAACCCGGTGTCCAAGGCTGATAAATCGGCTTGTAAGCGGCAGGTGCCGGCGGATAATAGGGACGGGCAGGTGCATAATATCTTGGTGCTGCCGGATAATAGGCCGGAGGCGGGGGCGGAGCCTGATAAATGACCTGAGGTTGTGACGGTTGCGACAAGGCGCTGCCAATCAGCGCACCGGCTGCAAGGCCGACGACACCGGCAGCAACTGCGTCTCCGTGATCGTGATGATGATGGTGGTGATCCCAATAACGCGGACCACCCCAATAACCCGGACCACCCCAATAGTGGTCATGTGCTGATGCGCCAGCAAGCGGGGCCACAACCATCACTGCCGATACGGCAGAAAGCATTGCCAATTTTGCAAAATTTTTCATGGTTGAACTCCTTTGAATTCGGTTCATGAAAACAATTCTATGTCTCATTTTCTGAACGCAGCCTGAACGCTGCTTGTGACTTTCTTATGGTAAATAAGATATTTAACATTTTTTTCCATCACAATTTATATTTTTTTGTTACAGAAAATTTGTCAAAAAAAAACCGGATCGCGAGACCCGGTTTAATGGATGAACGGTCCGGGTTCATCCGATAACTGTGATATTGACCGCTTTCGGACCTTTGCCACGACGGTCAGGCTCGGTGTCGAATGACACTTTCTGTGCGTCGGTAAGTCCAGTCAAACCTGAAGCCTGAACGGCCGAGATGTGCACGAAAATATCAGCGCCACCATCATCCGGCTTGATGAACCCGAAACCTTTATCGTTGTTAAAAAACTTTACTTCCCCGGTCTGTGCCATAGAATGTTTCCTCATTCAGTTACCTGTCGCAACAGGTTTCATAATAAACGCCGCCCCACACACCATGCGCAAAACGGCTCATGCAGGCAGTTCTTGAAGTCTGGAAAGCACTCTATATTACCAGCTTGCAACCGACGGTTACCAATTGAAACCAATATTTCTATTGGCAAAGTGGCTCCGGTTTTACCGGAAATCCAGTTGTTACCAGCCCAAAACTTATAGCGGTTTTGGCACGCCTGTTAATAGTCTTCCAATGTTCGTAAAATGCCCGAACCCGCATAGATTGTATTAAATTCTTGAAATTTGCAAGAGTTTTTTGAATTTATTCTTTAAATTGATTGAAATTAATAGTTTAAATTTTGTCTAAACATAAAGAGACGCAGTTCCATACCCGTTTTTTAAATCGTTATAAAACCATCAAGAGAGGCGATTTGCACTTTTAAAAAGTCGTAAAGCTTGTCCGGTTTTAACCACTTGTTTTACCGATAATTGCGCTTTTTGAGCTCTGAAACAGGAAAAAAGAAGCGTTTTAATTTGAGCGCTTTTCTAAAAACCGTATCAACAGCGATGATGCCGGACCGAAGTCAATTTCAAACAATTGTTTTTATTTCCGGAATTTTTGAACAGAATAAAATATATAATGAAATCATACGGATAATTATATTTTTCACATGAAAAAGCGCGGGAGATCAAAAACGTCCCAATCAAATTTGATAAAAAATAAGTATAATTATGCCTTTTCTTATGAAGAATTATCCAATTCTTTAAATCGATCTAATTATACGATAAATGCGTTTTTCATTTTTTTTAAAAATATTTTTCACGGTAAGCGGCTGTTCAAAGTGGCAAAAGGAAAGATTTACACAAGAATTCACCCTCTCGGTACTATGCCTACTCGTGTAGGAGAAGAGGCCAAGGGCGCTTAACGCCCCGGCCTTCCGGTTTTTCCGGGACGACGGCGTTTGCGTGCAACTTCCACAGGGTCTTCGAAAGAGCCCAAACCAATACGTTCGCGCTTGATCGGTTTTGCACTTTCACCGAGCGGGACTTCGGTACGTTTTACGGTCATTTCATCAAGCGTATTTTTTCTGAACTTTCCGTTTTTCGGGTTTGGTTGGAGAATCCCGACATCCATATTCGGCCCCATATGGTCAAGGTCGGGTTTGGCGAAAAGTCCCTTTTTATTGGCTTTGTCTCGCGACAGTTCGCCACTCTCGATTGTCTTCTCGACATTGCGGGTCAACGGATCATCGGAAATAGCAAGCTCCGTCTGCTGTAAGCGCTTGATCTCGTCGCGCAATTTTGCCGCTTCCTCGAAATCAAGATCGGCAGCCGCGTCGCGCATCAATTTTTCCAGATGTTCGATATGGGCAGCAAGGTTGTTGCCAACCATATTGCCAGCCTCGGCAAATTCGGAAATATCGGCACGAACATGGTCGCGCTCGTAAACCGAGTCGAGAATATCGGCAATGTTCTTCTTCACGCTTGATGGCGTAATGTGGTGTTCGATATTATAAGCCTGCTGTTTCTCGCGACGGCGTTCTGTTTCCGCCAGCGCTCTTTCCATCGAGCCGGTTTGGTTATCGGCATAAAGGATAACGCGGCCATCGACATTTCTTGCAGCACGGCCGATAGTCTGGATAAGCGACGTTTCCGAACGCAAAAACCCTTCCTTGTCGGCGTCAAGAATAGCAACAAACCCGCATTCCGGAATATCTAGGCCTTCACGCAACAGGTTGATGCCGACAAGCACATCGAATGCGCCCAGACGCAAATCGCGGATAATCTCGATTCTTTCCAATGTATCAATGTCGGAATGCATATAACGAACACGGATACCCTGTTCATGAAAATATTCGGTCAAATCTTCCGCCATACGTTTGGTAAGAACCGTTACCAGACTACGGTAGCCTTGTTCTGTGGTTTTGCGGATTTCACCAAGCACATCGTCAACCTGATTGCGGGCAGGGCGCACTTCTACCGGAGGGTCTATCAACCCTGTCGGGCGAATGACCTGTTCGGCAAAAACGCCGCCAGCCTGTTCCATTTCCCAAGCCCCCGGCGTTGCCGAAACAGCAATGGTTTGGGGGCGCATGGCGTCCCATTCCTCGAAACGTAACGGGCGGTTATCCATGCAGGAAGGAAGCCTGAAACCATATTCGGCCAATGTTGCTTTACGGCGGAAGTCTCCGCGATACATGCCACCGATTTGCGGAATGGTGACATGGCTTTCATCGGTAAAGATTATGGCATTATCGGGGATATATTCAAACATGGTTGGCGGCGGTTCACCCGGTTGCCGACCTGTCAAATAACGCGAATAATTTTCAATGCCCGCACAACTACCGGTTGCTTCCAGCATTTCAAGATCGAATGTGGTGCGCTGCTCAAGCCTTTGGGCTTCAAGCAGACGTCCTGCCTTGTTCAATTCGGCCAGACGGTCACGAAGCTCTACTTTTATGGATTTGATGGCCTGATTAAGTGTCGGACGCGGCGTAACATAGTGCGAATTGGCGTAAATTTTAACTGATTTCAGATCACCGGTTTTTTGCCCCGTCAACGGGTCGAATTCGGTAATTGCATCAATCTCGTCACCAAACAAGGAAATGCGCCATGCGCGATCTTCCAAGTGGGCAGGGAAAATCTCGATCGTGTCGCCTCTCACACGGAACGAGCCGCGCACGAAATTAATGTCCTGCCGGCGATATTGTTGCGCAACAAGGTCGGCGAGAAGCTGGCGCTGGTCGAGATGGTCGCCCACCTGCATCTGGAATGTCATTGCCGTATAGGTTTCAACTGAACCGATACCGTAAATGCAGGAAACCGAAGCGACGATAATAACATCATCACGTTCAAGAACCGCACGGGTTGCCGCATGGCGCATCCGGTCTATCTGTTCATTGATCGACGATTCCTTTTCGATATAGGTGTCTGAGCGCGGCACATAGGCTTCCGGCTGATAATAATCATAATAGGAAACGAAATATTCCACCGCATTGTGCGGAAAGAAATTCTTGAACTCGCCGTAAAGCTGTGCTGCCAAGGTTTTGTTCGGTGCAAGAATAAGGGCAGGGCGTTGTGTTTCCTCAATGACTTTCGCCATCGTATAAGTTTTGCCCGAGCCGGTTACGCCGAGTAGAACCTGTGTGCGGTCACCATTTTTGATGCCTTCCACAAGGTCTTTGATCGCGGTTGGCTGATCGCCGGAAGGAAGAAACGATGTCTCCATTTTGAACGGAATCCCGCCTTCCGATTTTTCCGGACGGACAGGGCGATGTGGCGTCCACAATTTGCCGTTTTTAAACAGCGGATTTCCTGAAGAAATGAGCTTGGACAATGCCTCGACGGTCGCCGTTGCACCGCCGGTGGAAATTTTTGACGCGTCTTCAAGCCCGACATCAAGTCCGGCCACGGGGTTAAGGCCGGCCGCAGCACGCTGCTTGGCTGTCGCTTTGCCACCAATCGAAGTGCCGCGCGCTGTACGGGCCCCCTTTGTCGAGGCTTTTTTGGCCTTTACCGGTTTTTTGACTGGCTTTTCGGCAGCCTTATTAATATCGGCTGCCCAGTCTGCTATAGACCCGGTTGCTGCCGCTGCAATATTTTGCTTGCCGGCTTTCGTGGGGGACTTTTTTGCCCCTGCGGATTGATGGTTTTTAGCTGATGACGTCATGATAGAACAATATGGTATTTCAGCCGGAAAATAAAAGGCAATAGCTTAATTTTGTTTGTTTTGTTCATACAATTTTTTACCTTTTGATTTTCTTGATATTTAACAATCAAAAGCGGGCTGGAACATGTTTTGTCTTCTTGAAGCAAAAAGAAATTCCGTTCCATGTTTCTGCGCCGTGAAGTTTTCAGACGACTTATTTCACTTCCATCAAAATTGAACACGGTTCATAAGCACTTGAATTTTGCCAAAACCGGATGTTGCAGGACAAGGTGTAACAATAAACTTTGAATAGTCCTGTAAAATGCGGCTTGGGTAAAGCGCAGCCATAGTAAAGTTTAATTAGAATTCCTTCAGACCGCGCTTGGTAAGTGGGATATCTGCTGCTCTCAAAGAGGTAACAATAAAGGATGAAACCATAAAGGGGCTTCTTTTCCACGCTCCGGTTTACTGTATCGGGCTTAGGTAAGATGGTCAAAACAGGTGTTTTCAAGATCGGATGTTGAATGACGATAAGCGACAAAGTGTTTGAAATGAGGGTAAACAATGACCCACACGGAAAATCAGGTCGCCAAAAATCGGTCGCCAAAAATCGGCCGCCAAAAAACCGGTTGCCAAAAAACCGGCCGCCAAAAACCGGCCGCTTGTCACCAAAACGGCCGGTATAATCAACGTAACGGATAAACCTAGCGTTTGATATCGGGAAAATCTTCCCCGAACCCGCCACCAGGTGCGCTGCCGCCGGGTCTGATATCGGGGAAGCCTCCGCCATGAGAAGGCGGTGGAGTTGCCGGTCTACCCCCACCAGGTTTGATATCGGGAAAACCACCACCGGATCCACCATGAGAAGGCGGCGGGAAGCCTGGTCCACCGGAGCCACCACCAGGCCCACCTGCCGGAAAGTGGCCTCCCGGTCTGCTACCGGGGTAATGCCCATCTGGACCGCCATGAGGAGGCGGGGGCGGCATCCCCGGTCCCGGTCTGAAAGGTGGCGGGCGCATGCCCGGAGGCGGGCGGTGCGGCCTGTCAAATCCCCAATGTGGAGGAGGTGGTGGCGGCGGACGATGATCTCCATGCCAGTGATGCCTGCGATAATGACGGTAATACCAGTCATCATCGTCGTCAAAATAACCACCACCGATAATGACATTATATGTCGGAGAAGGACGATTATAGCTGTTATAAACAGCCTCGCCGTTGCGGAACGCAAGATATGAGGCAGAAGCCCAACCGATACGCGGGCCATAATTGATTTCACACCAATTGCCCGAACATCCGCGCACGCCGACGATTTCACCCGGCGGAATTGTGCCGCGGATAGCATAGGCTGTGCTTGGCCCATCTCTGAAATTCAAAGGCGCGGTTACAAGTGCATCCAATGCCTGCGCTGCCTGTGTCGTTAACAAAAAAGTACCAAACAGCAAGGAACCGAGTATTTTTCGCATTTTACCCTCACGTTCAAGGGGTGAATTTGTCATGGCGTTTTCCTCGCCGATTATTATAGGCTAATTTAAGCGAAATTGTAGCGAAGAGAAAGTGCCCGACAGGAAATCTGAAAATCAAGTTTTGTTAAGAAATGTTTATTCCGCCGCAAGCAATAGCTGTTTTATATGGTGTCGGGCGAGGCGATAATCAGGGCACAATCAAAAGAAAATTTTGGATGAAAAATCTTTTTCCTATGCTATATAATAAGAAGCTAAAAGTTTAGAGACGGGTTCCGGGAGGAGTTCCGGAGGCCGTTTCTTTTTGTTTTCGACGCAAAAACGCGGGAAGGAAAGGATACGATAATGGAAAAATATCCGATGACGACCGGAAGCTATGAAAAGTTGAAAAAAGAGCTTCACTGGCGTCAACATGAAGAACGCCCCCGTATCATTGAAGCAATCGCCGAAGCGAGGGGCCATGGCGATCTTTCGGAAAACGCCGAATATCATGCTGCAAAAGAAGCCCAAAGCCATAATGAAGGCCGCATAGCAGAACTTGAAGACTATGTTACATGTGCCGAAGTGATCGACGTTTCAAAACTCACCGGAGACAAAGTCAAATTCGGTGCAACTGTCAAATTGATTGACGAAGACACCGAAGAGGAAAAAACCTACCAGATCGTCGGTGAACAGGAAGCCGAAGTAAAATTGGGCAAAATCTCTATTTCTTCGCCGATTGCCCGTGCATTGATCGGCAAGGAAAAAGGTGATTCTATAGAAGTGAATGCACCGGGTGGTTCACGCTCTTACGAGATTTTATCCATTGAGTTTATCTGATCGGTTGTTCAATGCGTGTGTCGGTTGACGAAACGGACGTGATTGCGCCCAATTTCAAAAAGCGTTTGTCGGGTGTGACATCGACAATTGTGCAACTCATTCCCTTGCAGCGCAAAAAAGGCATACGCATTTCTACCATTGGACCCGGTCTGCCGGATAGTTTGCCATCTCTTGGTTATTCAAGTTTACTGAAACTCTGGAAACGGCCTGATGGCAAACCGTTTCGCATCTGGCATGCGCGGCGCAATGTCGAAATGGTGGCGGGTATTCTGCTGCGCGACCTTTTGCACATGAAGCTGAAGCTTATTTTTACTTCTGCCGCGCAACGCCATCATAAGCCTTTTACCAATTGGCTTATCAGAAGAATGGACAAGGTTATCGCGACAAGTGCCCGTTCCGGTTCGTTTCTTGAAGTGCCCTATCGGGTCATCATGCATGGCATAGATCTTGACCGGTTTACCCCGCCTGCAACATTTGAAGATACATTCCAATCGGCAAAAGTTCCCGGCAAATATGCAGTCGGTTGTTTCGGGCGCGTACGCCATCAGAAGGGAACCGATCTTTTTGTTGATGCGATGATCGAATTGTTGCCCCATTATCCTGACTGGACGGCCATTATTACCGGCCGCACCACTGCCGAACACAAAGATTTTGAAAAAGAACTGGAACGTAAAATTGCCGCTGCCGGCCTTCAAAAGCGCATTCTTATACTGGGTGAGGTTGATGATATACGCGTCTGGTACCGGCGCGTAACGCTTTACGTTGCACCATCGAGAAACGAGGGGTTCGGGTTGACACCGCTTGAAGCTATGGCTT
The DNA here is from genome assembly GCF_016100385.1 of Bartonella sp. W8151. Classification (NCBI taxonomy): domain Bacteria; kingdom Pseudomonadati; phylum Pseudomonadota; class Alphaproteobacteria; order Hyphomicrobiales; family Bartonellaceae; genus Bartonella; species Bartonella sp. W8151. The sequence goes on from NZ_JACFSO010000002.1 coordinate 371,752, forward strand.
CCAAAACCGCTGTTGTGGCAAGCGATGCAGGTGCTTACCAGGAACTTGTCACAGAAGGCACGGGAACAGTGGTTCCCGCTGGTGACGGCAAAGCTTTGACAGAAGCGATAAAGCCCTATCTGGCAGACCCTGAAAAAACCATTGCCATGGGCGAAAAAGCCTTAGAGCATGTGCAGAAAGACTTTCCCCTTGATAAAGAAGCAAGCTCGATAGACGAAGTTTATCAGGAAGTTTTCACGCAAAAATAATGCAATAGTTCTTTAGTTCGCGCTGAAGTTAACGGGACTATAGCCTGAAAAATAGCCTCGAGCGCTGGGCGAGAAAGAAAAGTGATGTTTTCCGTGTGTCGCTTCGCGTTTTTTAAAGAATAAGCGGTGGCTCGTCTTTGATGACGCGAATGGTAAGTGCAGTGCGCACGGAACCGACATTGGAGGCAGCTGTCAGTTGCTCAATGACAAAAGTCTGGAAGCTTTTAAGATCGGGTGCCACACAGTGAAGCAGAAAATCCGATTCACCTGACACCATCCATGCTTTTCTGACAAGAGGCCATTGATAGACCATTGCCGCAAAACCACGTAAATCCGCATCGGACTGGCGGTGCAAACCGACAAAGCAAAAAGCCACGAGATCCTGACCGATCATGGCACCATTCAGAATAGCCTGATAGCCTTTGATAATGCCGTCCTGCTCAAGGCGTCTGACACGACGCAGACATGGCGGTGCCGAAATACCGACTTTCGAAGCAAGCTCGACATTTGTCATGCGGCCATTGCTCTGGAGTTCTTTGAGTATTTTCCAATCGATTGAATCGAGATCGGCTTTAATCTGCATTGGGCGTTACTTCACTATTGTTCAATTGAGTGTCTGTCTATCACCGGTTAGGAAAAACGTCACGTGATAAAATCATTTTCTCCAGAATGCCGGCGTGAAAAGAATAATAACCGTAACAATTTCGAGGCGTCCTGCAAACATAAGAGCACTTAAAATCCACAATGCGGCGTCTCCGACTGTGGAAAAATTCCCGTCAGGGCCAATTCTATCACCAAAACCGGGACCGACATTGGAAAGGGCGGTCAATGCACCGGTAAAAGCCGAAACAAAATCAAGGCCGGTGAAAGAAAGCAACATGGCTCCGATCACAAGCGAGGCCATATAGAGGCTTAAAAAAAGTAAAACCGTCTGGGCAAGGTCACCGGAAATATCGGTTCCGCCATAGCGCACTTTGACAACTGTGTTCGGTGAGAGAAGCCGCGTCATGGCGACGCGTGTGAAACGCCAAAGAATTATAAGACGGTTAATTTTGATGCCACCCGATGTTGACCCCGCACAACCGCCAATAAATGATGCGATGAAGAAAAGGCCGATAGCGAAGGGGCCCCACAACAGGTAGTCTTCAGCGGCGTAACCGGTGGTGGTTATCACCGAAACAAAATGGAAAATCGCATCAAGAAATGCGTGATGAAACGAAAATCCGAACTGGAAGCGCAGCCAGATTGCAAGTGCAAAACTTGCAACGAGAACGATGGCCAGAAAAACAACAACCTGCGGGTCGGCCAAACGCCTTGAACGTTCAGGCAAAACAAGTTTGACATAAAGAATAAAGGGGAGCGAAGCGAGCAACATAAAAATTGTCGCAATGACCAGCACCGAAGGCGTTTTGGAAAAATAGCCCAGAGACGCATCATGGGTTGAAAAACCGGCTGTCGCAATTGTTGTCATTGCGTGATTGACTGCGTCGAACATGGTCATGCCGACTGCGAAATAAGATAGCATACATAAAAGCGTGAGCCCGAGATAGGCAATGATAATGCCATTGGCGATCTGGTTGACGCGTGGCAAAACTTTTTCTGCACGGTCGGATGACTCCATATTGAAAAGCTGGATACCGCCAACTCTGAGCGAAGGCAAAAGCAGTAAGGCCAAGGCGATAAACCCGATGCCGCCAATCCAGCATAAAAGTGAACGCCATAGAAGAATGCCCCGCGGCAGCCGGTCAAGTCCGGTAAGTACGGTAGCACCGGTGGTGGTAATGCCGGAAACGCCTTCAAAAATGGCCGCTGCAAGTGACAAGGGCAGTCGAGAAAAATAAAGTGGCATCGCACCGAGCACACAGCCGGTAACCCACAAGCAGACTGTCAGCAAAAATCCGAGTCGTGCCGAAAAGCGGCAATTCGCGCCATTGGTTGCAAGCAGGATCAGCGTTGCAAAAGCAATGGTTGTTGCAGCCGACCGGATGAATACAACCCAGTCGCTGTTTCCTGCCCGCAAATCGGCGAGAGCAGGAAGTAACATGGTTATACCCAGGATCAGCGCAAAACGTGCGCAGACATTGCTGACAAATCGAAAAATGGCAAACCTCGGGACTGAAATGAAGCTTAAGTAAGTGTGTTATGCAATCGTCTACTATTTTATATAAACTTTACCCCGACTGACAATCGCTAAGTTTCACAAAATGTCATGCCTTGTGATTTAATTCGTCAATCTTCTCGACCGCCTTGCAAAAGTCGACTTTAAACCATAAATCAATTGGCAGAAACAACTTCGGAGAAACGCTAGTTCGCGGCTTTTTCCTAAATCGATTTATGAAAGTGGAGTTTCATGTCAGCGCGCCATATTCCTGTTTTGATCGTCGGTTCAGGTCCTGCCGGTTATACGGCTGCAATTTATGCGGCACGTGCCATGCTCAAACCTGTCATTGTCACCGGTCTGCAACAGGGTGGCCAATTGACCATTACCGACGAGGTCGAAAACTACCCCGGTTTTGTAGATCCGATTGGCGGGCCCGACCTTGTCGAGAAAATGGCCAAACAGGCGGTAAAAATGGGAACCGAGCTTGTTTATGACATTATCACCAAGGCCGATCTTTCAAGGCGTCCTTTCACGCTTCACGGTGATTCAGGCACTGTCTACACTTGTGATGCGCTCATCATTGCAACCGGTGCACAAGCCCGTTGGCTGGGATTGGAAAGCGAAAAAACTTTTATGGGCGGTGGTGTTTCAGCCTGTGCAACATGTGACGGTTTTTTTTATCGCGGTAAAGATGTAGTTGTCGTCGGTGGGGGCAACACAGCCGTTGAAGAAGCGCTTTATCTTGCAAACCTTGCAAAAACCGTAACTGTAGTGCATCGGCGGGATTTTTTCCGTGCCGAAAAAATTATGCAGGAGCGTTTGTTAAAACGTGATAATGTACGGGTGATCTGGAATCATGTGGTCGACGAAATCGTCGGTAATCCGCCAAAACCACCTATGGGGGCAACAGTTACCGGTGTGCGTCTTAAAGACACTTTGACCGGAAAATTCAGCGAAATTGAAGCGCAAGGCGTCTTTATTGCTATCGGTCACGCGCCGGCGGTCGAGCTTTTCGAAGGACAATTGCGCCAGAAACCCGGTGGTTATTTATGGACAGCACCGGATTCAACGGCAACCAGTGTCGAAGGCATTTTTGCCGCCGGCGATGTTGCCGATGATACATTCCGTCAGGCGGTGACAGCTGCCGGCCGCGGGGCAATGGCTGCCATTGAAGCGGAACGTTTTCTGGATGAACAGGCCGATTTGAAGGCGGTCGGGAAAGCCGATTTGAAAGTGGCCGGAAAATAGGTCTGGTCGGGTGGGTGGTAGTCACGCTCACGCCGTTAAGATTAGCAGATGTAACCGTTAAAACATTGAGAAGCGGTTTTAACAATTGAGGAGATATGTCGGTGGCTGCGCCGTTGGATTGGGACAAGTTAAGAATTTTCCACGCCGCCGCCGAAGCGGGTTCGTTTACACATGCTGCGCAAACGCTGCATATGTCTCAATCGGCGATCTCGCGGCAAGTTTCGGCGCTTGAACAGGATGTTGGCGTGCCGCTTTTCCAGCGCCACGCACGCGGACTTATCATGACAGAGCAGGGCGAAATTCTTTATCGCACCGCCCATGATGTGTTGATGAAACTTGAAAATGTCCGCTCCAAGTTGAGTGAAAGTCGCGAAAAGCCGACTGGCCACTTATGTGTGACAACGACATTCGGCTTGGGCTCCGGATGGCTTGTCCAGCGTATACCGGAATTTGTCAATCTTTATCCCGATATCCAGATTCAGCTTTTGCTCGATGACGAGGAACTCGATTTAACAATGCGCCACGCCGATTGCGCCTTGCGTTTGCGCCAGCCCCAGCAGCCAGACCTCATCCAGAGACGGCTTTTTACCGTGCATATGCATGTCTATGCATCGGCCAATTATCTGGCCAATCACGGCAAACCGACACAGTTGGAAGAACTTGATAATCATCGCATTTTGTCATTTGGTGAATCGGCGCCGAGTTATCTTGCCGGTTTGAACTGGTTGGAAAGTGCCGGCCGTAACGACGGGTCACAACGTATTCCGTCTTTACAAATCAATAATGTGATTTCCATTAAAAAAGCGGCTATGAAAAATCTTGGTATCGCCGTTTTACCGGATTATATCATTGCGCCTGATGACGGGCTGATAAGGCTTTTCCCCGATCTGACAGAAATACCTTCCTTTGACACGTTTTTCTGCTATCCGGAAGCGCTCAAAAACTCGGCCAAGCTTAACGCATTTCGCGATTACATCTTTGCAAAATCGCGTAACTGGTCATTTTAACCGGGCAGTCCGAATTCCATTATAAGACATGTGTTCCAAGAAAAATCTCCGCATTTTTCTTGAAAATCCTTCATCCACATAAGAGCGAAATAATCTCGCGCTCCGTGACTATTTTTGATTTGGTAATGTTTTAATTTTGGAAGGGAGTGGGCATGTTATTTGTGAAGTGTATATTCTTAAAAATCGCTGTCGGTAAAAAGAAATAGCAATGAACCCATTCTGATACGTGCTACTTCTTTAAGCTTGAATTGATTGTTTTCTATGCAAAATTTGGAATATTTTTGTGCCGGACGTCTAGCGCACTATTTATGCCATTTGTGATCAGATCGATGAATGTGATTTAATAAGCTGTTGTTTTTCAATAATAAAAAATAAAGGTTTGCTTTTTTGTGGCATTTTCAAGGCTGAGCTATGCACTCAGCGCATAGCTGTCGTGCTTAAAATTTGGTTGTTGAATGCCTAAAAAAAGTGCATATTACAAACATCTCAAGAAGACGTCTCCTCCCATTGCGTTTCTTGAGTGTTCCCCTCTGGAGGTTTTGTCAGATCGACTTTAGTCTCTGAAACCTTCAAACTTCAGCCGGACATTTGTCCGGCTTTTTTTTGCTTTTTCTGTTTTATTCTTTCGGCTGGTCTGCATCGGCTTTTCTTTTTGTCAGTGAGAGATAGTGAACGCGACTATTTCCAGTTAAACTTCCAAAGAAAATAACGCTACGCAGGTGCTTTTAACTGCTGGACTTTAAAACGCGGATAGACTGGCAGTTTCGGCTTATTTCCCGATAGGTGCTGTTTCAACTTGGACAAGCGGCAATAGTCCGTTTTCCACGGGACAACAATGTTAAAGTGGTAATGGTATTTTCCGGTAAAGAAATATCAAGAGGTGACTGTTTCCATACTACAATATTACCATTCGCGAATGGTGCCGGTTATCAATCACACTCAAAGCAAGGGGGGGGAGAAATATTGGCTTTTCATCCAACGCTGAACTTTAAAGGAAACTGTTCAACGAAAACAGAACCCCCTGCATTTGTTATAGCAGGTTGTTTTTGAGTCTTTACCGACGATCAACGCACCGTTCCATATGATTGGTTCATTGCTTCGGGACAATGCGATAACGTATTTTATCATGATAGTATCTTCACGCCTTCGGCGTTTACTTTGACAGGTCTTCGACCTTCCATGCTTGAAACGGTAAATATTTTTCTTTTGGGGAGAAGCTTGGCATTACATTCAAAAAAAACCGCCTTCGGAAAAGGCGGTTTTTGAGCGTTTTATGTCGGTGGAAACCTCTAGCGCAAGCTTGCGCAGAAGCGTTGAATGCGCCGGCAAGCTTCTTCCAGAAGTTTTTCAGAAGTTGCATAGGAAATACGGAAAGCCGGTCCAAGACCGAAAGCAGCACCGTGAACAACCGCAACGGCTTCTGTTTCAAGAAGAGCCGTGACAAAATCTTCGTCAGTCTTGATGACTTTGCCTTCCGGTGTTTTCTTGCCAATCAGTTTTGCGCAGGAAGGATAGACATAGAAAGCGCCTTCCGGTGTGGGGCATTCAAGGCCGTTTGCCTGATTGAGCATGGAAACCACGAGATCGCGTCTTGCCTGAAAGATCGCTTTGTTTTTTGCAATGAAATCTTGCGGTCCGTTCAAGGCTTCAACTGCAGCCCATTGCGAAATCGAACTTGTGCCGGATGTCTGCTGGCTCTGGATTGTTTCCATAGCCTTGATAAGCTCGACCTGACCTGCGGCATAGCCAATACGCCAACCGGTCATTGCATAGGCTTTCGAAACACCGTTTACCGTCAATGTGCGCTCGTAAAGCTTGGGCTCTACCGCTGCAGGCGTAGCAAATTTGAAATTGTTGTAAGTGAGGTGCTCATACATGTCATCGCTCATGACATGGACATGCGGATATTTCAAAAGAACATCGGTCAGTTTTTTCAATTCGTCATGGGTGTAGGCAGCACCAGAGGGGTTGCAAGGAGAATTGAAAACGAACCATTTTGTTTTATCGGTAATGGCAGCTTCAAGATCTTCCGGCTGGAGTTTATAGTTGAACTCTTTTTTTGCATCGACAAAAACCGGCGTTCCATTATTGACAGCAACCATTTCCGGATAGCTCACCCAATATGGGGCAGGGATAATAACTTCATCGCCCTTGTTCAGTGTTGCCATGAAAGCGTTGAAAAGAACCTGCTTGCCGCCCGTACCAACGATGATCTGCTGCGGCTTGTAATCAAGATTGTTTTCACGTTTCAGTTTTTGAGCAATGGCTTGGCGAAGCTCCGGTATACCGGCAACAGGAGTATATTTTGTTTTGCCCTGATGGATTGCCTCGATAGCAGCATCTTTAATGTTATCAGGTGTGTCGAAATCAGGCTCTCCGGCACCGAGTGAAATCACATCACGACCAGTGGCCTTGAGGTCACGGGCTTTTTGAGCAACAGCAATAGTTGCAGAGGGCTTGATACGGGATAGCGTATCGCCAATGAATGCCATTCTATTATCTCCTCAGATTGAATAAGCAATGCACTGATTCTTGCATTTGAAGAACATTATACCAGCAATAGTAAATCTATGTCTCATGCGCCTTGAAAGTGCAAGAATTCTCTTCATCAATTTATTGTAGAGAGCACAGAACTATTATCGAAACCGGTGTATTTTTTTCAAGTTTCGCTAAAAGTCCGGATAATTTCCTGCACCTTTATTTTTTTAAATTGTTCATCCTTGCCGCATAATCGTTGCTGCAACTGAACGACGCGTTCCCCTTTGTGCGGAACATGCGTTTGCTAATAAATTCCCGCTTTATTCCCTTTTATCAACGCGGGAAAAGATGTCATCAAAGCGTTTCTTTGCAATGCCCGGCTGCTTATGGTCGCGATAGGATTGCGGCAAAACCTGATCGTCACCCACTTTAATCAACATAATCATACCCATGGCATAATGGGGAATACATTTGATGCCATAAAAGCCCGGCTTATCGAAAGTCACTTGCAGTTCTTCATCGATTTTGCCTTTGAAGGGTGTTGCCCCTTCCGGTATCATATCATCAATCGTTGCAGCGTTATGACTTTTTTGGGTGGCAATAAATTTTACGGAATCACCCGGTTTGATTTTAAGATAATCCGGCTCGAAAACCATGGCGCCACTTGCTCCCCGATTGAGCATTTTTACCTCATAGGTTTCGGCATTTGCAGTCGAGATAAAGGCGAGCAGAGCAACAAAGGCAAACAGTTTTTTCATTTTTCATCCTTTCAAGGAAAATTAAAGCAGGTAGCGTATATGGGGCCTACCGTTTTCAAGCATCTCTATTTCAGCATTGGCATGGAAATTGGTCAATATTGTTTCCTTTGTCAAAACCTCTTCCGGCTTTCCCGAATTTATCAATCGTCCGTGTTGAAGCAAAGCAATGCGATCGCAAAACATGGCTGCATGATTGAGGTCGTGAAGAGCAATCAGCACAGAAAGGCCGAGTTTTCGAATGAGGGAAAGAATTTCCAGTTGGCAACCGATATCAAGATGATTTGTCGGCTCGTCCAGAATGAGGATGCGTGGTTTTTGTGCCAATGCACGCGCAATATGAATGCGCTGTTTTTCTCCGCCCGAAAGGCTGTTCAGGAAACGCTTTTCAAAGCCTTTCATATTGACTTTCAAAAGTGCATCCTGCAACGCTTCCTCATCTTCCGGAAGCCATGGTGAAAATAGGCGTTTGTGTGGTGTGCGGCCGATTTCTAAAGCATGGCGTACGTCGATGCGTTCATGCGGTTCGGCCTGCTGTTCGACAAAGGCAATTGTTTTGGCAAGTTTGCGTCTTGACCAGTTGGGAAAAACAACATTGTCAAGGCTTAAACTCCCCTTTGTCGGTGTGATGAGGCCTGCAAAAACCGACAGAAGCGAACTTTTGCCTGCGCCATTCGGGCCGATAATGCCTAAAATTTCCTGGTCTTTCAATGTGAGCGTTACATCATCAAGAATGGTGTGACGGTCGATTTCAAGTGATATGTGTTCTCCGACAAGCATATCAATTTCCTTTCTGCCGCAAAAGCAACAGGGCAAAAAGTGGTGCACCGATCAATGCGGTGACAATACCGACCGGAAAAGCAAGACCGGGCACGATAATGCGCGAAATAACATCGGCTGCAATCATAAAAAGCGCACCGATAAAAGCGGAAGCCGGTATCAGCAGCCGATGGCGCACACCGACAATAAGACGGGCAGCGTGCGGCACCACCAGTCCCACAAAGCTGATTGTACCCATAATCGAAACCATGACGGCGGTGACCAGTGCCACGACAGTAATGAGTAACATGCTTACATAATGGACAGAAATGCCGAGCGATTTTGCAGCACGCGAGCCGAATACAAAGGCATCCAATATGCGGGAAAAGGCAACGAAAATCAAAAATGCGACAAGTGTCAAAGGAAAAGCGAGCGCCGCATCGCTCCACCTTGCGCCGGAAAGATTACCGATCATCCAGGCAAAAATATTCGAGCGTCCTTCAAGGGGTGTAAAGATCATCAATATGAGCGCCGTCAAAGCATTGAACAGCATGGCGCTCGCAATACCCGCCAGAATAATGGCGGTTGCATTGCGACCGGAATGATAGGCGAGGAACACAACAAAGAAAAACGATAACAGACCACCGATCAATGCACCCGTTGAAAGTGACAGAATACTCAAATTCATGCCGAAAGCGGTAACCAGTGCCGCACCTGTTCCCGCACCCGACGAAATGCCGAGAAGATAAGGTTCGGCAAGGGGATTTCGCAACAAGGCCTGTAAAATAACCCCGCACATGGCAAGACCGGCACCACAACAGGCGCCCACGACTGCACGCGGCAGGCGCCACAGCCAGATAACCCGACTGTGGAATATATCCACTTCATAACCGCTATTGAACAAATGATTGGCAATGGTTTTCAAAAAAGACGAAAACGGAATCGCAATCTCGCCAATTGCTGCACCTGCAACAATTGCGCATAGCAAAAGCCATATGCAGAAAAGCCAGATGATAATGGTGCGGGGCAAATGTGTCACTCTTTTGTGTCACTCTTTTAGAAGACGAAGTTCGACAATGGCATTTGCCAGTTTTTCGATACCGTCAATGGTGCGCATGGTTGTGTTCATGGATTGCACGTCGATGCTGACAAGGCGATCATTTTCGACAGCCGGTAGAAGTTTTGTAACGGGGTCTTTCTTCAAAAAATCACGTTTCACGACAACATCATCGGCAGGAAAACGGCGACGATCCATTTCGGCAAGAACAATAATGGTAGGATTTGCTTTCACAATGGTTTCCCACCCCACGGTCGGCCATTCATAGTTGGATTCTATAATATTTTTAATGCCGAGAATTTTCATAATATAACCGGGTGCACCAAGGTCTCCGGCAACATAAGGGTCAATATCAAGATCGGCACTGGAATACCAGAAAACCGCGCTGATTTTGCCCTTGGGCAAGTTTTTGACCTTGTCGATTGCAGCCTGTTCGCGCTCCTTCAAGTCATGAACAAGTTTCTCTCCTTTGTCCTGAACATTGAAAATCAATGCCAGTTCGGAAATTTCCTGATAGATCAGATCCATAGTGAAAGGGGCTGTGCGCAAACCGTCACTGCCGGCAAGGTTGTCTTTTCCTACGCAATCGGCCGGCGCTGTATAAACCGGAATTTCAAAATCTTTAAATTGGTCATAGGTTGCCGCACTTCCCGCAGGCCCGATAACCCATTCCTGATGACTTGCGACAAGATCGGGTTTTTCGGCAATGATGCTCTCGAAACTTGGAACATCATGGGAAAGCATTTTGACGTTTTTGTTGACTTCGGTAAATTGTGGCAAAACCGGCGAATACCAGAGCGCTGTGCCTTTGACCTTGTCGGATAGCCCCAAAGCATAAAGTATCTCTGTTGTATTCTGGCCGACCGAAACAACGCGTTCCGGTGCTTTGTTAAAAACAAGTGTGCGGCCGCAATTTTTTACCGTTAACGGATAATGCGTTTCGTCAGCAAAAGCATTGCTATGAACAGCAATGGAAACACAGCTTATTGCCGCAGCCAGAATGATCGTCTTCAAATGCATGGTTTTCATGAGTTTACTCTTCTCGTTTAAAGCCGGTGCAAAGCCGTTTTATGAGGACTTTGCCATTTCACGGAATTGAAGTGATTGACGGCGGGCGGCCGGAAATTTTTCAAGCCTGAAAAAGCGCAGCTGCAAAACGAAAAAAGCACTCTCTGGCGAAAAAGACTTGAAGAAAATGCCTTAGATAAAGTCGGGTGTGAAAAAGCATTTATAATCATTGTTCTAAAGTTACAAATTTTTTCAGTTCCGAACTTTTCTGTTTTGGACTTTTTACTTCGGGTCTTTTCACAATCAGAATAATTTTGTTTCAATAGGTCATTTTTACCTTCTCTCCGCTTTGAAAAATGCGAGCAAAACACTTCCAAACTTTTTTGTTTTGAAAAAAGCAGCAAGAGATAAAAGAAAAAACTCTGTCGTAACAATTGTTTTGCTCGAGCAATCAAACCGGACAAGATTATCCGGATGAGCGTGCGAGTGGCGACAAAAATGACGCCTGATTGGATTGCCATGATGACCTTTCCTTTGCACCCACCGTGCGTTAGGGCATTTTATTAACGGGCTTTTAAAAAGCCCATGATTGACGGCAGGTCTCCTGGCTCGCGGCATTTTTATGCACCTTTAACCTTCCCGCTTTCGCAGTGGCCGGGTAAAACCCTTAAAAAAGGTGCTGCCGTTTACAGTTGCGGGGGCAGCCACGGCTGAAATCCCTTGAGTGAGGTCGATTTTTCCGTGTTCCCTATTATTCCCCTTTTGAAGACATCCTGAAGGGGAACCGTCAATAAAATTTATAACTTATCTAAATATAAGTGCAAGCGTGTTGTTGAATTTCCTCGGTTGAACGGGAAATAGTTTAAATGTGCCATTCGGATCATCTTTGAGTGATTGAATGAGTGTCCGAATTCCGGATTAAAAAAAATAGTAAATTCGGAACGAAGTGGCATCAGAACGAGGTAAAAAGTGTGGCAAAGGGGGAAAAAGAGCCATGGGCATAAACGCCGGAAAAGATAAAACCCGAAACGATAATGCCCATTTTTTTCGGGGTTCGAGCTTATTCTTTGAATAATCGGCAAAAAGTTTAGAGGTTTTGAATAGGGGTAAAATCACGCCCGCCGGAAATTGTAATAGGGGAGTGGCGAATGCATCGGGCTTACGATGAAATTAAAGCTAAAAATTGAAAAAGCTCCACCTCGAAAAAGTGGAGCTTTTAAAAACCTGTTTCTTTTATATCCGATTTTGAAATGCCGATAAAACGTTCTGCCGTTTTAGACAAGCATTTCAATTACAGATATTAAAGAGCTGAAAGATTACCTGCAGCAGATTTGCCGGAACGGCGATCCTGTACAACTTCATAAGAGACCTTCTGGCCTTCATTCAGACTGCTCATGCCTGAGCGTTCAACGGCTGAAATGTGCACAAAAACATCTGCACCACCATCATCAGGTTGAATGAAGCCGAAGCCTTTTGTTGTATTGAACCACTTAACTGTTCCTGTAGCCATAGGAAACTCCTGTAATAAGAAATGATTGCATCAACACGTCTTATGTTGATACTTTGGATAGATCGAAATTTAGAAAGGGGAGTTTCGTTAAATAGTGCTTGCTGCACGGTTAAGAAAGTCGCACAACCGAAAATTCGATTGGCGCTTCATTAGACCCTCTCGAAAAAGAAAGCAAGTTGAATTAATATTAAATTTGAAAGCGTTGTCGCTTTTGCTATTTTGATTGCCGACGCTATCTGGTGTATAAAGGGCGGTCATTTTTTTAATTGTCGTCAGAATGTCGCGATTGTCGTAAAAGGGGATTTGAGTGAATGGCCAAAAAAGGCAGCGATATAGACGACAACATGCCTGATAATCCGGTTGATGCAGCTCCCGGTTCACTGCGTGAAGGCATTGTCAAAAATACCCGTTTTTCCCATCAGGCGAAGATCCTTTATATTGCTTTCTGGCATTCGCATACACGCAATACGTTGATTGCGACATTTCTGGGTATACTCGTGCTGATTATTTTAATCGGCCGCGGGCAATTGCAAATCAATGAATGGACAAAGGATTTCTGGAATGCGATCAGCCGCAAAGATTTGCACGAATTCGTTTTCCAGCTCGGTGTGTTCTTTGTCATTGCCTCGGTTCTGTTGATTTTCAACATTATCCAGACTTTTTTAAACCAATATCTCAAAATGAAATTGCGTGAAGGTTTGACCGACGATCTTATCAGTCAATGGATGCAACCAAAACGCGCATTTCGTCTGACAATGGCTGGCGAGGTTGGTGTCAATCCCGACCAGAAACTCCATGAAGATGCCCGACATCTTGCTGAATCAACCGCTGATCTTGGCATCAACCTGTTGCAAGCGAGTGTCACATTGATCATCTTCATTCCGACATTATGGGCAACAACGGCGGGTTTTGTTTTCAGTTTTTCAGGCTATAGTTTTCCGCTTCCCGGTTACATGATCTGGGCAGTGCTCCTCTATGTCGGTGCGGCATCTTTCCTTACATGGTTTGTTGCGCGTAATCTGGTGACGATCAACGCCAACCGTTATGCGCGCGAGGCAGATTTGCGTGCCGCTTTGATGCACACCAACCGCTCGATTGATTCGATAACTCTGATGGGGGCGGAAAAGGACGAGAAACGCTATCTTGATGGCCGTGTGCAAAATGTTTTGAACGCTATTTGGCATATCGTTGTCGCAACGACAAAACTGACAGGCATTACCGCCGGTTATGGCTGGGTATCGAATGTTGCTCCCTATATAATTGCTTCGCCGATCTATTTTGGTGGAGGCATTGATCTTGGAGGTCTTCAGGCTGCTGTTCAGGCCTTCAATCAGGCGCACCAATCATTGCGCTGGTTTGTCGACAATTATGGTGCTCTGGCCGATTGGCGCGCAACAATGCTGCGTGTTGCAACATTCAGGCAGGCTGTTGTGCAAATGGATGGTGTCGACCGCCTGAAGGGCGAGCATATCACGGTCAAAACCAATGATTCCGATATTATGACCTTTGACAATCTGTTGATCCGCACAGCCAATGGCAAATTGACTTTGACACCGGAAAATCTGGCAATCAAGCGCGGGCAAAACACGCTGATCTATGCACCGCAAGATGTTGATAAAACTATTCTATACCATGCGCTTGCAGGGCTCTGGCCGTGGGGGCAAGGCACTGTAGGGCTTCCCAATTCAGGTCTGCCCAATTACATTCCCGACGCACCTTATATTCCGCCGGGCACATTGCGCACGGTTCTTCTCTATCCCGCGACAAATAAAAATCCGACAGATGAAGAAATCGAACGCGCTCTCGAAATCACCGGTTTGAGTGATTATTTTTCCGCGCTTGATGAGGAAAACGTCGATTGGGAAAGACGTCTTAATGATGTAGAACGCCGTTCGATCGCTTTTGCCCGCGTGCTTCTTACAGAACCCGAGTGGATCGTTGCCAATCAGGTGATGGACGGTATTGACGAAACTGTACGAAAACGTATTGCCTCGGTTGTCTTCCAGCATTTGAAAAATACAACTTTTGTCTATATCAGCCGTCGCAATGACGAAAGTTATCTGTTCGACGTGATTGTGGAAGTAAAATTCGAGCCTTCCGAACAGGCTTTGTCAAAGAGTGAAAAAGAAATGCCAAAAAGTGAGCCGACGGATGGCACTTCGGAAGCTCAAACGATAGACACTGAAAAAACGGGCAGCGAGACCACAAAGGCTTCAGAAACTTCGCCTGCAAAAGAAACAGATGAAGAGCCAAAAAAATAAGCCTGGAGATTTGGCTGCTGCTAAACAAAACGGAAAGCCGCTGTGAGGGGCAAAAACGCAAAAACCATTTCTTTTTTGGTCGTTATTCTTATGTGCGGTGGTTTTGTAGAAGTGTCCGTTGCGGATAGCAGTGTTTTGACCAGTGGGAAGCCTTTTACTCATTCAAGAGCAGCCTCAACATCACGCAAAAATAACTTAGCGGCAAGATTGCTGCAACTCAACGATCAGCATTCAAAAACGGCTTTTTTAAAAAATGCTTTTTAGTGAAACGTTGTCCAAGTAAAGTTCTTTTCCGAAAGCTATTTTGAAAGAGAAATGCTTTTAGCGTTTCAAGCGCGCCCCGTGTAATAGGGCCGCGCCCGTATATTTTCATGAACTTCGAATCAAACTTGAAAAGGAGGGAGACGCAAAAGTCCGCTCGGGCAAGTTGTGTTTTGGCCGCTTATCAAGAATGCAATGAAGACCGGCGACATCAAGCGCTATGCGGTTTTAAAAATGCGCCAACAGGCTTTTAGACCGGAGCTGCCGGAAGCAGCCTCGGCTATTTTTTGGGGGGGTAAAAGAGCACCATAGCCCGAGTTATCCCGAGAAAAGTGTTGGAAACATAATTGAGGCCTGAGGCAGAAAGCCAAACAAGTGTTGAAGTAAAGTGGGGGATATCGAACGGGAAACTTTTGGATAAGCAGGCTATTCCTTGAATAACATTATAAACCGTGAAGAGTGCTGTAAATCATGCACAGAATTATGGATGCTGGCTCGCGGGAGAAGACGAGGGGGCGGGTGAGAGAGTTTTTCAAAGTGCCGGATAATATCTTCATTTCCGGTTTTAAAACTTACCAGCCCCAGAACATCAGCCACCATGCATAGACAATGGGGACACAAGAAAGAGCAAAGAGGAAAAAGCTCAAATATTTGCGCAACAGATTCGCTGGTGTTCTTTGTAAAATTCGTGCCGCTAGGTAAAGGCTCCAAAGTGATGTCAAAGCGAGAATGAAAGCACGTGCGTCGGAAAGCCACCAGAAGGTCACACCGTCATACATCAAAAGCTTGACTGTCGTTGCTGAAAGCCCCAAAAATATGCCAGCTGCTGCCAGTGGCAAAAACGCTTGTGCCAGATGATGAAAGAGTGTTGGCGAACGCATAAGCGAGGCAATAGCCCACAGAATGAGCGTTAAAAATGTGCCGAAAAGCACGCCGCTTCCCAGAATGTAACTTGCAACACAAAAACCGTCCACCCAGTTGAAGCTGTCATTATTGGCAGGGTGGTTTGTCAAAATCCACCACGGAGCTGTCGGGTCAAGTGGCCAGTAAATATCATGGTTGACGAGCCATTCGGCTATCGCCTGTTTGAAGGTTACAAACCACGGGCTTACAGTCCATGTAAACGCACCGATCGCAACGCCGATCATGCCGAAAAGCAGTAGCCTTGCTTCCCATGGATTGACGTGTTTATCGCCACCATAGACGACGACTTCTTCCATGACCGAGCGCGGCTTTAACGCCACAGCATCACGAAAACCGGCACAACGCGCACACATATGACAGGCGTTGACGCCATGAAGCTGATGAATATTGATCATTGGCGGGCAATTCGGGTTTTCCTGACGGGCTCCACAATAATGCGCCCATTTTTCCTGATCAGTCTTGAACGAAATAGGAGCAAGGCGGGAAAGCAGGTTGAAAACGCCATTAACGGGACAAAGATAACGACACCAGACACGCGTACCTTTACCAAAGAAAAAGCCGATGGTCATTGCCGCAAGCGTCGAGCCGCCCAGAATGAGAAGCGCTGCTTCCGCATAATCGTAAACGCTTATCAATTGCCCATAAAGTGTCGTGAGAATAAAGGCGACAGTCGGCCAACCACGCCATTTAAGCCAGCGCGGAATGTTGTAATTACGCCCGACCTTGCGGCTGGTATATTCGGCCAAAGCACCTTCCGGGCAAAAAACTCCGCACCACAAACGTCCGATGAACAGCATGGAAAGAATAACGAATGGCCACCAGATTCCCCAAAATACGAATTGGGCAAAAAGAACAAGATTGCCAAGGATATGTTCCTGACGTGGTGGCAGCGGCAGGAATGGCGGGATGACAAGCAAAAAAAGATAAATGGCAACAACACACCACTGGATAGACTGGATCACTGTTCTATGACGTTGCATAGAAGTGCCCAGTTTATAAATGGCAGTGGAAAGAATGCGTGACATTTGTTTTAAAAATTTTGTTTCAGGAAGTTTTCAACGTTGGACGGGCGACAGTTTTCCCCGGTTTCCTGTTGCAAAGAACAATGGCTGCAACCCAGTAGATCGCCAATACAACGACTTGCATCAAAGACGGTTCCGCATGGTAACCTGTAAGACCTGTCAATGTGCTGTTATCGGGAATGAGCCAGCTTGTGCTCCACAACGGATCATCCATGAAGCTATATAGCCATTCCGGTAAATCATAAGCGGAAATTTGTGCTGCAGCTTTATCAAATGCGGTGATAAGCAATCCCCCGCCAATGAGCAGAAGGACGAATTCACTTCCTAAAAAGAACCATCTCCACGGTATGATTTTGGAAAATTTTTGCAAAAGCCAGAAGGTCAACAGCGCCAGAATAAAGCCCAGCACACCACCCAGAATGAACATACCGAGCGACGCGCCATTTTGTTGCGCACCGACACCGGCAAGGAACACCACCGTTTCCGATCCTTCACGGGCAACGGCAATCATGGCAAGAAGCATAATGCCAAAACCACCGGAAGTTTGCAGGCTTTCGGCTGCTTCACGTTCCAAAGTATGTTTCATCGAAGCACCGTGGTGATGCATCCAGACAATCATTTGCATAATGAGAAGGGCAGCAACCGCCATCATGGCGGTGAAGAACCATTCCCCGCCGGGGCCGGCAAACCATGTGCCTGCAACGTAGAAGAGAACGGCAAGAAGACCGGCAAGAACCAGCCCCAAAGCTGTTCCCGTCCACAACCGGTTTTTAAGGGTTAAAAGATTTTCGCGCCGCAACCACGTATAAAGGATGCCGATAACGAGTAGCGCTTCAATGCTTTCACGCCAGACAATGAAAAGAGGTGCACCCATTTTCTGCTCTCCTATTTTACGTTAATGTCAAAACCGGCCATATCCATGTGAAATTCGTCAATAAAATGGTAGCTTCCGGCTTTAAGCGGATGAATAACAACAAAAGATTCAACACCGGCACCTAAAACTTTTTCGACCCGCATGGACAGGTTTTCAAATTCCGCGGGGCCTGAACCGATATTTTTGACTGAAATCTTGAAACGTTGCCCTGCCGGAACCTCGATTGATTGTGGTTCGAAAACGCCATCTTTGATGGTGACATTATAGACCGACATTTCATCCGCTCCGGCAAAGAGGGGAAAAAGACAGAACAACAGAACCAATATTGCACGCATAATAAAACCCTTTTTAACCGAAACAGGCTTGTCGATCTAACGCTTGCCTTTCAAGAACAAGAATGTTGCCTGCTAAAACGACCCCGTTAAAAAGCAAGACCGGCTGTGGAGGTCACAACGGCCGGTCTGCTCGGAGGGTTACTTGTAATTGTGGACGATCGAAAGTAAACCCCGACTTGACAAACAGGTCCCGATCTTTGGGGATAAGGTCAAGAAAAAAGACCTTATCCGCTGATAATTTCAGGCAAACGTTTTTGCCTGTTTCAAAATTAATCAATAACCGCCTTTTTTGCCGGTTCCTGCATAAGTGAAGTCATATTCAACCACACATTTGTCGAACCATGGGCCAACGCCGGTTTCCTTGTCGACATGGCGGCCGAACATTGATTCTTTTGAAGGCGGCAAAATCGTGTATTTCAAATGATATTTGCCTGCGCCATCAAGCTTGATGTTTTCTCCATAGTGCGGGCCATCATTGGCAACCATCGGGTGAAAATGGCCGCTCAAAGGCTCTTTTGCACCTTCCTTGGTCAATTCATAGGAAACCTGAAGATAAGGTGCCCATGCACCTTCCGGAAGGCCGTTCTTGTTGTCTTCTGTTGCATGAATATCAGCCTCGAGATGGATATCCGACTTGGCCGCCGCGAGCATAATGCCTTCCGGTTCCATTTCGATCGGTTGCAGATAGACAGCTGCAATTTCCAAACCTCCGCAATGCTGTGGTTCGCCAATCGGGTATTCCACAGCCAGAGCCGGTGTTGCAAATAGAGTGCAGGAAGTAGCCAAAATAAGTTTGTTTAAACGCATGATATATCCCTCAGAATAAAACATGACTATATATATCATCTTTTATTGAAAGCGCAAATTCAAAATTTACCAGAATTATCAAGTTCATTGATAAAACTTATAAATAACGCAAAAATTTTCTGGTGAATTTTAATTTATTAATTTAAATTTTTGCGAAAATTGAATGATTAGCCGACATAGTTACATCATAAAAAACGTATATCATAATATAAAAATTTTATAGAAAATATTGATAATAAAATTATGAAATAATTATCATTGATAAAATAAAAAACATGAATTGATAAATTCGGAAAATATCATTTCTATATTTTTTAATAAACAAAGTTTACTGATTATTCCACTTTTTTTCGAGAATAGGGATATGGATGACGTAAGTACGAGAAAACCTGAAACATGTTTCGTGCGCGATAAAGGAGCCGACGGGGTAAATGCACTTACGTTACGGAAATAAAAGTCGCAAAAAATAGAAAAGCGTCACGGATATCGGAATGTAAAAGGGCAAAAGTTGAAAAAATAAATGAACAAGAATTTTCGGGCTATCTAATCCTGTTTTCAAAAAACGGGAAATATGAATTTTTTAACCCGTAGAAACACGACTGAGACATCAAACAATGGTGTTTTGGAATGATCGACTGGTAATCAAGAAACAGCTGGAAAACAGAGCGGAACAGGGAAAACAAAAAAGATAATGCCGTTAAAAAATGCCGCGGCAAAAGCGTTTCTCACTTTTGCCGCGGAAAAAAATTATTCGGTATATTCTTGCAGAGAACGCACCTCGATCGTGCCATTCTGCAAAGCCTCAATTGCATCGACAACGGATACAGCACCCGACATGGTGGTGTAATAAGGCACTTTTTGCATCAATGCTGCCCGACGCAGAGACTTTGAATCGGAAATTGCACTGGCTGTGTCGGTCGTATTGAAGACGATCTGAACCTGACGGTTGCGGATGGCATCCTCAATATGCGGACGCCCTTCAAGAACTTTGTTGATCTTCTTGGCCTTCACGCCATGCTGTTCAAGAAATTTTTGCGTACCTGTTGTTGCAAGAATGGAAAAACCGAGTTTTGCCATGCGCTTGACGGCGCCAAGCACGCGGATCTTGTCATCATCCTTGACTGACACAAACAATGTGCCTTCACGTGGAAGATCGTTACCTGCGCCAAGTTGTGCCTTGGCATAGGCAAGGGCAAAGCTGTAATCAAGCCCCATCACTTCGCCAGTCGAGCGCATTTCCGGCCCTAGCAAAGTATCGACACCCTGGAAGCGGGCAAACGGGAAGACAGCTTCTTTCACAGCGATATGCGGTTTTTTCTGAACTTTGGGGTAACCGCCATAACGATTGACAGCGTTTTCAAGTTTATCACCCGTCATAATGCGAGCGGCAATCTTGGCGATCGGCCGTCCGATTGTTTTGGCAACAAATGGAACCGTGCGGGAAGCGCGCGGGTTTACCTCGAGAATATAGATAACGCCTTCCTTCACGGCATATTGCACATTCATCAAACCGCCAACATGAAGCGCTTTGGCAAGCTCAATCGTCTGGCGTTTCAACTCTTCAACGATTTCGGGCGATAATGTGTGAACCGGAAGCGAACAGGCCGAGTCGCCCGAGTGGATGCCCGCTTCCTCGATATGTTCCATAATACCGGCTACGAAAGTATCTTTCCCATCGCACAGGCAGTCAACATCAACCTCGATTGCATTGGTGAGGTAGGTATCGAAAAGAAGAGGATTCTTGCCGAGCAAAGTATTAATCTGTCCGGTTTTGTCATTCGGGTAATGGGCTTTGATTTCTTCCGGCACCAGTTCGGGAACAGTGTCTAGAAGATAGGATTGCAAGTTGCGTTCGTCATGAATGATCTGCATAGCCCGCCCGCCAAGCACATAAGAGGGGCGCACAACCAGCGGGAAGCCCAGATCATTGGCAACAAGGCGTGCCTGTTCAACCGAATAGGCAATGCCGTTTTTGGGCTGCGTCAGATCAAGCTTGATGAGCAATTTCTGGAAGCGGTCGCGGTCTTCGGCAAGATCGATTGCATCCGGCGACGTACCAAGTATCGGAATGCCGGATTTTTCAAGCGAGGCGGCAAGTTTTAGCGGCGTCTGGCCACCGAACTGGACAATAACACCAACAAGCTCGCCTTTTTCTTTTTCCGTTTCTAGAATTGATAGCACATCTTCGGCAGTCAACGGTTCGAAATAAAGTCGGTCGGACGTATCATAATCTGTCGAGACAGTTTCCGGATTGCAATTGACCATAATGGCTTCATAGCCGGCATCATGGAGTGCAAAAGCTGCGTGACAACAGCAATAATCGAATTCGATACCTTGTCCGATACGATTTGGTCCGCCACCAAGGATAACCACTTTTTTACGGTCGGATACATCGGCTTCCGAACGCATCTTGCCGGCGAAAGGAACTTCGTAAGTCGAATACATATAGGCTGTGGGCGAGGCAAATTCGGCAGCACAAGTATCAACACGTTTATAAACCGGTTTTACATTAAGCTCATGGCGCGCTTTTGTGACTTCTTCTGTCTCCAGGCCAGTGAGGCTGCCAAGTCGCGCGTCGGAAAAGCCCATGGATTTGAGCATACGGAAATTTTCCGCGTCTTTCGGCAGGCCTTGTTCGCGCACGCGTTGTTCCATATCGACAATAGATGCGATCTGTTCAAGGAACCAGGGGTCAATTTTGCTGATCTGGTGGATTTCGTTTAACGACATCCCCATGCGCATAGCCTGCGCAACATAACGCAAACGGTCAGGTGTCGGTGTGCCGATCGCCGCACGGATGGCATTTTTCTCGTCGCCTTCTGCGTGTTCGGGAATGGCAATGTCGTCAAGACCGGTCAAGCCGGTTTCAAGACCGCGCAAGGCTTTTTGTAAAGATTCCTGAAAAGTACGGCCGATTGCCATAACTTCGCCGACCGATTTCATCGCCGTTGTCAAAGTATGCGAGGCACCGGGGAATTTTTCAAAGGCAAAACGCGGGATTTTCGTAACAATATAGTCGATTGACGGCTCGAACGAAGCCGGTGTGGCTCCGCCGGTAATGTCGTTTTCCAATTCGTCCAATGTGTAGCCGACTGCAAGTTTTGCCGCGACCTTGGCAATCGGAAAACCGGTGGCTTTCGAGGCGAGAGCGGAAGAACGCGAAACACGCGGATTCATCTCAATCACAATCAGCCGGCCGTTTTCCGGATTGACCGCAAATTGCACATTGGAGCCGCCGGTTTCGACGCCGATTTCACGCAAAACCGCAATCGATGCATTACGCATCATCTGATATTCTTTATCGGTCAAAGTCAGAGCCGGTGCGATGGTAATTGAATCACCGGTGTGAACGCCCATCGGATCAAGATTTTCAATCGAGCAGACAATGATGCAGTTGTCTTTCTTATCGCGTACAACTTCCATCTCGAATTCTTTCCAGCCCAGAACACTTTCTTCAACAAGCACTTCTGTGGTTGGCGAGGCTTCAAGTCCGCGTTCGATAATTTCGTAAAATTCCGAACGGTTATAGGCAATGCCGCCGCCTGTTCCGCCAAGTGTGAAAGACGGACGGATAATTGCCGGAAGCCCGACTACGTCAAGAGCTTGTCCGGCTTTTCCTGTGGCATGGGCAATGTAACGCTGCTTGCGGTCGCTTTCCCCCAGATGCCAATCATGTTCAAGTTTTTCAAGCGCTTTATCAAGCGCATCGCCTTCAAGTTCGGCAATAAGTTTGTCGCGCATTGCGTCGTGGCGTTTACGGTCCTCTTCCTTGATTTCGGTTGCGTTGGCAAGCATCGACTTTGGTGTTTCAAGCCCGATTTTTGCCATAGCTTCACGGAACAATGCACGGTCTTCGGCTTTGTCGATTGCCTTGGCATCAGCACCGATCATCTCGACATGATAGCGTTCGAGAACACCCATGCGTTTTAACGACAAAGCCGTGTTCAACGCGGTTTGGCCACCCATGGTGGGAAGCAGTGCATCCGGCTTTTCCCGGGCAATAATCTTGGCGACAACTTCCGGTGTTATCGGCTCGATATAGGTAGCATCGGCGAGGTCAGGGTCTGTCATGATTGTCGCCGGATTGGAGTTGACCAGAATGATCCGGTAGCCTTCTTCCTTCAAGGCTTTACAGGCTTGCGTTCCCGAATAGTCGAATTCGCAGGCTTGACCGATGACAATAGGTCCCGCACCGATGATGAGAATGGATTTTATATCTGTGCGTTTTGGCATGGCAGCATCCTATCGCAAACACCCGCGCAGAAAAAAACTGGCAGGTTCAACATTTCTTTTTTTAAGGCTAAGCCTGCCTTATAGGTAAAGTCGACAGGAAAGTAACCCCCTAAATTTTGCTTTTCCTAATTTTTTTTGCTTTACTGTCAGGGGAGCCTTCTCTTCTTGGAGGAAGAAGTTATATGCTCTTTAATGAAATAAGCACTGGGAGAGAGGCTTATGCGGTGGGAAGGTGGAAGGCAGAGCGACAATATTGAAGATCGTCGCGGCGAGAAAACGAACGGTGCAAGTCCGGTTTTTCGAACAGGTTTAAGCGTCGTCGGTTTTGCCTTGTTGTCGCGTGGCGGTTTCACGGGAATTTTCATTCTTGTTGTTATTTTTCTGGGGCTCAGCTTCTTCGGCTATAGTCCGACACGTTTTCTATTCGGCGATGGAGCGCTGGTGAATGAACATAGAGCGCCATTTGGCGCAGCAAAAGCGCCGCTTCAAACCAATGACCGGCGTAGCCTTTTTATTGCAACGGTTCTCGCCGAAACAGAAGATACGTGGGGCGAGATTTTCTCCCGCCACAATGCCAAATATAAGCTACCGATCCTTGTGCGTTTTACCGGCGCTATCGATTCGCCATGCGGGCTTGCAAGTACAGCCGTTGGCCCTTTCTATTGTCCTGCCGATCAAAAGCTTTATCTTGATGACGAATTTTTCGACAAATTGACGACCCATTTTAAAGCACCGGGAGAATTTGCCCAAGCTTATGTCATTGCCCATGAAGTCGGCCATCATGTGCAAAATTTGACCGGTGTTCTCGACCGGATGAATAAGAGAAGGGCAAGCGCCGATACGTCGACTGCCAATGCACTTTCGGTAAAAATCGAATTGCAGGCCGATTGTTATGCCGGCGTGTGGGCGCATTCAACCGAGGATGACGGAATTCTTGAAGAGGGTGATATCGGCTATGCATTGAATGCAGCGGCAAAAATCGGTGATGATACATTACAAAAACGGACGCACGGATATGTTGTGCCTGATAGTTTCACTCATGGAACTTCTGCACAACGCGTCAATGCTTTCAAAACCGGTTACCAATTGGGAAAAATGGAATCATGTGACGGATTTTAAAAAATCCACGTTTGAGAGATTTCGTGAAGTTGAAAGACTTTCTATCCAGTATTTTTGCGCTGTCTCCTAGACGTGGTCGTCATCATCCGGTTTTCGCATGCGCGTTCAAGGGTATCTCGTGTCTTTCATAAAGTGACCGGCACAAATCACGGGGTGATGAAAATAGCAAGCAACCATCTTCATCCGAAGGCGGGCTTTAAAACATTTTGGCGTGCACACTTGTGTTTTGTGCGTCGGCAAACATGACCGTTTAAAAAGGCCAAAAATATTAGGGAAAATATCGCCGGTTCAAGCATTTGAAAAGTCTTGATCTTTTACGAAATAGTATAGAGAGCCTCATTGAGGTGCGTTTTTCCCCTTTTCTATTTTTCCCAATAGTCCTATTAGCAATTTCTTGTATAAGCATGGAAATTCGTCATGTCGCAAAGTCTCGATGCAAAATTTGTTCACAAGGGACTTGTTCTGGTCTTCATCACGCTGTTACTGGATATTATCGGCATTGCGATCATCGTGCCGGTTATGCCGGAATATTTAAGCCAATTGACCGGCGACAGTATCAGCCGGGCTTCGGTTGATGGCGGCATTCTGCTGATGGTCTATTCGACCATGCAGTTTTTGTTTGCCCCCTTTATCGGCAATCTTTCCGACCGCTTCGGACGCCGACCAATTTTATTGTTATCCATTATCACCTTCGCGATAGATAATTTTATCTGCGCCATTGCGTGGAGCTATTCCATGCTCTTTATCGGCAGAATTCTTGCCGGTGTTAGCGGCGCGAGTTTCTCGACCTGTTCAGCCTATCTTGCCGATATTTCCGACGATAACACGAGAACACGCAATTTCGGACTTATCGGTATTGCCTTTGGCGTCGGCTTCTTTTTAGGGCCATTGATCGGTGGCGTTTTGGGCGAAATCGGCCCCCGTATGCCGTTTTATTTTTCAGCAGGACTTTCGCTCGTCAATTTTGTTTTTGCCATGTATATGCTGCCGGAAACTCTGCCAACGTCACTGCGCCGCCCCTTCGAGATCAGAAGGGCAAATCCGGTAGGCGCTTTGCTGGAATTGCGCCATTATCCCACTGTGCTTTGGGTGGCACTTGCCTTCTTCCTCTATTGGCTTGCCGAGGCGGTTTGGCCGTCAACTTTGGCTTTTATGGCGAAAGAACGTTATGGCTGGAGTGAATTTTCTATCGGTTTCGCCTATGGCGTTTTTGGCATCGGCCAGTGCATCATAATGGGATTGCTCTTGCCTTATATGACAAGGCATTTAAGCAACTGGAAAATCTCGATGATCGGGCTTATCTTCGCGCTCGTCGGCATGGTCGGCTACACCTTCGCCTTTGAAGGCTATATGCTTTATGTCGTTTACCTTTTTACTATGCCGGAATATATCGCCCACGTGCCAATGCGCTCGATTGCTTCCTCCCAAGTTCCAGCCAATGCGCAAGGTGCCCTTCAAGGCGCTTTGACATCAATAACCTCGATTACGTCGATGATCGGGCCGGTATTCTATACGTCGGTTTTCAGCTATTTCACCAGTGACAGTGCGCCGTTCAAATTTGCCGGAGCCCCTTGTGCAACTGCATTTTTCGTGTTGCTTGCAACAACACTGGTTTTCGGCTTTTTTGTACGTGAAGATAAAAGCCCGCGTTTAACGACATATGAACTTGTGCGAGATCGCGATAACGAGAAAGCGGAAGACAGGTAATTGCGTTAAAAACAACCTCGAAAAGCTCTACATCCCGTTACAAATGTCGAGATCAACTGTCAGAGGTTTCAGACGCTATCACCGACGTTTTTAAAAGCGGAAGATAGTCTTTCTTTGAAAAAGCTCGGAGCAACACTTTTCGGATTTAAAAAGACGAACGAGTTTGTTGAAGATATCGAGATAACCGGCCTCAAAAAACAAACGGAAAAACACGGCAAAAAAGACTGCGAAATGAGGAACGGAAAATGCAGTGTGCTGCGATAGGAGTTGATTGAAGTTCTTTACGATTAAGGAGATTTTTAGCCCGAAGTAAGTTAAGTCCTATCAGGCTGCAGTCTTGAATCTGACGAGGTTATCCTGAATTCAAGGGGAGTAATGTTTGAAACGAAGGTTCACCGCATCAGCAAACAGGTTTCAATTGCTGGTGGCAAATTGAACGGGACAAGTTGAATGAGGAAGAGAGGGCAGTAAAAACACTGTTTTTCCTACTTTTCAGATAAAGCCAGCAAATCGATATTATTGAAAACATTATTGAATACGAAAAAACCCGCTTTTCAGCGGGTTCTCGATTATTTTAAATCTGTCGGAAAGCCAATCCGGAAGCGGTCAATTACGCCGCTTTTTTATGTTCGCGGATCATCTTTGCAAATTGCTGGAAGAGATAATGGCTATCTTGTGGCCCCGGCGAAGCCTCGGGGTGCTGTTGCACCGAAAAGACCGGCTTGCCGACAAGCCTGATACCACAGTTTGAACCGTCAAACAGCGAGATTTGCGTTTCTTCTACCCCTTCAGGAAGGGTTTTTGCGTCAACTGCAAAGCCGTGGTTCATGGAGACAATTTCCACCTTACCGGTTTCTTTATCCTGTACCGGATGGTTTGCGCCATGATGGCCCTGATGCATTTTGACAGTTTTTGCACCCATTGCCAAAGCAAGCAATTGATGTCCAAGGCAAATGCCGAACATCGGAATACCTGTCTCGACGAGTTTTTTAATCATCGGAACAGCATATTCGGCCGTTGCAGCCGGATCACCGGGGCCGTTTGACAAGAAAATACCATCAGGATTTAAAGCTAAAATTTCTTCCGCCGTGGTTTTTGCAGGAACGACGGTGACACGTGCTTCAAGTCCGGCAAGCAGGCGCAAAATATTGCGCTTTACGCCATAATCGACGGCAACAATGTGAATGTCTTTTGTCTTTTCATGACCATAGCCTTCATTCCATACCCATGGCGTTTCATCCCATTCGGATGATTGGCCTTCGGTTACATCCTTTGCAAGGTCAAGCCCGACCAAGCCGCTCCACTTGCGAGCGCGTTCTTTCAAAGCCTCGACATCAAAAACGCCGTTCTTGTCATGGGCAATCACTGCATTGGCAAGACCTTTTTCGCGAATAAGCGAGGTCAAGGCACGTGTATCAATGCCGCAAAGGCCAATGATGCCGCGCTGGGAAAGCCATTTGTCCAGACCTTCGGCCGCACGATAATTCGAAGGGTGGGTAATATCGGCTTTAAAAATTGCCCCCACAGCACCGCTGCGTTGAGCCGGTGTAAGGTCTTCGATATCTTCGGCATTGACGCCGACATTTCCAATATGCGGAAAAGTAAATGTTACAATCTGGTCGGTATAGGAAGGATCGGTGAGGATTTCCTCATATCCGGTCATAGCAGTATTGAAGCAGACTTCAGCTTCAATGGAACCTGTTCTACCCAAACCTTTACCTTCAATGACGGTTCCGTCTGCTAATACCAAAAGCGCAGTGGGTTTCGTGGTGCCCCAAGGTAAAGTCGTTTTTGCTGTATTAGTCATCGCTCACTCTCAATTAAACGTTGGTTTAAAACGGCGCGTTTATTGTTCGCACTAAAAAGCCGCAAGCAAATGGCATCTGCTGGGCGTTCGAGTTTTCCAATCTTCGGCTAAGGTTTGTGATATAGGAGCTTTGATCGGTAAGGTAAAGAGCAATGGAAGTCTTTTTCAAGGCTTTTTCCATTATTTTTAACGCACTCCATTGCATGAGTGACGGCGATTTTGTAGACCAAGACAAATTTCCACAGGAGTGAACAGAATTATGTTGCGTGATGACATTAATAATGCGTTGAAAACTGCTATGAAGGACCATGATAAAGCCCGGCTTTCAACCCTTCGTCTTATCAATGCAGCCGTCAAAGACCGCGATATTGCCAATCGGGGAGAAGGCAAACCCGCCGTTGACGACACCGAATTGCAATCCATTCTCGCTAAAATGATCAAACAGCGCGAGGAGTCGGTAAAGCTTTATAATGAAGGTGGACGGCCGGAGCTTGCAAAAGCCGAAAGCGATGAAATTGCTGTTATCCGTGAGTTTTTGCCGCGTCAGCTTGATGAAAACGAGGTTCAAAAAGCAATTGCCGAGGGGCTTGAAGCAACCGGTGCGGAAAGCTTGCGTGATATGGGCAAAGTTATGGCATGGCTCAAAGAACGCTATAACGGCCAGATGGACTTTGCAAAAGTTGGCAGCACTATTCGCGAAAAGCTGAAATAATTCCAGCACTTTCAAGCCGGTTAAAAAATCAGCCGGAGTTTTCAAACTCTTTAAATAAAGCCATTTGAAAATGACTTGCAAAAGCACTTCCATAAAGGCACCTTTTTCGAAGGTGCCTTTTTTCATTTTTCTCCTAAAAATCCCGGACGACCGACAGAGAATAATCAGCCAGTCTTTGATCGGGTTTTAAACAAAATAAAATTTTACGAGCGTATCAACCGGCCAAGCCAGATCAGAATGCAGGCACCGATAAAGCCGGAAATCAGATATCCGAAACCACCGGCGAAAGTAACGCCGAAAAGACTGAATATAAAACTTGCGAGCGATGCGCCCACAATACCAAGAATGATATTCACAATAAGGCCGGTGTTGCTTTTCATAAATGTTTTTGCTGCCCAGCCAGCCAATCCGCCAATGATGATCGCGGCAATCCAACCTACACTTGCGTCATGCATAGATATCTCCTTCAATCGGAATGAATTTTAATGAAAAAGGTTAGGGCGCGCGTTTTCTTCTTCAAGTATCTTGAAAGTTTCTTCTTGTCTTGAAGCCCTTGTCGGCAAAAGTGCAGTGACAAATGGAAATATCAGCGAAGGGAATTTGAAAAACCAATTCGAGGTGGTTTTGGAAAGGTTAGGCTGATTTTATTTCTCTTTTGAAGTGGAAAGACGAGGCTGTCATATTTCTGGAGTGACCAGACTTAAACGATATAATGAAGCGGATATTTCCTAAAAATTCGGGCAATTTCCGTTCCTGCCGTTTGATCACATTTTAAAACAAATGCTTAACCGTCTTTTCAGTCGGGGTGTTGGATTCAACTGCAACAATGTTTAAGTTAATAGGACTGGAACCGGAGACGACAAGAAGTAATGCGTTTTTCACCCGATTTTCTTGACGAAATTCGTGCACGCCTGCCAATTTCAACAGTGGTTGGCCAGAGGGTGAATTTCGACCCGAAAAAAAGTAATGTTTCTCGTGGTGATTTCTGGGGGTGCTGCCCCTTCCATGGCGAAAAAACGCCGAGTTTCCATTGCGAAGACCGGAAAGGCCGTTACCATTGCTTCGGCTGTGGGGCAAGCGGAGATATATTCACTTTTGTGACCGAGATTGACGGTATCCAGTTTCCCGAAGCGGTCGAGCGTTTGGCAAATCAGGCGGGTGTCCGGATGCCGGCTCGTGACAAGGATGCCGAGAGACAGGAAAAGATCAAAAAAGACCTTTATGATGTCATGAGCCTTGCAGCGAGTTTTTTTAAAAGCAAATTGTATGCGCAAGAAGGGGCTTTGGCGCGAAGCTACCTTGAGGGGCGGCAAATGCCGAAAGCAATGATTGACCGCTTCCATATCGGTTTTTCGCCGGATGCACGTGACGCCTTGAAGGACGCACTGATTGCCAAGGATATTTCATTAAAACAGATGGAAGATTGCGGGCTGGTTGTTGCAGCCGATGATGGCACGGCACCTTATGACCGGTTCAGAAACCGCATCATGTTTCCGATTGCCGATTTACGTGGGCGCATTGTTGCCTTTGGCGGGCGCGCAATGGACAAGAATGTACGGGCAAAATATTTAAACAGTCCGGAAACAGTGCTCTTCCATAAAGGCAAAATGCTTTATAATGCAGCCACTGCCAGAAAAGCCGCACAGGCGAAAGCGCAAGAAAGTTCAAAACCTATCTATGTTGTTGAAGGTTATATGGATGTGATTGCCATGGCCAAAGCCGGTGTCGACACTGCTGTCGCCCCGCTTGGCACAGCTTTGACCGAAGACCAGATTGCACTTTTATGGCGCATGACACCTGATCCGGTCTTCTGTTTTGATGGTGACGACGCGGGTGTTCATGCAGCTTTTCGGGCAGCCGAGCGCATTTTGCCGGTTTTGAAAGCCGGCGTTTCTGCGCGTTTTATTCTATTGCCCGGTGGCAAAGATCCTGATGATATTGTCAAAAACGGTGGGGCGGATAGTTTGAAAGTCGAACTGTCGAAATCCATTCCGCTTGCCGAACTTTTATGGCGTAAATACACTTTCGGCCAGCAATTCGAAACGCCGGAAGCACGCGCCGCTCTCGAGCGCGAAATCAAGTCGGTCATTTTTACAATCAAGGATGAAAGTTTACGGCATTATTATTTACAGGATCTACGCGATCGGCTGCGCAATCTGTTTCGTCCGGCTTTTTTCAAGAATAATGGCAAGAATTATCGTGGTAAGCGGAGTACGAACATAATTGGCGGTGGTCCGAGTGCCAGCCTTGCCAATTCCAATCTGGTCAAAAATTCGACAAGTTTTATTCCCTTGCGTGAAGCTGCAATATTGATGACCTTGGCCTCCCATCCCGAGCTCTGGTATGAGGATTTTGAAACTTTGGCAAAGCTCGAGTTACAAAATCCTGCACTGATCGGCCTTCATCGTGCTATGCTTGAAATAATGGGGGAATGGCAACCCGATGATGCCAATGCCATGATGAAGCTTTTGAAACAAAAGGGGCAGGAGCAAATCCTCAACCGGATTCATGATCTTTTAAAAAATCTTGGGTTCCGCTGTGCTTTTGCCGAAGCGCCGATTGAAGATGCAAGAGAAGCTTTAAAGCAGGCTGTGTACTTGCATCTGCGTGCGCATAACCTACATAAGAGGTTGCGTGACATTGAAGCCGAGCTTTTGGAAAAATCGGATAGCAGTATGTTCACCTTGTTGGGTGACGTAAAAGCAGAGCTCGAAAAGACCGAGGCCGTGGAGGCTTTGATAGATGGTTTCGGACGATGGAAAGAAGACGAATCAGAACCGGATGAGTCGGAAAAACAATAAATGATTCGCTTTTTTGTCGCGAATCAGCCACGAAAGCCCAGATATGCTATAACGAGCGAAAAATCAGGTTAAGGAAGACAGTGCGATTCTAAAAGCGGGTAACGTGTTTCTTAAATGTGAAACGGCGGTCGCACAAGAGCTATGGAACATTTAGGGACGATTGGTGTTGAAGAAAACTCAGGCAGGATTTGACATTATCTTAAAAAGAAATTCTCCTACATTAATCTTTTTTAAAAATCGGCTGCTCTAAGAAGCTTTAAGGATTGGTAACGGGACGCAGATATTGCGGGCGAATTCAGCCAGAAATGGCGGCTTGAAGAGTAGCCGGAAAATGGCTGTGGGTTAAGAATGAGTAGAAAGTTGCAAGACACAATTTTTCAAGTGTGCGATGTGACCGAGCGGAGTTAACACGGAATGGCAACAAAGGTAAAACAGACAGAAAATGCAGAGACCGAGCGCGAAGGTAGCGGCGATGGTCCTCTTTTGGATCTGTCCGATGATGTCGTAAAGAAAATGATCAAGGCTGCGAAGAAGCGCGGCTTTGTCACAATGGATGAATTGAATGCTGTTCTTCCGTCAGAAGAGGTGACTTCCGAACAGATTGAAGACACAATGGCCATGTTGTCGGACATGGGCATCAATGTTGTCGAGGATGACGAAGAAGCCGAAGCCGAAAATGCATCGGAAGAAGAAGAAACCTCTGAAGGCGGTGAGCTGGTAGAAGCCGGTGGTCGTGCTCTGGCAACGACATCAAAACGCGACCAGAATGACCGGACAGATGATCCGGTGCGCATGTATTTGCGTGAAATGGGCGCTGTCGAGCTGTTGTCGCGTGAAGGCGAAATTGCTATTGCCAAACGTATCGAGGCCGGTCGCGAGACGATGATTGCCGGCTTGTGTGAAAGCCCGCTTACATTCCAGGCTTTGATTATCTGGCGTGAAGAGCTCAACGAACAGCGAATTCTTTTGCGCGAGATTATCGATCTTGAAACCACCTATGCCGGCCCGGAAGCAAAACAGGCACCTGTCATCGAGCATATCGAGGATTTGAAGCCGAAGGAAGAAGCGCCGCGCCGTGTTGTCCACGATGATGACGACATTACCGATGTTGGTGGCGAGACGGTCGAACCGGAAGAAGACGACGAGGATGATGACGAAAACAATCTTTCGCTCGCCGCAATGGAAAACGAACTTCGTCCGCAAGTTATGGAGACATTGGACTTCATCGCGGATACTTACGCAAAATTGCGTAAATTGCAGGATCAGCATGTTGAAAGCAGTCTGGCTGACCATGATGAAGGTGCACTCACTCCGGCGCAAAAGAAAAAATATAAGCAGCTCAAGGATGATCTGGTCAAGGCTGTTAAATCATTGTCGCTCAACCAGAACCGTATCGAGGCGCTGGTCGAACAACTCTATGACATTAATAAACGTCTGGTAAAAAGCGAAGGCAAGTTGAAACGTCTTGCCGATTCCTATGGCGTCGGTCACGAGGAATTCCTGAAACAGTATCAGGGCCGTGAAATGGACTCCGACTGGATCAATTACATTTCCACATTGCCTGCCCACGGCTGGAAGGAATTTGCTACACGTGAGGCAAAATCCATTCAGGATTTGCGCAGCGAAATACAGATGTTGGCACAGGAAACGGCTATTTCCATTGGTGAATTCCGCCGCATTGTCAATCAGGTCCAGAAGGGTGAACGGGAAGCTGCCATTGCCAAGAAGGAAATGGTCGAAGCCAATTTGCGTCTGGTTATCTCGATTGCCAAAAAATACACCAATCGCGGTTTGCAATTCCTTGATCTTATTCAGGAAGGCAATATCGGCTTGATGAAAGCGGTCGACAAATTCGAATATCGTCGTGGTTACAAGTTTTCCACATATGCAACATGGTGGATCCGTCAGGCTATTACCCGTTCGATTGCCGATCAGGCACGCACTATCCGTATTCCGGTTCATATGATCGAGACGATCAACAAAATTGTTCGCACCTCTCGTCAGATGCTGCATGAAATCGGGCGTGAGCCGACACCGGAAGAATTGTCGGAAAAACTTGCAATGCCGCTTGAAAAAGTGCGCAAGGTTCTGAAAATTGCCAAAGAACCGATTTCTCTTGAAACACCTGTTGGTGATGAGGAAGACTCACATTTGGGCGATTTTATCGAAGACAAGAATGCGCTATTGCCGATCGACGCCGCCATTCAGGCGAATTTGCGCGATACGACCACCC
The DNA here is from genome assembly GCF_016100385.1 of Bartonella sp. W8151. NCBI lineage: Bacteria > Pseudomonadati > Pseudomonadota > Alphaproteobacteria > Hyphomicrobiales > Bartonellaceae > Bartonella > Bartonella sp. W8151. Next base: position 405,019 of record NZ_JACFSO010000002.1, read on the forward strand.
GTGTTCTTGCCTCGCTCACCCCTCGTGAAGAACGCGTTTTACGTATGCGTTTCGGTATCGGCATGAATACAGATCATACTTTGGAAGAGGTCGGCCAACAGTTTTCGGTTACTCGCGAACGTATCCGCCAGATCGAAGCGAAAGCATTGCGCAAGCTCAAACATCCGAGTCGTTCGCGCAAGTTGAGAAGTTTTCTTGATTCTTGATTATTGTTAAAAAGGCACAGAGCCCGAATGGTTCTGTGCCTTTTCATTCTAATGTTCGGGATAAATCCATGTCATTTTTGCAAAAGCTTTTTGGTAAATCTCCACGCACTTCGAGTGAAAACGCAGAAATTGACGGCGGCCAGACCGAATATAAAGGCTTTATCATTTCGGCGACACCTTACAAAAATGAAGGCCAGTTACAAAGTTGCGGCGTTATTTCGAAAACCGTTAATGGCGAAAAAAGGGAATACCGGTTTATCCGTGCCGACCGTTTTACCAACCTTGATGATGCCGTTGCCATGATCCATATCAAAGGCCGCCAGATTATCGACGAGCAGGGCGAGCGAATTTTTAAATAATATATCCGCTTTGTGTTTCATAAACTGGCATGGATCTTACCTCGGTTTAGCAATCCATCTAACCGGTTCCGGTTTATCATGCTATCAACGTCCGGAAAAACCAGCTGAAAGATTGTGACGTGGATAAAGCTCCTTTTTTTAAAACAAAAACATTGGAACAAATGACTCCCGAAGAATGGGAAAGTCTTTGCGATGGTTGCGGGCTTTGCTGTTTGCAAAAGTTGGAAGATGAAGACACTGGAGAAATCTTTGTAACCGCTGTTGGCTGTCGGTTGCTTGACGCGAAAACCTGCCAATGTAGTGATTATCAAAATCGTAAGTCCATTGTTCCCGATTGCCTTTATCTTGACATTGAAATGGTGCGCTCGGTGCGCTGGTTGCCGGAAACTTGTGCCTATAAGCTGGTTGATGAAGGGAAAGACCTGCCGTCATGGCATCACCTTGTTTCACATAATCGGGAAAGTGTGCACGAAGCCCATATTTCCGCCCGCGATAAAATTCTCGCCCATGAAGATGATCTTATTTCGGATGAAGATTATCTTGATTATATCATCGGCTCGATTAACGGCTGACGGTTAAGACTTCGCAAGCGCTTATTCTTCCTTCTGCTTGTCGGAATATGTCTTTTGAAGAAACGCTTTAGATCTGGAAAAAGAAAATTCCTCCGAAAATCACAAAGACGATCGGCGGCTGAAATGAAGATTTGTTGAAGACTTAAGAGCTTTTCGGAATTTTCGAGCAGAAAGCCCGACAGTTCCTGTATATACCCAATTGACCCCTTATGAAAATACCCCCCTTTGTCCGAAAACTCTCAGAATTTTTAAGGAAAGAAAAATCCTTGAAGGTTGGTCTCGGATTGAATGCCACGCTTCTTTATGGTGCGCCTCATAAGTGACGCGTGTTCTTGTCCGGTAAGGTTGGTATTCGCAACGGCTCTCGCTTGTAAATGCCCTACCATATTGACCGACGAGACCAAGCCACTGACTAACTCTATGGCCGTTTTCCCGATAAATGCTATTCCGAAATATGAACAATAAAGAACAGCGTCAGAAGCGGTTGTCATTATTGTTCGATAGCAAATGTCATTGTCACATTGACCTTGTAATCAAGTTCGCCGGAAGAAAAATTTGTTTCATTCCGATATGCTGTGGCACCAGCCGCCATAAGACGCGGCATCATCATATTGCCTCCGTTGTCTTCAGCAATAGTAACGACGTTTCCAAGTTTTACGTTTGCGCTTTCAGCCAAAGTTTTGGCCTTGGCTATGGCCTCAGCCACGGCTTTTTTCCTTGCATTTATAAGGTAAGGCTTAGTATCGGCATTTGTGAACGTAATACCGTTTACAGAATTGACGCCCAACTTCATCGCTTCATCAAAAATCTTTCCGGCCTTGTTTATATCGCGCACACGCACGCTCAAACTATTGGAAACACGATAAAGAGGCGTATTTGCTTTTTTGGTTTTTTCATTTTCCTCGACACGGTAAATTGCAAGTCCCGAAGTCATCAGATCCGCATTTTCGATACCATCTTTCTTGAAAGCATCAAGAACCTTGTTCATCGTTCCATTATTGGCATTCATCGCAGAATCTGCAGTTTCGCCTTCAGTCTCGACTGCAAGATTGATAATCGCAATATCAGGTTTTGTCTGCTCGTCTCCTGTTGCCTGAACGACAATCACAGGTTCTGTTTTGTTCATATTTATAGATTCCGCATGAAGCGTGAACGGCAAGGCAACACATAAAAGGCCGGCAAGCATTGCCGCAGTTTTTGTATAATGAAAATAAAATTTTGTCATTGTCGTCCAAGCCTCGTTTTCAATCATTTGTTATCATTTAAATAGAGTTTTGCGGGCGAGATAAAAGCTTGAAGTGCTAAAATTTTCAAAAAGGTGAATAAGTTGGCACGGGGGCACTTGTGTTGACAAAATTTTTAGGTTATTGCGGGGCTTCCGTGGGGCCTGTAGCTCAATTGGTTAGAGCCGGCGGCTCATAACCGCTTGGTTGGGGGTTCGAGTCCCTCCGGGCCCACCATCAATAACTTCTCCATTTTGTAATTATAGATAGAGTCATCTCGAGCTGGAATTCGCTTGCTCTTTGTTGAGATTGATTAAATTTCTTATTATGTGATTATGAGCATTTAATTTTGCTTGTTAAGTTACAAGGTTGTCAATCAGCTTAGATTTTGACGGCACTGTTTTGTGGAAAATATGAAAAAATTTCAATTAAAACTGAAAAATATTCCGTTTCCTAGTTCCTATTTAAAACGGATATGTTGAAATTAACAATTGACGACGCCACTTCAGTGGCTAGAATTCTTTTTTCAGAAAGAATTCGCATTGTTTATATTTTCACTTTTTATTTGAGTTAAATTATGTCTCGAAAAATATTGCGCGATATTCCTGTTTCGGAAGATTCTTTTTCTGGACATGGGCACAAGAGAACAGCTTCGGCTTTAGCTAAGACAATAAGGGGATTTGGCGACGACACTTGTGCGATCGGATTGGAGGGGAAATGGGGGGCAGGAAAGTCAACGATTATTGAATTAGCTCGACAGGAACTTGATAGCGACAAAAATGAAAAAAAATACCGAGTTTTCACTTTCGACCTCTGGTCCAATCAAACATCCAATTTTAAGCGTTCTTTCTTGGAGGCATTGTTAAACTGGATTAAAGAACCATCGAATGGTCTCTCTACCAGTGAAGAAAGCAAGATTAATAAGATTTATGATACAATTCGGGGAAAAACTATCAATACCCGAACGACAAATCATAAAATTTTCGATCCATTTGGCATAATTTTTATCATTTTTGCATTGTTTTTGCCGCTCATTTATCAGTGGCTGGGACCAGAGGCCTTAACGGATAAAGCTAATCATGTCATTCCAATATTATGTATGACCAGTATTGTGGTAATTGGGGTAATATTTGTTTGTCGAGTCCTCTACAAACGTTTTAATGAGAACAATAAAAGCTGGATTACTACAATTTCTGAAGCAATAACAATCTTCTCACGAGATGCGGAAACGACTCATGAAGAAAAGACTATAAGAGAACAAGACCCTTCACAAGCCGAGTTTTATGAAACATTCCAAAATTTATTGGATATATATCAAAAAGAAAATAGAAGAATAGTTATTGTTTTTGATAACATAGATCGTTTAACAAAATCCCGTTTAATTGATGCATGGTCGGAAATACGGACTGTTTTAAATGACAATTCCAAGCAAGGAACACAAATACAGAACATAGTGGCTGTAGTACCATATGATAAAGATCATGTTTTATCAGCATTTTCGAGAAATAATACATTTGAAGAAAAACAGAGTACGTTACCCAATGACGATCTTATAAGAAAATCTTTTGATTGTGTCTTTCATGTATCACCGCCGGTGATATCTGATGAAGCGAAATTTTTCAAAGAAAAATTTCGAGAGGCGGGTGGAGCCCAATATGACCATGTTGCCGATCATTTGCACGAAATATTTTTATTATCTATTGCCGAGCAAACTTTTCCACCAACACCAAGACAAATTATTCATTTCATAAATGAAGTAATGATGTTGAGAGACCAGTGGGAAAAAATCCCGATACTTGATGTGGCTGTATTCGTTGCAAATGCGGAAAAATTATATAAAGATCCACTTCTTCTGCAAAAACCAGGTACTATTAAACCTCAATATATAGCCTTAGCAGATTCAAAGGATCTATTCAGAAATTTAGCAGCATTGGCTTATAATGTTGATCCCGAGTTAGCATTCCAAGTGTTGTTATACAAAGATCTAAAAAATCTTTTTACAAAACCGAAATCCGATAAACTTGAAGAGCTTTTGAAATCACCTGGCATTCCTGAAATGTTACGTAAGTTCTTTGAAGAAGAAGTAAATGACTGGATAAAATTAAAGAAGTTCGAAGAATATGGAAATGCTGTTGAAAACCTAAAGCTGAAAGAAATTTCCGATAAACTGAGAAACATTTGTAGCCCTTATTTGATAAATAATCTTGCATCACTGAGCAATCTTGATTGGGGGAACCTAGAGCCCGCTAAGAAGATTTTATCGACGGTTTCCTTAGTTGAAAACAAAAATATTGAATATGTTGTTGAACAAATAAATATTTGGCTAAAAAATAGCATCGCTGGTTACCTACATTCAAATAGCGGAGCCCATGATATTCTATGGTCACTTAAAGTAATGAAATTGGGGAAATCATTTGGGAAACTCATTGGAGAATTGAATAATAAATTACAAAAGAAGTTTGAGACGCCGGAGAATAACAGTAAAGCTGATGATCTCATCAAAAATTTTAGATGGTTAGATGGGCTTCCTGAGCTTGATATTGGTGTGGCTGTTTCGTGGGAGAAGACTAATCTTAGTTTAGCTGATTTAGGCTTTGACCCGAATGAAGCGATATGTCGTAGATTTGTTGAAATGCTAGGCTTTGAGAGTGAAGATATGTCGAAAGCTCTCCACCAATTGATTCCTTATTTTACGGATGAAGAGCTAATTACAATCATACATTCTGCGAGCAAGTTTATTACCGGAAAAAAGGCAGATGAGGTTATAAATCATATAAATATCATTGCATTTATATTGGAAAACAGGTTTATAAAAAACGAAAGTTTACCTCAGGAATTTATTAGGATGGTAAACAGTGGTCTTCCTCTTTTAGTGGCATACACCAATTATCAAAAAGACAATGTTCATCCTGATTATGTTGCTGCTGCCTTAGATATATATATCAAAGTTCATCCTGATTTGTCGGTTAATCAAATCAGTACGGTTGGCACACAGTATGGCGGATTGATAAATGAAAAACAATGGATAAAAGAAGTTAAAAACGATAAAGAATTTTTGCCTGAAATTATCCAAAAATTGGGCAAATTTGTTAACAGCCAGTTGTTAAACACAACTTTATTGAAAGAGTTGATAGATGGCACCGATAAAGAGATCTTTAACGTTAAAGTAATAACTGCCGTTGCCTCACGCGATGAAATTACCCCGCCAGACACTCGGATGTTTATATTAAATTATGCGAAACTCAAAGAAAAATTGCCTGAGAATGTTATAGAACGGTTTTTGGCAGTTGTCGGACAAAATTTAGATTCTTCAATATTTCAAAGCCTCGGTTTGCAAGACATTTCTCCTGATCTTGTCAAAGATATTTTGTTGTCCAAAGAAAAAGGCTGGAAGGAATTTCTGGATTGGCTGGATATGCAGTTCAAAGATACTCAACAGGAGGAGTGGGCGAAATATCTCTCGAACCAACAAGATGTAATAGATATTTTTTCATGTACTTCTAAACGGCGTTCAAAGAATAAAATTGGCAATAGTTTTGCTCATTTAACAAATGCTGTCGTTTCTCATTGTGTTGATATTTGTGTAGTTGACAATCATTCGACCGTTAATTTCAATGATTTGTATGGTGAACTTACGAGTGGGGATAAGGCGACTGTAGGTATGAACTTTCTTGAAGGTCTGAAAGAAAAAACGACAACTGCAGGTGGGATCGTTAAACTTTGGGAGAATTGTCCGCAAATTCTCGAAAAACTAAACTGGAGTCATGATAAAAAAACTATTGTTCGTCGCTTAATAGGTACGATCATTACAAGTTCATTCATAGACAGAAAACAGCTCGTAGAAACTCTATGTGAACATTTGGACGAATTCGTTTCGAAATTAGATAAAGATACTTTCGACGAGTTTAAGCAGCGGATAGACAATGCTTACGTTGATTTGAAAGAAAAAAATGATGAAGCTGGTTTAGCAATCATCAAACAAATCGGCGAACAAGTTGGTATGCAGCTTGGTGAAAAATACCGGTTAAAAAAGCCTGACAATTCGGAGCCGGGTCTCAACTCTGAACTTGGAAATTCACATGATGAAGAAAAATAGACTAGTTTTTCCTTTAAATTCTAAACAGTCATAAAAAATCGATTTGTTCGCCCATCTTTCGAAACGAAATTATGTGCGAAAAGCTGGTAAGCAAAGTTTGCTTAAAGTGATTTTTGGAATCGGTTGGATTCTAGCAGTTTCTCGTCGGGGATTGGGAATAGGCGTTAATCAGTATTGGAACGTGTTGGCAATAAAAGCAAGAAGAAAATAAGGCGACACCAATAACTGATCTGGCTCGGATTGATAGAAAATTCTCTGACTATAAGCATTCAAAAACAGGCCTCTAAAACTCCGATTTTAAAAGCCGGTGACTCTCTTCAGATTTGAAGTTGAAATCCTTGACTCTGGTTCCTGATGGGAACATCACATTCGTGCAAAAGGAGTCAGAAAAGTGAATGAACTAAGACAAAAAGACTATCAACAAGACGAAATTGACCATCTGATTGCTGATTATAATGGTGATGTTAAAACCTTGATTTCAAGGCTTTTGGACGAGCGTCAAATGCTCATCCGCCAAGTTGAAGTTGCTGCCTGTGCCATGTCATTCGGTTATGGGCGCGGTTGGAAACCGAAAATTCCTGTAAAATGAGTCTTTAGTGTTCGCCCCTTTTTCCGTTGCGGTGCCTTTTATTTGAAGCCCGCAAATTCTATGCAAAATGTCGGGGTCAGTTTATTAAAAGAGCGTGGCGTCTATCATTAATAGGCTCGCGCTCTTTTTCGTTTCTCATTTTGAAAATAGGCATCAGGCGCGCTTCAAATCCAGAGGGGACTGCTAAACATTGAAGTTGAAAATAAAGCTTCATTTCAAGTTTGTAATTGTCGGTTGTGGTTCTGTGGGAATTTCGGATTTTTAAGCAGTTTTTCTGCAATTGTCCCGAACGGTATTTTTATAAAAACTATCTGAAAAATCCCGAATTTTGTTGTCGAGGGCGGCATAACTGCTTTTGCCATGATGAAAAATAAACTGCGCCACTTTTGAAGGTTTGCAGAAAAATGGTACAAAAGTGCGGGTGAAAGAGGAAGACGCAGATAACAAACACGTTGGCGACAAGTGAGTTCGTAAAGCTCAAGTTTGCGACAATTACGTTTGCAACGAGCGGGTTTGGAAAAAGCAAGTTTAAAACAATCAAGTCGGAAGCAAGCGAGCTGGTAAATTCTTGAAAGGGAAGAAACGGTTATGACTGTTTGATGAAATATTATTTACCCAGAACTTCATTATAAAGATGAAGATCATTAAGCATTTTATGAAGACGTTTCATATTTTCTTTGCGGTTCAATGAACGGATATAGGTTCTTAAACGCAAGATATTTCTTTCTCCCAATCCGTCGATCATGACAAATTCATAGTGGTTATCGCGCCATGACAGAACCAGATTATCGGCATGAAAGCTCGTGAGAACAACAGGCGAAGTTTCAGCCCAATCACTTAGCGCTTTCAACTCGGGCACATAATGTTTTATATCGTCACCGATATCGTTGATGGTTCTGGCTGGCGAACCGTCCTTATCTTTTTCGATTTCGCAAACCATGCCCCAGCCGAGATCGGTTCTTACGATGCCCAATGTTGTCAGCACATGCGGAGTCTTAAGATTTGTATCGAAATTCAACCGCATGGTTTCGAGAAACTCGTAAATGTTATAGACATTCTCGCGTAGCTGTTTGAAGCGTTTTTTTAAAGCATTGTATCGTTCATACCGTTCAGCCCACCGATGACGCACAATTTTTACGATGAGGTCCGGATTTTGCGGATGCCGGAATATCACGCGGTGCCGACCGTTATCGAATAAAGGGGGTTTATCTTTTAGCTCTAGAATTCCCGAAATCGTCATTTTTTGCTTGGCTTTTGGTTGGTTAAACCTGTTTACGAGTTGTTTCTATTTGTCTTTACATCCTATTTACAAGGTCGTCACTTTATTTATTTGGCCATTATATGAAGATAAGTGGAAACTGAAGCTATAATATTTGGAGTTCAAAATAAATCGACAAAGACATTCACGTTATCGTTATTCCTTTCATAAGCTCAATGATTGGGCAATAGCAACGAGCGGAGTTGAAATGGGGAGGAGGTACGGTTAAGCAATATTTGCATCAGACATAAGTGTTGTTGGTTACAATGTTTTTTGAGAACAGTTTCTTTATTTAGCCCGAAATAGTCCGGTTTGAGTGTAAAAATGCGGGAAAGATCAAATCCCGTTAGAGGAGCGCGGGTGATAGCCGGACAGGCCGACTGAAGAAAAGCTATCGGTTGAAAATTTTCCCGAACAGGGCGGGAGCGCGGTTTTTTATATCTCGGGGTACTTAAAAATATGATCACCCGAACAATCTGTTGAACAGTCATGTCCTTGCCCTCGAACAAAAATACTCATACCATCAATTATGATGATGCAATTGTTTTTTTCAAACCTTGTTGAACGGGAAAATCGCAATAGATGGGGGTAAGGAGGAATATAAAGATGAAACTTTCAGATAAAAGCCTTTTGAAAGACAAATGCCTGATTAATGGACAATGGCTTTCGGCAAAAAACAATGAAACGATTTCTGTTACCAATCCTGCAGATGGTGAGGTTGTCGGCAATGTCCCTTCGCTTTCAGCGAATGAAGTCGAAACGGTTGTAGAGGCGTCGAATGCAGCATTTCAACAATGGAGAAAGCTGACAGCAGCGGATCGTTCGAAAATTTTGCGCAAGTGGTTTGACCTGATGATTGCCAATGCCGATGATCTTGCAATGATTATGACTAGCGAGCAGGGTAAACCATTGAAAGAAGCAAAGGGTGAAATCCTTTATGCTGCCTCGTTTGTCGAATGGTTTGCCGAGGAAGCCAAGCGGACTTATGGTGATACCATTCCTTCCCCGCAAGCCAAACAACGCATCACGGTTATCAAACAGCCTGTTGGTGTAACGGCTGCCATCACACCGTGGAATTTTCCCGCCGCGATGATCACGCGGAAAGCTGCACCCGCACTTGCGGCAGGCTGCACCATGATCGTGCGTCCGGCAAGTCTGACACCGCTTACCGCACTTGCCTTGGGCGAGCTTGCAAATCGTGCGGGCATTCCTGCCGGCGTTTTGCAAATTATTACCGGTAAATCATCTACAATCGGAAAAGTGCTGACAGACAGCAATATTGTTCGAAAATTATCCTTTACCGGTTCGACCGAAGTTGGGCGGACGCTGATGGCCGAATGTGCGCCGACAATCAAGCGAATTTCGCTTGAACTCGGTGGTAATGCACCTTTCATTGTCTTTGATGATGCAGATCTTGATGAAGCGGTTAAAGGAGCAATTGCTTGCAAATATCGCAATGCCGGTCAAACCTGTGTTTGTGCCAACCGTCTTCTGGTTCAGGAAGGGATTTATGACGCATTCACAAAGAAACTCGAACAGGCGGTCAAGGCTTTGAAAATTGGCGATGGACGCAAAGCTGATACGGATATCGGACCGATGATCGAAGAAAGTGCACTGAAAAAAGTCGAAGATCATATTGCCGACGCTGTCAAAAAAGGTGGCAAACTTGTTTGCGGAGGAAAGAGGCTTGGTGGGCTGTTTATGGAACCCGCCATTGTTACCGGCGTCACGCAGGATATGCGCTTTGCGCATGAGGAAACCTTCGGGCCGGTTGCACCTTTATTCAAGTTCAAAACCGAAGAAGAAGCAATTCGTATGGCTAATGATACAATTTTCGGCCTTGCCGCCTATTTTTACACACGCGATTTCAGTCGTGCCATCAGAGTAAGCGAAGCGCTTGAATATGGTATGGTCGGCCATAATACCGGATTGATTTCCAATGAGGTTGCGCCGTTTGGCGGCGTCAAACAATCCGGCCTCGGGCGGGAAGGTTCAAAATACGGAATAGAAGAATATATGGAAGTCAAGTATATTTGCAGTGCCCTTTGAGGACTATCGGTTTAATCCTTAATGGACTTCAAGTTCTTGAAAAAGAGCCACATATCAACTCTTGTGGCTCTTTTTAAAGGGTAAGTTGCAGGCCATTCGGGAATGGGTGAGGAGGAAGAAATGCAAGAGTTCAGTTTCAATGCGGTACCTTCGCTGACTGTCGAATGGGGCGGTGCACAACGTTTGGGAGAATTTGTCGAACGCCATTATCAAGAGCGCAAAGCTCTTATTGTCACTGATAGCAGTCTTCATCAATCGGGCGTTCTGGAACAACCGAAATTGTCTTTGGAACAGGCAGGATTCAAAGTTGCTGTGTTTGACAAAGTTGTTGCCGATCCACCGGAAAATATTGTGCTTGAATGCGTTGAAAAAGCAAAAGCGGCAAGCATTGACATTGTTATCGGCTTCGGTGGCGGCTCATCTATGGATGTTGCCAAACTTTCAGCGGTACTTATCCGTTCCGATCAAAAATTGCAGGATCTTTACGGCATCGGAAAAGTTAAGGGCAAGCGTCTGCCTTTGATCCAGATACCAACAACAGCCGGTACCGGTTCGGAATCGACCAATATTACGATTTTAACCACAGGCGAAACAACCAAAATGGGTGTTGTTGCCAATGAGCTTTATGCCGATCGTGTTCTTCTCGATGGTGAGCTCACGATTGGTTTGCCAAAACTTCAAACAGCAGCAACCGGTATTGATGCAATGGTTCATGCTATTGAAGCCTATACCGGAAAATTGAAGAAGAATCCGCTTTCCGATGCTTTCGCCCGTGAAGCCTTAAGATTGTTGTCGGCAAATATTGTAACGGCTTGCAATAATGGACATGACAAGGAAGCGCGGCAGGCGATGTTGCTTGGCGCAAATCTGGCAGGTCAGGCTTTTGCAAATTCGCCGGTTGGTGCAGTTCATGCTTTGGCTTATCCTTTGGGCGGTCATTATCATTTGCCACATGGTCTTACCAATGCGCTTATGCTCGGGCCGGTTTTAAGGTTCAATATGAAAGCAGCGGCTCATCTTTATGCCGAACTGGGTGATGTTGTCGGGACGCACACAAAAGGCACCGAGATAGAGCGTTCAAAAGCCTTTGTCGAGTTTATGGAAAAATTGATGAGTGAAACCGGCGCACCACGCCATTTGAAGGAAGTCGGTGTTACAGATAACAGTTTGGCATTGTTGGCAAGCGATGCGATGAAGCAAACAAGATTGCTCGTTAACAATCCTGTGGAAGTTACCGAAGCGGATGCTCTCGAACTTTATCGGCAAGCTTTCTGATAAAAGCTTTCTCTCCTGTTGATGTGAAAACAGTCTTATAAACCGCTAAAAAATGGGTTATGAGATTTTTTGCACCTTAAACAGCGGATGAATAGCAGCTTGCCGTTTTTTGCTGAAATCGACGTGTCGAAAATATTTTCGCGATCAGACGGCCAATTGCATCACTTTGTAAGTGATTATTTTGTTTCGAGCTTTAGATAGCAGTTTGATGTTCTTCCATTCATGACAACAGTTTTTATCGTTTATTGGACGGTCAAAACGATAAAATTGTTGACGCTCTAAAAGCCTTTTTGCCATTATGGCTTCAAGGAGAAGAACAAGAAGGCGCAAAACAACAAGGATGAGGGGCATTCATAAACGCCATGGAGATTAAGATTCACACAAAGCGTGTGGCAAGACGGGCAAGCTCGACGGGAAAAATGGGCTGGTAAATCGGGCTGAGCTTTTTTGTCACCGGATCCAAGACAATGAACAGGGTTGTGTAACGCAAAAAGAATGTGGGTGAGGAGGGGTAAAAGCAGAATACCTGCTGACCTCTTTCGCCGGAGCACTTGAAGTAAATTTTTGAGGGAAAGAAAACGGGCAAACAAGCGGGGATGTTTTACCCGCCTTTTTTGTTGTGATGCCCGTTATCTTGAATTCGATTTAGAAAAATCTGCTATTTTTATCCGTTTCTTAATCTACCGACTGATTGACTCCAATGTGCGACCACGCGTTTCTTCTCCTAGCACAATAATAATGATAGCGACCGCCAGAAGCACGCCGGTAAACATTATGAACACGCTCGAAAAAGCATTTGCACCGGCTGTCATCATTTGCGTGACGACCATCGGGGCAACAATGCCGCCAACCCGTCCGATAGCGGAAGCCCAACCGGAACCGAACGCACGAATATTGGCCGGATATTGCTCGGGCGTATAGGAATACAGAACGCCCCATGCACCGAGATTGAAAAACGACAACAAACATCCCCACAAGATGATGAGGCCATCCGATGACGCCTGACCAAAAAAGTAAGCGCATATGGCACAAGCAGCAATGAAGCCCGATAGGGTTGCTTTGCGTCCCAGCTTTTCAATCAACCAGGCTGCAGCCATGTAACCGGGAAGCTGTGCCAGAATAAGGATCAAAGTGTATTTTGATGATTTGACAATGCTGAAGCCGTGTTGTTCCAACAGGCTCGGAAGCCATGTGAAAATGCCGTAATAGGAATAGACAATGCCGAACCATATGAGCCACAGCATGATTGTGCGTTTGGCAAGACCGCTAGACCATAATTGAGTGAAAGATACGTTGTGCTTTTCGGCAACGGGGGCAACTTCAATTTTTTCTACGACCGGAATGCCTGCCTCTTTTTCAAGGCGGCACACGATTTTATGCGCCTCTTCGATACGCCCGCGATTGATGAGGTAGGGGATAGATTCCGGAATTTTTCGCCAGATATAGAACACATAGAGCGCTGGAATGCCGCAGAGAATGAATGCTATTTGCCAGCCATAAGCCGGAATGACAAAAAATGCGACCAACGCGGCAAGTAACCAGCCCAGTCCCCAGAAGCTTTCCAACAAAACGATGAAACGCCCGCGTACGCGCGCCGGTACATACTCACTGACGAGACTGACAGCAACCGGCAATTGACCACCGAGACCGAAGCCGACAACAAATCGGAAAACCAGAAGCCACGACAAATCCGGCGCAAAACCACAAAGGGCAGTTGCTATACTGTAGACAACCAGTGTCGTGGCAAAAACTGTTTTACGGCCGATTCTGTCGGCAATTCCACCTGCTAAAACAGCGCCGATTGCCATCCCTACAAAACCGATACTGACAACCCAAGCCTTTTCCGGAGCTGTCAGCTGCCAACTTTGCGACAAACGAGGCATGATAAAAGCGATAAGGCCGGTGTCCATAGCATCAAACATCCAGCCCAAACCCGTAACCACCAATAATCGGTAGTGAAAACGTCCGAGTGGCAGACGTTGAATACGCGAAACGAGATCCATTATTCCCTCTTCCCTAAATTGAAAATCATGATGTGAGTTTTGCTTTATAAACAACTTTATATAATTATCAATTAATTTTAAATATATATGAATATAATATTTGTAAAAATATTATAAATATAAAAATTATAAAAATTATAAATTGTAAAAATAAATTATATACTCCATTTTATTCGTATTTTTATATTAATATTCTGTTTTGTACGTATGATAGGAAGAAGTGACGAAACTTCGATCAAATGATCGTATCGGCACTGATAAACCCGCTTATACCCGCAAAACAGCATAATACTTTAAATGAAAATAAGGTTTAAGAAAAGATAATTCGTGGAAAATACCACAGCCAAAATGTAGAAATGAACAAGAAAAGGAAAACTTCGGGAAGGTGATACTGAGTGACGCAATCCAGTTATTCCAAAATTGAAATATATATATTAAAATTTTATAAAATATAATTTAAGTAAAATTTCTATAATAATAATTTTGATTAATTTATTATAACAAAAAATATAATAATATGTATTTTTATTATTACAATAATGATAAATAATTAATATTTTTGTAATTTGTTCGCTACGTTTTTAATTAGGTGAAAAACTAAAATAAAAGGTGTTCCCGACAAATATAGGAGGCTTCAAAGAGCGGGAGGAACAATCAATTATTCGGGAAGAGTAGAACTACCGAATAACAGAACTCACAACTCAAACAAAAATTTGCAACGTTAGTGAGATATTGGTGGAACGCAAAAGATGCGTTTCAAGCTTGGCCAAATAATTTGGTTGACACTTGAAATCGTGTGGGCGCCGTTCTAGCGAACCTCGACAGGCACGGTGAGTGAGCTATTCCAACCCTCCGGAGGTGTCGGAATAGGGCTTGATTTTTTGACGATTTGCAAAGCCAGATCATCGATAGCGTGATCACCGGAAGAGCGTGACGTGCGGGCGCTGGTAATGTTGCCTTTCTGGTCGAAACTGAAAGTAACATAGGATGTCGAACGGTTGGATGTGGCCGGTTTTTTCGAACGCGAAGCAATGAGCGCGATACGACGTTGTACCTTGTTCTGCCATGAGGAAACGAGCCGTCCGTCACCACCGAATACACGATTGGTTGTGGGCGCTGCATAGGTTGGCCCTTTCTTTGCAACAATTTCAGGCCCCGAGGCCTTTTGCGAAATGTCGGCCTTTTTAACGTCTTTTTTGGGCTCGACTTTACGCGCTTCAACTTTCGGCTTTTTGACTTCTTTCTTCGGCTCCGGCTTTTTTACCTCTTCAACCATTTCGGATTTTTGTGGTTCGGGCTCGGGCTTTGCCTCTTCTTCTTTCGGCTCTACCTTTTCCTCTACCTTCTCCTGAACCGTTTCTTCTTTAATAACTTCGGAAACATTTTCCGTTTCGGGTGCCATCGGCTCTTCGGCAAATTCAAGCATGATTGCCTCTTGCCCACCTCTTACAACATTGGGATCTCCGCGCATGGCACTCGCCCAAAAGCCCAAACCTGTGTAGACAGAAAGGACAAGGATAGTAGCTCCCACCCAAAGCGGAAGATTATTCGGTTCATGTGTCTCTAAATTCGTCATTTATACGCTGCACCCGAAAGCTCGCAAGTCTGATAGCCGGAGCCGAAATCCTTTACAACCAACAGTATTTTTTCATAAATCCTGTTTTTCATGGTCTTATTGTTTTTCCATAATTGAATGACAGAACTTCCCGATTTTGACCCGTTTGATTGCTTTGCAACAATTCAACAGATTAAGCCAACTAAAGCGTCAAAGTTCGTTGTCATCAATGCGCAATCCATTATCTCTTTTCATCCAGCGCATCTTACAAAATTTTTCACATCGCTTAAGATAACAAGCCACCTGCTGCCCGTCGCAATGCAATTTTTACTCTTTAATCATCTGGATGAAGTGAAGTCACCGTCATTCCTTCTGGTTCCATTTTCCTATTTGTGGATGGTCAAAAAGCCAAGCTTTCAGGAAAAACAAAAATACATGATATTTTTAATCAACTTAAATATTTTGCCTCCCTTGTCAAGTGACTTTGTCGTTTGCTTTTACGTTTTGGAAGTGAATAAGCTTGTGATTGATAAATGTTTGAGGGACTGAACGAGACACCATTTTTAATATGAGGAAAGGGTCTTCTTCCAAAGATAGACTGTATAAAGCAGGCCGCTTACCACAAAACAGGCGGCCACTATCATAACATATGTTTTATTCGGCCACATGCTTCATAAGCTTGTGGAAAAGAGCTGAAGTTTTGCAGTTCGTAAACCCCGATAAATTTTGAAATGCCTATCAGCAAGATTTAATTTCATTGTACTTTTTCAAAAAATTCCAGCACCGTACCGGTTGCGTATTCGGGAGCGATGACAATGTGTTTTTTGTTTATCTCGTTGAATGGAATTGCACTTAATTCAAGTGCACGCTTTGTCTTACCAAGATCGTTTACGTAAATAGCAAGACCGGCATAAGCATTGCGAGCGATTTTTTCGATAACGAAGAACGGGAAATGGTGTTGATAACTTTCCTCTGACAGTATTCGGATGTTGGCCGAATTTTTTCCGGTTGTAACAACGACACTATCATCTTCCTGTTTGACCTTTCCGTCTTTGAAAAGACGTGCGTAGCGTTCTCCGGCCTCTTCCGGTGAAGATGACAATAAAGTTATAGCCTTAAGGCCGATGGCGCCGTTTTTGTGTATCATTAATTCGGGCTGCCAAACCATATCGCGGCTTTTGTGTTCACACATGAATACCTGTCCATTCGGCACTTCGCTTTTTTTAAAAGCGACTGTGGAAAACGCAGCAATACCTGTTTTTCCATCAGGTAACTCTACCGGTCTGGAAAAATTTTGCACCTCGGTTATGTCAAAACCTAATTCGGCAAGACTTTCTTTCGTTGAAAGTGCGCTGCCGATACGTCCGGCTATAGCGTAAAGGCCTTCGCCATATGTTTCGAGGTTATGTTTTTTGTCGCGATTGGCTGGCGTTTCTTCTACAATGCCTAAAAGTTCAAAGTAATCGTCGGGAAATACAACCGTATAATTGGCTGTGCCTTGTCCTTTGCTATGAAGCCCGCGTGGTGAAAGGGTAAAACCCAGCCGGCGAAAGCAATCAGCGCTTTTTTCAAGATTTTTTGCCAATATGAAAACGTGGTCTATGCCTTTTACCGGATGATGATCGGCGGCAGATGATGATCCATCGGCCGGCGTTGAGATGTCATCCGGTTTTACAGCTTTTGACGATTTTTGTGAGTGAGGCATTATTTCATCCTGATTTTCCGTTTTTTTCGAAACTATCACGGAAAATTCAATGCAAACGAGCCAATTTCATGCCGAATTGCCCGAGTTTTTGGATAAAATTTCCTTAGCGTTGCCGGTTTTTTAAAAATCTATATCCGGAAAATGTCGAGCTTCTTCCCTAACTCCAGTGCGACAAAGTAGCAAAATTCTTGAAAGGCATGCGTCCTCGGCTCTCAGAAAACAATCCTGGAATCAAATCAGAAAAATCGGGTTCCAACATCGATTAACGTGGCAGGTATTCAAGTGATTGAAAGGGAGCATTGGCGCTCGTCATAGCGGAGCGTGTGTTGTCATAATAATATGTACTTTATCAAGATTATCCGCTTCTTTTTATCGTTAACGCTCAATCCTGTCCGCGAAGATTCGATCAAACAATACTGAACGCATCCTTCCGTTTTGTCGCAAACAAACCGGCGGAAGTTTTGATGCAAAGAGCTTAAGAAATATGTTTTTCAATTTTTCATTAAGAACAAATTCCACGAGTATTAATTTCCAATCATTCAAATGGATAAAGAATAATTTTTTAACTTTTTGAAAAGTTCAAAAGTGGCATCCGTTCAAAAATTCAACCGTGGCTTTATTCTTGTGAGCCAATAAATGTTCAAACCGTTCAGGTGTATTGTGAGAGATAAGTGTGAAATTATCTTGAACAACAAGATGTAAGGTCACTTGGGCGGAGTTGAAAGAAAAAGAGAGAGTGAAAATTTAAAAAAGGCGCAACAAACCGAAGGACTGCACCGAAATGAAAAATTTGATAAAAAAATTGCTTATTGCTTCATCTGTTGTTTCTGTCCTATCCGTTGGCATGTCGGCGCTTAGGGCAGAAGAACCGGTTGAGGGTGGAACACTGATTTATCTGGACAAGCAGGTGCACACCAATCTTTATTCGCCTCTTGCCGGTACCTATACAAATGGCGGCATTCTCAATCAGATTACCGACCGTCTGACTTATCAAAATCCACAAACGCTTGAAATCGAACCATGGCTCGCCACGTCATGGTCGTTCAATGACGACAAAACCGTTTATGAATTCAAATTGCGGCAAGGTGTAACCTTTTCTGATGGTACCCCGCTTGATGCAGCAATTGTTGCCAAAAACTTCGATGCTTATGGCCTTGGCAATAAAGATTTGCACCAACCGGTTTCGGAAGTGGTGAACAATTACGATCATAGTGAAGTTGTCGATCCTTTGACTGTGCGTTTTTATTTCAAACGCCCATCACCGGGATTTTTGCAGGCAACCTCGACAATCAATTCAGGAATTGTTTCACCAAAAACATTGGCACTTTCCTTTGATGCGATGGGAAATGCAACGAAAATCATCGGCACAGGACCATTTTATGTCGAAAGTGAAACCCTCGGCAAAGAGATCATCCTGAAGGTTCGCAAGGATTATAATTGGGCACCGGAAAAATCGCCCCATCAGGGGCGCGCTTATCTTGACGAGTTGAAATATCTGACTGTTCCGGAAGACAGCGTGCGCATTGGAGCTTTGATTGCCGGACAAGCCAATTTTATCCGGCAGTTGCAAGCCTATGACGAAGAGCGTGTGAAAAAGTCGGGAAATATTGTCTATTCGGTTGGCACGCGCGGCATCAACAATTCGATAATGTTTCGCCCCGATAATGAACTTGTAGCCGATTTGAAAGTAAGACAGGCACTGCGGTTCGCCACCAACAGGCCGGAAATTCTCAAAACGCTTTATTCTTCAAATTATCCGTTGGCCACATCTATTATGGCACATAATGCGTTCGGTTATTCAGATCAAAGTGCAAAACTTCAATTCGATCAGGCAAAAGCCGAGGCGCTTCTTGATGAAGCCGGTTTCAAAAAAGGGCCGGATGGAATTCGTGAAAGAAACGGGAAGAAGCTTGTTCTTGCAGCTTATGAAGCCGTCCAGCAGCCACAAAGCAAAGCGATGTTGCAACTGATTGCCCAACAGTGGAAGCGAGTCGGCGTTATTTTGAACGTCAAAGCTTATGACGGCACCAATGCGGTGATTGACAATCTTGATCCGCAAAAAACACCGGTTATGCCGCATATGGTCGGGCGGGCCGACCCTGATGTTTTAAAAAGCCTGTTTTATCCTAAAAATCGCGACGCGCTCTTACAAAAAGGTGGTTTGAGTGACAAAGTGGTTAGCTTTGTTGATAACAATCTGAACAAACAGCTGGAAGATATTTCGGCAGAAACCGATCCTGTCAAACGCAATGAGGATGTAATTGCTGCAACCGATTATATTCTCGATCAGGCCTATGCCATTCCGATTTTTGAAGAACCACAGGTCTATGGCGGCTCGGTTAAAGTCAAAGGTGTCGGCTTTGAATCTGTTGGTCGCCCGAGTTTTTATAATAGCTGGATAGAAAAATAACATTCCCCACGCCTCAAGCCCCCGCTTTGAAAAACCCATAAAAACTGTTTTGAAGCGGGTGGCAAATTTAAAAGCGGCTTGTTGAAAAAGGTGGTTTTAAAGTCGGCCATCCCAAAAACAAAAGTGCAGGCAATGTGTTTGAAGCTATCTATCGGTTCTCATTTAAAGGTTCAGTGCGTTTTATCGGGTTTGCGTTTTAACGCGTCTCTCGTCGAAAAATCCAAGACCGGATGAGAGGACGAGACCAGAAAACCAAGAAGGTTTATAATGCTAAAAATCGGTTTCTATCGTCTTTTACAAGCCATTATAGTGCTCTGGGCGGCTTTTACTGCGACTTTCATTTTGTTGCAAATTCTTCCCGGTGACGCAATTTTAATCAAGTTCCTCAATCCGGAATACGGGTTGAACGCCAGTGAAATTGCTAATTTGCGCACCAATTACGGCATTGATGAACCTAAAATTATTCAATATTTCAAAACGATAGGTAATTTTTTACACGGAGATTTCGGCTATTCGGTGCAGGCTGGCGTTCCGGTTTCCGATCTCATTGTAACAAATTTGCCAGCGACTTTGAAACTTGCCGGTTCGGGATTTCTAGCCGCGTTGATACTGGCTTTTCTCATTGCTCTCTTGTTCAGTTTTTCTCCATTCCAGTGGCTGCGCAACGTATTTTTCAACTTGCCCGGTCTTTTTCTCGCAATCCCTCTCTTCTGGCTCGGTATCGTGTTTGTTCAAATATTCTCTTTCTATCTGGGGTGGATTTCGGTCATTGTTCCCGGTCCCATAGAAGCAATGATTTTGCCGGTTGCTGCTTTAGCCATTCCGATTTCTGCTCCAATTACACAAATTTTGATGCGTTCTCTTGATGAAATGGAATTAAGCCCGTTCATAATGGTATTGAAATCGAAAGGGGCTTCCCGTCTTCGTATTCTTGTTTGCCATTGTTTGCGCAATTGTGCGCTGCCGGTTTTGACAATTGCGGGACTGCTTTTCGGCGAATTGATAAGTGGTGCGGTGGTAACCGAAACGGTCTTCGGTTTGAACGGCATCGGCAAAATAACCGAACAGGCCGTCCGCTCTCAGGATGTCAGCGTGCTTCAAGCCGTTGTCGTGGTCTCGTCGGCTGCTTTTGTATTTATCAATCTCGTTATTGACCTGTTTTTTCCGTTGATTGACCCGCGGCTTAAACAAAAAAGCTGGAGGCGTTAAATGAGTAAAAGTAACTTGGTTGACATTCCAAATTATTCTCAAAACACAAAATTTTGGACGATCAAACGGAAAGACCCCGGTCTTTTCATTGCTATTGCCGTTCTCGTTGTCGCATTTCTGTTCGTCATTATGCCGTCTCTATTTACCTCTTATAGTCCGGTTGACGAAGTGGGCGAGCATTTGAGCGCGCCTGATTTTGCCCATATCTTTGGCACGGATGAATTGGGGCGCGATCTTTACGCGCGTGTTGTTTACGGTGCCGTCCATTCATTGAGCGGGGCTTTGGCTGCAGTTGTCTTTGGCTTCGTTTTGGGCGGTTTTCTGGGAATGGTTTCGGGAAGTATCGGCGGCCTTATCGACACAATTATCATGCGCATTGTCGACGTACTTTTATCCATTCCCTCACTCCTTTTGTCATTAAGCGTAATAACTCTAATGGGGATCGGGAGTTTACAAGTTGCAGTAGCTGTCGGCGTTACGTCTGTAGCAGGTTTTTCAAGGCTTATGCGAGCAGAAGTGGCACGTATCAAAAGTCTTGATTATATAGAGGCAGCCTATGGTTCAGGTGCGACATTTTTTGCTGTTATACGCCGTCATATCCTGCCCAATGCGCTTTATACTGTTATGAGCTATGCAGCATTGCAATTCGGTCATGCTTTGTTGCAAATTGCCACGCTGGGGTTTCTCGGGTTTGGTGTCCAGCCGCCAACACCCGAATGGGGGCTCATTACCGCCGAAGGGCGCAATTATATTGCAACCGGTTGGTGGTTAACGACAATTCCGGGACTGATCACAATTGCCGTGGTCCTGAGTTTCAATCGCATCAGCCGCTTGTTCGGCGCGAAGGGCAGGTGGTGAAAATGTCGCTTCTTGATGTTCAAAATCTTTCTGTTTCCTATTTTGATAACGGGCGTTGGAACGAGGTAACGCACAATGTTTCGTTCAGCCTCGAAAGTGGCGCGGCCTTGGCACTCGTTGGCGAATCGGGTTCCGGAAAAACCACAACGGCGCAAGCAATACTCGGACTCTTGCAAGAAAATGCACGCATTGAAAATGGCAAAATTTCTCTGAACGGCGAGGATCTCGGATGCTTTTCAAAATCCCGTCTTCAAGCTTTACGCGGGAAAGTTATGAGCCTTATTCCGCAGGATCCGTCTTCTTCGCTCGACCCGTTGATGAAGATAGGCAAGCAGATCGGCGAAATATTTCGCATTCATAAAGCTTGCCCGTCTTATCTTATAAAGTCGCGCGTGGTTGAACTTTTAAGCGAAGTCGGGCTTGATGAACCGGAACGGCGTGCAGAACAATATCCGCATGAATTGTCTGGTGGAATGCGGCAACGTGTTTTAATTGCTATAGCAATTGCACTAAAACCCCAACTCATTATTGCTGATGAACCCACTTCGGCACTTGATGTCACAGTGCAGAAACGTATTCTCGACCTTATCGATGATATCCGTGTCAATTCCGGTGCATCGCTTCTCATCGTCACGCACGATCTTGGCGTGGCATCCGACCGGGCTGATAAAATTGTTGTTATGAAAAGTGGCCGTGTTGAAGAAGCAGGTGAAAGCCAGATTGTCCTGTCATCGCCGAAAGCCGATTACACAAAAAAGCTGGTCGCCAATGACCCATCTTTGACGCTTGTTCCGGCACGTTCTAAAAAAACAAACAATGACAAAACCATCGTCGAAGTTAAAAACCTTGTAATCGAATATCCGGGTAAACAATCATTCCGCGCAGTGGAAAATTTATCTTTCAGCGTAAAACGCGGCACGACACACGCAATTGTTGGTGAATCCGGTTCAGGAAAAACCAGCACAATTCGCGCGCTTTGTGGCTTTATCAAACCGGCAAGCGGGACGATTACGATTGACGGAAGCGATATGGTTCATCTTAAAGGTGAGGAACTGCGCCATTTCCGCCGCCGTATCCAGCTTGTCTCGCAAAACCCGTTCGGCTCGCTTGACCCGCATTATACGATTGGCAAAATTATCGAAGAACCTTTGCTGAACTATCCCCATGAGGATAAGTCGAAGAGGCGCGCCCGCGTTATGGAGCTTCTTGATCAGGTGGAATTGCCAAAAAGTGTATTTGACAGACTACCAAGGGGGCTTTCCGGCGGGCAACGCCAACGTGTGTCCATTGCCCGTGCGTTGGTTCTTAATCCCGATATTGTCGTTCTTGATGAAGCAGTGTCTGCATTGGATGTCACCGTGCAAGCACAAATATTGTCGCTTCTCGACCGGTTGCAGCGGGAACATACATTGACTTATGTTTTTGTCAGTCACGATTTGTCGGTTGTTCGCCAGATATCCGACAGCGTGACAGTGCTACAACATGGCCGCGAGATTGAAGGTGGTGATGTGGAAGAGATATTTGTGCGCCCCCGCGACCCCTATACGAGAGATCTGATTGCCGCAATTCCGGGCAAGAAAAATGCGCTCCATCAATCTCTTCTCGCGGCACAATTATAATCGGCTTTTTGATGCAGATACTCATCGCCGCATTTAATGACAAATGAATGGCTTTCAGATCAACAACCGAAAAGCTTTTTTCTGAAATAAAAGCCGGCGTTGAAAAAAACCGCTGTCCTGCCGGAGAGGTATGCGGGCTTTCAATCCGGTTATTTTCATCCCGTCGCCAAAAACTTTATCTTTATCAAATAAGCTTTTAAACAAATCGCTTTCACGCGCATTCTCCGTTTTTATTTAGCAGTCTGTTGAATGAAAATCAGTCGGTCGGGGTAGGGAGAAATTTTTGAAAAATGGGGTAGGGGGCGCCGGATTAAATGAGAAGATTAAGTGCTGCATCCGGTCTTTCGGTTTTAAGAGTAGGTTCGTCGTAAAATCATGAAGGTACAACACAAACGCGAAACATCATCTTTCTTCAGAGAGTTTCAGGCGATTTAACAATCGGCAAAATTCTTGGAAACAAATTTTCCGGTTCGCAAAAAATGTCTTGAGCCTCACGCAAAGGAAAAGCGGATTAATGGGAATTCTCCTTTGTTATTCATCTAGGAGGCAAGATTTATGAAAATGATTCAAGCAAATTAACTAACTGTTTGAAATAAATAAAGTTTTATAAAAATACGACAGTTAAAATGTAACGTAGAAAGCTAACAATACCGGAATAAAATAGTAGGTTTCGAAAGTTTTTGACAAAAAAATTGCCTGATCGACTACGTTTTCAGGCTCATGTTTTAATATGAAATCCAAAACTTTTGTTGAAAATATCGCAGTTGTGACTGTATGCCATTTGAAATGAATAGCGTTAAGCGTTATAAAACAGATGTCAGATTACGTTGTTCGCTAGACGTATAATTCGTATGATGATGGAAAGTAATATAGCTAAAACGTTGTGTAAGCTTGCGCTGGGGGTGTTAGTGCGCGAACCCTTTGCGGCGTTGAAGATATTTTACATTTTTTTCTCTGCCTTCGGGTGTTTTAGTCGTGTAAGGAAATTTTTCAATGAAAAGATGTATGTCTGTCTTGGCTCTGTCATTGCCACTGACAGCTTTCGCGCTATCGACGGCTGCTTTTGCTGCAAGTAGCGAAAAGGCTTCCCCCCAAGAACCGCAATCTTTATCGGTCGAGATTTACAGAGCCACAGAAAACGGGCTTGGTCATCAAATAGGGCAAGTCACAATTACCGAAAATCGCTATGGTCTGGTGTTTACTCCTGATCTTAAAGAATTGAAGCCGGGGCTTTACGGTTTCCACGTTCACACCAATCCGGATTGTGGACTGGGCGAGAAAGACGGCAAAGTTGTTGTTGCCGGTTTAGCCGGCGGGCATCTGGATCCCCAAAAGACCGAACATCACTCCGCACCTTGGGATGACAGCGGGCATCTTGGTGATTTGCCGCCACTTTATGTTGACGAAAAAGGCGATGCCAAATTGCCGGTTCTCGCACCAAAGTTGAAAAAACTTTCGGATGTGCGTGGGCATTCATTGATGATCCATGTCGGTCACGACAATTATGCCGATCAGCCGGAACCAATGGGTGGTGGCGGCGCCCGTTTCGCTTGTGGTGTTATCCGCTAATTTTAACTATCCAAAAGGCTCCTGATAATGGAGCCTTTTTGTTTATTCTAGGCGGCATTGTCTGATAGCAGCAGTTTTTGAAAAAATGCCGCGCACGAAGTTGCTCTTTTTTCTTTCCCCCATTTTCTCACAGCTATCTTCCCTGTTATCATTGGAATGGTTGTGACTGGACAACTTGCGCCATCATCGCGCTTTTTCACGATGATTTTGAATTTTTCTATTAAATGACCGGTGCACTGGAAAACGGTTTTCGGCACTTCGTTTCCAATTTTTCTATATTTTCTTTCGCTTTGAACAGGGTAGAGAAGGCTGTTCTTCTCGTAGTTAAAATTTTTCGGCAAAGAAGCGACGTTGAAAAGTGTTTTTCCGCCGTCTTTATAAACGGTTTTTTAGGAAAATTTTTACAAAAGTTTTTTAAATTCTGTTTTTAAAGTTATGCCGTTTTGACTTTTCCTGTTTGGCCTCGAAAAGCTTAGCTGTTGCCAACGATAATCTCGTTTGGAACATATTTTGCCGCTTCCCGTTTAGATAGCAAACCTGCAATCGACGATTGCCACTCCACAAACATCCTATGTGGCGAAACAAGTTAGCGCGAAATAGAACCGAGAAAGGGAAACAATGGGCGTTTTTATGGGACGTGATCTATTTTCTGCGCCCACGCAATTGCGTGAGCTACGTGAGCGCGCCGGTTTGTCATTGGAAGAATTGGCAAAAAGCCTCGGGCTACAAAGTGCCGAAGAGCTTGGGGAGTATGAAGATGAAGAAAAAGAGTCAATTGGTTACTTTTCCACCGAACTTACAGAAAAAATGGCTCGCATTCTCATCGGCCTCGGCAAGCCAGCTATTCGTTCGGATGAAGTCTGGGCCTTGTCCATGCCGGACGCGCGCACAAGGTTACTTGCCAATCGTAAGGAAGCTTACAATGAAAGCGTGACCGTGCGTATTCCACCGGAAATAGTAACCGGCCAATTGGCGGCCAATATTATGGAATTGGCGGCTGAAAATGCGGAATCTACCGGAAAGTCGAAGGCTTCAAAAAAGCGGAATGAAAAAACGGTTAAATCTTGCCCCAAGAACCGCCGAAAAAATGGCGACAATGCCGATAGTCCGAAGAGTGACAGGAAGCCGAATGAACAACAAAAATTCAGCCAGTCGAAAGAAAATGCTATGAAAACACATTACCAACCGCTTGTTGTCGATGCGCCGTTCGAGGCTGAAAACGACAGTCGTTTCAACAATGTTGAAGACAACCTTGTAGATTTCGAACAAAACCGCATTTTGCCGGTTTATGGACAGACTGTTGCCGGTGAACATGGCGAGTTCGACCTTGACGGAAATATACTATACGAGGTTGCGTGCCCACCACAACTCAACCATGCGGTTAACGCTTATGCTTTGGAAGTATCGGGCGAAACCATGTGGCCACGGTATCAAGATGGAGAGATCGTCTATTGCGACCCGACACGCCGCGTGAAAAAAGGTGATTTTGTGGTGGCACAAGTTATTGCAGATGATCATTCGGCGGCACCGAAAGCATTTGTAAAAATGTTCTCTCACCATACAGATAAAGAACTGGTACTCGAGCAATTCAACCCGCCAAGAAAACTCGTTTTTCCACATGAGAAAGTGTTATCCGTTCACACAATTACTTTCTCGGGCACAGCCTCGGCTGAAGTCCTTTAGTAGGCTTTGCATTAAAGAATTCCGAATAATTTTTCTCTACCAACTTTTCTCTCTTCTGTTTTTCTCCTTATGTATTCATTCAGGTTTGAATGCAGAAAAACAGGAGGGGGGATTTGTATCTTTTGACGGCGCTTTGCGGGGATTTTTAAGATATTATTCTAACTTATTGAAAGGAAATATTTTTTTAGTAAACTCTTAATTGATAAAATGATTCAGTTTTTCTTATTAACTTATTGTTAACCATAGAAATTAACTGTTTCTTAAAACTTTGTTTAAGCACTGCGGCGAAAGCTCCGATATCAAGGCCTTATCAGGAAAACCGGTTAAACAGGCCGACCGAGCCTGATGAGCAGAGACAAGCCTTGTTTTTACGCCATTTGTGATCACAGATTTTTAATTTTTGGTGACAGGTTTGAGGTGGCAAAGGCTTTCTGATCTTTTGCGCACCGCATATTTTTTCGCTCAAAAGAGTTGCGATGAATGAGGTGAGAACTTCATTCATCGCTGGCCGTTTTTTTAAGTTTGAAGACCGTACTTTTGACGCTTGCGATGTTTACGGTGTCAGAACCAATGATGTAGTTGAAACAAAAACGGTCTAACAACGAAGCTGTTTTGATTTGGCAAAATACTGAAGGCGGAACGGGTTTTTGAAAACCATTTTTATCCATCATATTGTTCGCAATGAACTGCCGATCCGGTCATCTTGACGAAAGACTTGCTCATTGTTCTAATAATGACGGTTTGTAAATTTTTTAAGCGAAATTGAAAATTTCCAGTTTACTCGATTTTTCGATTTGCGTGGTGAAGCCATCTATCAGCTATCAATATCATTGTCATCGAGAAACGCTTGTTCATCCGGCTTTGTTTTGCGTCCAACAATTTTATTGCGTTGTGGAAAGCGACCGAAACGCTTGATAATGTTATGATGGATTTCCGCTTCAGTCAGTAAATCTTGATCATTAAGAGACTTGAACAATTTAATACTTTGTTCCTGATCGGAAAGCTTTTCGGAATGTTCAAAAGGCATATAAAAAAAACCTCGCAGGTCTTTTTCTATACGCTTGTCAGCGTCATTCTCGACAGCAAGCCGTGCAATTTTTAGCGCATCATGATCACTACAAAAAGCGCGGGGGTCATTGTGAAACATTTTGCGTGGAAACTGGTCGAAGATGAGGGCGAGAGCCAAAAGACCTTCATCGGTTTTTTGCCATTCTCTCAATCGGCCTGAAAGTGCCGTTTGCCAAAGCCGGAAAAATTTTTCGTGAATATTTTTGCCAAAACTGTCGTCTTGACCGAACCATTTGTTTCGTCCGGCATCCACCCAGAACTCTATAACTTCGTTCGGTTCAATTTGCTGTGTACCCATTCATGTATCCCCCTGAACATCGGGCATCTTCCAGAACCTGTATAATGCACGCGAAATTAACTGATGAAAAGAGAAAATAATAATAAACAGGGTTTATTTTGGCGGTTATGAGTTGATGTTTCGTAATTTACAAAAGTAAACGTCAATTGAGGTTAGCATAAATTATGTTTTAAAGGTTTCAGGCATTACGCATGTATTTTAGAATGAAGTAACTTTAAAAGAGATCACTTGATCGCCGTTCGGGACAGCGAATAATCGTTTTAAAGGCTTGCTATTTTTTAATGCTTTTTAACTGTCGTGAAATCGTCTTTTCATGAAGCCGGATTTTTAAGCAAATAACTAATCGCATGTTTAATGCGGTGTCGAAAAAAATCCTCGAATTTTCTGCCGAAGAGGAGGGGCTTGCCGTCAGCCGGTTCGTTAGAGAAATATCGGGTGGTTCAAATAAACAAAACAGCGTCATTATCTCTTATGGCTTTTGATTGGAAAGTTCGTATGGCAATTCAGGTGAAAATACGTGCAGAACCGGATACACGACTATTTCCGTCCCAATAATCGTAAATGGTTGGCCTTTGCACATTGTATAAACGTCATCATGAAACGGATATTGTACTGAGATCACATGTTCGTGAACATAAAACGCATATGTGATTGGTATCCTGCTACCGCTTTTCCTAAGTGAAAACCAAGAGATGTTCAGATGTCAAAATCGGATGATCTCTATAAAAGCCGGATAGCCTGATCAGATGAGAGCTATCCGGAATAAAAAGGAGAGTTTAAAATGAAAAGATTAATGCTTGTCGCATCCGCTTTGCTGTTAGGTGTAAGCAGTGCTTTTGCTGCCAATGGTTTTGGTGATGGTAGCCGGGTTAACCAATATGTTCCAGGTCATTCTGCAAATGTTGCGAATGAACAGTTCAAAGGGAAAGACAAGGCCTATTTCTATCGTGGCGATGGTTCGGTTGAAGACTCCTACTATCCGGGGCGTCATCTGAACTCTCCTGTTTCCCGGCATGGTGTGAGTGATCAGGAAATGCATAACTTTGGTGATGGTTCGCCAGTAAACAATAATATGTAATTTCATCATTGCTGCGATTCTTGAAAACCCGGAGGTGTCACCTCCGGGTTTTTGTTTGCGATTTTTGATTATGGCTTTTAAAGTCGCATTCATAGAACCGGAAAAACGGGAGAAAATGGGATTATGACAAAAGTTCTGGTATTGGGTGCAGGCGGGATCGGTGGCTATTTTGGCGGTCGCTTGGTAGAGGCGGGAAAAGATGTAACTTTTCTTGTGCGTCCAAGACGGCAAAAAATACTTCTCGAACATGGATTGCGTATTGAAAGTCCGGCCGGAAATTTGAAAACGCCGGTCAAAACGCTGACCAATGAAGAACTCGTAAACAGGGTTTTACAAGGTGAAACCTATGATTATGTTTTTCTCACAGCAAAAGCCTATGATCTTGATAGTGCAATCAATTCAATACGCCCGGCTATGGGCAAAGACACTGTTCTCGTTCCGGCACTCAATGGTCTTGCGCATATTGATCGACTGAATAAAGAGTTTGACAGGAAAAATGTGCTGGCGGGCTCGGTTATCATCCAGTCGACACTGACGCTAGACGGAATTGTTTTGCATTTGAATGATGATGCAATCGGGTTGTTCGGCTGCCAACAAGGGGGAAAGGACGAACGGGCAATTATTTTTGCAAATCTTTTTGACGGTGCAAAAGGAGTGCAAGTGCATGCTGTTGAAAATGCAATGCAACGCATGTGGAATAAATGGGTTCGCCTTGCTACGCTCGCCGGAATGACATGCCTGATGCGTGCAAATGTTGGCGAAATCAACCGTGCTCCGGGCGGGCAAGAAGCTATGACAGAATTTCTGGAAAAAAATAGCGAAATAGCGAAGGCGGCCGGTTTCCCTCTGCATGAGGGTGCAAGCAACGATATCGGCATTTTTTTCAAGGATAAACAGTCTTTGGCAACTGCATCTATGTTGCGCGATATTGAAGCCGGACATCAGACGGAAGGAGATCACATACTGGGTGATCTGTTAAACCGTGCCCAGCACTTCGGTATCAACCATCCGCTTCTTTCATTGGCTTACACAAATGTTAAAGCTTATGAGCAGCGTCGCCTTTCCGGTCGCGACAGGAAAAACTGATGCCGCGGTTCTCCGGGAGATAATGTTTGAAGAAGCAAAAACCGGTCTCATGATTGTGTCCGTTATTTAAGGCGAAGGAACCATAAGCCGGACGCATGTTACATTATATCGACTGACGTGCATCTGGCGTTGCTCGAAGCTTTTAGGCACATTGTGTATTAACGGGGGCGGGACAAAACCTTGCATTTATAACTCTTACCGGTGTTTATGACGCTTAATCAAAGGGCAAGACAAACTGCACGAAGTTTAAAACTTACGGCGCAATGATTTTCCATCACGTTCCTCACAAAAAAGAGCGGGCTTATAAAGCCCACTCTTTTGAAGAAGATCTATCTTTATCCAATAATATGGCTTCGGCAATCATGGCAATGTTTCGCGGTGCCAGTCGATTGTCAGCTTTTCCTTGAATGCAAAACGCAAAATATGCTGATCGAAAATGCCCTCGGCTTTAATCGCTTCAAACTCGTTAGGCGACATGATTTGCACCACAAGAGAGGATTTTTCAGCAAACATGTCAATCGTGACATCGTCGGAAAAAGGAATATGGGCTTCCTTTTCAGAAGATGTCATATCCGGAAATTTGTGACTCCAGTGTTTTGCAAGTTGTTGAAGATATTTATTGGCATTTTCTGTCTCGATAATTGCACGCGAGCGGATTGTCATTTTATTTTCCTTCAAATTCGCTTGTCATTCCCCGTTCATGTTAGATAGGTATTATTTTTTGTATCAGTTATAGATTTTTTTAAAAATAACGACGCTTTTGTTTGTCGGGTTCTTTCACGCTCGCTGATAACGAGTGAAGAAATCTACTGTTCCTTGAGTGACAATTCTTTTTGCTGGAATTACCTTACTCACTTGAACCGGCTGGCAGCCAACCATTCTCTGTCAACCGGTTCCAATCAAATTTACCGGAAGTCTTATCTTTTTATCGAGAGAAGAAAGCCCTTTATTCCGCTGGCTTGAATTCGGCCTCGATAATCAGATTAACATCGTCACTCAACGGGCCTTCAAGCTCGTTCACACCAAAGTCACTGCGTTTGATTACGGTTTTTGCAGAAAAGCCGAGTGCCGGTTTTTTGGTTATCGGGTGCGAGGCAATCGTGCCGTTCAAGGTCACATCAAGCACAACCGGTTTTGTAACACCGTGAAATGTCAGATTTCCGGTAACTTTACCGGTTTTTTCGCTCGTTAGCTCGATCGCAGTCGACTGGAAGGTGATGCTGTTGAATTTATCGGCATCGAAAAACATCTCTCCGGCAATTTCATCATTAAATTCATTCGGAGTCTTGGGATAGTTTGTATCGACCGATTTCGGGTCTATTGTGACATGCAAAACCGATTTTTCAACATCATTTGCATCAAGATCAAGTTTTGCTTCAATTTTGTCAAAGCGCCCATAATAATTGGAAAGGCCGAAATGTTTTATGCTCCAGAGTAAATTTGTGTGTGCTGCATCGGAAACATAGGCACCGCCCGGAATATCAAGCTTGGCTGCATTTGCTGCCGGGCTTGCAAATAAAATACCGGGAATAATCATTGCAGCCGCAATTTTTGTCTTATTGATAAACATAATATCGCCTCCGTAAATATGTAAAATTTTATTTTAGATAGCTTAGCCGTTTTGAAACATGTTGGCAGTGTCAACACTTACGACAGAATGTTTTTGTTTCATTGACAATATAATATTTCATCAAAAATTCAATTATTATAATATGATATATATTTATTATAAAAACTATTTAAAATTAATTATATTCAATTTTTGTTTGCATAGATATTTTTATGTAAATAATTAATAAATATATATGAATGTATATAAAATTTCATATCAATTTTTTAACATTCAATTATAAATACATTGAATTAATATCATTATGGAATAACTATATACGATATCAATGATATATTGAAGCAAATTTCGATTTAATTTTTTGGTAAAACTGTGTTTTCACGATTCATCTTTAAAAAATACCACCTGGCGAGAGCCGTTTCATGAAAGTCGGGGGGCAGGATGGCAGCTCATTTAAAAAATACTGTCGCGTGCAATGTTTTTGGAATTTTTTTTAACAAGACAGAAAATAACCGTAGGTTGTTTGAGACAAGCTGTTAACCTTCACCGATATTGAGGGAAAAAGCCCCTTGCGTTTTGTTTGTTATGTTTCCATATACACATTGTTTGTGGATCTTTAGTCATGAACCGGTAAACGCCAAGAGCCTTTAAAAGGCTGCTGACAAGAGGGATTATAATGAGCGTTTTACGCTATTTTACCGGCGCTTTTATTTTTACAGTTGTCGGTCTGAGCCTCGGTATGTGGCTTGGCTATGTCGAAACAGGTTCGACAAGTGGCATATTTGAATATCTGTTCATTTGCTGTGTCCTTGGTGTTCTTGAAATTTCGCTGTCATTTGACAATTCCATTATCAATGCACGCATTTTGCGTGATATGAGCCCGGTTTGGGAACATCGCTTTCTTACTTGGGGCATTGTCATTGCGGTTTTCGGGATGCGCGTCGTTTTTCCGCTCATTGTGGTGGCGTGTGCGGCATGGATAAGTCCGTGGGAAGCGCTAAAGCTTGCTATTTGGGAACCCCAACATTATGCCGACATCATGACAAACGCACATGTCGGTATAGCCGCATTCGGTGGTACTTTTCTTTTTATGGTTGGGCTTAAATATTTCTTTGATCCCGAGAAGGATACGCATTGGATTTTATTTCTTGAAGGGCGCGCCAAGAAATATGCGTCCATCCATGGTATCCAGATTGCCATTACACTTGTTCTTGTGCTCATTTTTTCCAGCCTCGTAAAACCGGAAGACGACCATACATTTCTGGTCTCGGCAATTTATGGCTTACTTGCGTTTATTGCTGTCGAAGGCTTGGGCGTGTTGATGGATGCCAGAAAACACACGATGGAAAATGTCTACAAGGGAGGTGTTGGCGCGTTTATCTATCTGGAAGTGTTGGATGCAAGCTTTTCTTTTGATGGTGTTATTGGCGCCTTTGCGCTTTCCACCAATCTTTTTGTTATTGCAATTGGACTCGGGATTGGTGCTTTCTATGTCCGTTCAATGACAGTGCTTCTTGTTGATAAAGGGACACTTGCGCAATACCGCTACCTTGAACATGGGGCTTTTTACGCCATTCTGGTGTTGGCTTTCATTATGTATTTGCAGACCATTATTCACATACCGGAAGTCGTTACCGGCGTTATCGGAATGGTGTTCATTTTGTCCGCACTTTATTCTTCTATCCGGTTCAATCGCAATCATCCTGATTGGCATCTGAATATTCCGAAAGATTAGACGAGAGAAAAAAGTTCAACGGCGTTACCCGCATTCGTAATGCCGTTGTTGGTGATTAATCAGCTTCATTTGTCTTTCGTCTGCTTTAAGTGATCCATATAAAGTTGGTGCGTTTCGCTTAAAACATCGTCACGCCTTTTCCGTGCGACCAGACATTCAATGATTTGGAAGAAGTTAAACCTTTTAAGGCGATCGTCAGGCTGAAAGCTGCCGATAATTGTTGTAACCGGAATAACGCCTGCCCAAATCGAGGCGGTATAATCTTCCTCGTTGTCTTGAGGTCCCGACGCGCGCATTTTTGCTGCCGCTACGTCAATTCGTAATCTCGTTGACAGGCGCGCCGTTACTTTTGTTGAAGAAGCTTTGGCCAATTTTATTAATGGCGGCCACTACGCGCGCCATTTGCGCCGTTCAAGCAAAATTGTCAAAAAGAATCGGGATGCTCTGGTTAAAGGATTGAAAAGCGGAAAAGGGAAAAATCTCATGCATCTCACCGCGCCACGACAAGGGCTTCATCTGGCTCTCTTACTTGATAAAAATATCAACGATGTCACATTGGAAGCCAAACTGCAAAAAGCCGGATTTGCAGTTCGTGCAATATCGCGTTATCGCCGGAATGCACGTGAAAACGGCCTGTTTATTAGGCTATTTGGACTTTTTACCCGAACTTTATGACCAAGCAGGCAAAACGATTTCTGATATCGTCGGTAATTACCAATAACTGTAATTGGTTGTTTTTGACACTCTCGAACAGTTACGACCGCTGAGGGCAGAATGAAGATTATAAAGTGGTTTAAAACAGGCTTACGTGCAATAGATCTTGAAAAGTGAGAGGTAAAACTTAAGCAAGTGATGATTGGGTGAAGAGAGATCAG
The DNA here is from genome assembly GCF_016100385.1 of Bartonella sp. W8151. Classification (NCBI taxonomy): domain Bacteria; kingdom Pseudomonadati; phylum Pseudomonadota; class Alphaproteobacteria; order Hyphomicrobiales; family Bartonellaceae; genus Bartonella; species Bartonella sp. W8151. The sequence continues at coordinate 438,967 of NZ_JACFSO010000002.1, forward strand.
ACAAATGGATATTCTTCCCCCGATATTAATCCATTACCTATGTTTTTCCGGACTGTCTTCGAGTTTTTAGGCCAACAAAGAGCGCTATAAATTTAAAAAACGTGGGAAGGTGAAAAATATAAAACAACAGAACGGAACGTAACCAACTCTAAAACTCCTTGGCACGCTCTTTGGTATTGCCGAAGTCTTTAACGGGACAATTTTATGATTGCCCCGTTTTGACTTTTTTGGTTGGTGGATATTGAACGACTCCAATTTTAAAATCCAAGCGATGGTTTGCAAATGCAATATCGTTCCGAAGTTTTTTGCCTTTAAAGTTTGGTTGACGGAGGTACATCATCCTTCATTGTGGTCACAAATTCAGGGCGCGGAACGGGCTCTGCTTCCGGTAGAGGCGTTGGATTTTGCGGCAAAGGTGGCTGAGGGTGAGCCGGTTTATTAGGCGAATGGTCGGGAGTATGCTTATGGGTCGCCGGATGATGTGGTGCCGGATGAGGTGCGGGTCTATTGGCTTCAGTTTCCAAGCTACCATTTGCAGGCACAAGACTATAAAATTCACGTCCGATGATGATGAAGACAAAACCGATCAGTCCCAAAAAGCCTAGGGAAAGGTAAAGGAGTGTGAAATCGCGAATAGGGGTGTCAAAGAATGTGGCTTCGGCGATTGCTTTTAGATTGGCCGAGACAATGATTGCTGTTGCAAGCGGAGCGAGAAACACCAACACAACGCCGACCCACCCCAGGCCCGTAAATCTTTGCCGTATCAATGTAAATGACAGGTTCGATAATGTTGGCCGCGACTGGCTTTGGCCGGAGAGTGACTGGGTGCTTACGAGTGAATAGAAGAAATATATAAGCACAATTGATGCAATAAAACCTAATATCAAAAATATTAGAGCCATTTTAGGTATCCCTCTCTATAATGAACTTTAAAAAGAATATAGAAAGGTTTTGGATTGTGTCTATAAAATTGATCAATGTACAAGAATAATTCGGGATCTATTTGAATAATCGAAAATTGCTTCTTTGAATATTTTTTATTTGTTTGATGCTCATAAAACTGAATTCATACTTCAAGAGAAAGAAAACGCACTTGACAAAACCCGTATTGAAAAACGTGTAGTCCCTACGTAAAAGGTCGCAATTTGAAAACTTTATATAAACAGCAGAAAAATAACAGCCCACGAGAAAAACGCTGTTTTGTTAAAGTTATTGATCGGGATAATGAATATTGGTGCCAATCGCGTTATGATGTCTTGGCCCGCCTCTGTTTTATGGGAAATTCTCTTAAGACTTTGTTTCCGCTGGCGAAAAGGGTGTTTGCCCGCAAAAATCTTTAAAACTTTAATTTTACCGGAAAGGATAAAATTCCCGAATGGAAAACAGGGGGAAATAGGTTTTTTAACAGTTTCAGCAACCGGTGATGATGCGTTTCATGGACACTTGCGGTTTTCAATGCTATTCAATCTCGCGTAGCATTAGAACAAAGTTATTTAAATGAAACTATCTGTCGTCATTCCCTGTCGTAATGAAGCTGAAAATTTGGCCTTTCTGCTTGATGAAGTCGATAATGCCATGAAAGGACGCGATTACGAGATTCTCGTTGTAGATGACGGTTCGACCGACGACACACCCAAGGTGTTATTTGAACGTATGAGCGAAGGTAAACCTTTGCGCCATATCCGCCATGATCGCTCGGCCGGGCAAAGTGCTGCAGTGCGTTCGGGTGTCTTTGCAGCCTCCGGTGATATTATACTGACAATTGATGGAGATGGGCAGAACAATCCCGTTTATTTGCCGAAGCTTGCCGATGCACTTATTGCAGCAGGGCCGGATTACGGGCTGGCGGCCGGCCAACGTTTAAAACGCACCGATACTAAGTTGAAACAGCTTTCCTCCAAGCTTGCCAATAAATTGCGGCAGGCAATTTTGAAAGATAATACTCGTGATTCAGGGTGTGGGCTCAAAGCAATCCGTACAGAGCTTTTTCGACAATTGCCATTTTTTGACGGTTGGCACCGTTATTTGCCAGCGCTGGTTTTGCGTGAAGGTTTTAAAACCACGCATATTGATGTGGTTGATCGCCAGCGTGTCCATGGCCATTCCAATTACGGCATTCTTGATCGCGGACTGCGCGGCATTCTTGATCTCTATGGTGTCTGGTGGTTGCGTCGGCGGCGCAAAGTGGTTCCCAAAGTGACGGAAATAAAGGCAAAGGGCGAAAAATGAGTGGTATTTTCTCACAATTTACCCAATGGTTGCATGATGTCTTTGTCGCGCAATGGGATGGCTGGATTGTGCTTGGCTTTATTGCTCAGGCACTTTTTATGATGCGCTTTGTTGTGCAATGGCTTGCTTCCGAAAAAGCCAAAAAAAGTGTTATGCCGGTTGCCTTCTGGTTTTTTTCACTTGGCGGCGGCACGCTTCTGCTCATATATGCAATCCGGCAAAAAGACCCTGTCTTTATCGCCGGTCAAGGCTTGGGGCTGATTGTTTATATCCGTAATCTCTGTTTGATTTATCGGGAAAAGAAACACAAACAGGCAAATTCCTAAAAAAATCAGGCCGGTACATAATACCGGTTACACCTGCAGCACGAGCAAACGAGATCATGTTCGTTAACAAATGAGAACGGTTCATGTGCCAAATGCTTTATGCATAGAGCATTTGCATGAGGAGGGGTACTCTTTTATCCGGAAAGCCGGTTTTAAAGCATCGTCAAGGCAGGTAAAGATAAGAAACGATACGTTTGACATCGCTTCCGCCACCAAAGCCGATTTCTATTTGTCCGGTTTTTCCTTCGGTTGGCAGGCCGGCTTTTTTAAGAACATTGCGTAAATCGTCCGGCAGCTTACCGTTTCCCGACCAGAGCACCATAAGCGGAGTTTCAAGCCGTTCTACTACAAATGGTGAACCGATATGGATTGTTTTCAATGTCGGGTCCAACAAGCGCAAATTTCCGGGCAATTGCGGATGACGTGCAAACACCATGGAAAATGGTCCTGCGGCACGAAGTTGTTGGTCAAGTTTTGGATAATCAAATAGCTGTTCGGGCGGGTCAAACCGGTTATAGGCAGTCGCTATATTGAGATAAAGCACAAAGGGGACAACAAGTGCCGCAATAGCACCGGCTATGCCGAAAGCACGCACATATTTCAATGAATAGCAAAGCCGCGAAAGAACGAGGGCAAAATAGGCCGGTGCAAGAAAAAGCAATGGCTGTAACCAGCGGTCTTTGACATTGGTAATGCCTAAAACAATTACAAGGCCGATAATGAGTAGAATTCCGAAAAGCAGAATATGATAAAGGAGATGCTCTGCCTTGTTTTCTTGCCTAGTGGTCAATTGTGAAACTTTTGCATTGGAAAAGGTGTGGAGGCCTGCAAGAATCAGCGCAATAATGAGGGCAACAGAAACAAAGCCCAGACTGGCAACAAAGAAATCGGCAAGTCCCGCAAGCCGGTCAGAAAAGAAATTGCCGGTTTTACCCATTGCAAGCTTGTTTGCCCGTGCAACAACACTTGCCGGATGAGCGAACATATAAATGAAAGCCGGTGCTATCGCGATCAGGGTTGTCAGAATAGCCGCCGGAAAATAGCGGTTTTTCAACGTGCTGCGAAATTCGGCTGTCAACGCTGTGCCGCCGAAAAGAGCGACGAGAAAAAGCGTACCGTTATATTTGCCCAAAATGGCAGTTGCGCATGCAAGTCCGAGAAGAATTGCCCGTCCCCAGGAAGGCTTCCGCGAAAAAAAACAGAATGCGAGAAATGTATAGGCAGAGCCGGCTGTTCCCATGATGGAATGGGTAAGTGCGCGTTGCGATTCCCATCCAATCTGGGGTAGCAAAAACATTGCAAGCATGGATGCACCGGCAACGACAGGACGCACATGAAGAAGGCGCAAACCGAGATAGACGGAAAGAAATGTCGTTGCAAGAAGGCCGAATTTGATAATTTGCAACCAATAAAAATGTAGCCCGAAGAGCTGTTCGACGCCGAAGGCAATCCATGTATAAAGTGGCGGTTGGGAGCCGCCATAGCCCCAATTCCAGAAACTGATATTGGAAGCAAGCTCCGCGTCATCAAGACCGGCACCTTGCGACAAAAGAGTAACGAACAGTGCTTCGAACGCAAAATAAAGAATGATGAAGCAAACAGCAATCGTGCCGTAATCCGGTTTATTATTTGCCATCACACCATCCTTAATTTGCTTGGCAGCATATCAATTAACGCGTTATCGTTGGACAATACCAGCAAATAAACGGGCGTGCGCACCGTTCTTTTGGTTATCTTTGCCTTAATCAACGCCCGATTGACATATAGTCGAGGTCTATATCCTCGAATTCTTCCTTTTTGTAAATATTGCGAAGATCAATGATTTTTCCACCTGGCATCAGTTTGGCAAGTTTTTTTAAATCAAGAGCACGATAGGCATTCCATTCGGTGATAATTGTCAAGACGGCAGCACCTTTGGCCGCTTCATAAGGAGAAGAACACCAGACAATATTGTCGAGAACTTTTTTGGCTTGCTCTTCACCTTCCGGATCATGCGCGCGGACGGTCAAGCCCGCCTCTTGTAAAACCTTGATAATCGTCAAAGCAGGGGATTCGCGAACATCGTCGGTATTGGGTTTGAAAGTAACGCCCAACACAGCAACAGTATCGGCGTTTCTTTCTTTTGCGGCTTTTATGATACGTTCACCCATTTTTACTTTGCGCTCTTCATTGATTGAAATAACGGTTTCTATCAATTGCTGGGGGGCGTTGTAATGAAGACCGGTCGCGGCAAAAGCGCGCGTATCTTTCGGAAAACACGAGCCGCCGAAGCCCGGTCCGGCATGCAAAAATTTGGAACCGATGCGTTTATCCATTCCGATAGCCTGGGCAACTTCCTGAATATTGCCACCGGTTTTTTCGCATAAATCGGCAACCTGATTAATAAAGGTAACTTTCATTGCAAGGAAAGCGTTGGCTGCATATTTAATGAGCTCGGCATTTTCAAGCGAGGTGATGACAAGCGGGGTTTCGCGCAAATAAAGCGGCCGATAAAGTTTGCGCATTGTGTCTCTTCCGCGCTCGTCCTCGACACCGACAACGACTCTGTCCGGACGCATAAAGTCTTCAATCGCCGAACCTTCGCGCAAAAATTCGGGATTGGAAACCATAGAAAAATGGATATCCGGACGAATTTTTTCCATACGCTTGCGTATACGGGAATTGGTTCCAACGACAACAGTGGATTTGATAACGACAACGGCGCCATCCTTCATGGCTCCCGCCACCTGATCGGCAGCTTGCTCGATAAAGTGCAGGTCGGCTTCACCATCGCCGCGGCGTGAAGGCGTGCCGACAGCAAGAAAAATTACATCGGCTTCTTTGACACTGTTTTCGAGATCAGTCGAGAAAGATAGGCGTTGTTCCTTGATGTTTCTCAGCATCATTTCGTCAAGGCCAGGTTCGAAAATTGTGACTTCGCCTCTGTTCAGTCGCGCGATTATGTCAGCATTGGTATCAACACATGTAACATCAAAACCGAATTCGGCAAAACACACGCCAGAAACCAGCCCGACATATCCGCTACCGATCATGGTAATTTTCATTAAAGTCTTCCTTGCAAATTAATCTTGGTATTTGATATGACTGTTTTTATGTGACTGCAACCGTCGACCAGGGGAAATAAGGGGAGAAAAAATGGCTGGTGAGGCACTGATTGTTGTGGATGTGCAAAACGATTTTCTACCCGGCGGTGCGCTGGCAGTTCCGGATGGTGATCTCATTCTTCCGACGGTTTATGCACTGATGATGCGCTTTGACCATGTCGTTCTCACGCAGGATTGGCATCCGCAAAACCATCAAAGTTTTGCCTCCAACCATCAGGGATTTTCTCCATATGATACAATTACCGTTGATTATGGTCCGCAAACACTTTGGCCGGATCACTGTGTACAAGGTTCTAATGGCGCGGCTCTCCATGGTTCGCTGCCCGTTGATAAGGCTGAAATGATTATCCGCAAGGGTATGGATCCGGAAATAGACAGCTATTCGGCATTTTTTGAAAATGACCGGAAAACCCCGACAGGGTTACGTGGCTACCTCAAAGAGCGTGGTTTGAACAAGCTTACATTCTGCGGTTTGGCAACCGACTTTTGTGTAGCCTATTCGGCACTTGACGCCAAAAATTGCGGCTTTGAAGTGTCGGTCGCTCTTGCCGCCTGTGCCGGAATTGATCTTAACGGTTCTCTCGACCTGATGCTTAAGACGATGAATGATTCCGGTGTCGAGCTGCTAATGGGTGCACTTTAGACCAAGGGGTGGAGTTTCCTTATTCAGTAAAGTGCACTGACTTATCGTCGTGATAATGCAATTCTGTTCGGGTCAGCTTAAGTCTATCGGGCAAGTGTCTGTTTTTCAAAATCGGAAATTGCCACTTGCTGAAAATGAGCGCTCGGTGACGAAACCTCGTTGTTGATGAGCTGTTTTCAAACATACCGGATTATTAAGGATAGTTCAGGCTCATCGACCCATTTGCATAATCGGCGTGAAATCAGGATATTTTATCATTCCTCCTGTTGAAGTTTGTAAGATGCTTCAATTGAAAAAGGAGAGGGCAGTTTTCGACATCAGAGTTTGAAACAACAATAGAATTTTATCTCATGTCTTTTTGGTAAGACAATGTCTCGAATAGCTCGATGATAACGGGCTATAAGTTCGAAAAGTGATGCCCTCAACTCGTTCCACTCGAAAGCTGATATTCCGGTTAAAACTTTTTTTACAATTTCAACTTCTTGGCAGGCGCCTTGCGCAGCGGTTAAAGATGCTTTTGACGAATTTGTCTGTTGCATCAATACGATCGCGATTCGTTGAATATTGTTGTTCCTGATAGGCAAGGGTAACAATTTTTCTGTAAACCGGCTCAAGCATTTTCTGGTGCTCGGGAGATTGTTCTTTCAAACCGTTAAGAACAAGCCCCATGGCCTTTTCTATCGGCACACCGCTTTGACGAACCATCATGACAGAGCGGCCGACCTCTGCAACATCTTTGCATGGAATGTCGGTTTCCTGTGAAAAAGCAGTTAATGGAAAAAGAACAAAAACAAAAAAGACGCTAGCAAAACGCATCAAAGTCTCCTGATCGAAAGCGGGGTTCTGTTTGAAACGGCATATGAACTTGAAAAACATTTTATCCAGCTAATGAAGTTAAGAAAAGTCATGTCAAGAGGCACTTTTCCGTCCGCTACCCAAAAAAATTGAGATTTCCTGCTGCGGTGTTTTCTCGTCGAGCCACAAAACCATATTCGCCAATCGAGGCAAATATTGTTTCGATTTTTCTGCAAGATAAAGCCAATCCCCGATTGTAAGCGAAAAATAATCCGCAACTGAAAGGACTTTATGCAATTGTCTCATCAGACGTGGACTGTATACATCCGACCCCATGCGCCGCTTTTCATTTTTTAACCAAAGCCGTGTCGCAAAGTATCGCCAGTTGCTATAATTGTCCGGCCTATCAAGAACAAGTTTCGCAAACCGGCCTTGAGCAAGTGCGGGGATAGCCCAAAATCCCAAGGGAAACGGTGCGTAAACAATGAAATTGTTTTGTGGTCTTGCCTTTTCAAGAAAGATATTGCGTCCAATCCTGTACTGTTTCTTTTCTTGTTCAGAAAATGCTGAAGGTATTTTAAACAAACTGTCGGGCACAAGAAGGAGATTGTCGCTTTCGGCCGAGCTTCCTGTCTTGCCATCGCGATCGAAAACGACCGGCGGCATCAGGTTTTTTTCAAGCGTTAGCTGGTTCTGGACCTTAAGCATTTTTCAACGTGTTTTCATTCACTTTGCTGGAGATATCGAAACATCAAATTTGTGTTTTATATTCTTATTTGTCGAACTTGAAAAAACAATGCCATTATTTAAAAAATCCGGCTTGCCGGGCGAATAATGCAAAGTTTTGTTTTGAAGCTTTCTAAGCCTCATTGTAGCACCCGATTTAAAAGGGGAGGGATAGCAGCGCATTAAATCCCTTTTAAAAAACAGAAAATAGGAAGACGCGTTCCACATCCGCCTGGTTTTAAGAGGTAACAATAACAGCAGATTTATTCGGGTCGGGGGAAGAGGGGTATTATACCCGCCCAAGATAAAAGGGGATAAGCGATTTCGAACCTTTTTGCCTTGACTATAGATTGCCGACCTCGACTCTTTCGGTTAAAAGACAGAAACAACATGGTTTTGACACAGTGTTTTCAATAAAACGCTTGTAAAGGGAAAATGCGAAAAAAGCATTTCAACTCCCGTCAATCAAGGAATGGAAGAATATATATGGCGCGGCAATTTATCTATCATATGGCTGGTCTTAGCAAATCCTACGGCAATAAAAAAATTTTGGACAATATCAATCTGTCTTTCTATCCCGATGCAAAAATAGGTATTCTGGGACCAAACGGCGCTGGTAAGTCGACGATTTTGCGGATTATGGCCGGCATTGACAAAGAATTCACCGGTGAAGCTTGGCTTGCCGAAGGTGCTACTTGCGGATATTTGCCACAAGAGCCGGTTCTCGATGCGACAAAAGATGTCCGTGGAAATGTGATGGAAGGCGTTGCCGATAAAAAGGCAATTCTTGACCGCTATAATGAATTGATGATGAACTATTCTGACGAAACCGCCGAAGAAGGTTCAAAACTTCAGGATATTATCGACAGCCGCAACCTGTGGGATCTCGATTCACAGGTGGAAATGGCAATGGATGCGCTTCGTTGCCCGCCCGCGGATGCCGACGTTTCCAAATTATCGGGTGGTGAAAAACGCCGCGTCGCTTTATGTAAATTATTGTTGCAACAGCCTGATCTGTTATTGCTTGACGAACCGACCAACCATCTTGATGCCGAAACCACAGCATGGCTTGAAAAGCATTTGCGTGAATACCCGGGTGCAGTTCTCATCATCACCCACGATCGCTATTTCCTTGATCACGTAACCGGCTGGATTCTGGAGCTTGATCGTGGCCATGGCATACCTTACGAGGGTAATTATTCAGCCTATCTGGAAGCCAAAGCCAAACGTCTTGCACAGGAAGGACGTGAAGAAGCTGCCCGCCAGAAGGCTTTGACACGTGAACAGGAATGGATTGCATCAAGTCCGAAGGCTCGGCAGGCAAAATCGAAAGCGCGTATCAAGGCTTATGACGAATTGGTCAAGGCTGCCAATGACCGCCGTCCCGGTGAAGCGCAAATCATCATTCCGGTTGGCGAAAGATTGGGACAGGTTGTCATTGAAGTTGAACATTTAAGCAAAGGTTTTGGCGATCACATGTTGATCGACGACCTGTCTTTCAAATTACCGGCAGGCGGCATTGTCGGTGTTATCGGTCCTAACGGTGCCGGTAAAACAACATTGTTCAAAATGTTGACGGGGCAGGAAAAGCCGGATTCCGGGACAATCCGTATTGGTGACACAGTCAAAATGAGCTATGTCGATCAAAGTCGTGATGCACTCGACCCGAATAAAACAGTCTGGGAAGAAATTTCCGGTGGCAACGATATTATCAAACTAGGCAAATATGAAATGAATAGCCGTGCCTATTGCGGTGCGTTCAACTTCAAGGGTGGTGACCAGCAGCAAAAGGTTGGCAACCTTTCGGGCGGTCAGAGAAACCGTGTGCATCTTGCCAAACTTTTGAAAGAGGGCGGCAATGTTTTGTTGCTCGACGAGCCGACCAACGATCTTGATACCGAAACGCTGGCAGCTTTGGAGGAAGCTCTCGAAAACTTTGCCGGCTGTGCCGTTGTTATCAGCCACGATCGTATGTTCCTTGATCGCTTGGCGACACATATGCTGGCTTTCGAGGGTGACAGTCATGTGGAATGGTTTGAAGGCAATTTTGAAGAATACGAGGCCGATAAAATACGCCGTCTTGGACCGGAATCCGTCAATCCGAAACGGGTCACTTACAAACGTTTGACACGCTGAGGTTCGTCATGCTTTCAAGAAACATTATCGTCGGGTTTCGATTTTTATGAGAGAAGAAGCGGGGTTTCCCCGCTTTTTTCATTTTTCCCTGTTTGATCGATTGCTGCCAATGTCGGTGTCGGCCATTTTGCCAACATTTTTACCTGTGTGATTTTCAACCGCGAGACGAAACCATAGAATAAAAACCGGATATAATCCCGATAAAGATCGGCAACAATTTTTCCGGTTAAAATAAATCAGCAGGCTTTCCGGCCGTTCAGGCTTTATCCATTCCTTTAAAATGAAAAAATCTATTCGGTTAAAACCGACTAAGAGAAGGCTGGAAAACTCGGTTATGAGAGATGAGTTAGATGGAAATGAGTTTCGTCAAAATTGAAGCTGTACCAGCCTATTAAAAGCAGGATAAAGGATTTTAAAAACAGCCGTGAAAAAAGCGGTTGAGGCACTCGAAGTACATCTATCCATCCCGACGAACGGTGAAAGAACATGCACAACCCGATATGGTCTTTTCAGATGGATGATGCGAATGAACACAACCGGTGGAGGTTTAAAACCAAGCGTTTTTCACGTTTGAAGAGAAATTCGGACTATATGGGGAATTTTTGACTTTATGGGTGTCTTGACCGCAAAAAGTGGTAAACTGGTTTCACTGCCCGATAAGACAATGGAGAAAATTTATGCAAGATTGGTCAGCACAAGATTATTTGAAATTCGAGGATGAACGTTTAAGACCGGTACATGACCTTGCCAATGCTGTTCCTCTGAAAGAGGTAAAAACCATTGTCGATCTTGGTTGCGGCCCGGGCACTTCAACCGAAGTTCTGTGCGAGCATTGGCCAAGAGCCAAGGTTTCGGGCTTTGACTCTTCTGCCGAGATGATCGCCAGTGCGAAGAAGCGGTTGCCAAAAATCGAATTTACGGTTCAGGATATTGAAAAATGGTCTCCGGACAGCGATGTCGATCTATTATTCTCGAACGCTGTGTTCCAATGGCTGCCAGATCATATTGATGAGATGAAACGGTTGGTCTCTGCCATGAAAAGCGGTGCAGCACTGGCCGTACAAATGCCGGATAACCTGTTCGAGCCACTTCATCGGGCAATGATTCACGTTGCCGAAGACAAACGTTGGAATGATCGTATCGGTGCTGTAGCACGGGAAAAACTCCCGAATGTCTCTGTCTATTACGATGCTTTGAAGCCGCTTGTGCGCTATATTGATATTTGGCAGACAATCTACAACCCGATTATGGAAAATCATGAAGCGATTGTCGATTGGGTGAAAGGTGCAGCCTTGCGGCCGTTTCTGGCTCCATTGAACGACGAGGAAAAGCAGGACTACCTTGCTCTTTATCTTGAACGCATTAAAAAGCTTTATCCGACACAATATGACGGTAAAGTGCTTTTGCGTTTTCCGCGCATGTTTCTGGTGATGGTGAAATAGAAAACAATCGCGATTGTTCTTCTACCGGAGTGATCCCGCCAGGTCAGTGAAGTTTGGAAATGGAAGAGCCATAAACATTTATGACTCTTTTTTGTTGCCCAGCAGACCTAATTCCGCGAATGAAGCTTGCCATTTTAGGGGAATTATTTATTCGGCTAATTAAATGTGATAATATTTTATTGAAAGTGTGGGGCAAATTATTCGTCGGTCATATTGAAATGTTTATCGTCCAAAAGATCACAACCTAAAACAAGAAGATCGCAACACAAAAGAGTGGTGAAAACCGGTCAGCATTTGTAATTATGTCTATAGTTGACAATAGCTGAAATACATTGTCTCAATAAAATTCTTTAATAAACAATATGAGAATTAAATAATGATATATTATTCCAAGCGTATCCACTTGAAATTAAATAATTTATTTTTATAAAATTCTGATTTTATCAAACAAATATGCTTACTCGGCGCTGAAAAAGACAAAACGCATAAAACAAATGAGAAAATAATGTGAAAGCGTTGTTGATTGTTTTTTATCAACGACTAATTGATTCGGAATTTATTGCTAGGGGAATTTATATTTTTAACGGGAATATGGATAGAAAAGGCAAAAAGAGATTCTGTTACTGTTGCATAATTGTCTTTCTGCACAGAAAAATTATCCCGAATGCACTCCAGAAGCTTTTAATAACGCATTTGAAGTTAAAAATACTTTCCATTTAATTAACCTTCTATTAACCACGTTGTACGAGAAAAATACCAGCGGTCAAACGTATCGCAATAACGAGGTTTCTAGACATCAAATGAAATACTTCTGGCAACAAAAAACGGGGCTTGCAGCGGCTCTCGGCATTTTGGGCTTTGGGCTTGTCGGCTGTGCAACGACACCTGCTCCAACAGTAGTGCCGAACGACAATGTAAACGTTGCACCGGCAAAACCGGTTGTCACGTCAACTTTGCTTGGCACCCAATCGGTTTATGACCGTTATGAGCAAACTCCTGACGAGCCATTTAAAATTCCACCGGTTACAGTGAAGATTCCTGAACAATACGAGCGCACGGTTGTTCCTTATCCGACCACCGAGATTCCCGGAACCATTATTGTCGAACCGGAAAATCACTATCTTTACCTTATAACGGGCGACGGTCAGGCTATTCGCTATGGTGTCGGTGTCGGTGCTTCCGGTCTTGGCTTCCATGGTGAAGCGAGGGTTCAATTCAAGCGTAAATGGCCGCGCTGGATCCCGACTGCCGATATGGTCCAGCGTAAACCCCAACAATATAAGCGTTTTGCCGATGGTGTTCCCGGTGGCTTGCATAGCCCGCTTGGCGCCCGCGCGCTCTATCTCTTCCAGGGAAATACCGACACTTATTTCCGTATTCATGGCACAACACAACCTTCAAGCATCGGCAAAAATGTGTCAGCAGGCTGCATCCGTATGTTGAACAAGGATGTTGTTGATCTTTTCGAGCGCGTACAGATCGGCTCAAAAGTGATTGTTCGTTAATTTTTCCTCACAAGCGGTTCATTTGAAAGGGCGGTTTTCCCGCCCCTTTTTCTTTTCCTACGTCGATTGTTTTTTTTAAAACATGTCTCATCGGTTCACAGGATTATATTTTTGCTTATGAAAGCATCAGGCTGGATTTTTAAGCTTTGATAGCCTCACTTATTATCTTCGATGAGGTGATTGAAAAATCACGATGCGATCAGACAAAAGTCCGAATTGTTGCTGATTTTCGTGTAATCCCCATTTTCTCTATGCGATTGGCTAATATCGCTGAAGTCGTTCAAGCGTGTGTTACAATTTGTCTTCTACGTCGACAAAACGGGTTGCCCGCCATTCTGTCAGTTTTTCGTTAATATCATCAATGACAAAAAACCGTGCCGAGTCTTTATCATATCCCTCGTCACGCAATTCATCATAATTTGTGTAATTGTGTCGGATATAGGCAACAGCCGACAGCCAAACCGCAATAGAGGGGGGAAGATGTTTCATATGCGGACTTAACGATGCAGACCTGATCGGTTCGCTATCGGCATAGGGGGCTTGCGGTATCAGTAGCGTCAATTCTTTTGCAACAGCGCGTTGTCTCTTCGTTGTCATGGACAAATAAAAAATTGAACTTGTTTTCTTGTCAAACAGATTTTTGTCATTTGCGTTTATATAAGCTTATAGGTCAAAATATAAAAACAGTTGCACCCACAAACTAGGTTACAATTTTCCATTGATCAAAGGGAAGATTTGCTGCTTTCCATACTCCCGAAAAGCAATTCCTACTTTTAAGATAAAGCTTTTTTGAAAAACAATGTTGGGCCAATCAACAGCCCGAACAGTACTAAAACGGGATTTTTGAAAAATTTAACTGTATGTAGATCGGTAAGCGCTTCCCGAAACAGGGTAAGAAAAACAATTGAAAAAACGGTGCTGAATAACTTCTTTTTATAGGTGTATAAACTCCTTTTTCGCGAAGATTATCTCGGGTTGCATCGCATGGCGATATTCCGTCTATCAAGCAAAACGGCTTCGGATAAAACATGTCCCGACGCAAAAAGATATGTATTGAAGGGGAATTTTCCGGTGTTTGTGGGCATAAGTAATCTCTCTGCTTGACATTTGTGAAATATATAAAGATATCTTTATGTCTACAAGAGCGGAGAAAAGTCATGGTTCGCCAATTGGCGTTGAATGAAATGGTAGACGTATTAAAGGCGGTTGCTGAAACAACACGTTTGCGCATACTGTTTTTGTTGGATAAGGGCGATCTGACGGTTTCCGACATTACAAAAATTCTGGGTCAATCGCAGCCACGTGTATCGCGTCATTTACGGCTTTTAACGGAAGCCCGTTTGATCGAGCGTTATCAGGAAGGTGCATGGGCCTATTTTTCTTTATCTTCTTGTTCGTTACGTCGGGAAATGCTGAAAATAGTGCTTCAACATATTGATGTTGAAGACAATCTTATTAACGCGGATTTGATGCGGCTTGGTGAAGTCAAGAAAGAGCGAAGCCGCGCTGCGGCTGCCTATTTTTCCAAAAATGCGCACGACTGGGATAAACTCAGATTGCTCCATGTGCCCGACAACACTGTCGAACAAACCATGGTAGAACTTGTCGGAACAACGCCGTTCCAATCCATGCTCGATATCGGCACAGGTACCGGATCTTTGTTGAAGCTTTTTGCGCCCCTTTATACACGGGCGATCGGCATTGATAATAATCGCGATATGCTGGCTGTTGCACGCGTCAATCTGGATAAGGCAGGCGTTTCGAACGCTCAGGTCAGGTTGGGAGATGTGGCCAATTTGCCGGTCGAGAAAGAAACGTTCAATCTCGTCACTATTTATCAGGTTCTACATTTCCTGTCGGACCCTGAAGTTGCAATCTTTGAAGCGGCGCGCGTCATGCGACCGGGGGCGCGGCTCATTATTGTCGACTATGCTCCGCATGAACTTGAATATTTACGCGAAAAATATGCTCATGTGCGTATGGGATTTTCCGATTCCCAAATGGAATACTGGCTTGATAAGGCCGGCTTGACATTGGAAAAAACTTTGAGTTTTCAACCCCAACAAAATGGCAATACAAAAGGGCTCACACTCAAGCTGTGGCTTGCCCGTGATCCACGTTTGTTGATTGCCAGAAAAACAACATTTCTAACGGAGACCGCTTAATGTCTGCCCCATCACTTTCCCGCCGCCCCGACTTGGGCGACAAGCTGAAGGTTTCATTTGAATTTTTCCCGCCAAAAACGGAGAAAATGGAAGAAATGCTTTGGCAAACGGTCAAACGTCTTGCACCATTAAAGCCGGAATTTGTTTCGGTAACTTACGGGGCAGGCGGCTCTACGAGGGAGAGGACCGGCAGAACTGTTGAACGTATCATTAAGGAAACACACCTTAATGCAGCCGCGCATTTGACATGTGTTGATGCAACACGCGAAGAAGTCGACGGCGTGGCACGGCAATTTGCTTCCATGGGGATTCATCATTTTGTTGCGCTTCGTGGTGATCCAAGCAACGGAGCGGGCGGGCGCTATCATCCCACTCCGGGAGGTTATGCCAATGCGGTTGAGCTCGTTGCCGGTTTGAAAGCGATTAATCCGGATTTCGAAATCACCGTTTCGGCATATCCCGAAAAACATCCCGAAAGTCCCGATTTTGCAACCGATATTGATCTCCTCAAACGTAAAATAGACAATGGTGCGACAAAGGCCATCACCCAATGTTTTTTTGATAACCACTTTTATGTAGATTACATAGAAAGAGTGCGTAAAGCCGGTATCTATATTCCGATTTTACCCGGCATATTGCCAATCCATAATTTTTGGCAGGTTAAAAACTTTTGTTCGCGCAATGGCACGCATATTCCTGATTGGCTGGCACAACGTTTCGAGGGGCTAGAGAACGACCAGAAAACACATGATCTTGTTGCAGCCGCCGTTGCTGCCGAACAGGTTCTTGATCTTGTCGAACACGGTGTTGAAGATTTCCACTTCTACACGCTCAACCGTGCCGATCTCGTTTATGCCATATGTTATCTCATCGGCATCCGGCCTGAAGCTGCGCTTAAGGCAAATAACGCCAAGTAGTGAGGCGTGGTTTAAACGTTTATTGCAACCGGTAACGTCGGACGCGGACGCACGCCCGTCCCCGTCTGTCTGATTGAATTAAAGCCGGTGCAGTAAAATGACGGTTGCCTGATTTCATGATAACAGCGGCAGTTTTCAAGTTTTCATCCGCTGGTGTCGGGTTTATTGGCACGTTGTTGCTTGGCATGGACGGATTTCGGCGAACCACTTTGGTTAGTATTTCGGCTTTCTCGCTGTTGCAGGCACAAGAGTGTTTTTCAAACGGTTTTTAAATTCGCATTCCGGATTGTTGCATCCGAATGGCAATGTTTAACCCGGAACCTTGTTGCTTAAATGGGATAATTTTCTATCAAAAGAGTTATATTAAACAAAATTGCTTCATTATAATACATTTTAGACATGATTTTATCATAATGGATATAAAACGAGTAAAAAATTCTTAAAATGAAGAGATAATTTTTGCTGCTTTCTTGCTATCGGACGCTGTATCAGTCATATCAATCATGCGCTGTTATAAAAGTGCAAGAGATTGATTAACAACCAGGGAGACCGAGACCCCCCGCAACGGATTTCCCTTGGTTGAGGCCCGACTGGAGCTTGCTCCGGTCGGGTTTTATTTTAAGTATTCTGAGCTAAAAAGTTCATGCTCCCGGCACCCGGAATTATTCTGTTTGCCCTTTGAATGATCCTTTCGGGGTTTTGAATTTGTCTTTAAAATGGTTCATGGCGTTTCAGGTGTCATTATTGCAGTCAATGTTCCCGATAAGTGGATAAGTGCTGACGCTTTTTCCTTTCCTCCGGTGTCGCATTTTTTATGACATCTGACAGTTTATTGGCATCGATTTCAGCGAATTCAAAACGCGATTTTGCAGTCTTTTTGAAAGTGCTGAAATCATGACCCATCGGAAAAATGATTGAGTTCAAGCCTTTATGCGACGACGACGAAAATTTACTTTTTGCAAAGCTGACAAAAGAAGCATTAAAGGCTCTAGAAGGTAACGTCATTTAACGTAAAAAATCATCCAGCACGCGAAAAAGGCAAAATGCATCTGTTGAAGAATCATGGAAATTACAATTAGCGGCAAAGATGCTTGTAAGATGAAAAGGGCAGGGAGGAACCGTATAGTTCCGGAAATGAATACATAAAGCCTTCAACTGCCAATCGTATAAATGCTATCCCCAAAAAAACAAATTCCATAACAAAAACGGGCAAAAATACCCGTCTTGAGATGAGTTAAGTACACTCTTTTTTTGACCACATGGAATGCGGTTCTAAAGCCGGTCGAGCAATTCTTTTGTCGGCCAGGAATCGGCAGGAAGTCCCAAGCGGAGCTGTTCGGTCCGCACCGCGTCGCGTGTCAGGATCCCATAAACCCCGTCGACCTTACCCATATCATAACCGCGATCGGCAAGCTTTTGTTGCAATTGCTTCATTTCTTCAGTGTTCAACCCTGGTTCAGGATGGCCGATGTCAAAAGCCGGTGCACCGGCAAGGCGCGAAGCGAAATAGGCAACGGTCGTTGCATAGACAATCGATTTGTTCCATTCGACAAAAATATCGAAATTGTCATAGGCTAAAAATGCAGGCCCCTTTCGGCCCATTGGCAACATAAGTGACGCATCCCCGTTATCAGGTCCTAACGGGCCGTTAATGCCGGTAACGCCCCAACTGGTCCATTGTGAATGGGGTTTGCGATTTTGTCTGATTGCTTCTTGCCATGGCAAATCATCGCGGGTGAGGCGCACCTCTTCAAGCCACGGTTCGCCACGCCTCCAACCAAGATCGCTCAACATATGGGCCGCTGTCATGACGGCATCGGCAACAGACCCTTTAAGGTCGATTTTACCATCGTCATCGCCATCAACACCCCGTTCCAGATAGTCCTTCGGCAAAAGTTGCATTTGACCGATTTCACCAGCCCATGCACCGGTCGTATCGGCATTGACGACTCCCTGATCGAACAGTTTTAAAAGTGCAATCAATTGCGGGCGGAACAATTCCGGCCGTCTACAATCATGGGAGAGGGTGAAAAGGGCATTCAAAGTATCGAAATTGCCCTGAACCGCACCATAATCGGTTTCTAGCCCCCAAAAGGCTGCAATGACGGGGCCAGGAACCCCGTATTTTTCCTCCGCCTTGGCAAAAACGTCGGAATATTTTTGTAAGTTTTCCTTTCCCTTTTTCAAACGCGCTTCAGGGATGACCCGTTTTGAAAATTCCGCAAATGTGAGATTGAAAATAGCTTGCCCGTTATCACGGTCGATGACCTTCTGATCAATCGTTGCTTTTTTGAGTTCGTCGATCGCGTGTTCGCTTACACCCGCTTTGCGGGCTTCATCAGCCACATTCTCTCTGAATGTTTCGATTGGCGTGCCGCAGGCCTCGCGCGCAACTTTGGTCGCGACATCATCAGTCTGGGTTGCCGCCTCAGGTCCTTCAGCTTGTGAAAGCGGGCAGAAAACTGTCGCAAACAAGAATGTCGAAGCTGCCAGAATTGCTTGTCTTGTCTTGAACATTTATCCTCATTCCTGCACTTTATGACGTTTAAAATGTCTTGTACCATTTTTTATCAGAAATAAAGAGGCATGCGTAATTCGTTTGCAAGTCAAAGCGATATTTGCCCGCTTAAGTAACACGATGTTTGCCCATTGTCTGATTGATATTATTTTCCCGAAACATATTTTTGCCATTCGTCGCGGCTGCCGTAAAAGACGTTGATGTCGGCATCGCCCTTGATACCGGGAACACGCCCCGTTCCGGTGTATTGCCAGAATGTCCAGGGATGGGTGCCGTATTTTTCTTGCGGATGGCCGGCGACTGACCGGAGCCAGAACGAATAACCTTTGATTTGCGACAGGCCGTTCCGATCGAAGAAATCGACCGTCGTATAGATGATGGGTTTCTTGCCATAATATTTTTCAACAATGGATAGGAAGACCTTCATTTCACTACGAACAGTCTCTGCTGGTGGCCGGATTTTGCACGTCGGTGAAGAATCGTTCCACTCCATATCAAGAACCGGCGGCAGGGCTGTCGGGTCCTTCGGTACATTTCTGATATACCATTTGGCTTGTTCGGAAGCCGGCCGACAATAATAGAAGAAGTGATAGGCGCCGCGCGGCATACCGATTTCTTTTGTCCCATCCCAATTGTGGAGAAAATTGTCGTCTACACGGTCGCCGCCTTCTGTTGCTTTGATAAAAGCAAAAGAAATACCGCTATGTTTGACTGCTGCCCAGTCAACTGCCTGTTGATATTTCGAAACATCGGTTCCGTGAATGGGGTAATGCCATGGGGTAAGCTCGGTCCAGTCATGAGGCTTGCGATCATCAAAGCGGGGAGCATTGATTGGTCCCTTGGGTGTTGTGCCGGATGGTGGCACGATATCGCCAAGATCATAAGACAAGGAAGTGCAGCTTGTAAGCAACAGAGCCGAAGCAATTGACGCCAGTAATGTGCGCGCCATTTTTTTTAAATTATCTTTAAACAACAATTCGACACCTATCGGGCTCTAAAATCACTGTTCACCATTGCTAAAAATAGTAAAAGAATGGCATATAAATAAAAACTTTTGGAAAAAATATGAAGAAACTTCGTTGGCGTCGCATCATCGGTCTTGTTATTCTCCTCATTGTCGTCATTGCCGGCTTGTGGTGGGGATATTCATATTTTTTCAAGGATTCCAGTGAAATAAACGGGGAAAAGGGCCTTCCTGAAGGGGCAGCCATAAGTTTGCCAAAAGTGCCGCTTACACCATCGGATATGACGCAAGCACAAAAACAGGATGTCATCAATAAATTCATGGAAGACGCAAAAGCATCTGCCTTGAAAAGTGGTCAGAGTGAAGAACAGGCGGAAAATTTTGCACGTGAAGCGGGTGAAGTTGCCCGTCAGGCAATGAACCGTCCTTCCACAGTTGACGGGGATAAAGAACAATAACAGTCAACTTCATTCATATCGCTTCGTAGTATCAATTATCGGCCTTGGCCAAATAGTTGTTAAGGCGCCCGATCAAACAGAACAGTCTTATTAACTTCAAATTCAGGAAAACGGAATGCCTTCATTATGGACACGTATTGGCGAGCTTATCAGCAACATTGCTGGCGACGCATTGAATGCTATTGTCGAACGTGTACGTACCTTCTTTGAAGGGGATCCTGAAACACGCAGACAGGTTGCATTTTCTGTTGCCATGATTGCTTTATCGGCAAAAATGGCAAAAGCTGATGGTGTTGTAAGCGATCCCGAGGTCAAAGCATTTTATGAAATCTTTTCGGTTCCCGACCACGAGTTTCATAATGTCGAACGCCTTTATAACCTCGCCAAACAGGACATTGCAGGCTTTGACGTCTACGCGCGTCGCCTGTTTCGGCTTTGTCAGGAATCCGACTGTCAGGGACAATTATTGGAAGATGTTCTGGAAGGCCTTTTCTATATTGCCAAATCGGATGGTGTAATCCATCAGGACGAGCTCTTTTTTTTGCGAGAGGTTTCCGATATTTTCGGCTTTTCTCGTGAGCAGTTCAGGGTAATCAGCGCACGTCATGCTGTTGTCGGTGAAAGTGATCCGTGGCTGGTTTTGGGCCTCAAAAAAGGCATAAGCTTCGAAGAAGCACGCAAACACTACCATGATCTCGTGCGCGAACACCATCCTGACAGGGTTATGGCACGCGGTTTACCAAAGGAATTCCTGGCTATTGCCAATGAGCGTCTGGCGGCTATTAATAACGCATGGGCTATCGTGCGTGAGGAGTTTGTTACAGTATGAGTGCAGAAACTTTCAAAGCGGATTATCAGGGAGCAACTGTGTGCCCTTCGCCTAATTTTGAAGAGCGCAAAGATGGCGCCAAACCGCAATTTCTTGTTCTTCATTATACGGGCATGGAAAATGCCGAAAGTGCCGAACGCCTTTTATGTTCGCCGGAAGCAAAGGTTTCAGCGCATTATGTTGTGGAAGAAGACGGGAAAGTTGTGCAACTGGTTCAAGAGGCTTATCGCGCGTGGCATGCCGGTGAAAGTTTCTGGCGCGGTGTCACAGATGTTAATTCCCATTCTATCGGTATTGAGATTGTCAATGGTGGACCTTTGTTGAACTTTCCCGATTATCCGGAAAAACAGATTGAATCGGTCATCAAACTTTGCAAATCGATTATCGAAAAATATTCAATTGAAAAACGGAATGTGCTTGGCCATTCCGATATTGCACCGCATCGCAAAAGTGACCCGGGTGAAAAATTTCCATGGGAAAACCTTTTTAAGGCCGGTATTGGCCATTTTGTGCGTCCGGCCGCAATTTCCGGTGGACGCTTCATGACCAATGGTGAAAGTGGCAGACCTGTTGAAGCCTATCAGTCAATGCTTGCGCTTTACGGTTATGGCATTGATATCACCGGTTCTTTCGACGAACGTACGCAACTGGTAACAAAAGCCTTTCAACGCCATTTCAGACCACAAAAGGTTGACGGTGTTGCGGATGTCTCGACGATTGATACACTTCATCGCCTGCTTGGCACGTTGAAAAGCCTCACCTGAAGCGTAAGGTTCTTAAAAATATAGCCGGAACAATTTAACGTCTATGTTTCGAGCGAATTAGGAAACCTCATATATTCGCAAAACTTATAGTGTTTTTCACTATCCCGCTTTTATTGGACTGGTTATGCCGGGATTAATGCGATCTCATTATATTAAATGATATCGTCTTGATCTTTTAAATTTATCTATTGTCATAATTATAAAATTAACTAGTTTTAAAGGTAGCTCAATACCAAAAATATATACTTTTTATATTTCGTTTTTTGAAAATAAATTTTCAATTTCTGAAATCTTATCAACTAAGTCTTTAAGTTCTGTCCTTTGCTTAAAAATATGATCTGCAGCGGAGGCTGTCTTGGCTTTTTCATTGACACCACAGCCGTTACCTGTATGCCCGCCTTGCGCCATAAAGTGTCGCTTGAGGGCTTGATAAAATCGGGTTTGACTGACGAAGATGTGCTGCATCGCTTATTGAAATGCTGGAATAATTGTATGAAACCGAAGGCACATTGTAGCGTATTCGCGTTTTCCTTTCATTTTTAGGGATGCAAATGCGCCAGGCGCAGTGGAATGAACTCCAGCCTAAAGGTCAGCTCGGCACCCGCCGCGCTGTTTTGTTTCCATAAAAGGTAATTTTCACTTTTGGGATGTATTGTTTGATTGAAGAACACAAAAGTGGTGTGGCGTACCTTACAGAGTTATGCCGGCAAAAGCCTGTTTATAAGAATGTTTATCGTCCTTTCAAATGAAAATACTATTCATCCGGCGTGCATCGTAGCCTCCGGTGAAATATGCATTTATAGATTGTTATTGGGCGACGAGAACTATTCCATCCGCACCTATTGAAGAGGAAGTTGTGAAGCCGGAACATAAGAGGCCGCTCAGGTAATCTTCGTGGCCTGTCTTCGATTCACGGCTTGAAATTGATAAATGCCACTCAAAACAGAGTGATACATTCCTATTATCTTATCAGGTGCCCTGATCTGATAAACAGATTCAAGTTCAGCACGATCTGTTAATGTCGCGCATTGATTTGAGGCCGATAGTTTTCTAACTTCTCGTTACTAAATCTGCCACATTGTTTACTCTTTTTAGCCACCATTTATTGAATTTCATAAGCGGAAGAGCAGCCAATATTGATGATATGAAAGAAACAAAAAAGGCAATGAATGGTGCGCTGTTCGGAAAATCATTATGGAATACCAAAAATATCCAACACCCTAGTGAATAGACGATAGGGATGTGTATAAGATAGAGAGGAAACGAAAGTTCCCCAAGGAAACTGAAAAATTTTAAAACTGAAGGGTTCCTATTTATGATGTCCAAATTGTAGAAAATCGCGATCAGAATCATTCCGCTAACAATGTAGAAATATCCCCTTTTTTCTCCCACAAGGCTATACATCCATTCAAAATAACGAACATCCTTTCCAATGAAGTTCATAAAATAGATTGCTATCAAGACAAGTATGATCTTCAAAACTGAAGGGATGCTGTATGTTTCCGGCAGGAACTTCGATAATGTAATACCGGCAATAAGACCCATATACGTGTAATCTTGGTTGATAATCACACTTGTTGCCAGAAAAACAAACATTAGAAAAATGTAGTTGTTATTTTTGATTGATGACAATAGTGCTAAACTGAACACTACGAAACTGCCTATAAATTCAATCTTCATTGTCCACAGGCTGCTATCATAATATCTATCACCTCGAACAAACGTATAAAATGCGCCTTCCAGTATAGCATCGGCTAACTTGGGCTGAAAATTTTGTCCGTGAGAGTTGGAAAAATTGTAGAGCCATTGTGAGCCCACGATTTCCCCCACTTCGCGATACCTATATAGTTGTAAAACAAACAATAAATAGGAAAATAATACGGTAACGAGAACTGGCCCCATAAGTCGTGGAAGCCGCTTAATCGCACTTTTGTAAATGATTTTAGCGTCCCCGATTAAAAAGAAACCACGGGTCAAAACAAAGCCCGACAGCACGAAAAATATAAAAACCGATGCATGACCATTATATATGAAATACAAAATTTTGGCAGCATTATTCGTCGCATCACGAGTTTGTGGAAAGAACGACAACATGCAGTGCAACAAAAGAACTGCAATGGCCGCAAGTCCGCGCAAACCGTCAAGACTTATATTTCTTTTGTGGCCCGCCATTTATCATCCCTATTACAATGCGAGTTTTATAAAAATCCGGAATATTCTCAAGCGATCACAAGCGTATTTTACGCCGTATATCTAAAGCCAAGTTATTGCGAGTCATTGGTATAAGGTAAATGAACTTATTATAGCAAGTCTTGAAAGAATTTTTGAAACACATTTGAAGGAGGCGTTCGTAAGTAGCAATTAAGCACACAGCATTAGCAATGCTTTGATGGGATACTTAAAACACAAAAAACAGTCTTTCCTAATTGAAAACTTGGTCAATTGCAAAAACCGACCTCACATGTTGCAAGGTCGCGTATCAAGTTAAAGCTGCCGCGTTTCAAATGTCATTCCGATCTATCTTAAATATCGTGACGCACTACAAATCCGTAACGTTTCTTCGACCATAAGGCAGGGGTGAAACTTGTCATAGTTTTGCTATCCGTCGTAAAACAATCAATAGTTTGTTTTGCTTTTAGCCAATCTTCTTTGTCGGATTTAAAAAAACAGCTTAACCGATATTCAGGCCGAATTTTAAAATATTTCATGGACATTCAAGGGGGCAGAACGGTCGGCTTTTGTATCGTCTCAAGTCGTTATTTCGCATGCGAAGCCTGTCTTATGGCATTTGTAAAGTTTAGCAATCGAGTGACCGAAATGACCCCTATCGCCTTCGGTTTTCCGGAATTTTTGTTTTTCAGGTTTTTTAAAAATAGGACTTTGTTCCTTTCAGGAGCGGTTCGCGGAGAGTTTGGCAATGAAGCAGCTTTTATTGGTTTGCAGCAGATTGTTTTTGTTTTATAAAGAGCCCGTCAGTTGGTCGGGCAGCCGCGCCTTCTCAATACCGAAAGGTGAAAGGTGAGGAAAGTCCGGGCTCCATGGAATAACGGTGCCGGATAACGTCCGGCGAGGGCAACCTCAGGGAAAGTGCCACAGAAATATACCGCCTGTTCAAACAGGTAAGGGTGAAAAGGCGGGGTAAGAGCCCACCGCGCATCCAGTAATGGATGTGGCAAGGTAAACCCCACCGGGAGCAAGACCGAATAGGAATGACACGCGAGCTTTGCTTGCAGCCGATTTCCGGGCCTGTCATTCGGGTAGGTTGCACGAGACGGGTGGTAACATCCGTACTAGATGAATGGCTGTCACGCGGAATTTTTAATCAAATTTCGCCATACAGAACCCGGCTTACAGACCGACTGACATTTTTCATTATTTTGTTATAGAATGAATAATCACAACATTTTTGTCTAAAACCGATTGACGGGATAATGCCTTTAGAGCTAATGCAAAGCATTCGCAATTAGAAAGTTTTGTTGCATGTCTCTTCAAGATGATAAATTTTCCCGTAAGTCCTCACTCACCGAACGGACGTCGGAAGGCATTTCTGCAATGCTTGCCGGCAAGCGGAAGGGCGGACGTACATTTCTTCTCATGGTCGGGCCTGCCGTTATTGCTTCGATCGCCTATATGGATCCGGGTAACTTTGCGACCAATATTCAGGCCGGATCGGGCTATGGCTATACATTGTTGTGGGTTGTGTTGCTCGCCAATCTGATTGCCATGTTGTTTCAGGCACTGTCGGCTAAAGTCGGCATTGTAACCGGCCGTAACCTTGCAGAGCTCTGCCGTGATAACCTGTCAAAGCCTGTTGTTGTGGCTATGTGGATTATCAGCGAGATCGCTGCAATGGCAACCGATCTTGCCGAATTCCTCGGCGGTGCTATTGGCCTTGCCTTATTGTTCAATTTGCCGCTCATCGTCGGTATGATTATTACCGCGATTGTTACCTATGCGCTTCTGATGATTGATAGCCGCGGTTTCCGCCCGACGGAAATTCTGATCGGTATTCTGGTTTCGATTATCGGTCTTTGTTATCTTATTGAAATGGTCATAGCGCCGGTTGATTGGGAAGCTGCGGGGTTGCATCTTTTTACTCCGGAAATGCCTGATGCCAATGCTTTGCTTATTTCCGTCGGCATTATTGGTGCCACGGTTATGCCGCATGCGCTTTACCTTCACTCCGGCCTCACGCAGGCACGTGCCAAAGTCCAGAGTGACAAGGATCGTCGCCAGCTTGTGCGCTATTCCAACCGCGAAGTTATTGTTGCTCTTGCTATTGCTGGTATGGTCAATATGGCCATGGTCATTATGGCGGCAAGTACGTTTCATGGTGCGCATAACGACATTGCCGAAATCGATCAGGCCTATTACACATTGACACCGCTTCTCGGTATCGGTGCAGCAGGCGTTTTCCTCGTTTCGCTGATTGTTTCGGGTATTTCAAGTTCGGTTGTCGGCACGATGGCAGGACAAATGGTTATGCAAGGTTTTGTCGGCTTCTACATACCGATATGGGTTCGCCGCCTAGTTACAATGATTCCTGCCTTTATCGTTGTGGCGCTTGGCGTCAACTCGACCGAAGCGCTGGTTGTCAGTCAGGTTATTCTTTCAATATCACTACCTGTCCCTATGATTGCGCTTCTCTACTTTAGTGGTCGCAAATCCATTATGGGGCAATTTTCCAACGGTATTGTTACCCAGATCGTTGCCATTCTTTCGGCAATTGTTGTTTTGATACTGAATTTTGTATTGCTCTTCATGACATTCGGTTTGATACCGGAAATTTCGTGATTGATGAGCCCGATCCTAACACTTCGTTAAGCATAACTGTGCGATAAAGAAGATTGACGCATTTTGACCAATTGAAAAGTCAGAATGCGCCAATCGATTTTTAAACGTGCTGTTAAAAGATAACGATGCCAACTGTTAAGGATACTGTTTTTAAACGTCATATCCCTGTTTTACTTGAACCTGTTCTTGCGGGAATGGATGCTTGCGCCGGTAAAACAATCATTGATGGCACGTTCGGTGCAGGTGGTTATTCGCGCGCACTTCTTGATAAAGGAGCCAATGTCATTGCACTTGATAGGGATCCTGAAGCTATCCGTGATGGTGAAGCTCTGGTTGAAGAGTATCGTCCGCGATTGAAACTCGTTCATACAGAATTTTCCAATCTCGGTCATGTGACAGAAGATAAAGTTGACGGTGTTATTCTTGATATCGGCGTTTCGTCCATGCAGATTGACGAGGCAGAGCGCGGCTTCTCGTTCCAGAAAGATGGCCCCCTTGACATGCGTATGTCGGAAACGGGCTTTAGCGCAGCCGATGTTGTGAACACTATGAAGGTGAATGACCTTACACGTATTTTCGGTCTTCTCGGGGAAGAGCGCCATGCGGCACGCATTGCCAGAATGATTGTCGAAAGGCGTGAGAAAAAACCGTTTTTGCGGACGTCTGATCTTGCAGATGCTGTCGAGACATTGGTGGTGCGCAAACCCGGCGAGCATATCCATCCGGCAACAAGAATTTTTCAGGCCTTGCGCATTTACGTCAATGACGAGCTTCAGGAATTGGCAAAAGCGCTTGAAGCTGGCGAAGCGGTGTTGAAGCCGGGCGGGCGGCTTGGTGTTGTAACCTTCCATTCACTTGAAGACCGCATGGTCAAAAAGTTTTTTGCTTTCCGGTCAAAAGCGCGCGCGCAATCGCGTTATTTGCCGGTTCAACAAACTGAAAAGCCGACATTTACGCTAAAAGTCAAAAGCGGCATTACCGCAGATGAAGCGGAGCTCGAATTCAACCCCCGTTCACGCTCGGCACGTTTCCGTTTTGGCATCCGCACAGATGCCGACATTGCACCTCTTGATAAATCAATATTCGGACTTCCTGAACTAGCCCGATTTAATGCCCGAACTGATGCCCGAAATGATGGTAATGGAAAATGACAGTTTTTCGTACATTTGATATGATCTTGGTGGCTATTATGATTTGTGCAGCCGGTATCACCTACAAGGTGAAGTACGACGCACTGAAACGCATTGGTGAAGTCCAGCGTATCGAACGACAAATTGTTGCCGAAAAAAACACCATCAACCTGCTGCATGCCGAATGGGCAATGATGATAGAGCCAGAACGTATGCAGGTATTGGCCACCCGTTATCAGGACCAACTCGGATTGCAGGTAACCGAACCCCGCCAGATTATCAAGTTGCAGGATATACCGGAACGGCTGCCAGACCAGATCGAAAATCTGATCAAGGATGACGAGCTTGAAGAAAAGAATTCGCTGCTTGCCCGCAACGGCAACGCGAATATCGATAATATCGCAACAGGAAGTGTCCGGCCATGAAGTTTATTCCGTTTTTGAAGCGTAAACTGAAGGCACCTCTCAATCGTTATGAAGAGTTGCAAAAGGCCGAATATCGTTCACGCAGAACCCGCCGCCGACTGATGGTGGTGGTGAGCTGTTTCTTATGTGTTTATGCAGTTATTTTTGCCCGTCTTATCTATTTTGGTATCAAAGGTGGCGAGATAGAAGAAGCCTCCGGCCCCGCGGTCGAACAATCGGCAGCCCGTCCAGATATTCTTGACCGTAACGGACGGCTTCTTGCAACCGATTTGAAAACTTATTCGCTTTTTGCCGAACCGCGCCGCATCATTGACGTTGATGAAACAATCGAATTGATTTCAACGGTTCTGCCCAATCTTGATTGGCAGGAAACCTATAAAAAGCTTAAAAAGAAAACCGGTTTTGCCTGGATTCAACGCGGGCTCACGCCAAGTCAGAAAGAGCAAATTATGGCTCTTGGTATTCCCGGTGTCGGGTTTCGCACGGAAGTGCGCCGCTTCTATCCGGGTGGACCAACAGCTTCCCATATTCTCGGTATGGTCAATGTCGACAATCAGGGCACGGCCGGTATGGAAAAATATATCGACAATGCGGGTTTAAGCGATTTGCGTGCAGCCGGACTTGCCGACGAAACGTCACTTGAACCGGTAAAACTTTCAATCGATATCCGTGTTCAGGCTATTATGCGTGATGTATTGGCAGACGCCATGCAAAGATATCAGGCAATTGCCGCCGGTGCAGTGGTTATCAATATCCACACCGGTGAAGTGCTTGCCATGGCTTCCATGCCCGATTTCGATCCCAACAATC
This sequence comes from Bartonella sp. W8151, assembly GCF_016100385.1. Lineage (NCBI taxonomy): Bacteria > Pseudomonadati > Pseudomonadota > Alphaproteobacteria > Hyphomicrobiales > Bartonellaceae > Bartonella > Bartonella sp. W8151. The sequence continues at coordinate 467,647 of NZ_JACFSO010000002.1, forward strand.
CGGTCGATGCACTTAAAAAAGATCGCCTTAACCGGATGACAGCCGGTACTTTCGAAATGGGGTCGACAATTAAAAGTTTTACCACCGCAATGGCGCTCGACTCGGGAAAATTCCAGCTGAACAGCGTGATTGACGCGTCAAAGCCGCTTGCTGCCGGTCGTGGACATTTCATCCGTGACTTCCACGGTAAATATCGTCCGTTAACCGCTTGGGAAATTTTCATCTTTTCTTCCAATATCGGTTCGGCAAAAGAAGCGTTGACAATCGGCATTGACGGGCACCGCGAATTTTTAAAAAGAATGGGACTTCTTGACCGTATGACGACAGAACTTCCCGAAGTTGCCCGTCCGGTCGAGCCGAGGCGTTGGAAAACTGTCAATTCCATGACCATTGCTTTCGGCCATGGCATGATGACAACACCTCTACAAACCGCGGTCGGCGCAAGCGCCTTGATGAATGGCGGCAGGCTTATCGAACCGACATTTTTAAAACGCACAGCCGAAGAGGCGGAAGAACACTCCAAACAGGTTGTTTCACCGGAAACGAGCCGCGACATGCGTTATCTTTATAAATTGAATGGAGATATCGGTTCGGGGCGCCGAGCCAAGGTTGAAGGTTATCGTGTTGGTGGCAAAACCGGTACTGCTGAAAAAGTCGAAAATGGCAAATATTCAAAAACCAAACGGTTTAACGCCTTCCTTGCGTCTTTCCCGATTGACGACCCGCAATATGTTGTTTTGACAATTATTGATGAACCAAAGGCAGAAGAAGGAAAGTTTGGCGCAACTGCCGGTTTTAACGCAGCCCCGATGGTTGAAAAGATCATTCACCGGTCTGCAACTTTCCTTGGTGTAAGACCGGATTTCAAAGAAGAATATGCACCTGTTCTCGCTTCTTCCGGCAACCAAAAGTTGCCTGAGACGTCGTTCAATGATTAGGCCGAAAGGGGATAACGCATGAAACTTGATCAACTTTTGGGAAAAGCATGGGATTCATCCCTTTCTTCGGTTGAAATCAAGGGTGTTACAGCCGATTCACGAAAAGTATTACCCGGATTTCTGTTTGTTGCACTTAAAGGCAATAAGGGAGATGGCGGCGTTTATGCGGAGGATGCAGCAAAACGCGGCGCAGTTGCAATTCTAACCGACCATGATTTTAAACTGAAGTCGAAAAAAGTGCCGGTTTTGCGAGTTCCCGATGCACGTCACGAGCTTGCCATTGTTGCTGCACGGTTTTTTGGCAAGCAACCCGACACAGTTGTGGCCGTTACCGGCACCAGCGGCAAAACATCTGTGGCGTCATTTACGCGCCAGATCTGGAAGGATGCCGGTTTTGCAGCAGCAACGATCGGCACTATCGGTGTTATTACACCGACAAGAAACGAATATGGCTCACTCACGACCCCCGATCCGGTAAGATTACAACAAACAATGGCCGAACTTGTTGACGAAGGTGTGACCCATGTTGCCATGGAAGCGTCTTCCCATGGCATAGATCAATGCAGGCTTGACGGGGTGAAATTGAAAGCAGCAGCCTTTACCAATCTCGGTCGTGACCATATGGATTATCACCCGACTGTCGAGGATTATTTCAGGGCGAAAATGCGTTTGTTCGACACACTTTTGCCGAAAGATGCACCGGCCGTCATTTTTGCCGATGACAAGTTTTCGGAAGCGGCAATCGAACATGTCAAACGTGCAAAACGGAAAGTTCTGACCGTCGGTCGCAAGGGCGATTTTATCAAACTCCGTCATGTCGAGCATCAACGCTCACGTCAATTTGTCGATTGCATTGTCGATGGAGAGGTTTTCGAGTTCACCTTGCCACTTGCAGGCGATTTTCAGGTTTCCAACGCGCTGGTTGCCGGCGGGCTTGCCCTTGCAACCGGTGTTTCTGCTGCAGCGGTATTCCGTGCACTTGAACGGTTGCAGGGAGCACCGGGGCGTCTTGAACTTGTCGGTACAACAAAAGATAAAGCGGCAATCTATGTTGATTATGCCCATAAACCGGAAGCGCTGGAACAGGTTTTGCTTGCTGTAAAAGCATTCACCACCGGAAGAGTGATTGTGGTGTTCGGCTGTGGCGGTGACCGTGACAAGGGTAAACGCCCGATTATGGGAAGAATCGCTACCAAATATGCCGATATTGTTATTGTGACCGATGATAATCCGCGCACTGAAAATGCTGCCGAAATCCGTAGAGAAATTATGGCAGCAGCAAGCGGTGCCAAAGAGATCGGGGATAGACGCGAAGCCATCCGTTATGCCATTTCTCTGCTTCAGAGCGGCGATACATTGGTCGTTGCCGGAAAAGGGCATGAAAAGGGCCAGATTATCGGAACCGAAGTCCATCCTTTTTCTGACCATCAGGAAATAACGGAGGCCTTGGAAGGACAGCATAAATGATGCCATTATGGACGAAAGCCGAGTTACAAAAAGCAATTGATGGCGAGGTTATCGGCAATTTGCCGGATGAGTTGTCAGGCGTTTCGATAGACAGCCGCACCGTAAAGCCTAACGAAATCTTTTTCTGTATCAAGGGCGAAAAACTCGACGGCCATGATTTTGCGGCGAAAGCTGCCGAGGCCGGCGCAGGCTTGTTGATTATCGAAAAAGCCCACAAAGCGGATCTCCAAAAGCTTGGCGTACCAATGATAGCGGTTAATGATGCGCTGAAGGCATTGGATGAGCTTGCAGTGGCAGCGCGGGCAAGATCAAGCGCAAAAATTATTGCTGTGACCGGATCTGTCGGCAAAACGACGACGAAAGAAGCATTGCGCCACTGTCTTGGAGCTGTCGGAAAAGTTCACGCCAATCCTGCGTCGTTCAATAATCAGTGGGGGGTACCGCTAACCCTTGCCCGTATGCCAGCCGATACAGATTACGGAGTGTTTGAAATCGGCATGAACCATTCTGGTGAAATCCGTCCATTGGTAAAAATGGTGCGGCCTCACTTAGCCATTATCACCAAGGTTGCGGCGGTGCATCTGGGATTCTTTTCAAGTATCGAGGAAATTGCAACTGCCAAAGCGGAAATTTTCGAAGGTGTTGTCAAAGGCGGAACAGCTCTTCTTAACGCAGATGATGATTTTTTCTATTTTCTTTCCGATAAAGCTAAAGCCTGCGGGATTGAAAATATATTGAGTTTCGGCGAAGCCGATTTTGCTGATTACCGTTTGGAAAAACTCCATATGTTGGCCGACTGTTCAAGTATGAGTGTGAAGATTGGTAACGATGAAGCCATGGTGAAAGTAGCCGCTCCCGGGCGCCATATCGTGCAAGACTGTCTGGCAGTGCTCGGCGCATGTGATTGCGTTGGTGCCGATATGGCACATATCGTGATGGCAATGGCAACTTTTAGCGCCGAAAACGGGCGTGGTGCGCGTTATCATCTGGAACTGCCATCGGGCGGTACATTCACGCTGATTGATGAAAGCTATAACGCCAATCCCGCTTCGATGCGGGCAAGTCTTGAACTTTTGAAACAAGCAAAAACCGGTGCACGCGGGCGGCGCATTGCCGTGCTTGGCGATATGCTCGAACTTGGCAAATATAGCGAAAAACTTCACCGCGAACTTGCCGAACCGGTTTTTGCCTCGGGTGCCAATCCGGTTTATCTCATCGGTCGTGAAATCGAACCTCTAAGAGACGAGCTTACCAAAAAGCTCAAAGTCTATTTGAAAGAAAATGTCGAAGAGATTATCCCTCTCATTCTCAAAGACATTCATGATGGTGATGTCATCATGGTCAAATCATCGAATTCTATTCGCTCTTCGCGTGTTGTGTCGGCTTTGCTCGAACGTTATAAGAAAGCCAATTGAAAGTTAAAAAGGCCAAGCTTCCATGTTGATGTATTTTTCATCACTGACCGATATTCTGCCCGGTGTCGGTGTGTTCCGCTATATCACATTCCGCACCGGTGCGGCTTTGCTAACGTCGGGACTTATTGTTTTTCTGTTCGGACCAAGCATTATTGCTTCGTTGAAAGTGCGTCAGGGCAAAGGCCAGCCAATCCGTGCCGATGGCCCGCAAACCCACTTCAAAAAAGCCGGTACACCGACAATGGGCGGTTTGATGATTTTAAGCGGCACGGTGGTTTCTGCACTTTTATGGTGTAACCTTGCCAATATCTATTTTTGGGTTGTGCTTCTCGTCATGTTGGCGTTCGGGGCAATCGGCTTTTATGATGATTATCTCAAAGTTACCAAACAAAGCGAAAAAGGCTTTTCGGGAAAAGCCCGTCTGACACTGGAATTTATCATTGCTATTGTTGCCTCCGGCGTCATTATGCATACAGAATCAACAGGTCTCGCACTTCCTTTTGTCAAAGATTATTTGCTCAATCTTGGTTGGTTTTTCATACCCTTTGCTGCTTTTGTCATGGTGGGATCCGGTAACGCGGTCAACTTCACCGATGGTCTTGATGGACTTGCTATTGTTCCGGTCATGGTTGCCGCTTCGTCATTTGCGCTCATCGCCTATTTGTCCGGCAATATCAATTTTGCCGATTACCTGCAAATCCATTATGTTGCGGGTTCGGGGGAACTTACCGTTCTTCTCGGCGCTGTTGTCGGAGCGGGACTAGGCTTTTTGTGGTTTAATGCGCCGCCGGCTGCGATTTTTATGGGCGACACCGGCTCGCTTGCACTTGGCGGCATGTTGGGTGCTGTTGCGGTTGCAACCAAACATGAAATCGTTCTTGCTGTCATTGGCGGATTATTTGTTATGGAAGCACTCTCCGTCATCATTCAGGTGTTCTGGTTCAAATTGACAGGAAAACGCGTTTTCCTCATGGCACCGATTCATCATCATTTCGAGAAAAAAGGCTGGACTGAAAGCCAGGTTGTAATACGCTTCTGGATTATTTCGATTGTACTTGCCCTGATCGGTCTTTCAACTCTCAAACTGAGATAAGCAAAATGATTATAGTCAATTCTTTCAAAAATAAAAAAGTAGCACTCTTCGGACTCGGTGGTTCGGGTGTTGCAACAGCAAAATCGCTTCTTGCCGGTGGTGCGGAAGTTCTCGCATGGGACGACAAGATGGAGACCGTCGAAAAAACGCGGGGCCAGAATATACCGGTGAGCGATCTTCATAACGTCGATTGGTCAAAAATTTCGGCTCTCGTTCTAGCTCCCGGAGTGCCGCTCACCAATCCGGAACCCCATTGGACAGTCAAACTTGCAAAAGCTGCCGGTGTCGAAATTATCGGCGACATCGAACTATTTATTCGCGAGCGCAACGCTTATCTCAAACATCATAAACTTTCCGACGAGGATATGCCATTCATTGCAATTACTGGCACCAATGGCAAATCGACCACAACAGCACTCATCAATCACCTATTGAACGAGAGCGGAAAATTGTCGGAAATGGGGGGCAATATCGGCACCGCTATTTTGTCGCTTGAAGCATTTGAGAAAAATCGTTTTTATGTGATCGAATGCTCGTCTTTCCAGATTGATCTCACCCCGTCCATCAATCCGACAGTCGGCATTCTTCTTAATATCTCGCCCGATCATATCGACCGGCACGGGACATTTGCGCATTATAGCGAAATCAAGAAACGGCTGGTAAACGGCGCGAAAACGGCACTCGTTGCGGTTGATGATGAAAACTCGACAAAAATCTATGAAGAGCTTTTAAACGCCCGTCATAACGTTTTGCCGGTATCAAAAGACAAGGTATTGAAGAGCGGATATTATGCTGTTAAAGACGAGCTTTTCAGTGTGGAGAATGGCAAACCGGAAGCACGTTTGTCGCTTTCCGGAATTTCCTCGCTTCGCGGCAGCCACAATGCCCAGAATGCGTTAATGGCACTCGCCACCCTTGATATTTTGAAAATAAAACCGGTTGAATTGCAGCGGATCTTTGCCTCCTATGTCGGGCTGCCGCACCGTATGCAGCAGGTCAGAAAAATCGGCAATGCTCTTTATGTCGACGATAGCAAGGCAACCAATGCCGAGGCCAGTGCACCGGCACTTGCCACCTTTGACCATATTTACTGGATTATTGGCGGTCTTGCAAAAGAAGGCGGCATTACCGCGTTGAAAGATTATTTTCCAAAAATCCGTAAAGCCTATCTCATTGGTGATGCTGCGGAAGATTTTGCCCGCACTATCAACGGAGCATTTCCGATTTCAATGTCGGGAACACTGGAAAAAGCTGTTCAGGAAGCCCATCAGGATGCGGGGGCAGACAAAGCCGAAGAAGTGGCCGTTCTGCTTTCGCCTGCTTGTGCAAGCTATGATCAGTTTAAAAATTATGGCGCTCGCGGTGATGCCTTCAAGGCTTTTGTAAAAGCGTTGTAATCTCCGCTTTTGTTTCTACTATATTTTATGGCTTCGGTTTAAGAACGCTGAAGCCATTTTTTTTGTCCAATAATTAAAAAGTTTAGCCGACGTTAACCAACCGGAATCCTTTTCGGCGTAATTTCCATGGGCGAATGAGCAAAAGTTGTGCTTGACTGGATGATAGTGACAAAGGGGTTGAAATGGTTTCTCGTGCCGACCGTGGACCGATAGCCAATTGGTGGTGGACAATAGACCGGCCAATTTTGGCAGCCTGTCTCATGTTAATGGGGCTTGGCATTATGCTTTCCTTTGCTGCAAGTCCCACTGTCGCCAGCAAAATCGGTATTGCAGACAGCTTCTATTTTGTGCGTTGGCACATCATTTTCAGCTTCCCCGCACTTTTTACGATGATTTTTGTTTCCTTTTTTACTCCGCGCAACATTCGCCGGTTTTGTGCACTGCTATTGCTTGTAACGCTTGTTCTATTGGTCGCAACCTTATTATTCGGAGCTGAAGTCAAGGGGTCGAGGCGGTGGATTTCCGTACTCGGCGTTTCTGTGCAGGCATCCGAATTCATGAAACCGGCTTTCGTCGTTATGTCGGCATGGCTTTTTTCCGATCAGACCCGTAAAAATGGCATTCCCGGCTTTTTGCTTGCCATTATTCTTTATGCAACATGCGCATGCCTTCTGGTGCTTGAACCCGATATCGGGCAGACAATGCTGATCAGCGCCACTTGGGGCGGCTTGTTCTTCCTTGCCGGTGTGCCGATTTTCATCATTATTCTGTTCATCGGGCTTGCAATTGTTGGCGGTTTTGGCGCCTATCTTTTTGTTCACCACGTTCAGGAACGTGTCAACGGGTTTTTGACCGGCGAAGGCGATACTTTTCAGGTGGATGTCGGGCGTGAAGCCATTCTTCACGGCGGCTGGTTCGGGCAAGGGCCGGGCGAGGGTACTGTCAAACGGATTGTTCCCGACAGTCACACCGACTTTGTATTTTCGGTGGCTGCGGAAGAATATGGCATTGTTCTTTGCCTGCTGATTGTTGCACTTTTCGCCTTCATTGTTATCAGATCCATGAAAATTGCCATGAATGAACGGGATTCGTTTACACGCTTTGCCATTGCCGGCATGGCTATTCTGTTCGGTTGCCAATCCATGATCAATATGGCAGTGAACCTGCACTTGATGCCGCCAAAAGGCATGACTTTGCCATTTATCTCTTATGGCGGTTCGTCTATGGTGGCCATTGCGATTTCCATGGGAATCTTGTTGAGCTTGACGCGCAGACGCCCTGAAGCAAGGCTTTCCGCGTCGTTACCGACAATTATGCCGGCGGTGTGAGATGACTGATAAAAAAACAATTGTTCTGGTTGCAGGCGGCACCGGTGGCCATCTTTTTCCTGCTGAAGCTTTAAAAGGCGAACTCGTCCGGCGGGGCTATGATGTCCATTTGATTACCGATGACAGGGCGAGACGCTTTGTACGCACATTTGACGATGATCATGTGCATGTCATTCCCTCGGCAACCATAACGAGCAAAAATCCTTTCGCAGTTGCACGAACGCTCTGGCAACTCTTGAAAGGTGTGCGCGCATCACGGCGACTATTCAGGAAATTGCGGCCGGTTCTTGTCGTCGGATTTGGCGGTTATCCCACATTGCCACCGCTTTATGCCGCAAAGTCGATCGGTTTGCGTGCTTTTATCCACGAGCAAAATGCAGTGATGGGGCGCGCCAATAAAGCTTTGGCTGCACGGGTTGATGCGATTGCCGGTGGTTTTCTTGAAGATGAAGGGCAGTATAAAGACAAGATTGTTGTAACCGGCAATCCGGTGCGCGACGCGGTGATTGAAGCCTCAAATCAGCCATATCACCCATCTGACGGCAATGATGTTTTCAATCTTTTGATTTTCGGTGGCAGTCAGGGAGCTTCATTTTTCAACGAAGTTGTACCGGCGGCGGTAAAACTACTTGGCGATGATGTCAAAAAACGCCTCCATATTGTCCAGCAGGTCAGGGGCGACGATAAGAAACTCCTGGAAACTTATCGGAATCTCCAAGTCGAAGCCGAAGTTAAAGAATTTTTCGAGGATATGCCGAAGCGTATTGCCGATGCACATTTTATTATCGCACGGTCGGGCGCTTCTACAGTGTCGGAAATTGCAGCAATCGGCCGACCCGCTTTGCTTGTTCCTTATCCTTACGCACTTGATCACGATCAGGCAGCCAATGCTGCGAGGCTCGCGGCAACAGGTGCCGTTAAAGTGATGCAGCAGAAAGAACTTGATAGCCACGAGCTTGCAAAAATGATTGATGCTGTTGCCAAAAATAGCACTCTTCTCGTTACACAGGCAAAAGCTGCCAAAACTGCAGGTCATAGAGATGCCACAAAAAAATTGGCAGATCTTGCAGAAGCATTGGTGGCGGGCAAAACAGTGAAAGAATATAAAGAAGGAGAAACTTCATGAAAATGCCCTTGAGTATTGGCCTTATCCACTTTGTAGGAATTGGGGGCATAGGCATGAGCGGTATTGCCGAAGTGCTCCATAATCTTGGTTATAAAGTTCAAGGTTCCGATCAGGCGGACAATGCCAATGTCGAGCGTTTGCGCGCCCATGGAATAAAAATTCATGTCGGCCACAGTGCCGATAATCTTGGGCAGGCGGAAGTTGTCGTTGTTTCAACGGCTATTCATAAAAATAATCCGGAATATATTGCAGCCAAAGAACGGCATTTGCCAATTGTCCGTCGGGCTGAAATGCTTGCCGAATTGATGCGTTTCAAACAGGCTGTTGCCATTGGCGGTACGCACGGAAAAACCACGACCACGTCACTCATCGGCACGCTTTTGGAAGCCGGTAATATGGACCCGACTGTGATCAATGGCGGTATTGTCAACGCTTATGGTACCAATGCTCGTATGGGGGAAGGTGATTGGATGGTGGTCGAAGCCGACGAAAGCGATGGTACATTTTTGAAACTTCCTGCCGATGTTGCGGTTGTTACCAATATTGATCCTGAACATCTCGACCATTACGGCACTTTCGAGGCTGAACGTGAGGCTTACTTGCAATTTGTCGAGAATGTCCCCTTTTACGGTTTTGGCGTCATGTGTCTTGATCATCCGGAAGTGCAAGCATTGGTGAGCCGCATTGATGATCGCCGCGTTATTACTTACGGCTCCAACCCGCAGGCGGATGTGCGTTTTCTGAACCACCATATGGAAGGCCCGAAATCGCATTTCGATGTTGTCATCCGCTCGCGTAAAACCGGCGCGGTTATCGAGATGAAAAATCTGGTTTTGCCAATGCCTGGCCGTCATAATGTTCTTAATGCCACGGCAGCCATTGCTGTTGCCCACGAACTTGGCGTTTCTGATGACGCCATTATCAAAGGATTGGCGGGCTTTGGCGGTGTCAAACGCCGCTTTACCCATACCGGTAGCTGGAACGGAGTGGAAATTTTCGATGACTATGGACACCATCCGGTTGAAATAAAGGCTGTGCTCAAAGCTGCTCGTGAGAGTGTAAAAGGTCGTGTGATTGCTATTGCGCAGCCTCACCGTTATACACGCCTTCATAACCTTTTTGACGAATTTGCCACCTGTTTCAATGATGCCGACACAATTCTCGTCGCTCCGGTTTATCCGGCCGGAGAAGACCCGATCGAAGGTGTCAACTCGAAAGCTCTGGTTGACCGCATCAAAACTGCCGGCCACCGTGATGCTCGTTATATTGCCGATCCGAAGGAAATCGCCCCGATTGTCAGAAAAATTGCCAAGCCCGGTGATTATGTTGTGTTCCTCGGGGCTGGCAATATTACCCAATGGGCATATGCTCTCCCCAATGAATTGGCAGATCTTGATAAAAAATAAGTTTTAGTCAGATGATAGATGGCGAAGCACTTTTAAAGCGGTTGCAACCTTCTCTTGAAGGTATAAGAGGGCGAATTCACCCGAATGTGGATATGAGCAAAGTCACCTGGTTTCGCGCCGGTGGCCTTGCCGAGGTCTTCTATCAACCGGCAGATGAAGCCGATCTTGCAGCTTTTTTACAAAAATTGCCGCGTGATATACCGATAACAATTGTCGGTATCGGTTCCAATTTGCTGATACGTGATGGCGGCATTGCCGGTGTAACAATCCGCCTTTCGGCCAAAGGTTTCGGCGAAACCCAGCAAGTTTCTCAAACGCGTATTTTTGCCGGTGCGGCAACGACCGATAAAAGGCTTGCTTCTGTTGCCTTTGAGGCGGGAATTTCAGGCTTTCATTTTTATTGCGGCATACCGGGTGGTCTCGGTGGAGCATTGAAGATGAATGGCGGTGCAAATGGCGGTGAAACAGCGCAACATGTTGTTGAAGTCTATGCACTCGACCGCGAAGGAAAACGCCATATCCTCAATCTATCGGATATGCACTATTCCTATCGTCAATCAAAAGTCGACGATGGTTTGATCTTTGTTGGAGCACTGCTTGAAGGCCAAAAAGGTAATAAGGAAGATATCAAGAAAGCCATGGACGAGGCTATTCGTCACCGTGAAGAGGTTCAACCGATCCGCGAAAAAACCGGTGGTTCAACCTTCCGTAACCCGGAGGGCACGTCGGCTTGGAAAGTCATTGATGAAGCAGGTTGCCGTGGTTTGACAATTGGTGGTGCCGAGATGAGCACCATGCACTGCAACTTCATGATCAACACCGGCAATGCAACTGCCTATGATCTCGAGCTTTTAGGCGAAACAGTAAGGAAACGAGTGTTTGAAAAAACCGGAATTAACCTCCATTGGGAAATCAAACGTATAGGCCAATTTGTGACCGGTAAAGAAGTCAAGCCATTTGTGCCGTCTCCTTCAGATAACGCATAAATAATGGAAGGATGAGCTTATTACGATAGCTCGTTCAGTTACCATAGATGACTGTAAGTGGAAATTATCGCAACAACTAGAATAATTTTTCGGGAAACGGACGGTTGCTCCTCCGGCTATTTCAATTCTTGCGATGTTTGTTCATTCCTATGCTTGTTGCCTTTGAAGCGCCGCAAGTCATCACAAAACGCTTTAATAATTTAAAAATAAATATAATCTGTTTTTTATAAATAAAAGTTATTGCGAATTTTCTTATAAAATAAGAAATGTTTAGCATAAAACCAATTTATGCGTTTGTTATTTTGATTAAGCAAATACAGAATACGATTTAAAGTGTTATTAAATATTAGCGTGGAAAAAATGAAACTGCTTTTGAATAGTTGTGTTTCCTTGCAAACCATTAGGCGAAAACTTTCTGATAAAACTTGGTTATTTATGATTTTTTATTGCCATTACGCATCAAAAAACGGAAACTATTTCGGTGAAGAAAGCAGGCAAACAGTTGGTAGCAATAAATATAGAAAAATTTTCTAAAAATATAAATGTTTCAATTTGAAATTTTCACGTTTTTCAGAGATGCGAATTTTATGCTTCTTCGAAAAAGCCAAGCATGAAAAAAAACTGAAAAAAATCTATGAGTCATTTCAAGGGGATGAACGGAATTTCACCTTACGAATCAGCATCTTGCACTTTGCGGGACTTGTCATGGAAGGCCGATTCTGATTCATTATGGTTAACGCTAGTCCATTGATTCGCAAGGATGATTTGGAATTCAAAACGATCAATTGTATCGGTTTGATGCAAGGGGACTAAATATAGTAGTTGCTGAGGGAGCTTTTGAGCATGGCAAGCAAGCACGTTGCCGTATTGATGGGTGGTTTTTCTTCTGAAAGGCCGATCAGTTTGTCCTCCGGCGCAGCCTGTGCGGAAGCTCTCGAAAGTGTCGGTTATAAAGTCACCAAAGTGGATGTCGGGCGTGATGTTGCTTCGAAACTGGCCGAAATAAAACCTGATGTCGCGTTCAATGCTTTGCACGGAATTTTCGGTGAAGATGGGCGCATTCAGGGCATATTGGAATTTTTGCAAATTCCCTACACCCATTCGGGTGTTCTGGCATCTGCTCTTGCTATGGATAAAGGGCGGGCAAAAATTGTTGCCTCGGCAAATGGCGTCTCGGTGGCACCGTCACGTGTTATGAACCGTTTTGAAATTGGCAAAACCCATCCGATCGAACCACCTTATGTCATTAAGCCTGTCTATGAAGGGTCAAGTTTCGGCGTTGTTATTGTCAAAGCCGGTCAGAATACACCGCCCGCAGAAATAACCGGTTCATCCTGGCATTATGGTGATGATGTTATTGTTGAAAAATACATTGCCGGACGTGAGCTTACATGCACGGTTTTGGGTGACAAAGCACTGGATGTCTGCGAAATTGTGCCGGATAAAGATTTCCAGTTCTATGATTTTCAATCAAAATACAAACCGGGTGGGTCAAAACACGTTTGTCCTGCATCACTTTCACCAAATATTTACCAAAATGTGCAAAGGATGTCGGTAGCGGCACATCAAGCATTAGGGTGCAAGGGTGTTAGCCGTTCGGATTTTCGTTATGACGAGGAAAAGGGTGAGTTGGTCTGGTTGGAAATCAATACGCAGCCCGGAATGACACCGACATCACTTGTTCCCGATATGGCGAAAGTTTCAGGTCTTTCATTTGGTGACCTCGTAAAATGGATGGTGGAGGACGCGTCGTGTATGCGTTGAACAGTCAGAACGGAGATGGTTTTTCGACACCTGTCATGTCGAATTTGCCCCGCCTCTACAGGCGGTTGCGGCGTACTGTCTCGCAACTCGTTTTGGCCGATATCGAGCTGCCACGCCATTTTGGCACGGTTGCAGCAGTTCTTTTTTTAGGAGCAACGGCTCTCTATGGTATTTCAGCCGGTGGTCACACCGATGAGGTGGTGAAAGCGACTACCTCGACATTTGGTTTTGCAGTTGAAGATGTGGAAATTGCCGGCAATAACAGAATGTCGGAACTTGACGTTCTTTCGGCACTTGGACTTGACGGCGAAACTTCAATGATAGGTTTTGATGCTGTTGAAGCGCGTAAAGTTTTAAGCGAATTGCCGTGGGTGCAATCGGTTGATGTGCAAAAAATATATCCCGATCGCGTACGTGTTTCGCTTGTTGAACGCCAGCCATACGCGGTCTGGCAACATGGCGATGACCTTGACATTATCGATAATGACGGCAGAGTTATCGTTCCTTTCAAGCCCGGTCTTGCTGGTGATTTACCACTTGTTGTCGGTATCGGTGCCGATAAAAAGGCTTCCGGCTTTGTGCATGAATTGGCTGCTTTTCCTGAAATTCAGGAACATGTTCGGGCTTATATACGTGTTGGCGACCGGCGTTGGGATGTACTTCTTGATAATGGTGTTCGTATCAAATTGCCGGAAGCCAATGCTATGGCGAGACTTGCCGATGCAGTCAAAGCAGATAAGGAACAAGGGCTTTTTTCACGTGATGTGCTGAGTGTTGATTTACGGCTTCCTGATCGTATTACCGTTGCGCTGTCGGACGAGGCAGTGGAACGACGCAATAACGTTGTTAAGGAAGAAGAGCGTCGCTTGAAGGCGCAGAAGGCAGGTCACGCATGAATTTGCTTGGTTCAGGCCATAACGGATTGCGCAAGGCACGCCTGTTGACGGTGCTTGATATGGGCTCAAGCAAGGTTGTTTGTGTCATTGCCCGTTTGCGCCCGTTCGATCATATGCAATATCTTCCCGGCCGCACGCACCATATCGAAATATTGGGGTTCGGTGTACAGCGCTCTCGTGGAATAAAGTCCGGCGTCGTCATGGATATGGCAGCAGCCGAACAATCTGTTCGCTTGGCAGTTGACGCAGCCGAGAAAATGGCTGGCCTCATTGTCGATTCACTGATCGTCAATTTTTCGTCTGCCCGCTTGCGAAGCGTTGTCGTTCATGGTGAATATGATGTAAGCGGTCGTGAAGTTTCTTTGCGCGATGTCCGCTCGGTTCTGGCGAGTGCTTCGCAAAAGGCTTTCGAGCTTGATCGTCATATTGTTCATTCAATACCTCTTAGTTATTCGCTGGATAGTGAAAAAGGCATTTCCGACCCTGTCGGAATGACCGGTAATTTGCTTGGCGTAGACGTTCATGTTCTAACCGCAGAAACTGTACCGTTGCGAAATCTGGAAGCCTGCATCAATCGTGCCCACATCAGTGTTGAAGCAATGGTTGCAACACCATTTGCAAGTGGCCTTGCAGTTCTGGTCGATGATGAAGCGCGTTTGGGCGCTGCCTGCATTGATATTGGTGGTGGCACCACGACATTTTCTGTTTTTTCGGATAACCGTTTTGTTCATGCCGATGCCATTCCTGTTGGCGGCAATCATGTAACACTTGATATTGCCCGCGGTTTTTCGATGCCTCTTGAAGATGCCGAAAGGCTCAAGGTTATGCACGGGTCGACACTTCCCGGAGGCGTCGATGACCGCCATATGATCAGTATTTCGCCGATTGCCGACGAGCGTAGTGAAATGCAATATCCGCGCGCTGTGCTTACCCGGATTATTCAGGCACGGGTTGAAGAAATTCTTGAAATGGTGCGTGACCGTTTGAACCGCTCGGGCTTCGGTCATGTCATTGGAAAGCGTATCGTGTTGACTGGCGGCGGGAGCCAGTTAACTGGTTTGCCGGAAACGGCGAGGAAAATATTGGGACGCAATGTGCGGGTCGGCCGTCCACTCGGAGTATCGGGGCTGCCGACTTTGGCAAAAGGCTCTGCTTTCTCGGCAGTCGTCGGTTTGATGATCTATCCGCAGACAGCAAGTTTCGAGGAAAAAATTGTCCATACGATCGGTCAACTCAAGACTGGTACGGGGGGACGGTTTCAACGCGTAGGCCAATGGCTGCGCGAGAGTTTTTGAGTTGTTGAGTTATGTTTTTAAAATTCTACCGCTAAGGGCTTTGCGGTGTACTTATTGAGAAGGAAAAGACAATGACAATCAATCTGCACGGGCCAGATATTACAGAATTGAAGCCACGCATCACTGTTTTTGGCGTCGGTGGTGGCGGCGGTAATGCAGTCAACAACATGATCAATGCCGGATTACAAGGTGTTGATTTTGTCGTCGCCAACACAGATGCGCAAGCGCTTACCATGTCAAAGGCTGATCGTGTGATCCAGCTTGGTGCAGCGGTAACCGAAGGTCTGGGCGCCGGTGCACTTCCGGAAGTCGGTCAGGCGGCTGCCGAAGAATGTCTCGACGAGATTGTCGATCATCTTGGTAATTCGCATATGGTCTTCATCACCTGTGGTATGGGGGGTGGCACCGGAACCGGTGCAGCACCAGTGGTTGCCCGTGCAGCAAGAGAAAAAGGCATTCTGACAGTCGGTGTTGTGACCAAGCCCTTCCAATTTGAAGGTGCCCGTCGCATGAAAACTGCCGAAGCAGGCATTGAGGAATTGCAAAAATGTGTTGATACATTGATTGTTATTCCAAACCAGAACCTGTTCCGCATTGCAAATGAACAGACAACTTTTGCCGATGCGTTCATGATGGCCGATCAGGTGCTTTATTCGGGCGTTGCTTCGATCACCGATCTGATGATCAAAGAAGGCCTTATCAATCTTGATTTTGCCGACGTACGTTCGGTCATGCATGAAATGGGTCGCGCAATGATGGGAACCGGTGAAGCTTCCGGTGAAAATCGTGCACTTGCTGCTGCAGAAGCGGCCATTGCCAATCCGCTGCTTGACGAAACATCAATGCGCGGTGCACGCGGCTTGTTGATTTCGATTACAGGTGGTCGCGATCTTACCTTGTTCGAGGTTGACCAGGCTGCGAACCGCATCCGCGAAGAAGTCGATGCCGATGCCAATGTTATTTTTGGTGCCATTGACGACGAGTCGCTTGAAGGTGTCATCCGCGTTTCGGTTGTTGCAACCGGCATTGATCGCGCGAATGTAGAAGGCGCCGATACCGACGGACAAGGAAGCCAAATTGCAAGTCCGGTTCGTAAACTCGAAAATTCGGCTGCTCCGCAAAATGGTCCTAAGGCACAGTTGTCTGGCGCCAAGGCCCAGCCGATGGTCGAAGTTATGGAAGCTCTCGAACTGGAAATGAATAGACCGGTTGAAGAACCGTTCCGTCCGCAAAGCGAAATTTTCAAAACGCCGATGTCGAATGGCAATGCTATTCCGCAGCGCGCCAACCCGCAAATCCAGGCTTCGTCTACAGTGCATGCACAACCGCAGCAAATGCCGCAAACACCGCGTATGCAGCAGGCTCCGCGCATGGCACAGCCGCAAACATCTGCTGCTCCGGTTAACATGGAAGCAACAGCCCGCGTACTCGACGAAATGACGGAAGTGCCGTCAATGCGTGAAAAACAACCGGCACCGCAATCGCGTCCTGCACCTGTCAGGATGCCGGAATTGCGTGATTTTCCGTCGGTTGCCCGCGAAAAAGCCAATGCGGCAGCACATCGTCAACCGGCCCAGCAGGGACCACGCAGCCTCTGGCAGAAACTGACACAGAGCCTTATCCATCGTGACGAGGAACCGACTGCACGGTTGGAACCTCAACGCAAGCAAAATCGTGAGCCGGTCTTGCCCGCACAGGAAAATCGCCGTCAGCTTTCATCTGACGCTGCAGTTTATGCACCGCGCCGTCAGCAGGCGGCTGAACCGCAGATGCGCCCTCAGACGCAACAACGGCAACCTGTCAGTGAAGAAGAACAGTTGGAAATTCCGGCTTTTCTGCGCCGTCAGGCAAACTGAATAAATGGTAATAATAATTCGGCTTTCCGGAATGGAACGCCGATATAATAAAAAGCCCCAATAACCTTCTCAAAATTACCGCTGTTTTTTTAAACAGCGGTTTTTTTTGCGTTTTATAAATTTTTCCTAATTTTTCTTTGGCAATTCGGTTTTTAATGGGCTTGTCATGAACGATTGCTGATTTTATGGCAAGCACGCTCGGGAACAGGTTTTGGAATATATCACGATAGAGACAGCGGAAAATCGACCGACGACCAGTCAATGCATTACCTCTTCGGGAGGTTAATTCATGAAGCTATTCATTGTATCGCGTGACCACGTTTTTGCTTTTTTGTCAATTTTCGAGTTTGATAACTTGCCGAACTTATGAAAGAGTTTGGAAAGAGGCTCAGTCGTTGCATAATCGCTCATTCCAATAAAAATAACAATAAAAGCTTGAAATGGCTAAAGTCGCGCATGCGTTGTGACTACCTTTAATTAATAAACGCAGAAAGAATTTGTTTAACTTGAAGTCAAATCGAGAAAGAGAGGTTGGAATTTTTCTCATTTCAAATTGGTGAAATGCACGCCGATGCGAAAGTGGATTTTCGGATTTTGAACCTGCAAGGAACTGCGGTTCAAAATAGACAGGTTAAAAGATATCCGATGTACAAATTCCGGTAAATCGAAAGGCGGTTTTTGCGTTGAATGAAGAGAAAAGAAATTCAATGTCGAAGATTGTTGCCAATAGTGCTATGTGAAAGAAAGTTTCGATAAGCCTCACAAAGGGAAAATCTTTCAACTATGGTTGGCAAACATAAGAATTCTCATCTTGATCCCCATTACCAGTCGACTTTGGCGAAGTCTGTTACGTTAAGCGGACACGGTGTACATAGCGGGCTTGCCTCGACTGTGACAATCCATCCGGCAGAAGTCGGCGAGGGGATCGTGTTTATAAGATCGACCCCGACAGGTGACAAAAAGAAATTCCGTGCTATCTCGGCAGAAACCGGAGCAACCGAGCGTTCGACAAGCTTGGGATCAGGCGCGGTGTGCGTTGAAACGATCGAACATCTGATGGCCGCAATCAGCGCCTATAATCTTGATAACCTTCATATTGAAGTATCACAGAACGAGCTACCCATTCTCGACGGCGGATCATGGAGTTACTGTGAAGCTTTTGACAAGGCAGGCGTCGTCAACCAGAAGGCCAAGCGCAAATTTATTGTCATAAAAAAACCTGTACGAGTCGAATCAGCGACCGGTTTTGCCGAAATCGAGCCGTTTGAAGGTAGACGTTTTGATGTTTCGATCGAATTTCCAACGCCGATAATCGGAAAGAGTACCTTCGTTTTTGATTGCGAGCCGGAAAAGTTCAAGGAAGCGATTTCAAAAGCTCGTACATTCGGCTTTCTCAAAGATGTGGAAACTTTATGGGCTGCCGGTATGGCGCTCGGTTCATCCCTGGAAAATTCAATTGTTATTGATGCAGATGACAAGGTAATAAACCCCGGCGGAACCTATTATGAAAACGAATTTGTTCGCCATAAATTGTTGGATGCCATTGGTGATACAGCATTGACAGGTTCACCTTTTATAGGTCTTTTCCGTTCTTTTCGTGGCGGACATTCGTTGAATGCAAAGCTCGTAAAAGCGTTGCTTCACGATCCTTCCGCATTCGAGACCAAAGAATTTTGATGGAAATTGACTTCCAATACTTTAGTTTTCAGGGAATTGCCATAATTCAGTCTATAACGAATGATTGACCGATTGAGTAAAAATCGGCTAATCCAATGTTAATGTTATAGGTTGATAATAGCTGGTTATAACCTCCCATGACTTCTATTCGGGCAAGGACATGGTCCCGGTGTTGTCTTTTGGGTTTTGATAAACAAGGGAATGCCGGAAGGCCGGAGAGAGCATGACGAAGTTGAATTCGTATATTATGGATGCTGAAAGCAAAAAATCCACTATCGTACGTAAAGTCCTGATCGGGCTGATGCTTGGCAGCGTTTGCCTGACAGCCGGTTGTTCGAAGAAAGATAAAGATGTCGATTTGACATCCTATGTTGAAAAGATCGATCCGCCGGATGTTCTTTACAATCAGGCTTTGGCCAACCTTGATGCAGGTCGTTTGAGCGAAGCTGCAAAAAAATTCGATGCAGTTGATCGCCAGCATCCTTATACCGAATGGGCTCGTAAAGCTCTGGTCATGGGTGCTTTCACCAATTACCGCAAAGGCAACTATGATGAAGCGGTCAATATGGCCAAGCGCTATATTGCCCTCTATCCGACGTCCGAAGAAGCCGCATATGCCTATTATATCATCGGACTTTCCTACTTCAGACAGATTCCCGATATTACGCGCGACCAGAAAGACACAAAGCGCGCAATTGCCGCTATGCAGGAAGTTGTCGACCGCTATCCGAATTCGGAATATGTCGATGATGCCAAGACCAAGATACGTTTCGGCCGCGAACAGCTTGCCGGTAAAGAAATGCAGATTGGCCGCTATTATCAGGAGCGTAAGCAATATCTTTCGGCTATCAAGCGTTACCGCACCGTTGTCGAAGAATATTCGAATACAAACCAGATCGAGGAAGCGCTCTATCGTTTGACAGAAGCTAACTATGCTTTGGGTTTGACATCGGAAGCGCAAACGGCTGCTGCCGTTCTCGGACAAAACTATCCGGAAAGCAAATGGTATAAGGATGCCTTCAACCTGCTGCAAAAGGGTGGTGTTGCTCCTCAGGAAAATAAAGGATCGTGGATATCCCGCGCTTTGAATAAAACCGGTCTGAAAAAAGGCTCTTGACCCTAGATGCTTGTACAGCTTTCGATCCGCGACATCGTTCTGATCGAAAGGCTCGATATCAACTTTGAAACGGGCCTGTCGGTACTCACTGGTGAAACCGGTGCCGGCAAGTCTATTCTGCTTGATTCGCTTTCTCTTGCACTCGGGGGGCGGGGTGATGCTTCCCTTGTGCGCCATGGTGCAGAAAGCGGGCAGGTAACGGCTGTTTTTGATGCGCCGATTGACCACCCTGCCAGAAAACTTATCAAAGAAAATGGCCTTGATGACGAAGGTGATATTATCCTGCGCCGTATCCAGTCTTCGGATGGTCGTTCGCGTGTGTTCATTAACGATCAGGCGGCAAGCGTTGCTCTGATGCGTGACGTTGGCCATGAGCTTGTTGAAATCCATGGGCAGCATGCCGATCGTGCGCTTGTCGATATTGCCTCCCATCGCGATCTTCTTGATGCCTATGGACGTGTAGACGATGACCTTAAAGCGGTGAGAGAACGTTATCACCATTGGCATGATCTCGAAACAACGTTGAAGAAACATCGCGAGAAAGTCGCAGAAGCTTTGCGCGAGGCGGACTATTTGCGCTCGTCTGTTGAAGAGCTCAATAAGCTTGCCCCCGAGGCCGGGGAAGAAGAAAGCTTGGCAATCCGGCGTACCGATATGATGAAAGCCGAAAAAATTGCAGGCGACATCAATGAGGCCGGAGATATGTTGAACGGCGCGCAATCACCAGTTCCGGTTTTGGCAAATCTCGTTCGGCGGCTTGAAAGGAAAATTCCCGAAGCAGAGGAACTTGTCAAACCAATCGTGGATTCAATCGATAATGCGCTTGAAGCTTTGGGCCTTGCACAGGATAGCGTTGATGCAGCCATGAGCGCTCTCGATTTTGACCCGCAAGAATTAAGCAATGTCGAAGAACGGTTGTTTGCTTTGCGTGCCGCCGCACGTAAATATAATGTTCCCGCCGACAATCTGTCGGAGTTGCGCGACAAGATGGATCAGGATTTGAAAGATCTTGACCAGAGCGAGGAAACCGTCGGAAAACTTGAAAAAGAAGTTGCTGCAGCCCTTGCCGATTATGACAAGGCGGCCGGACGGCTTTCGCAAAAACGGCATGAACGGGCAGAAGAATTGACAAAAGCCGTCATGGCCGAATTGCCGGCTCTCAAGCTTGAACGTGCGGAATTTATCGTCAATATTGAGAGCAACACAGATGAACGTACGCCCGAAGGAATAGACAGGGTTGAATATTGGGTGCGCACAAATCCCGGAACAAGAGCAGGTCCGATGATGAAGGTGGCCTCGGGCGGTGAATTGTCGCGTTTTCTTTTGGCTTTGAAAGTGGCTCTTGCCGATCGGGGGTCTGCTCCGACACTGGTCTTTGATGAAATTGATACCGGGGTCGGCGGTGCAGTTGCCGACGCTATCGGGCAGAGGCTGTCCAGACTTGCCAAAGGTGTACAAGTGCTTTCTGTAACTCACGCGCCACAAGTGGCTGCCCGTGCCGACAGCCATTTCCTGATATCCAAATCCGAACATGGGGATGGTGACCGCCTGATTACGCGTGTCCATAAACTCGACATGGATGAACGCGCCGAGGAAATTGCACGCATGCTTGCAGGCGAACATATTACCGATGAAGCCCGCGCCGCGGCATTGAAACTGCTTAATGCAAAATAGAAAACACCAAATTTAAGTAGCGGCGTAAAAGCTCAACGATTTCAAAGTCTGTTGTTCGGCAATTCGTTTAATCAATCGAAGTCAAGCGGCTGGCTAATTCATCAAGCGGCTGGCTATATGATTTTGAAAAAAGGTGGATCATTCGCATCAGAAAAGCCGGAATGTGTTATAATAGTGCCGCATAATCTCGCAGCAAATCTTGAAGACATAGCTGACTAAAGCCAATAATACGGCCAAGTGAATCCGGAAACAATCAGAAACAAGGAAAGCTCGACCTGCATATTTTTTTGACTGATAGTTTTGTTTCCTTGTCGGATATTCTGGGCACCGTGTTCATCATTCTTTTTAATATTCGGCAATAAAAACAACAACGACTGACCTCTGTTCCAACGGAATTCTATTTTTATCAAAAGTCCGGACATGATGCCGAAGTCGGGAGGATTTGATTTATTTATGAAAAAAGTTCCAGAAAGTCGATTTTGCGAAGTTTTACGTGTCTGTTATTTTGCTGGAGGTATGGTCTTCGAGAAATGCGATGTATTTTCTCATCAAACCGACAGAAAGCAACGAGTTCGATTTTTCCGTCAAGTTGTTCTTGGCTTCAGCGGAATGTCAATAAATTGATAAGATAAAAGTGTGGCACCAATGGTTGGCAGTGGTTCTTTGGTGTTTTATCCGCTAAAGATATGGTCACTTGTTAAAAATGAGCCATATTCAATGTTTGTTTTCATGGAATGAAAAACGGATAACGATCATATTGTCAGGCTCATTTTTAAGAATTCTGGAAACCGATGATGCAAGATATTTCAGTTGATGATCTCACGCCCGAACAGGCAAAACAGGAACTGGAACGGTTGGCAAAAGAAATTGCCCACCATGATTATTTATATAATACCAAAGATCAGCCGGAAATATCGGATGGCGAATATGATGCGCTCAGACGGCGCAACAATGCCATTGAACAGCGTTTTCCGGAATTGATCAGGCCGGATTCGCCTTCCCGCAAAGTTGGCGCCAAGGTTTCCGAAAAATTTGAAAAAGTGCGTCATCGCATCCCGATGCTTTCGCTTGATAATGCGTTTTCCGATCAGGATGTCTATGATTTCGTTGACCGCATCCGGCGTTTTCTGCGCCTCAAAGATAATGACGAGCTTGATATCACTGCCGAGCCGAAGATTGACGGCTTGTCGCTGTCTTTACGATATGAAAATGGAAAACTCGTAACAGCAGCGACCCGCGGTGACGGAACAGTGGGTGAAAATGTCACCGCCAATGCGCTAACAATTTCCGATATTCCACATGTTTTGAAAGGCAATTATCCCGATCTTATCGAGGTGAGGGGCGAGTGCTATATGGCGCACGCCGATTTTCAGGCCTTGAACGAGCGCCATGAAGCTGAAAACAAGCAGGTTTTTGCCAATCCCAGAAATGCTGCTGCAGGCTCCTTGCGCCAGCTTGATGCCAGCATTACCGCGCGGCGTAAACTCAAATATTTCGCATATGCCTGGGGCGAGGTCAGCCGCATGCCGGCCGATACGCAATTGGGTATGATGGATGTTTTCCGCTCTTACGGTTTTACAGTTAATCCGCTGACGAAACTCTTTCATTCGGCCGACGGGCTGCTTGAACATTTTCATGCAATCGAAGAACAACGTGCCGATCTTGATTATGATATTGATGGCGTTGTCTATAAGGTCAATGACCTTGCGCTCCAGCAGCGGCTCGGCTTTATCTCGCGTTCTCCAAGATGGGCAATTGCCCATAAATTTCCGGCTGAACGGGCTATGACCATTCTGAAAGCCATTGATATTCAGGTGGGGCGCACAGGTGCCTTAACACCGGTTGCCAGACTCGAACCGATTACGGTTGGTGGCGTGGTGATTACCAATGCTACACTTCATAATGAAGATTATATCAAGGGTATTGGCAATAAAGGGGAAACTATCCGGGGCGGCAGGGATATTCGCGTCGGAGACACGGTAGTCATCCAACGCGCCGGTGACGTTATTCCGCAAATTGTCGACATTGTCGAAGAGCGCCGCCCGAAGACGGCCGAGCCTTATGTCTTTCCGCATATTTGTCCGGCTTGCGGAAGTCACGCAGTGCGGGAAGAGGGGGAGGCCGTGCGTCGCTGTACGGGTGGCCTCATTTGTCCGGCGCAAGCAATGGAACGTATCCGCCATTTTGTTTCCCGCAATGCCTTTGACATTGAAGGGCTTGGTGAAAAACAGGTGGAATTTTTCTTCAATGCCAAAGACGAAAATTTGGCAATCCGCAGCCCTGTTGATATATTTACTCTTGAAACGCGCCAGAAGACAGCATTGAGTAAATTGGAAAATCTTGAAGGTTTCGGACGCACATCGGTTCATAAACTTTATGATGCCATCAATTCCCGCCGGCAAATACCGCTAAGCCGGTTTTTATTCGCGCTGGGCATTCGCCATGTTGGCGAAGTCAATGCAAGAAGACTTGCGCGGGCGTACAAAAACTATAATGCTTTCGAAAAGGTTGCTTTGGCGGCACGTTATCCTGAAGAAAATAGCGGCGAAAGCGGAAATGATGCATGGAACGAGCTCACCAATATTGAAGGCATCGGCTTTATTGTTGCCGAAGCTGTTGTCGATTTCTATGGCGAGGAACATAACCGCAATATTTTGCGAGCCTTACTTGCCGAAGTCACTCCTCTGGATGAAGTTTTGCCGGTTACCGACAGGTCGCCCGTACAGGGCAAAACAATTGTGTTTACCGGTTCGCTGGAGCGCATGTCCCGTGACGAAGCAAAGGCAATGGCAGAAAGATTGGGGGCAAAAACTGCGGCATCGGTCTCGAAGAAGACAGATCTCGTGGTGGCTGGCCCCGGAGCAGGTTCAAAATTGACAAAAGCACAGGAGTTGGGAGTGCAAATTATTGACGAAAATCAGTGGTTCAAACTGATTGGTGAGGAAAATGCGTAAAGCGGCGCCACCGGAATTTCATGTAAAAATGCCGCCATCGGCAGAGCCACGTTACTTTTTGGGTATTGGCCTTGCACTTGCTGCAACCGTTATTTTTGCCTGTCAGGATGCCATGACCAAAACGCTGGTTCATAGCTATCCGGCTACTTTTATTGTTATGGTTCGTTATTGGGTGTTTTTCCTTGCCGGTGTCTATATGGCTAAAACGGCAAGTGGCGGCCTTATTGCCAATATCAAAAGTAAACGCCCGATTGTCCAGTGTTTGCGCGGTCTGTTGCTTCTTTTGGAACTCATTGCCATTGCCTTGGCTTTTCGTGTCATGGGACTTGCCGAAGCGACATCCATTTTCCAGTCCTATCCGCTTTTCGGTACGATCATAGCGGTATTTCTATTGAAGGAAAAAGTTGGCTGGAGAAGAGTGAGTGCGCTGGTTATCGGTTTTATCGGTATCCTGATTATGCTGCGACCGGGAAGCGGCGTATTGTCTGTCGGCGCAATCTGGGCACTCGTTGCAGCATTATTTTTCGCCCTTTACATGGCTTTGACCCGCCTTGTTGGCGGTATTGACAAGCCACAAACCTCGTTTTTCTATGTCGGGCTTGTCGGCCTTGTGGTTATGAATCTTGGACTTCCGTTCTTCTGGGTTCATATGGATAGCCACTATGTATGGATACTTGTGGCACTATGCTTTACCTCGGTTGTAGGGCATTTTTTGATGATCAAAGCATTGAGCCTTGTACCCCTTACTGTGGTTCAGCCATTCAACTATTTGCAGCTCGTATGGTCGGTTATCATCGGCTATATTGTCTTTGGTGATATGCCGGATATAT
The DNA here is from genome assembly GCF_016100385.1 of Bartonella sp. W8151. NCBI lineage: Bacteria > Pseudomonadati > Pseudomonadota > Alphaproteobacteria > Hyphomicrobiales > Bartonellaceae > Bartonella > Bartonella sp. W8151. Next base: position 492,866 of record NZ_JACFSO010000002.1, read on the forward strand.
TGACGCTGGTTGGTGCGGCTCTGGTAGTGGGAAGCGGTTTGTTTGTGTTTTTCCGCGAACAGGTAAAGACCGCAAAAATCGTTGTGAAGTAGCGCTAACGAAGCTTCGTACACTCGAAAGCTTGTCTCTCCCGTCGAGTTATGAAGCGGACTGGCGGTTATAAGGCAAAAATGAGCCGCAATTTCGGGATATTCATCGCTTGATATTTCACCTTTATCGTCTGCGCTCTGCTGAGTGCCGCATTGGAGCCTTAGCCACGTCGGATTGGTGAAAGCGTTCAATTCTTTTGCAAGGATATAGCGATTTATACCCGTACTCAAAATCATTTATGATATGTGGTTTATATTTACGTTTGTTGGCGCCGCTTTTGCGTGGAGGCCAAACGTTTTGCCTCACTCGTTCTTGCTTTTTGGTCTTGTAAGCATAGCCCGTCTCTGAAGACCCCCTTTAGTCTTCAAAGACTACGGTAGTTGCTGAAAGGTTATTGTGCAGTGACAAGTGACCAAACTTGCGGAATGAAAAACGCGAAAGATTTTTCTTTCGCGTTTTTTTCAGTTTCATAGAGGTTGCGTTGCTGCCTCAAGCCATTTGCGATCAACCTCATCAAGGTGTGGTGCGTTTTCTTTCATGACACGGGCATGATAGGCGTTTAGCCATTCGCGTTCCTCATTCGTCAGCATATCAACGGCAATAAGGTTACGGTCGATCGGGCAGAGAGTGAGCGTCTCGAAACCGAGCATATCAATATCGCCACCCTTGACCGGTTTGGCCGGTTTGACAACAAGCAGGTTTTCTATGCGGATGCCGAATGCACCTTCGCGATAATAGCCCGGTTCGTTGGAAACAATCATTCCAGGTAAAAGTTCTTGCCCACCGCGTTTTGAAATGGTTTGCGGGCCCTCGTGAACAGCAAGATAGGAACCGACGCCGTGACCCGTGCCATGGGCAAAATCCAGTCCTGCTTTCCATAAAGCGATGCGCGCCAGAACATCAAGGTCCTGCCCGCGTGTACCTTTCGGAAAACGTGCCGAAGAAAGGTCGATCATACCTTTGAGAACGAGTGTGAAACACCGTTTTTCTTCCGAACCTGCGTGGCCGATTGCAACTGTGCGGGTGACATCGGTTGTGCCATCGCGATATTGCGCACCGGAATCAACGAGATAAAGCTCGCCTTCGTTAAGAGGCCGATTGGTTGCTGTATTGACGCGATAATGGATGATAGCACCATCGCTGCCACTTCCCGAAATTGTATCAAATGACAGATCTTCAAGTTTTGACCCCATCTTCAAGGCAGTGTCGGCACGGAAGCTCTCAAGTTTCGTCGCTGCCGAAATCTCGTCCACTGTGGCGGGTTTCTGCCGTGAAAGCCAAGAGAAAAACCGGCAGAGAGCCACACCATCGCGCGCATGGGCCTGACGGCTTCCTTTAAGCTCAGCCTCGTTTTTGATTGCGCGCGGCAAACGTGCCGGATCGCGCAAATCTTTAATTGTGCCGCCATGATCGACAATCACCTGACGCAATTTCTCGGCTGAAAGTTGCCCGTCAAGTGAAAAGCAAGCTTTCGACTGCGCCTCTTTTGTGATTTCGCCCATTAATGCGGAAGGTTCGAAAATGTCGACATAACGGGCAAGATATTGCTTCTCACTTTCTCCAAGCTTGCGCTGGTCAATAAATAAAGATGGCCGGCCTTTTGCCCGGAGAATAGCAAAAGACAAGGAAAAAGGTGTATTGGAAACGTCATTGCCGCGAATATTGAAAACCCATGCGATCGACGAGGGGTCTGTCAATAGAACGAGATCGCACCCGTCTTTTTTCAAGCTCTCTGCCATCAATTCAAGCTTTTTATCGGCAGGAACACCGGCATAGTCGAGAGGCTGGATTGTGACCGGCGTCAGCGGCGGTTCCGGTTGGTCATGCCAGATGAGATCGACGAGATTTTTTTCCGTACCGACAAGTTTGCCATGTGCTTTTTCCTCAACGGCTTTTTTCAGTGCCTTGACGCCATTAACGGTATGAAGCCATGGATCAAAGCCGATATTCAAACCTTTGGTGTTTTGTTCAAGCCAAAGCGAAGGCGGGCAGGAAATGAGATCGGCATAAGTGAATATTTTTCCGTCTGTCTGGTTGCGCACTTGCAAAGTGTAGCGCCCGTCAACGAAAATAACCGCCTTGTCTTTCAAAATCAGTGCAACACCGGCCGAGCCGGTAAAACCGGTGAGCCATTGCAGCCGCTGCGCATGGGGAGGCACATATTCCCCCTGATGCTCGTCCGCTCTTGGCACCAGATAGCCATCAAGCCCGAGTTTTTCCATTTCTTTGCGTAGCGCGGAAACACGCGGTCTTGCATTATCGGGATTTGTTGCAATTTCAAATGATTGAAACATAAAATCGCCTCTGATTGTCTAGTCGGTGAAAGAATTATAATCGCTATGATCGGGCAATTCTATCACCTGTTATTTTTGTGAAATGGCCAAATGTCCGATTGTTTATTGGCCACCAATTTTATTTGATCGTCACTTATTTCAAATGAATGGCAACCCAGCCTTCATGATGCAAAGTTTTGATGTATTTCGCGCCTTCCGCCTCGAAGGCCTTGACCACGCGGTCATGCTGCTCTTCCAAAATGCCTGAAAGCACAATGGAACCACCTTTTTTAAGCGCAGGAACCATTTGTGGCGCAAGTTCAATCAGAGGATTGGCGAGAATATTTGCAACAATGAGATCAAAGGGTGAGCGCTTTTTAATCTCTTCATCATCAAGACCGGTAGCCGTGATGGTTGTTATTGTTTTGGTGACACCGTTTAAAGCAAAATTTTCTTTCGCAACTTTGATCGCAATCGGGTCAATATCGGTTGCCAAAATTCTGATCGGTTTGATCAAAGCAATACCGATTGCCAGAATTCCGCTCCCCGTTCCAAGATCAAGTGCATTTTGCGGTTTTTCATGTTCCATAACGTCGGCGATAAGTTCAAGGCAGCCGACTGTCGTTCCATGGTGGCCGGTGCCAAAAGCTTGACCGGCATCGATTTCGATTGCGAGATCACCCGGTTTCACCTTGTCGCGGTCATGGCTGCCATGAACGAAGAAACGTCCCGCGCGAACAGGATTAAGTCCTTCAAGACTATGGCTTACCCAGTCAATATCCGGAAGTATTTCTATTTCTATCTTGTTTTCATTGACGCCCAAAACTTGCGCAAAGCGGGGAAGTACCGAATTCTTTTGAGTCTCATCCACATAGAGCGAAACTTCATAAATTCCATTGGCTTCATCTATTTCGGTTATCGCAAGGGGAAAGGCATCATCCTCGAAGGCGTGATCGAGAAGTTCATATTGTTTTTCAGCTTCGCGTTTCGGCGATTTATAATGTAGGCGGATCTGTCCCAAAATTTTTGTCCTTATGTCTTTTATTGTTTTGCCAGACTCTTGAGACGCTCTATAGCAATCTGGTCTTTCAATTCATTTCTGTTTTCTTCCACGCTATAAGGGATGACGCCGGCAAATTGGCCGCCTTTTTTGGTGAGAAGAATTGCCGCTGTGTGGTCGTAGGTATAATCGCCATTCTCACCGGGTACTTTTTCAGCCGCAATATTGAAAGATGATACCAGTTCGTGGACTTTTGCAGGATCACCGCTAATACCAACAACTTTGTCGGTAAAATTCGATAAATAATCGTGAAGAACTTCCGGAGTATCCCGTTCGGGATCCACCGTGATAAACCAGATATTGATTTTATCCGCGTCCGGTCCCAATTCTTTTATCCAATTGGTCATACTCATCAACGTTGTCGGGCAAATATCCGGACACATTGTGTAACCGAAAAATATCGCTGACGGCTTTTCACGAAGTTCAACCTGCGTAACGGTTTTTCCATTGGAATCGGTAAGGCTGAAATCCTCACCGAGTGGCGGACTGACGAAGGTTTGCCAACCAAATATGAATGCCATAAAAACCGCAACCAATAAAACAATGTAAAAAACACTTAATGCAGTCTTTTTACCTTCACTCGTCATTGCGAAAATCCCTTGAATTTGATTGGACCGCCAAAAAAGCCACCTTTGTAACCCGAAGATGATATTTTAAAATATATCGGTATGAAAACGATACTGCAATGAAAAGCGGAATTTAAATTATAATTGTCGGAAAGCTTCGGTCAAATAGTCGGGATTGCACTTCTCCTAACCGCGTTTTATGGTAATTCATCATTCAATATACCGGATTATCATGAGCATATCGCCAACAGACCAACGCTTTCAGGATAGTGAGCCGCGCATCCATTCAACAGCCAAACTCCACGGTTGTAAACTTGGACGTTTTTCCGAAATCGGTGAACGGGTTCTCTTACGTGATGTAACGGTTGGAGATTTTAGCTATTTCGAACGCAATGGTGAAGCAATATACACCGATGTCGGCCGTTTTTGTTCTATTGCTTCGAATGTCCGGCTCAATGCCCTTGAACATCCGATGGAACGGGTAAGCATGCATAAGATGACTTACCGGCCGAATGAATATTTTCGTTTCATGACACTTGATAGCGCTTTTCGCGAAAGGCGACATAATAAACGGGTAACCGTGGGCCATGATGTCTGGATCGGTCATGGGGCGGTGGTGATGCCGGGAATTACCATCGGTCATGGCGCGGTGATTGGTGCCAATGCTGTTGTAACCAAAGATGTCATTCCTTACGAGATTGTCGGCGGCGTTCCGGCCAAGCGAATAAGAATGAGATTTCCCGACTACATTATTCAGGCGCTTCTTGACCTTTGCTGGTGGAATTGGCCGCTGAACACACTTTATGAAGCAATACCCGATATGCAACAACTCTCGGCTGAAGAATTTATCGCAAAGTGGAAAAAGCTTGTCTGAGAGTAGAAAAAATCATCAAAGACACGCGATAACACGAATTTTATTTTCAATTTCTCGTTGTTTCTTTCAATAGTTATTTTGTACTTCAATTTTGAAAGGAAATTGAAAATGTCTTCTAAACGTGTTGGCGAGATTATCGTAGAGACACTGCAAAAAGCCGGTGTGAAACATTGTTACGGCATTGTCGGTGATACACTTAACTATATCACCGATGCGATATATCGCTCGAAAATCGAGTGGGTCCATACACGCCACGAAGAAGCTGCTGCTTTGGCAGCAGGAGGAGAAGCTTATTTGACTGGCGAATTGAGTGCATGCGCAGGCTCTTGCGGGCCGGGGAGCTTGCATCTTATCAACGGAATTTATGAATCAAATCGCAATCGCGCTCCGGTTGTGGCCATAGCAAGCCAGCTTTCAACCGAAGTTATCGGCAGTGAATGGCCGCAGGAAGTCGATTTTCCCGCACTCTATTCACATTGCTCGGTATTTTGCGAGCAAATTTTAAATCCGGAGGAAGCACAACGCATAACCGTCGAAGCATGTCAGGCAGCACTGACAAAAAGAGGTGTTGCTGTCATTGTTCTGCCGGTTAATGTTTCCATGCAAACGGTAAGCCATGTCACGCAATATAGCGTTCATCGGCCGAATCCGGTTATTCGCCCTTCCGATAGCGAACTTGAACAAGTTGCATCCCATTTGAACAAGGGCAAAAAAGTTGCAATCTATGTCGGTTCGGGTGTCAAAGGTGCTCATGATGAGGTGGTCGCTCTTGCGGCAAAGTTGAAAGCACCAATTGGACATTCGTCAAAATCGAAAGATTTCATCGAATATGACAACCCGTATAATATGGGAATGAACGGCATGTTGGGCGGAAAGCCCGGTTTTGACATGGTTGAACATTGCGATACTTTGCTTTTGCTTGGTACCGATTTCGCTTATACGCAATTTTATCCGGACAAAGCGACGATTATTCAGGTAGATGAGGATGGAACCCATTTGGGCCGTCGTCATCCTGTCAATATGGGGTTGATCGGGGATGTCAAATCGACAGCGGCAGCACTTTTGAAATATGTTGACGAAAAAAAAGATACCGGTTTTCTCGACCAGTGTCTGAAAACCAAAGCCGAAGCCGAAAAAGCTGAAGCGAAGGAAACCGCTGTTTCAAAATCGATTATTCATCCGCAATATCTGGTATCGCTTATCAATCAATATGCCGATGATGATGCGCTGGTTACAGGTGACTGCGGTTCGCCAATGGTTTGGTTACTCCGCCATTTCAAAACAAATGGCAAGAGGAGAACGCTTGCCAGTCTTTCCCATGGAACAATGGCAAATGCTTTGCCGCAGGCTATCGGCTTCAAAAAAGCCTATAACAACAGGCAAGTTATCTCGCTTTCGGGCGATGGCGGCCTTGCCATGTTGATGGGCGAACTTTTGACTGTTGTTCAGGAAAAGATCGACGTCAAGATTGTAGTTTTCAACAATTCATCACTCAACTTCGTTGAACTTGAACAAAAGGTTGAAGGACTGGTTGACCATTATACCGATTTACAAAATCCCGATTTTGCAAAACTCGCTGAATCTATTGGCATAAAAGGTTGGAAAGTTGACAAGCCGGAAGAACTCGAAGGCGCAGTCAAAGCCTTTTTGAGTGCCAAAGGTCCGGCACTTCTTGATGTCAAAACCAGCGGATATGAACTGGTTATGCCGCCAAAGGTAACGGCCGGTGAAGTTTCCGGAATGGCACTTTATGGTACCAAGGCGATTATGCAGGGACGTGTGAAAGATGTAACCGATCTCCTCATTCACAATTTCATTAAATAACCGCTTGATTAATTTGATAAAATAAAAGGCAGAAAATTGATTTATTTTTCTGCCTTTTTAAATTTTATGGAAGTTGCAGCAAAACCGGATGATTACGGACAAGCAAAAGATATTCATACTTTTTTGACAAAACTGTCGAGTACGCGCTTTTCGCCTGCTTTGTCAAAAGCGATTGTGAGTTTGTTTCCGTCAATCGCTGTGACATTGCCATTTCCGAATTTGATATGAAAAACCCTGTCACCCACGCTGAATTCGGACGGTTTGTCGGAAACCGATTTGGCGACAAGCTCGCCTTCTATAGTTTTCGAACGCGCTGCCCGTCCTGCACCATAGCCGGAATCAACTTCCCCATAACCGATGCGTTCAACATTGGCGCCCGAACGATTACCCCAATTGGTGCGTGTCGCGTCAGTTGCATTCTTTTTGGCTCTTTGCCAACCAGGTGTTGAATAATTATTCTGGAACGGTTCCTGTCGGTCAAAGCGAGATTGCCCATAACCGCCATAGGACGTTTCAACTTCCGCAACTTCAACATGTTCGTTGGGCAGTTCATCAAGAAAACGGGATGGTATCGTCGTTTGCCACAACCCGTGAATACGCCGGTTTGAAACGAACCAGATGTGAAGGTTTTCCTTTGCACGTGTAAGACCGACATAAGCGAGGCGCCGCTCTTCTTCAAGCCCAGCACGCCCGCATTCATCAAGCGAACGTTGATGGGGAAACAGCCCTTCTTCCCATCCAGGCAGGAATACCGTGTTGAATTCCAGCCCCTTGGCCGAATGCAGCGTCATGATGTTGACTGCGTCCATGTCTTCGTTCTTTTCTGTATCCATGACCAAAGAGACATGTTCGAGAAAACTTCTCAAACTTTCAAAATCTTCCATGGAATGGATAAGCTCTTTCAGGTTTTCAAGGCGCCCCGGAGCTTCGGCAGAACGATCGGCCTGCCACATGGCAGTATAGCCCGATTCATCCAGAATAGTTTCCGCAAGCTCCGTATGAGGGGTATTATCAAGCATATTCTGCCAGCGGCGGAAATCTTCGACAAGCTTTCTTAATGAGCTTCTGGGCTTCGGTTTCAGTTCATCGGTTTCTACCATTTCCTGAGAGGCTTTGAGCATAGGCTCGTTGCGGGCTCTGGCTGTATCATGGATTTGACGAACAGTTGCTTCGCCAAGGCCGCGTTTGGGCGTGTTGATAATACGCTCGAATGCAAGATCATCCGAGGGTTGTGCAACAACACGGAAATAGGCAAGTGCATCGCGAATTTCCTGCCGCTCATAAAAACGCGGGCCACCGATGACGCGGTAATTAAGCCCCAATGTGACAAACCGGTCTTCAAACTCACGCATCTGGAATGATGCGCGAACAAGAATGGCAATGTCATTCAAAGCAAGGCCTTGATGTTGTAATTGTTCGATTTCCTCGCCAATAGCACGCGCTTCTTCTTCCGAATCCCACGCGGCATGGACTTTGACTTTCTGATCATTTTCCGTTTTGTTATCGGTAAAAAGCGTTTTTCCCAACCGGCCTTCATTATGGGCAATGAGATAGGATGCAGCCCCCAGAATATGCGAAGTCGAGCGGTAATTGCGTTCAAGACGGATGACAGTTGCACCGGGAAAATCTTTTTCAAAACGCAAAATATTATCAATTTCTGCGCCGCGCCAACCGTAAATGGATTGGTCGTCATCTCCGACACAACAAAGATTGACAGTTTGTCCGGCAGGGCGTTGTGCCAATAGTCTCAACCACAAATATTGTGCAGTATTGGTATCCTGATATTCGTCGACCAGAATATAGCGGAATTTTTTATGATATTCGCGCAAAACATCGGCGTTTTTCTGAAAAATATGGATGGGATGCATCAACAAATCGCCGAAATCACACGCATTCAGCGTTTGCAAACGTTCCTGATAGGCGCGGTAAAGCTCGCGTCCTTTGCCGTTGCCGAATGAGCGGGCATCGCCTTCCGGTATCTGGTCAGGCGCAAGGCCATGGTTTTTCCACCCGTCAATCATATTGGAAAAAGTGCGCGCGGGCCACCTTTTGTCGTCAAGCCCTTCAGCCTGAATGAGCTGTTTGATAAGCCTTATCACATCATCCGTATCAAGAATGGTGAAATTGCTGTTGAGGCCGACAAGCTCCGCGTGACGACGAAGAATTTTTACCCCGATCGAGTGGAACGTGCCAAGCCACGGCATGCCTTCAACCGCGCCGCCCACCAGTTCACCAATACGGTTTTTCATTTCACGCGCAGCTTTATTGGTGAACGTGACCGCTAAAATCTGGCTTGGATAAGCAAGACCAAGCCGTAAAATATGGGCAATGCGTGTGGTCAGAACCCGCGTCTTTCCGGTGCCAGCACCTGCCAGAACCAGAACCGGACCTTCTGTCGTTGTTACGGCAAGGCGCTGCTCGGGATTGAGTTTTTTAAGATAATCGGCTTCAGTATTGGCATTACGGCGCGCAGCCATAGCGCGTGCAGCCAAACTGCCATCGCCATTGTGAGCTTCATCGCGCACAGAAGATTGCGGCGTTGGCTTTTTCGGCTCATCATCAAAAAACGGTATATCGTCAGGAAAATCGGTCATCATCACCAATCTAATGGTTCAAGATATTTTCTGCTAGGCCAGAATATAAGCTTTTACACGAAAACGATTGCAAAATCACTTTTTTTTGCGTTGTGCTTCATATTGATAGACGCGCCGGTCGGTCAAATTCTTCCGGTTGTCTATGATTGGAGCAACCACCGGTTTCAAGTCCGGTTCGCGTTTGATCAAAGCGACAAGATCATTGAGCTCGTTCATGGCAACGAGTTTTATAATATCATCGCGAATTGACCCGTCTTTACGCCTCGGCAATTGATGCACAACTTGAAGAGACTCGATTTTCTGGTCTTTCAGAAGATTGCGAACAGCTTTTTCATCAAGCTTGTCGGATTCAACAAAAACATAAAGCCCGACACCTTTTGCGGGAAGCGAATAGGTTGCAATGGCGATATCGCCAATATCCGGATTATTTTTCAAAAGATTGCGAATGACCGGCCCCTGATGTTGAACGCGGTCGCCTGTTCCGTCACCATCCGACCATTTGAACATGTCTTTGGTGATAAAATTATAGACACGCTTGCCTGTTGCCAACCAAAGACGCGACGGCCAGGAGCGGTTTTTTAATATCCGCCTTTCTGTTGGCGTCATAAGTTCCGGCGCAAAACTTCTTTTTTGCTTTATAAGATGACGAAAATCCTCATAGGCAAAATAGCGGTAAAGGGCACCTCGGCGTTTATGCACGCTTGCCAACTGGAAATCGATAATCGAGGCTTTTCCGTCGCTTGTCATCAGCCAGTTTTGCGGCTTTGCAAGGTCGTTATGGGTAATGCCCATGCGGCGCAAATTGCGAAGTATTTTAAATGCACTCAAATAAAATTCGGGTTTGTTCGGGCGCGCCAGATGTAGTGGTGTTCCTTCACTCCACGAGCGATATAGCCCGTCTTTATCAACAGCAATAAGCTGTGGTACGCCTTCAAGCCCGCGGACTTTCTTCAATGCCCGTATTTCTCTTCTTGCCAATATCCAGGCAAGCGGGCGAGACCATTTTGGCGCAGCCGTAACAATGCGGCGGATAACGCGTTTATGCGGATCATCAGCAAAATAGCCGACCCGCGTTTCCGAAAAAACATCGCGCTTTAAAACCATCAGAGCCACAAATTCGGTTAAAAATTGTGGGTCTTTCAAAGGCGGCAAGGCGCTGTCTGAATCGGCAAAATGTTCCATAGCGTTGAGTTAGACGGTTGGCTCTCTTCTATCAAGTCCGTTTGTTCAAATCGGTTAGAAATATAAACGACAAAAAGCAGGAAGTAACCATTATTGTCAAATTCGGACAAAAATAGCACATGTCTTCGGCATAACTTCAGAATCGGTGCTTTTCTAAGGCGCGGTCCAACATAAGTCCGGAAAGCGCGCATTGGCTTACAAGTTTCAAGCTTACGTCAAGAAATGAAAGAATAGGCGGGCGACGGAAATTTCGCGTTAGGCCACGTTAGACGATAGTATTTTAAAATGAACCCGCATTACTGATTTTAAAAAACCTGTTTGCGGGGTGCTTCAAATATTTTTTGCAAGCTTCAGGGCAAGCAGGCGCAACGCAGCTGAAAGATTGATTTCGCAAGGTCGTGTCTCGTCGATCAAAGTTACTAGGCTAGCAAAAGAAAGTTCAAGTTTGTTAGCTTCTTGCAGCAGAATATCAATATAGGCCTGCTCAAGTGATATACTTGTTGCATGACCATCAATGCGAACAGAAATTTTCTTTGCCTGCGCTTTCTGCCAGTCAATGGTTCCGATTGACGAGCGCAGGTTATCCTTGATCTTTGTCGTGAGGAATTTTCCTTATATCAAGAAAGCTTTCGGTTTTTTGTTTTTGTCGTTTATCAAATGCACGCTCGATTTTTGTGCGGCCGAATAAAACCCGATTCTCTTCTGCTTCTTTTTCGCTGTTTAGACGTTTCTTTTGTTTGCGAAACTGCCGCAAATTGAAAACTTCAGCCATTAAAACCGCCTCATTTCTTCCGGAAGGCATCAAGCGAGACAACATCGGCGGAAGGCTTTTTTTCTTCTGCACTCGACTTATCATCGCCATCAACGGCTTTTTCGTGTGCTTTTATTTTGCCGGAAGTTTTCTTCTTGCCCTTTTTATCGGCAAGAATGGCAAGTTCACCGCCTTCTTTTTCTTCCGTTATCGTTTTCACATCGGGGCTATCATTGTCACTTTTCGGCATATCGGATGCAAGATCGAACGCAGCTTCGAATGCCGCCGTCGGATCATAAAAAACCTGAACAGCAGAAAATGGAATGACAAGACGTTCGGGAACGTCACCAAACGAGAGGCTTACTTCAAAACCGTTATCTGAAACATTCAAATCCCAGAACTGATGCTGCAAAACAATTGTCATCTGTTCCGGATATCGCTCTTTCAAGCGTGATGAAATTTTTACCCCCGGTGCATTTGTAAAAAAAGTAATGAAAAAATGATGGTCACCCGGAAGGCCGGCTTTTGCTACCTCGGACAAAACTTTACGGATAACACTACGTAAAGCGTCCTGAACGAGAATGTCATAACGGATCTGATCATGAACCATCGAAAACCTGTTCCTTCTGCGATGTGCTTTAACCAAACTTGGCACACATCCTTAATGCAATGTAGCCAATTGTAATGCAATGAGGCAACCAAAATCTCCTCAAAAATTTTCTTGACCTTCGATTGATCACAACCTTCGGTCTCAAACTTGATGAAATGACCACTATGGCTTTCGGAACAAAGACAAATTGAAGCCAAAGTTTCAAACTTGAACTTTCAAAATTAAATGAGTCGATAGTTTTTAAACAGAATGCTGCTGAACAAAATTAGAAGTGAAGGCTTCTGTTGCCAGGTGCCTCCGAACCCCGCTTGGACCGGCGAAGGTCCAAGACTTAATTTGAAGCGTTCGCGCCGCAATTAAGCAGCGAGACGAGCTTCCGCATAGTTGTCATTTGCAACTACTTAAGTAGCCCGATAACGGTGGTACAATGCCGGGTAAAAGAGCAATCTTTACGCCCTTGTCGATCCTATTTCGCCCCCTTCATAACAAAAACAACCAGAATAATGAAAGCTGTTTTGGTTGTGGTGGAGGCGCCGGGTACCGCCCCCGGGTCCAATGGGTTTATTACACTGTCCATTTATTACCATAGCTGGCAAGCCAGCACCGCCAATATAGGTAAAATAGCTCTCATAGAAAAGGGGGGGTGTCCAACTTTTTCGCAGCCCGTTTCAAATAGTGATACAGGCGTTCGGTTAGCTGGTCGGGCTATTTAATTTTAATTATTCCGGATGAAAAATAATGAAGAATCATTGTTTGCCGGGAGATAAAAAATTTTAAAAGGTCGCTGCTCATTCATGACAGGAAAACCGACTTCATGCTCAACCACTTGGGGGCAAATAAATATATGATGCAAATGCGGATGAAGTAGCAGTCAAGCGATGTGACAAGAGATTGCCGTTTAAATTTCAAATACGCGATGCCATGGAGTTGGCTGTAACCGATGGCGCCGTAACGTATAGAAAAGGGCCCTCGAACAATTTACTCAAGAGACAAAAACAAACAAGCAGTCAAGAAACTGTAATTAACTGTCGTTTCATTGAAAAACAGTCGTATGAAAATCGGATGATATGATACTTTTTTGTTGCCGATAAACCCGTTTGCCCGGGCAAAGGCAAAGGCCGGTTTCACGTCCAATCTCGCCGAGGGTCTAATTCCGCCTTTGCGCAAGGAACAGAAGATTATGAGATTTGGTGGAAAGGCGAAGGCGGTAGCCTGTTTATAAAAACTTGGACGGGTCGAATTCAGTGGTCTGGAACAACATCGTTCAGTCCGATTTTGTGGCGATCCGATTCTAAAAAATTTAGCTATCGGGATTCATATGGTCACAAAAAAGCCCCTCGAAAGAGGGGCTTTTCCTAATTCAGCAGGATGTGCTTTTACCGGGCTTCTTCACTTTTTGCTTCATCAACGTGGTGATGCCCGTGTTGGTGTTCATGACCACCCAGTACTTTATGAAGTTGAACCGTATCAAGCTCGTTTTCCCAACGGGCAACGACGATACAGGCTACCGCATTGCCGACGAGATTGGTCAATGCTCGGCATTCCGACATGAAGCGGTCAATACCCAATATGATAGCCATGCCCGCAACAGGAATAGCGGGAACCGCACCAAGTGTAGCGGCAAGTGTGATGAAGCCTGCTCCGGTGACACCGGCTGCTCCCTTTGATGAAATCATTGCAACGATCAGAATAAGCAACTGGTGTTCAAGCGTAAGGTTGATGTCCAAAGCTTGCGCGATAAACAATGTTGCCAATGTCATGTAAATATTGGTTCCATCAAGGTTGAAGGAATAGCCTGTCGGAATAACAAGCCCGACAACCGATTTCTTGGCGCCCGCCTTTTCCATTTTTTCCATTAATGTCGGCAAAGCAGCTTCTGAAGACGATGTGCCGAGAACCAACAGCAGCTCGTCTTTGATGTAGCGGACAACTCTGAAAATCGACACGCCGTTATAGCGGCAGACAGCACCAAGAACGACAACGACAAACAGAATAGATGTCAGGTAGAATGTTGCAACCAGATAGAACAGGTTGATGACAGAGCCGATACCATATTTACCGATTGTGAAGGCCATTGCACCAAAAGCACCAATCGGGGCGGCTTTCATGAGAATGGCAACCAATTTGAAAATTGGTGTGGAAAGAGCATGGATGAAATCCAGAATGGGGCGGCCACGTTCGCCAACGGATCCCAAAGCGACACCGAACAATATGGAAAAGAACAGTACCTGAAGGATATCGCCCTCGGCGAAAGCAGAAACCACTGTCGAAGGAATGATGTTCATCAGGAATTTGACGATTGATGCGTCATGGGCTTTTTCGGCGTAAACTTTGACCGAAGCAGCATCAAGTGAAGCGGGGTCAATATGCATTCCCTCCCCCGGTTGCAGCACATTTCCGATAATGAGGCCGATAATAAGCGCCAGCGTTGAAAATGTAATGAAATAAAGCATGCATTTGCCTGCAACACGACCGACTTTTTTCAAGTCGCTCATACCGGCAATACCGCTTACAATGGTCAAGAAGATAACCGGTGCGATAATCATTTTAACCAGTTTGATGAAGGCATCACCAAGCGGCTTCAACGATGCACCGACATCAGGATAAAAATATCCGAGCAAAATACCACAGATAATCGCGAATATCACCTGCACATAAAGTACTTTGTATAACGCACGACGAGGATGTGGTTTTGTCATTTGTTCAATTTTGTAAGCCATGAAGCCTCCCTCTGATCGACCGCACCACTTTTTTTTAAAATGGTTCCAGCAGCTCCTCGGCTACCTCCCGACCGACCTTTTCCATAAAGTCCTGCAATTCATATGCCAAGTGGCCATTGCTTCGCAAGTTTATTTCATCAAATAACAGCATTTTCAGTCAATAAAATAACTAAAAATCGGGGGAAAAACCATGAATTCACCATAGGTTGGGCTGATATCCTCAATTTTTGATTCAAATGTTTTTTTACCAATTGGGAGAATTCCATTTTATTTCAAAATAGAATGCCAAACAGTCAACTTTCTGGTCTTAATCCGAACTTTTGTTCAGAATAAAAGCAAACTGCTGTCTGATAATAAACTGGGGCTAATCGCATAACGCCACTGTGGCTTGGAAGTTTAGCGCTCCTTTTGCCATTTCCGTTAGGGTGATGAAGAGAAGCTAAAGACGCGAAAAAGCTGAAGACAAGAGGAGGGGACGGTGCCGGATTTTTGGCCTGATATTCAAGGTTGGGTGTTTCAACATACAAAAACGAGATTGTACAATAACAACAACTGTCGACATCATTTTATTCATAAATGGTGGCAAGTGATGATTTGATTGCTTTGTTTAAAATTCTGCCAGCTTTGTTTATAAAATTGCTATCAAACCCGGGAAGTTTTTCCAAATACTCCGGAAATTAGGACTATTCCAATAAGGCCACTCATTGCGGCTTTGATAAAATGAAGAAGTGCATATCGGAAAGTAGAAGACGGATATAGCTGAAAATCCAAAAAGAATTTTTGTTCCGAAAACGCGAAGTTTCGACGTCTACGATAATTTTAACAGTGATTTTTATTCGGCCGGTCGCGCTCCGATATATTTCCAGCCTTCGTCAATATCGTTCAAAGAAAACCATTTTGTTTCGACACGCCCGAAAGGTCTGAAAAATTCGACAGCAAGATTAAGCCAATCAGGCCCTCCGACGATGGCATAGCGTTTCAATTTTTTAAAAGCTTCGGCTCTGATTTTTGCAGTATCTTCATTAAACAGACTTTCCCAATCGATACCGTCATATTCTTTGAAGATAATGATCATATCAATATGATCTTGCCCTTCCGCTTCAGCTTCGAAAAGGCCATAGAGATTTTCAACATCCGAAGACGCAAGCACGCCATTGATCGAAAATGCAATAGCACCGGCGCGATCTGTTTTGATTTTGGAGACAACGGATAGTGTATCTTCCGGCAACATGCTTTTCCCCTTCCTTGAAGCGCAATTAAGTTATATGTAGAAAATTAATGTAGCGTTTCAAATGGTCTTAAGAACGATTTGAAGCGGAATTTATAGGTGTGGTCGATGACAATAAAGCTATCGGTTAATCTTAACGCAATCGCGGTTTTACGCAATCGTCGGAATTTGCCCTGGCCAAATGTCGTAGGCATGGGGCGCATTGCACTTGATGCGGGGGCAGACGGTATCACAGTGCACCCGCGGCCCGATCAACGCCATATAAGATTTAGCGATCTTCCCGACATCCGCCGCCTTATTGATGACGAATTTCCACAACGGGAATTCAATATTGAAGGTTACCCCGACCCAACATTTCTTGATATGGCAGAAACTTATGCCAACCAGATAACATTGGTTCCTGATTCTCCCAAGCAATCAACGTCGGACCATGGATGGAATTTTAGTCAACAGAGCACTTTTTTAGCTCCGATTATCAAACGGCTGAAGGATCGTTCCATCCGCGTTATTCTGTTTGTAAGTCCGGTTCTTGACGGGCTCGAAGAAGCAAAAAAGCTCGGTGCTGACGGTGTTGAAATTTATACCGGCCCCTATGGCGACGCTTATGACAGCGACAAAAAGCAGTTGCAAGCGCTTGAAGCGGTTACAATTGTTGCCGAAAAGGCAAAACAATTGGGGCTCCTTGTCAATGCCGGACATGATCTGACAGTGCCCAATCTTCCCCCCATTGTAAAATGTGTGCCGTGGCTTTATGAAGTCTCGATCGGTCACGGGCTTATAGCAGATGCTTTGGAACACGGTATGAGAAATACCGTTATAAGGTTCAAACGGGCATTAACTGTTTAACCGTCCGTTGCGGCACTGATTTAAGACTATATAAGGCAGGTAATTTTTCCTCCGTTTTTCTATTTCTTCAACAATGAATACTTTCGTCTGAAAGGATTGCGCCATGGCGGACCCTCAAGATATCGACCTTGCGACCGACGATTCTACGCCAGCTGATGAAAGCAATGACCATTCCAAAGAAAGTTTTTTGCTTCTGTTGATCGGCGCCATAGGTGTTGTCTATGGTGATATCGGTACAAGTCCGATTTACGCGTTTCGCGAGGCCTTGCGCGCAGGTGCAGGCAACCATGATATTCTGAAATTCGATGTCTATGGCGTTATATCTCTTATCTTCTGGGCGTTATTGCTTATCGTTACAATCAAATATGTTGTTTTCGTCTTGCGTGCCGACAATAACGGCGAGGGCGGGATTTTATCTTTGATGGCGCTTGCACGCTCGACTTTCCGAAAGAAAGGTGGCTGGGCTCTTGGGATAGGCATACTCGGCGCATCGCTGTTTTTTGGCGATGCCGTCATTACTCCGGCTGTCTCGGTGCTTTCGGCTGTTGAAGGTATGGAAGTTGTGGCGCCCGACCTCGAGCCTTTTGTTGTGCCGCTGACACTCATCATTCTGGTGGCACTTTTTGCTGTCCAAAAGTTTGGAACAGGAAAAGTTGCAATTGTTTTTGGTCCGATAACATTAGTCTGGTTTCTGGCTCTTGGCGGGTTCGGTCTCTTCCATATCTTTGATGATCTGACGATTTTGAAATCATTGTTTCCAGGCTATGCTATTTCTTACGTTGTCAGCAATCCGGCAACTTCATTTGCAGCCGTCGGCGCAGTGTTTCTGGCGGTGACCGGTGCTGAAGCGCTTTATGCAGACCTTGGTCATTTCGGCCGTCGTCCGATTGTTGCAGCATGGCTGTGGATTGTGTTTCCTTGTCTTGTGCTCAATTATCTGGGGCAGGGTGCATTTATCCTTTCCCACGGGCGCAATACGATCAATCCGTTCTATCAGATGCTGCCCGAATGGGCACTTATACCAATGATTATTCTGGCAACGATGGCGACAGTGATCGCGGCGCAGGCGGTGATAACCGGTGCTTTTTCCATGGCACGTCAGGCTGTGCAACTCAATATTTTGCCGCGGCTCGAGATATTGCACACGTCGGAAAAAAATCTCGGACAAATCTATATGCCGCGGATCAATCTTATTTTAGCGGTTATCGTTATTCTTCTGGTGATAGGTTTTGAAAGATCATCCAACCTTGCAGCTGCATACGGTATTTCTGTTACCGGCAATATGATCGTCACAACATCGCTGCTGTTTATCGTCATGAGGCGCATCTGGAAATGGCGGCTCGCTTTATGCCTCTTGCCTACGCTTGCGTTCCTGTGTCTTGATCTTCTTTTCTTCAGCGCCAATCTGATAAAAATCCATGATGGCGGATGGGTGTCCGTTGGGCTTGCCTGCAGCGTAGTGCTGATTATGTGGACCTGGGTTCGAGGTAGCCGGCATTTGTTCAAAAAAACTCGCAAAGCCGAAGTGCCGCTTGATCTGATTGTTAATAAAATGGCCGAAAAACCGCCAATCATCGTGCCGGGGACGGCTGTGTTTTTAACGAGTGATCCGAAAAGCGCACCCAGTGCTTTGATGCATAGCCTTAAACATTATAAAGTTTTGCATGATAACAACGTTATATTGACAGTAAATACAGCCTCGACACCACGTGTATCTTCGGTTGATCGTGCACGGGTTTCCCAGTTCAATGAACGTTTTATGCAAGTCACTTTGACATTCGGGTATATGGAACAGCCGAATATTCCGAAGGCGTTGGCAATTTGTCGCAAATTGGGGTGGAAATTCGACATTATGACCACATCATTTTTTGTGTCCCGTCGTTCTATCAAACCGGCAGCGAAATCCGATATGCCGATGTGGCAGGATAAATTCTATATTTTCCTTGCCAGAACCGCCGCCGACGCAACCGAATATTTCCAGATTCCAACTGGCCGTGTTGTGGAAATTGGCACCCAGATTACAGTTTGAGCGAGATTACGGTTTAAAAAGCAATCTTGCTGTCCAAACCGCCGGCTTTGTTGATGAACTAAAAAGGTGACAAAGCCGGTAAATCCGTTCCACAAATTTCGATTTCTAATAAAAAGAAATTTTTACTGAAAATATTACTTGCTATTGGCAATTTCTCGTAGCATGGTAACGAACCGTACGGTACGGTACGCAAAAACATGAAAACAGCAGACATGCAACAGTCGACAAATGCTCTGGTCAATAATTTGACAGATCGTCAGAAGGACGTTCTTGACGCAGCACTGCAAGTGCTCGTCAAAGACCATCTGGCGTTGACAATGTCGAAAGTTGCGAAAGCAGCAAGCTGCTCGAAGGAAACACTTTATAAGTGGTTCGGCGATCGCAATGCATTTCTTGAAGCCATGGTCGAATGGCAGGCTTCAAAAGTTCGTGCGGTACCGATCAGTCGCGAAGCAGTTGATGAACAAACGCTTTTCAACAGCCTGGAACATTTTGCACGCGACTGGTTGATGGTTCTGACCTCGCCGACATCGATCGCGCTTAACCGGCTTGCCGTCAGTCAGGCGGGGACGGGCAAATCCAATCTCGGAAATGTCGTCCTTTATCGCGGACCGTTTGCGATGGCGCGTCGCTTGAAACCGATTTTGGAAATCGGTCGCGATTGCGGACTTTTACAAATGGACAATCTTGACAACGCATTCCGGACATTTTTCGGCCTCGTTGTTCGTGATGTCCAAATAAGAAAATTGCTGGGCGACGAGTTTCACATGGATGATGAAGAAATCATCCGTGAAGCGCGCACAGCGACCAGACAATTTTTTGCTCTTTACGGGCGAAAAAAAACAGATGAAACACAAAATTAAGGGAGTTTTCCATGCGTGTTTATTACGATCGTGATGCAGATGTTAACTTGATAAAATCCAAAAAAGTCGGTGTAATCGGCTATGGTTCCCAAGGCCGTGCCCATGCTTTGAACCTGAAAGATTCCGGTGTGAAAGAGATTAAAGTAGCTCTTCGTCCGGGTTCAGCGACAGCGAAAAAAGCGCAGGCTGACGGGTTCGAGGTTGTGACTGTTGCCGAAGCTGCAAAATGGGCTGATCTCATTATGATGGTTACCCCTGATGAATTGCAGGCCGACATTTTTAAAGAACAGATTGCTAACAATTTGCGCGATGGCGCGGCAATTGCATTTGCTCATGGTCTGAACATCCACTTCGGTCTGATCGAACCGAAAAAGACTGTGGATGTCATTATGATTGCTCCTAAAGGTCCAGGTCATACAGTGCGCAGCGAATACCAGCGTGGTGGTGGCGTTCCTTGCCTCATTGCCGTTGGTCACGATGCAACAGGCAACGCGCATGATCTTGCTCTCTCTTATGCTTGTGGAATTGGCGCAGGCCGTTCAGGCGTTATCGAAACAACATTCAAGGAAGAGACCGAAACCGATCTCTTCGGCGAGCAAGTTGTTCTTTGCGGTGGTCTTGTCAATCTTATCCGTTCAGGCTTCGAAACTCTGGTTGAAGCCGGTTATGCTCCGGAAATGGCCTATTTCGAATGCTGCCACGAAATGAAGCTCATCGTTGACCTTATCTATGAAGGCGGCATCGCCAACATGAACTACTCGATTTCCAACACCGCCGAATGGGGTGAATATGTCAGTGGTCCGCGCATTATTACGGATGAAGTCAAGGCGAATATGAAGCGTGTTCTGAAAGACATTCAGGACGGTACCTTCTGCTCCAACTGGATGCAGGAATATAAGTCCGGCGCTGTTCGCTTCAAAGCTATCCGCCGGATTAATGACGGCCATCAGCTTGAACAAATCGGTGCAAAATTGCGCGGGATGATGCCGTGGATTAAAGCCAATGCATTGGTCGATAAAACACGCAACTAAGCAAAGCGGTTTGTTTTTATAAAATCTTAACGAAAGAGCCGGTTATACCGGCTCTTTTTTCTTATAAAATTTTACGAAAACTCGATTTGCAGGTTCAATTGCTTATGGCAATTACGTCTGGTCCTTCCGGCGTTATCGCAACGACCTTTAAGAAAGTGACAAGGACCGTTTTCTTTGATCAAGTGGTTGTTCGAGAGAATTCACGTAGATTTTTCTCGGTTAACGCGTTATTTTACGAAAGTCATCCTTTGACACTTGAGCCGATGGAATTTATTCACCTTCATCATCTGTTAGACAAGACAATGGGCTGTCGGAACAAGCTTCAATGAAGGAACAGGTAACAATAATTTTCAATATTTTGAAAATTTATCAGGCATAAAAAGTCTGGTATTTGCTGAAATAGAAAATTTCTATTTTAAATAGGGAGGAAAGCCGCAAACCGCTGCCCATAGCAATTTTGCCGCCTCATAGAGTCATAACAACAATATTTATTTCGGAAATGGTGACTTACAGGTCTGACGCACACCACCACGGTCGATATAAGTGTCATCAGACGAACGATAACTTCTATAACGATCGCTGCACCATTGTTGGTGGTTGATATCCGGACCGGTATCCAATTTATATGTCGGGCCTCCGGGATTTGTCTGTTCCGGTTTATAATTGCGGTTCGGCTTTGGTACCCCATAATGGGCGTGAGGAAGCGGTGCATTTTGCGGACGGGCTATGGGTGCCAGTGGACTGTTAAGTTCAACCGCATTGCCATTCACCGTGCAGGCGAATGACACAAAAAGTGTTGTAATAAAAATACTTGCTAACCGGCAAGACATGGATTTCCTCATTCAAATTCAAAAAACTTCGGCCAAAGCCGATACAGCCATCACGTTTCGTTTCGACGCTAATAAGAATTCAATTCTACTTTGTAAAACTTATTGGAAGACGACTTGTATTTTCAATAATATACGCCAAATTGGGATGAGTTAGTAGAGAAGGAACCACAGTCATGTCACATTTTTTAAGAAATTTTGTTATTGCCGGTCTTGCTGCAGGAAGCGCTTTTTTGAGTATCAATGGCGCATCAGCCGACGATAAAGTCACCATCGGTATGCTCGTTTGTACCGGACAAGGGGCAGAGGGGCACATTTTTAAAGCCACCGAAAAGCTGACCTGTGTTTTTCAACCTAACGACAAAGGTGCACAAACGGATAAATATGTCGGCAAGATTGAACAGCTTGGAATAGACATTGGCAAAGCCGGTGCGGGGCAAATGTCCTGGATGGTTTTGGCCGCCAGCAAAAATGCTTATAAATCCGGAATTCTCGTTGGCAAATATGAGGGGCTTGGCGTGGACGCTGCAGCCGGTGTCGGTGGTGGTGCTAATCTCCTTGTAGGCGATAATAAAGCATTCTCTTTGCAACCGGTGAGTGTCGAGGCTCATGAAGGCGCCAACATTGCTATCGGCGTCTCCAAATTGACATTGACTACCGACAACAAATAATCGGGTGACAAGTCGCTCGCCTTTTTATGCGGGGCATTTTTCAGCTTGTCTTTGACTTGAGATATTTTAACGCTAATAAGGATGCAGTCTTCCAGGCTGCATCCTTTCTTTTCGGGCATATTCAAACTTTACAGTCCTGCCTGTTTTATCATAAGCATAATGAAGCGAAGGTTCGTCTATTCGGGTCTCCAGTCAAAGAGGGGCCAGTCAAAGAGGGGCCAGTCAAAGAGGGATTTGTCACTGTGGCACATAAAGGTCGTTTTTTCGAAGTGTTCGACGTATTCAGTGACACGATTCTTTCAGGAAATCCTGTGGCAATTGTGCATGATTGCAATGGTTTGACAGACCAGAAGATGCAGGCAATCGCTCGCGAATTCAATTTGTCCGAAACAGTTTTTGTGAAATCACCAAAAGACAAAAAACATATGGCGCGTTTGCGCATTTTTAAACCGGACGGAGAAATGGCATTTGCTGGCCATCCGACAATAGGTGCTGCGGTGTCGCTGGCACTTAAAAACGATTGCCGGAACGATTCGCTCATTATTCTGGAAGAGGAAGTCGGTATTATTCGCGCTGTTGTAGACCAGACCGGAAAGGTGGCTTTCGCCGAATTTGATCTTCCGAAACTGCCTGAACAACTTCCGCTTGATACACCGAAAGAAATTTTTGCAGCGGCATTCGGACTTGAAAGCAAGGATATTGGTTTTGAAAATCATGTGCCAGCTTTATGGACCGCCGGCGTACCATTTTTCTTTGTTCCTGTTCGTGATTTGAAAACAATTGCCAGTGCCTTGCCTGATCCGGTTTATATTGCCGAGAATTTCGACAAGTTGAATGTGAAAACCCCGTCATTTTACTTGTACAGTCGGGAAACGCAGCTGTTCCAGAGTGCATTCCATGTGCGTATGTTCCGGCCGGACGGGTTTGAAGATGCAGCCACAGGTTCGGCTGCGTCTGCATTTTGCGGTGTTGTCCAGCATTTTGACCATCCTCTGGACGGAAAGAAAAATATCTGGCTGGAACAGGGTATGGAAATGATGCGTCCGTCGAAACTTCGTCTCGAATGGTATGTAGAAAATGGAACGCTGGTTTCAGCACGCATTGGTGGAACAGCTGTCAAATATTCCGAAGGGCGTATTTTTTGTTGAACATTTCCCAGCTTTCCTGCTGTGATGATAGTGATTGGGAAAGCTTTCTTTTGCTTGAGACTGCTTTCAGCTTTTATGATTGTAGCTCTGCTGTTTTTTAAAATATTTCCCTGCGATAATATGTTAGGTCAGAATAGATTATTTAAAAAATAATCCCGAAGCGCATTGGTCCAATTCCAGATTCAATGACGCGTTTACCAGAAGCATGAAAAGCATTGATTGCCTCATTATCAGCCTCTGATCTCCAAGCTTTATCACTGATAAAGCCATATCCATCCCCGACAACCTTAAAACTACCTTGTTTAAATATCGGGTTACCAGTCATATCGCCTTCAAGGACAATTTCAAATTTACCGGACTGGATAGCTTCGGCTAACCCGGAATCAGTAATTTTACCTTGAGCAATATGGCTTTTCATAACTTGAGTGAATAACTCCTTCAACTCATCATCGTTCATGTTGGGATTTGCTGTAATTGTTCCATCAGCAGAAACAGACGATCCATTCCTTAAAGATTCAGCAATGCTTGTCATAGTATCATGATAAAGAGAACCAGTCTGAACAGCATTAACATCGATTTTGCCTGAGATAAGTTCTTGAATTCTGGATATTGCATCAGATGAAGACGCAGAAAGAGCAGCGTTGCCAGAAGCGGCAACGGTCGGTGAAATACCTCTTGAACCCTTAGTGTCGCTATTGAATTGATTGGTCTCATTGGACTTCAGCAAATGTAGAGCCGTTTCTGCACCTGACATACGGCTATTATTAAACACAGAATTAATCATAACTATCCTCCATAAATTGAAGGCAACTTAAGCCGTCATGTCTTAATACACCTAAAATACAGTATTCCTCATGAATACAAGATAATTATATAATATTATTATTTATAGATACAACTTGTATACTGCCATCCCCGTTTGAGCGGACACATGATCTATTGATTTAGTACCCTTCTGAACATCCTTGGAGAGTTCATATTGAGCGCGGAATGTGGATAGATTTCATTATACTCATCGAGCCATCCATTTATCTGCCGAAGAGCGGACTTCGCATTCGGAAAATCTAACGGCATAATTTTGCAAAAATAACAGTAGCAATCCGGTCAGGTTTGCATAACCTTAAAACATTCATTTTCTAAAAATTTTTTCTAATTGTAACAACGGCTTTAGCAATACGTTTCTTATCTCGCCGCCAAAAATGGAGAAAATGAAAACCTCATTCCAACTATCGTGAAGAGGATCATCATGAAGCGTTATTTTTCCACATTATTGGCTGCAGTTCTTGTGCTTTTTACTAGCGCCGCATATGCTGATCGTCTTGACGACATAAAAAAAGCTGGCGTTCTAAAAGTTGCATCTTTTGATAGCAATCCACCGTTTGGTTTTGTTGATGAAAAAACAAAACAGATCACCGGCCTCGATGTTGATTTTGCTCAAGCTGTTGCTGACAAAATTGGCGTCAAATTGGAAGTTCATCCAACCAATCCGGCAAACCGCATACCTCTTTTGACTTCAGGTCAGGTGGATTTGGTTGTGGCGAATTTTACGGTCACTCCAGAGCGCGCCGAGCAGGTTGATTTTTCCATTCCCTATTTTGCTTCAGGTCAACAATTTATTGCCAAAAAAGGTTTTTTAAAATCAGCTGACCAACTGGCAAATTTGCGCATAGGAGCAGATAAAGGTACAACCAATGAAATCAATCTGAAAAATTTGTATCCGACAGCAACAATTATTACTTACGATGACACGCCATTTGCTTTTGCTGCGTTGCGAAACGGAAATGTGCAAGCCATCACACAAGATGGTCCGAAGCTTGTTGGTTTATTGGCAAATGTCCCGGACAAAGATCAATATGAGGTGCCGGCGTTCACCATTTCTAATGATTACATGGCAGCAGCAGCACCCAAGGGTGAAACTGCGCTTGTGACCGTAGTCAATGAAACTCTGCTGGATTTGGAAAAGACAGGAAAAGCGGAAACAATTTACAATAAATGGTTTGGCCCAGATAGCAAAACTCCGCTCCCCAGATTGTTTAAGATCGGCGCTAAACAATAATTTTCTTCATCCGACATAAAATTTGAGCGAAGGAGCCGACACAATCGGCTCTTTTGTCTGTTCGAAGAACAAAAATTTATACGCAAAACTTTTGAGTAGAGCACATGTTGTCACACGAGTATTTAGGCTGGATATGGAACGGTTATCAGGTAACCATTGCCCTTACTATTCTTTCATGTATCGCCGCCTCATTACTTGGTGCCGTCTTATGCAGCATGCGCATAAGCCCGTTTTGGCCTTTTAATATTTTTTCCAAAGCTTACATAGCGATTTTTCGAAATACACCATTGCTGGTTCAACTTTTCTTTTGGTATTTCGGGGTCAGCCGTTTTGTACCGGATAGCATCAGATTTTGGTTACTGGATGCACATCAATGGGTTTTCGGCCCAGTTATTTTAAATTGGCCGTCATATGAGTTTATATACGGATTTATTGGTTTGGCACTCTATACAGCCGCCTATATCGCAGAAGAATTGCGGGCTGGTATAAAGACTGTACCGATAAATCAGCAATCTGCTGCCTATGCCCTTGGTTTCACGCGAAGTCAGGCATTCCGTTTTATAATTTTACCGCAAGCAGTACGTAACGCCCTTTCACCACTGCTCGGCCAATATATGATGGCTTTAAAAAACTCTTCTCTAACAGCCTCAATAGGAGTTGCTGAACTTTTCTATGTTGCAAGCCAAATTGAAACGCGTTCACTTTTGGCTTTTCCTGTCTATCTTATTTTGACAGTGTTATATTTAATAACCATTGCTCTTATCGAGATAATCGGACGCATTATTGAAACACGTCGGCTTAAAAGCACCGGTCGGAGGGTTCAGGCATGAACTTCTCGTTCATTTTCGATAATTTGGAATATTTGATGATTGGTGCTTGGCCAAATGGGCCAGTAGGCGGCTTGGCTTTAACATTGCTATTGTGCGTTTTTTCAGCTGTCTTATCAGCTTTGTTCGGTCTTTTATCTGGTATCCTGCTTGTTATGTCGGGTCATAAATGGCAGTTGGTTTTGGTTGCTATTCTTGGGTTTTTCCGGGCCATCCCAATTTTGATGTTAATTTTCTGGATCTATTTTTTGCTTCCCATGATGTTTGGCATATCTGCGCCAAAAGTAGAGACTATTGTTTTGGCTTTATCCTTGGTTGGCGGGGCTTATCTTGGTCATTCTGTTGCAGCAGGTTTGCGCAGCGTTGGCGACGATCAATGGGCAGCCGGATTGGCGCTAGGATTTAATAGGTGGAAAGTTTTATGGTTTTTGATTTTGCCACAAGCACTGCCACGTATGGCACCATCATTTATTAACCAATGTATTTCGCTTACGAAAGATACGTCGTTGGCATACATTATTGGTACACAAGAATTTCTGACCTTGGCGCGGCAAATTGACGGTCGCTTGACAGGCGCTTATTCAACAGAAATCTATCTATTCGTCGGGATTGTTTACTTTGTGCTCTGTATGATATTGAGTTTTTTTGCAGAACGCATCAACAAACACTATTCAAAAGATAGGCAGTTTGTCTGAAAGGTATTGCAGATTAAGTTTGTGTTTTGGTTCTGCTGCAATAATTTTAGAAAAACAAGCGAGATCCGTCTAACTATTTCCAAACATTGTCCGAAAATATAGGCATGGCAATGCGTTGTGAAAAACGACAATTGAAATGACAAAACATTATTCACGGTCTGCTGACAAAAGTCGAAAAATGGAAAATGTCGCCAAAATTTTCGACAAGGAAGTGAACAGAAGGAAAACGAAAAGTGTCTACCCTTTGTTATCTGAAAATTTCCTGATCTGACAAAAACACTTATAAATCAGAGGTCTAAATGGTGGGTGATACAGGGATCGAACCTGTGACCCGCTGATTAAGAGTCAGCTGCTCTACCAACTGAGCTAATCACCCATGCGGCGTTGTCAATCAACGATAGCGGTTCTATAGCGTTCCTCATGAATGATGTCCATAGAAAATTTTTATTTTTTCTGTCTTTTCATTCTATGTTGAATGGCCCATTCCGACGATCGAGAAAACATCTTGATCTTCACCTGAAAACGTCTCATTATATAACTTTCATTCATTGCGTGTAACAAAGGTTGTTACCGGTAGAGAGAGGACGATCGAGCGTAATGCCCGACCAAAATTCAGAAGACCCTTCTTGTAGTATCGAGCGGTACAGACCGTTCCGGGGAAAAATTTATTATTATCAATCTATCAATTTTTCTTGTGCGTTGAGATTAACAGCCCGGCGCAACAAAACATTTTTTGCACCCGTTAAAAGGATGGATGTTCTCCGTCGTTTTTCCGGCTACGGCTTTGGGGAATAACATGATCAATATTGGTTGTCCTCAATCTCTCTCCTGTCGTCGACCTTTTTTCGGGAATTGATGAATGTTTGAATGGATCGCAAATCCCCATGCGTGGATGGGCCTTGTAACGCTTATCTTTCTGGAAATCGTTCTGGGCATCGACAACCTTGTCTTTATCGCAATTCTGGCAACGAAACTTCCTCCTAAAGTAAGAAACCGGGCCCGCCTGACGGGGTTGAGCTGTGCACTGGTCATGCGGTTGATACTTTTAACCGCTATGGGCTGGGTGATGACACTTGACCAGCCTTTGTTTTCGGTTGGCAATTTCTCGTTCAGTTGGCACAGTTTGATTCTCATTGTTGGCGGTGCATTTCTTCTCGCCAAAGGAACTCTTGAACTCCACGAAAGACTGGAGGGCGAGGTCGAGGAAACCGGAGCTCCTGTGGCTCACGCGGTCTTCTGGCAGGTCATTGTGCAGATTGTTGTTCTTGATGCCATATTCTCTCTGGATAGCATTATCACTGCAACGGGTATGATACCAAAAGACCAGATGATGGTGATGTATCTGGCGGTTATCATCGCTATGGCCGCTATGATGTGGGGGTCGGGGCCGTTGATGGAATTTGTCAATCGCCATCCCACTGTTGTCATTCTCTGTCTCGGCTTTTTAATGATGATCGGCTTCAGTCTGATCGTGGAAGGATTCGGTTTTCATATTCCGAAGGGCTATCTCTACGCGGCAATCGGTTTTTCCGTTCTTATCGAAGCATTCAACCAGATTGGCCGTCACAACCGAGAAAAACTGATTTCAACAAACGATTTGCGCGAACGCACAGCTGGGGCGGTTCTAAGGCTTTTGGGCGGAGGTAAAAAAGAAGGCAATCTTGGTGAAACTGTTGATTTGATTGCAGAACAAGCAGCCTCGTCGCAAATTTTCAGACCCGAAGAAAAGCAGATGATTCGTGGGGTGCTTGATCTTGCTGACCGGCCTGTCCGTTCGATTATGTCTCCTCGAAACGAGATAGAGTGGCTCGATCTGGATACCAATGAAGAGGAAATGCGTGACGAGCTCGAACAATTCAAACATAGCCGTCTCGTGCTTGCCCGCGAAAAGGTCGATGAATTCGTCGGTGTGGCTTTGACAAAAGATTTGCTGCTTGATCTTGCTGAAGGCAAAAACATTGACTGGCAAAAGGCTATGCGCCAACCTTTGGTGGTTCACGAAAACACAAGTGTTTTGCGTTTAATGGAAAAATTGCGCCGCTCGCCCATACAACTTGCCATTGTTGTCGATGAACATGGCTCGTTTGAAGGTGTCGCAACCCCAACCGATATATTGGAAGCGATCGCTGGCGATTTTCCCGACGAAGATGACGAACCGGTTATAGCCGAACAATTGAAAGATGGCAGCTTTATGGTTGAAGGTTATGCGGATATCCGCCGGTTGAGCGGTTATCTGGACAAGGATTTGGTGGATGAGAATGATCGTTATACCACTCTCGCCGGTTTTATGTTATGGCATTTCGGACATTTGCCCACTACAGGGGAAAATTTTGATGCCGAGGGGTTCAATTTCAAGGTGATTGAAATGGACAGGCGCAATATTTCGAAAGTTTTGATATCGCCAATTAAAAAACAGGACCAGTAATTTTATTGGATAATAATCGGTGTTTGATAGAAACGCGTCATTGAACAAAGACAGTTTTAAAGTATAAAATAGTTTCTCAATCGAAGGGAAAGAAAAAATGAAACCACTTTTGCAGATCATTGTCACATCGACGCGCGCTGGTCGTGTAGGCAAGAAGTTGGGAGACTGGCTCTGTTCATACGCTGAGAGTCATTCAAATTTTGATGTCGAGTTGATTGATCTGGCAACAATCAACCTGCCATTATTTGACGAACCGAAACATCCTCGTCTCCATCAATACGAACACGCCCATACGAAAGAATGGAGCAAATTGATTGCAAAAGGTGATTGCTACATTTTTGTCATTCCTGAATATGATCATTTGCCGCCTTCATCTTTTGTCAATGCGGTTACCTATCTTGCCAATGAATGGAGCTATAAAGCGGTTTCGTTTCTGAGCTATGGTGGTATTTCGGGTGGGCTTAGAGCCGTGGAAACAGCCCGTTTGATGGTCAATGCCGTAAGAATGGTTCCAATTCTGGAAACACTACCAATTCCGCAATATACCCAATATCTTGATGAAAACGGTTATTTCCTGCCGAATGCAGCGATAGAAGGCGGCGCGCAAGCAGTGTTAGACGAGCTATTCAAAATGAATAATGCTTTGAAAAACATCCGCCCCAAATTCTAATCGGACATGAATATCGGAAAATGTGATGACTAAGTTTTTAGTCGCACTTGAAGATCAGAATGACGCGCGGATTGCTTTTAGCGTTCGCGCCGATATTGTTTTGCTGTCGGGCACATTGCAAAAAATACAAAAGCTTTGTTCGACCCTTAGGAACATGCCCGACTATTTTCCGCAAATCTGGGTAAAAACTTCAAATCCACATCTGGTGACCGTCAAGGTTATGGAAAAATGCGGAGCAAACCGGATTGTTGTTTCAGCTTCTCCCGACAAACTTCCTGCATTTCATAAAACACTGGTCACTCAATGTAGCGGTTTTCCTCTGGTAGCGTCGATGGAAGCGGGAGATTCACCAAACAATTCATTGATTCCGATTATTAGCGCATTGGGGTTTGCCGGTATTTTGCTTCAGCCGCGAGATATGGAGCAGACCATTCTAAGCCAGATGAAAATCGAAAATATCGGCCAGTTCATGGAAAAATCACGAGCGTCCAATCTGGAAGCCGGCGTTCTTGGAATGATCGAAGCGCCCGATATACCGCGTCTTTTGCCGTATTCCCCCGACTGGTTGGGATTTGTCGTCAGGCATCCTATCAAGTCCGGCCAATTTGGTGATGATGAAACCAATTCATTAATGCGCGCACTTTTGCCATTTGACAGCGGGCAGGAACAAAGCGATGTCGATACCGGACTTGGAACCGACCGTATCATCATCGAGGATTTTATCCTTCCAATGGAAATTGGTGCCTATAAACGAGAATATGGGCATAAACAAAAAGTCCGTTTCAACATCAAGGCCGATGTTGAACGCTTGTCTTCAAATCCCGAAGATATGCGACATATCTTTTCATATGATCTTATTCTTGATGGCATCAAGAATCTTGTTTCCCTCGGACATGTCGAACTGGTTGAAACATTGGCTGAACGCATTGCCGCACTCATTCTTGCTTATCCAAGGGTTCAAAGGGTGATTGTGCGTGTAGACAAGCTAGAACTCGGCCCAGCTGCCGTTGGAGTGGAAATCGAACGATATCGGAAGAAGGCCTGAACTATCCTCTTTTCAGCCTATGTAATTCGCCTTTTTTGCTGCTTAGCTTCTCAGCTTTTTGACGAGTTGTTTTCGATATTGGAATTGCGCTGCCGATATTGACTGATTTCGAATGCAGCAACGAAGAACAGCGAAATAACAAGCGGAGTGATGAGATAAAGCAGCCGGAATACAATCAAAGCCGAAATAACATCGGCCGGATTCATATTCGGCATGCCGGCCATAAACAGGGCTTCCAATACGCCGACGCCGCCAGCGGGTGCGTTAGATAAAAGTGTGACTGTAAAGGATGCTAGAAAGACGCCCAGTACGACGATAAAACCGGGGTTTCCGACATCAGGCAAAGTCGCGTAGATAACGCCTGCAGCACCGATCAATTCGAGTGGTCCGATGATTAATTGTTGAACGACAATGCTGAAATGGGGATAAGAAATCTGGAACGATTTGCCAATTTTTAAAGGGCGCAACTGCAACAGGCTGCCTAAAATATAAAGCCCGACAAATGTCAGCATGCCTACGCCGATTGTAATGGCGAGCCACGAGGGAATTCCTTCATGGACGAGTGTTACCAGATCGGGGCGGATAACCAGTACAAGGCCGGAAAGAAGAATTGTCCCAAGAGCAAAAGTGAAAGAACAAAAAGCCACGAGCACGGCTATTTCAACGCCTGTCAAGCCTTTTTTGCTGTAAGCGCGATAACGTACAACCGCGCCAGAAAAAACCGATGCGCCGATATTATGGGAAAGCGCGTAAGTGGTGAATGAACAAATGGCGATATAGTGGAGCGGTATTTTCTTTCCCAAATGTTGCAATGCTATGCGGTCGTAGCCGGCAAGAGCCGCATAAGCGAGCAGCGCAAAAAAACCGGCGAGAACCCAGTGATGCGGGCTGAGTGCGCCAAGGCGGTTCGTGATATCGGCAAAGGAAATCGCTGATAATTTATGGTAGAGAATATAGATGGAAACCACCATTGCGATGACGCCGATAAGCGGCCAAATATATTTCTTCAGTTTCATGCGTTTCCACTCGTATTTTCCGGCTTTTTCACCATATCTGGCGATGTCCGGTCTTTAGAAGGCACATTTGTGTCCCCATCGCAATAGCGCAAATGTTTTAACATACCTTTAGCGATTTCTTCGTCATCCGTCACTATGGTATTCGCACCCATATCTTTTAAATAGGCCGTTTCCATGTCCGTTACAGCATGGGCGATGATGTCTATTTTGGCATTTGATTTGCGGGTTTCGGAAACAATCTTTGCCGCATCAATTGCACTTTTCGTTGAAATGACAAGTTGTCGTGCCGTGCTCAAATTGCCGGCTTCAAGCACTTCCGCATTGGCGGCATTGCCGAGAATTGCTTCGTTTTTCTGTTCCTTGGCATTTTTTATGGCCTCGGCATTATTGTCGATAATAACGAAAGGCGTTTCCAAATTTTGAAGAGAAACGGCAATCCTTTCACCGATGTCGCCGAAGCCCACAAGAATTATATGGTTCGTTTTTACCGTTTTGACCAACCCGTTTTCATCGTCCCCGCCAATATCAAGAACCGTATTTTCGCCGTTTTTTGTCTCGAGACGAGAGCGGATTTTATCGGCAACGATAGAGACGAGCGGGTTTAAAAGAATGGATAGGATTGCGCCGCCAACAATAAGGTCACGTGCTTCGTCATTGATAATTCCCAATGCAGTTCCAAGACCTGCAAGAATAAAGGAAAACTCGCCTATTTGCGCAAGACCCGCTCCGATTGTCAGCGCTGTTGCATATGGCCGGTGGAAAAGACGGACAATGGCATAAGCTGCAAGAGATTTGCCACCGATAATGATGATGAGCGTAACCAGAAGGGGGAAAAACGCAGTAACCAATTTTGATGGATCGAAAAGCATTCCGACCGAAACGAAAAACAGAACTGCAAAAGCATCACGTAGGGGCAGGGTTTCTTCTGTTGCTCTCTGGCTAAGCTCGGAGCTGCTCATAATCATTCCGGCGAAAAACGCACCAAGAGCAATAGAAACGCCGAAGAGATGCGCAGAAAAAAACGCAACGCCTAAAGCAATTGCCAGAACGCTCAAGCGGAAAAGCTCTCTGGAACCGGATTGCGCAGAAATTTTCAAAAACCACGGGATAACACGGCGCCCGATGACAAAAGTGATAATGATAAACAGAACGACTTTGGCAATTGTCAAAAGAATTGTTCCGAAGAGCCCCAATTGCAACCATTGCGCCAGCGGGTCGGCTTCGCCCGCAACGTTTCCACCTAACGAAGTTGATAGGGCGGGGATAAGCACCAAGGCGAGAACCATTGCCAGATCCTCGACAATAAGCCATCCGACGGCAATACGCCCGCGTTCTGTTTCAATCAGATTACGCTCCTGAAGAGAGCGTAAGAGCACAACGGTACTTGCTGTAGAAAGCGCTAATCCGAAGACGACGCCACCGCCAAAGCCCCACCCCATGAAAAGACCGAAGCAAAGACCCAACAATGTGGCAACCGCCATTTGCACAATGGCACCGGGAATGGCTATTGCCTTGACCGATAGAAGATCTTTGACAGAAAAATGTAGCCCGACGCCGAACATTAACAGAATGATGCCGATTTCGGCAAGCTGATTGATCAAATGTGAATCAACACGAAAGCCACCGGTGTGAGGGCCGACAATGACACCGGCCAGAAGATAGCCAACCAGTGGCGAGATTCGTAAACGATTGGCGAGAACACCAAACAGGAATGCAAGACAGAGTCCCACAACAATTGTTGTCACCAATGGTGTGTCCTGTATCATCTGTGGCTGATATTCCCTCCCTGACTTTCAAGTTCTGTTATTCTGATATGTAGTGGCTATAGACACGATTTGTGTTAAGCTTATGACATAAGGGAATTATTTTGATTATAAAAAAGCCGGTATGAAGAAACCTGTTCATACCGGCTTTTCAAAATTTTTTATTATGCTTTCTCCGGATTTACATGCGGCTTATCTTCGATAAGATCGCGTCCTTCATGGTGGTGATGCCACCAGTTGCCCAAGAAAAGCAGGATCGGTGCTGCAATGAAGATGGATGACGATGTTGCAATGACAACGCCGACAACCATCGGAACCGCAAAATTGTGAACCGCACTACCGCCCCAGATCGCCATTGGCAACATGGCCAGAACAGTTGTTGTCGAAGTAAATATACAACGGATAAGCACTTGATTGATTGACATATCGACCAATTGCCGCAAAGCCATCTTTTTATAAAGTCGCATATTTTCACGCATACGGTCGTAAACTACGACTTTATCATTGACCGAGTAGCCGACAATTGTGAGCAGCGCCGCAATCGCTGTCAAATTGAAATCAAGCTGGAACAGCGCGAAAAAGCCGACCATTTTCGTTGTATCAAGGACAATGGTAACAATCGCACCAACAGCAAAGAACCATTCAAACCGCCACCAGATATAAAACATCATGGCAATTGCTGCGAGAACGACAGCGGTAAAACCTGCTGTTGCAAGTTCGCCCGAGACTTTCGGCCCGACAACTTCTATCTGGTCGAAAGTGACATCCGGATAGATTGTTTTGACAGAGGTCTTCAACTTTTCAATGGCTGCGGTTTGCTGGGCTTCACCGCCATCCTGCTGTTGAACCCTGATGAGCACGGTGTTCTGGTTGGAAACATTTTGCAAAGCAATTTCACCAAGCCCCAATTGCCCGAGTGTGGAACGCAATGTTGCAAGATCGGCAGGTGCTTTGGTCGTAATCGCCATCTGGCTGCCCCCCATAAAATCAATGCCGAAATTAAGGCCGGGCTTGAAGAACAGAACGATTGACGCGATTGACAGGAAAATGGAAACACCGATGCCGATGAAGCGGGCATTCATAAAATGGAAATTGGTGTGTTGCGGGATAAATTTGAAAAATGAATGGATGTGCAATTTTGTAATTTTCCATTCACGTACCACCCACGACATAATGATGCGAACGATCGTTACGTCGGTAAAGAGCGAAATTACAATACCAAGAAGCATTGTAACCGCAAAACCGCGTATCTGGCCGGTGCCGAACCACAATAGCAAGACGGTGGCAATGGCGGCTGTCACATTCGCATCGATAATGGTGGAAAAAGCATGTTTGAAGCCACGGTCAAGTGCCGCCATTGCCCCCATGCCTTTTTCACTTTCCTCGCGAATACGTTCATTGATAAGAATATTGGCATCAACTGCAATGCCGATGCCGAGAATGATACCGGCAATTCCTGGAAGAGTAAGTGTTGCACCAATAAGGCTTAACGCTGCAAATGTCAGCACAGTATGAAGAGCAAGCGCTATGTCGGCAATAATGCCCCAAAGGCCGTAAAGGAGGAAGATAAAGAGCGCGACGAGAACAAATCCGGCAATACCTGTGTAAAGCCCCATCCTGATGGCATCAGCTCCGAGATCAGGCCCGACAGTACGCTCTTCAATTACCGTTAAAGGTGCAGGCAACGCACCTGCACGTAACAAGGCAGCAAGAGTGGAAGCTTCTTTCGGTGTGAAGTTACCGGTAATCTGTCCGCTGCCACCGGGAATGACACCTTGAATGGTTGGGGCAGTCAATACTTTATTATCAAGTACGATAGCAAACGGCTTTCCTATATTCTGGCGTGTAATTTCGGCAAAGGCCTTGGCACCGATGGTATTGAGTTTGAAAGATATCAGTGATTTTCCTGGTATTTGCGGGTCAAAACCGGCCGATGCATCGGTTAACACACTGCCATCAAGCGAGACTTGATCGTAAATAGGAAAACGTTGGTTTTCGTCGGTGTAGCCAGGCAATATCGAAACGCCGGCGGGCGGGTTGTTCATGTCAATATTGGTTGGAACGAGGTGAAATGTCATTTTTGCCGTCGTTCCCAAAAGATCGCGCAATTGCTTCGGATCCTGTAACCCCGGTAATTGAACTTCGATACGATCAAGACCTACTTTTTGAATACTCGGCTCGGCAACACCTACCTGATCGACGCGCCGGCGGATGATTTCCAGACTTTGGTCAACCGCGTTGTTGACACGATATTTGATGCCTGCATCGGTGAGCGAAACACGGATAGCGTCGTTCTGCTCGGCGACATCGATATCGGAATCGGAAGCACGAAAAGCGCCGGCAGAAATTGGAGTCGCCAACTCTCTCAAGGCTGTCAGTGCGGTTTGGCGCTGCCCTGCATCGGGAATAACGGCGACAATCGAATCACCGATCATACGCACGCTTGTCGATTGGATTTGTTTTTCACGAAGTTTGCCACGAACATTATCAAGAGCTGTTCTCAATTGGTCACGTTTGAGCGATTTTGCGTCGACTTCAAGAACGAGGGAAGAACCACCTCTCAGGTCAAGCCCCAGAACAACTTTTGTCTGACGCATGAATGATGGCAAATATTCAAGCTGTTTTTCAGTGAGCAGATTTGGTAATGCAACCAGAATCCCCAATAGAAGAATGACAAAATATAAAGTTGTTAGCCAGCGTGGTGTTCGCATAAAATCCATCCAATAATTGGCACCTGAAAAACACGTTCTATATTACGATTTGGTGCAGAGAAGAACCATCTTTTTCAATTTTTTAACATTGAGGCTGATAACACGTATTATCGTGTAAGGAAAATTCTATCTACCATTTATTTGCCATCAATTTCCGACACGGATGTCTCATTTCGGCGAATACTGCTCATTTTGATGTCAGTGGCTCACTGAATTGGAACTTGAATTGACGACCGGTTCTTTAACTGTTTTGTTTTTCTAAAATAATTTTATAGTTGGATTTACGATAATTTATTTCAGGACGATATGGTTTTATCGGCTAAATGCAGCTTGCTTTTATAAAACGGGGCAAGCAAAATTTTCGTGCATGAAGCGCTTAGAGAAAGCTTGATGATTGGGCTTTTGTTGCGTCATTTGGGGAAAGCATGGACATTGCAGAAATTCGGAATTGAAATATGATTTAACGAAATGGCTTAGCTTCTTCTTATGTGCGATAAAGCACTATATCGCCGGAAACGCATATCGTCACGTTCAGGTTGCAGCTTGTGCGCCAGCTTATATCTCTCTAAAACTATAATGAGGTGAAATCGATATTTTTTTCAGTTGTGCTCCATTCGTTTATTGATTCAAACGTCGTAAATAACCCATTGAAAAATATGACGTTGTTTCCGGTGGAACGGTTTATTTTCGAAATTATACCAGGATTTAAAGCTTGAATTTGTGACCAAAGAATATTTTGGGTGAAAAATGCACTCAAAACTCATCCGAGAATTCAGAAAATGATTCCGGATTGTCATTCAATGAACTGAATTTACTAAATATTTTTATTTGTGATGGACCGCATTTTGACGGCGTTTTTGAACCTTGGCAAAGGTGATCGTGGATTTGAAGCGTAAAAGCTATTCTACATGCGATCGCAGTGCTTTTGAATAAAGTGGCATTTTTATAATGAAGCCGCTTTCAGAATAAGAAATTCACTTTTCTATGTTGCCAAAACGTCAGTAAATTTTAGATGCAAGAGGGATTGGTAGATATTGATGAAACTGGAAATAATTTTGTTGGCAAATCCAAATTGGGAAGGCTAAATTTAACGAACCTTGGCAACAAAACTTATGAGTTGTCATAGTTTTGCAAAAATCATGTAGGAAAAGAAAAAATAGCAGTTGAGTCCTTCTCGGTCTCTCTACAAATTGCTTTTTTATTTTTAAAACCTATATGCGCGATTCGTAATCTTTATAAGAGTGGTCAGTTCGTTGAACTTTAAAAATTTCATTCGCAAATGCTGTTTTGTTTACGCTCTGGTGTGTGGCTTGTCGGTGGCTGCATTGCCGGTTTTTGCGGCTATGAGCGATGCGGCAGATGCGCAAACACCTGCTACAGCCGATAATTCGGTTTTAAGTCCGTCTGATCTTGTGAAACAACAACAGGCGGTTGTGAATGGTTATAAAGACCAGCTGAAAGAGCTTTTGAAGAATTACGATTCCGAACAGGATGACGATTCAGCTTTAACCGATATCCGCAATAAAGCGCAGGATATAAATGGCAAGATTATAGGGACAGCGCTTCTGTTTCGCTCGCCCTTGAATGACATTAACCTGCGTCTCGACCAATTGGGTGAACCGCAAGAGGGCGTGCAGGAAGCTAAAACTGTAACCGACGAAAGAAACAATCTTCGCCAGCTCAAAGTTAAAATCAATACTCTGGTTGGTCAATTGGAAGACTGTTCGATTGATTCCAATCGTTTGGTTGAAAGAACAATTGCCCAGTCACGTGAACTCTTTGCAAGAACTTTGACCCACAGGGTCGAGTTCTCGTCACCTTTGGGTACTCAAATTGCCCAATCTGCAAAAGATGCGGGCGCGGACTTTTTCTCTTTAATTTTTTCCTGGTGGCAATTTGTCTATCAATTCAAGCTGTTAGCCCTATGTGCTAGCATTTTGATTCCGTTTTTTGTCGCGTGTATTCTGGCGATTTCAACGCATAAACTGATTGGTCGTGTGAAACACGAGGCAACGAAAGAAGATGAAGATGCTTCCTATTTGAAGCGTTTGTCGTTTGCATTCGTTGCGACGCTTGTCCCGACGATGATATGCGCGGTTTTTGTGATCCTTGTTCTGATATTTTTCAATTATCTCGGAATAAGTTGGACAAATCTTGATCCCGTTTTCCGCTCTGCTGCCGATGTTGTCATGCTGGTATTTTTCATTGCCCGCATGTCGTTTGTCATTCTCTCGCCAAAGCTGCCGGAATTGCGGTTGATGAGAATTGCTCCGCGGCCTGCTCGTTTGCTGATTGTGCTATTGACATTATTGGCTTTGGTGATGGGGCTCGATTATTTCCTGAATGCTGTCTATCGGGCGGTATCGGCACCTCTTTCGCTTGCAATTGCCAAGAGTTTTATTTCCGTTATCCTTGTTGGTATTATCATTCTTGCCATTTCGTTTGTGCGCGCAAGAACCAGCACCGAAGATGACAAGAAGGTTACATCGTGGCCGCTTTACATCCGCATTCCGCTTATTGTGGTCGGGCTATTACCTATTTTGACGGCTCTTGCAGGTTACGTCGGTATGGCACGGTTCATTTCCCAACAGATCGTGGTGAGTGGTGCTTTTCTCGTTTTAATGTATCTGGGCATTCAAACAGCACGTACAACGGCGGCGGAAGGGGCATTTGCTAAAACTTTTATCGGGCGCCGTCTGGTACAACGGTTCAATATTGATGACAGTACAATGGATCAACTTGGACTGGTTGCCGGTATCCTTCTCAACATCGTTGTGATTGTTGTTTGCGTTCCTCCGATCATTATGCAGCTCGGCTTTTCGGCTGCCGATATTTTCTCTGCTTTTATTCACATAATGACCGGCTTCGAGATCGGAAATGTTTCGATATC
Source organism: Bartonella sp. W8151 (assembly GCF_016100385.1). NCBI lineage: Bacteria > Pseudomonadati > Pseudomonadota > Alphaproteobacteria > Hyphomicrobiales > Bartonellaceae > Bartonella > Bartonella sp. W8151. The sequence goes on from NZ_JACFSO010000002.1 coordinate 532,151, forward strand.
GCTCGTTGGTATTTCAATCGGCATTATATTTTTCCTGATCAGCTGGTTCCTGATCCGCTGGTTTATCGGCTGGCTTGACGGAACGGTTCTCGCGCGCGGAAAAGTAGATTCAGGTGTAAGGAATTCAATTCGCACAGTTGTCGGTTATGGGGGTATTGCACTTTCCGCGCTGATCGGGCTATCGGCGGCAGGTTTCAATTTGAGTAGTCTGGCACTGATTGCCGGTGGCCTTTCACTTGGTATCGGCTTTGGTCTTCAAAATATCGTCCAGAATTTTGTCTCCGGTCTTATTCTGCTTGCTGAACGTCCGTTCAAGGTTGGCGATTATGTCGAGACAGGAACAATCGTCGGAATTGTCAAACGTATCAGCGTGCGTGCAACAGAAGTCGAGACGTTGAAACGGCAAACAATCATCGTGCCGAATTCGAGCCTCATCAACAATAACGTCGGCAACTGGACACACCGCAATAAAATCGGTCGTGTCGACGTCACTTTTACTGTTCCGGCTATGTCTGATCCTGAACATATTGTCGATGTGTTGATGGAAACGGCTAATAACACTGAGGGCGTTCTAAAAAATCCTAGCCCGTGGGTCAGCTTTTCAAGTTTCGACAGCAACAATTTCAATTTTACACTGGCAATTTACGTGCCCGATATCACATCAACAATTGCCGTTACAAACAAGGTTCGCTTCCAGGCCTACAAGCGTTTCTCTGACGAGGGAATTACCTGATATGAAAAAATGGTTTTTTGTCATCGTTGCTTTGCTATGTCTTGGCTCTCAAGAAGGATTCGCCGCAACGATAAAAAATACCGATCAAAAGACACAGTCTCTCGTGGTTGCCGAAGGCAGTTCCCGCCGCGACGTTTCTTTGAAGGCCGATCAGACAGTCGATATCTGCCCCAAAGGATGTTTTGTGACTTTTCCGAATGGTGACCGGTTCGCAATCAAGGCGACAGATACGATTGAAATCAACGGAAGTCGGGCAAGCTTCAAATAAGCGGCCGGCTATATTGGCAATATCAATATCATGATGAACGTCACGCGGTTTTTGCAGACGATAGAGTCGTTGTCTCCAAAACCGGTTGTTTTCTATTGCATGACGTGTTTTACCTGATCATGTTCAATGCATAACGGAACGGAAAGGGCTCACAGCCAAGTGTGGTATCACGCTTGTCTGTCAAGATAAACGTGTTGATGAGAGAGTCCTTAAAGATATATCGTCTGGCATGAAAGGCGCGTTGCCTGGAACTATTTTGTTTTTAAATTCTATTGAAGCGGTAAATGCTTTCGTTTTTTTTGGAAAGGTCTGATTTTAAGAAAAGGTCCGATCCCGATTTTTCGCTGATTAGCCACTAAAATGAAATCTCCAAAATCAAGCTCATGGATAATCACTACCGGAAAAATTTAAATTTCCGAGAATGCATATGAACGTTACGCCTGATGAACCATCATCTTGATGCAATAACCCGAAACTGCGTGAAAGGGAGTAATAAGTGGTGCGGACGGCGGGACTTGAACCCGCATGATCTAAAGATCGAGGGATTTTAAGTCCCTAGCGTATACCAATTTCGCCACGTCCGCAGCACCTGTCCTTATAGGGAACGAAGAACAAAAAGAAAAGCCAAAATTTCGATTAAAAACGTCGTGCTCCTGATAGCCACAACATTTGTAAAAAGCCACGACATCTGTAAAAAATAAAAGGCAACCGCTAGCCAGATAACCTCGCTGTTATGATATTGCCGAATTTTCCGATAAAATTCTATGGCGCCGAAATTCTATCACCTGAGAGGCCTGTATATTGCTCGTTTAAAGGACTTTGCAATTTTTTTTATACTATTAAGGCGTATTTTACAAAAGCTAGTCAGTGGTTAAGAAATATTATTTCAATTTGTATGAGCTATATTTTTGGACAGAATATGTAAAACGTAAAATATCTCTTTGATATAATACACGCGTTTTTATAATATTAATGCTATCGAAGGACCTATATTGACATTGAATTTTAAAAAAATTTTATTGACATTGATAAGAAAATCAGGTGACGAATTCTCGATCTGTCGTTGTCAATAATTCTCTTTTTCGTACGAACACAATTTATGAGCAATTCTATTGTCAATCAACATGAAGAGTGGCTTCAACCCGATTGATTTGGAAGCAGTATTTTTTGTGCCTCTGATGCTTTTTAATGCGAATTTTTGTTGAATATAATCCTGTTTGTTCTAATCTGCCAAAGTCGGCTTTGTGAAAAAGGCCATCTCGAATTTTATGAAATAGAAAGCATTTTATATCATGAGTGAGTTTGTTCAAGACGTGGCAAAAGCTGCCAAAGCTTTGCGCAGTCTTTTTGATGAGACCCCGCTTCAGCGGAATGAATATCTAAGTCACAAGTATGGTGCAGAAATTTACCTCAAGCGTGAAGATCTGACTCCGGTTCGCTCCTATAAAATTCGTGGTGCTTTCAATTTCATTTCGCAGATGCTCGATAAGGTTTCGCCCGAGGCTGCTTTTGTTTGTGCTTCAGCCGGTAATCACGCCCAAGGTTTGGCTTTTGCTTGCCATCATTTTAAACGTAAGGGCGTCATCTTTATGCCGGTAACAACGCCGCAGCAAAAGATCGACAAGACACGTACATTCGGTGGCAAATATATTGAAATTCGTATGATCGGTGACACATTCGACGAATGTTATGCGGCTGCCAAAGCGTTTGTTGCCGATGGAGGCGGGGTCATGGCACCGCCTTTCGACGATATGCGGATTGTGACCGGACAAGCGACTGTTATGTATGAAGCCGCTGAACAGTGGAAGGAACTCGTTGGCGACGAAAAGCCGGATTTGGTCATAATTCCGGTTGGCGGTGGCGGTCTTGCTGCAGGCATCAGCCATTTTATTCGTGAAAGCGGTTGGACAAAAACCCACATCCACTTTGCCGAACCGGAAGGTGCCGCCAGTCTCTATACCAGTCTGAAAGAAGGTAAACGCGTCAAACTGGAAGATGTCGATACATTTGTTGACGGCGCTGCCGTTGCGCAGATTGGTGAATTGAATTTCAAGATGCTGAAAGGTTTTTCGCCTTTCGATGTTTCGATTGTTCCGGAAAATCGTTTGAGCGCAACAATGGTTGAAATGCTGAACGTCGAAGGCATCGTTCTTGAACCGGCCGGTGGCCTTTCGATTGACGCATTGAAGAGCATTTCTCCTCAGGATTTGAAGGGTAAAAAAGTTCTTCTTATTATTTCTGGCGGCAACTTCGATTTTGAACGTTTGCCGGAAGTTAAAGAACGCGCATTGCGCTATCAGGGCTTAAAAAAATATTTTATTTTCCGTTTTCCGCAACGCCCCGGTGCATTGCGCGGCTTCCTCGACCAATTAGGGCCGGATGATGATGTTGCGCGCTTCGAGTATTTGAAGAAATCGGCGCGTAACTTCGGTTCCGTTCTTATCGCTATCGAAACAAAGCGGTTCGAGAATTTCGCGGTTCTTGAAACCAAATTCAAAGAACTTGGCTGGGCTTATCGTGATATCACCAATGACAGAGTATTGTTTGATTATATTATTTAAAAAAAACCAAACAGTTATATTGAATAAAAGGTGTTTTCAATGAAGTTTCTTTCGTCACTTATTTTCGGCCTGACAATTTTCTTATCAGGCGCGGAATCAGCAAGTGCTGCCGAACCGGATTCTATCCAGAAGGCGGAACTTAACGGCCTTGTTGCGGAAATTAATAATGCAGCACAAAGAAAAGATGTGACCTTCATTGCAAACAATATGCCCGAGCGCCTTTTCAAAGAAATGGCGCTCAGGCTGAAGACTGATGAAGCAACGCTGAAGCAAAGTTTCGTAAAACAACTGGATAGCCAGTTCGCAAGTCTTCCTGCTAACGCCTATCACCTTGATGGCGATAAGATAGAATATCGCCAAACTTCAAAGGGGGTTCCTTATGCACTCGTTCCAACGCGGATCGAGACGAAGGAAACAATTGCTCAATATCCGACATTGGCAATTCTTGATAACACCAAATGGCACCTGATTTATGGCGGGCAGAGAACAGTTCAAAATCCTGTATTTCTGGAGATTTATCCGGATTTTCAGGATGTGAATATCCCCCAGGAAACAATTACACGGAAATAAGCTGGTCGATAAACGACGCTTGAATGCAGACGCTTGAATGCTTTCGTGACGTTGCGTGAATGTTTTTTCCTCTCGGGGCCTTTTTCTGTCAGATGTTGAAATCGGTAAAGCGACAAAACAGCTTTCTCCGGATATTGTTTGGCCGGTTTTCTTCCTGTGTGAAGATTTGACGTCGGGAAGTGTTTAATTTCTTAGTGGCAAGAACGTGTGACTTCCTCTGCGGTCGCGCGACAATCAATTTTATCGTTCATGAGAATAACTACCAGCGCCAATATGAAGATCACATATGTGACTAGTCCCATGTGTGCGGGTAAATGATCCAAATTGGAACGTGAGTGGTGTGAAATTCAATTCAACCAACTCGCGTTTTTATGAAAAAATTTATTATTGATGAAACCGGTTGCTTTTTCGGTCGCTTTGAACGATAAGACGCCTTGTGATGCTTGGGTTGGATTGCCAACTTTCTATTTAAGAGACTTCGTAGCATCATTCACCTCGGTTGAGGTGTTCATTGGTCGCGCAAGTCGCTTCAAGGTTTATCCTCAAGCGTTTCGTCCTTATTTTTTGACTGTTCCTGACTTCCGGTTGCGCGGAAGGCAAGGATTCTAAATGGCCTGCCCAAGAAAACGCGGCAGGGAAAGATTATATTTTGAAAACACAAAATTCGAATGCCTTCGAGGCATTGGGGGTATCACCGGTTCTTGCTAAAAATTTGCTGAAAGCCGGTATGACTGACCCGAAACCGATACAGGAAGAAGCTATTCCTTCCATGCTTGCAGATTGTGACCTGCTAGGCATTGCACAGACAGGCTCGGGCAAGACACTGGCTTTCGGTCTTCCGGTCTTGACGAAAATCCTTTCAATGGGCGACAAGCGCCGCCCGAGAACGGCTCGTGCTCTAATTCTGGCTCCTACGCGCGAACTCGCTGTGCAGATTGAAGAGGCTATCCATATGGTCTCGAAAGGTACTCATCTGTCGACAGCTCTTATTCTTGGTGGCGTTTCCAGAAATTCACAAATCAAAAGAATGGCGCAAGGTGTTGACGTTCTCATTGCAACGCCCGGAAGGCTCATGGATTTGGTCCATGAAAAGAGTGTTGATCTGTCAAAGACGGACTTTCTTATTCTTGATGAAGCCGACCGTATGCTTGATATGGGATTTATCAAGGACGTTCGCCAGATCGCAAAACTTGTTGCCAAAGACCGTCAGACGGCACTGTTTTCCGCTACCATGCCGAACGAGATTGAAAAGCTTGCCGAGACGCTTCTTCGTGACCCCGTCCATGTTGAGGTTGCCAAACAAGGAACGACGGCTGCCGAAATCAATCAGGTGTTGCATAAAGTCGACCGGCGTGACAAAAAAGATGTCCTTAACAAACTTCTGACCAATCCGGCATTAAGTTCGGTTATTGTCTTCACGCGTACAAAGCATGGGGCTGATGCCGTAACGAGAAATCTTGCTAAAACCGGCTATTCAGTTGCGGCAATTCATGGCAACAAATCACAAAATGCTCGGCAAAAAGCGTTAAAAGGCTTTCGGGATGGAACTGTTCGCGTTCTTGTCGCTACCGATATTGCAGCGCGAGGCATTGATGTTCCGGGTATAAGCCACGTTATCAATTACGAGCTTCCTGACGAAGCTGAAAGCTATGTGCATAGAATAGGGCGCACGGGGCGTAATGGCGCTCATGGTGAAGCCATTACACTTTATGACGAAAGTATCGAGAGCGCGCGGTTGAAAGCTGTTGAACGCGTTATCCGTATGAAATTGCCACGCGAAGATGTTCCGCCGCAGTTTGGTCCTTTGCCGGAAAAACCGCATAGTGATCGTGAGGGTAGTGAACAACAAGCTGGTGACGATAGTCATAACAGTGGGCGGGAAAAGAACAAGGCTCATCGCCTCAAACGTGTTTTTTCAAAGGCCACAGATCATAAACAGGGTTCACGGAAGGATGCACCTCATAACGCATCTCATAGCGAAAGCGCTACAAAGGAAGACGGTTATCGTGTTTCCAATAAAAGTTGGAAAGGAAACGGCAGCAGGAGAAATAGCGAAAAACTTGATGCACGTAGCGATAGACCGGCAAACCCCAAAAGAAAAAAGTCGAACAACCGTAAAAAGCCGGTTAGATTAAGGAAATCGGTAAGGCGTGCAGCTTGAATTTTTTGAAAATTGCTATTGATCGGTATGCCCATAGGAGGACAATAAAACCGGTTTTGATGCGTTTTTTTAAAAATTGAAATTATGATTTAAGCCCGAAAGAATATAGCGTCTTTCGGGCTTTTGGTTCTTTAAGACAAGAAAAGTCGTGCGGGTAAAGTCTTCAGCCGTCATATAAGGAAAACTGTTTGCGACGAAGATAAAATAAATATCGTTCTTCCAATAAAATTTTAGAAAACGGCATTGAATTTTCTTAACGCGGCTTGGGCAATTTGTTCCAACGCTCATGGAGAAAAACGGAGGCAATTGTTCTTCATATTATCTGATTTGATCGCTATGGGCCTTGCATCGCTTCATAACTTGTCTAGTATATTTTTGACAATTTTTGAAACCGGTCAACATCGGTATAAGGTTCCGGATAGCAAGAGGGCCGTGATTTGTGATGAAAGAACAGAGTGAATTTATTGTCTCGGACGATTGGTTGAAAGCGCGTCTTGGTGATTCCAAACTTTCAATTCTTGATGCTTCATGGTATTTGCCGGCGGCAAAACGGAATGGACGTGAAGAATATGAAAAGGCGCATATACCGGGCGCTGTATTTTTCGATCATGACAAGGTTTGTGACGAGACTTCAGGTCTTCCCCATACGCTTCCGAGCCCTGACAAATTTGCACAATTTGCAAGTGATATGGGGGTTAATGCAGACGATACGATTGTGATTTATGATAGTATCGGCTTTTTTTCGGCACCACGCGCATGGTGGATGTTTCGTGTCATGGGGGCAAACAACGTCTATGTTCTTGATGGCGGTTTTGCAGGCTGGAAAGAAAAACATTATCCGGTTACGAGCGAGCCGACGAAAATCAGGAAAACATTATTCAAAGTCAACTTTGACGCTGAAAAAGTTGTACTTATCGACGAAATGCGTGAACTCGTTGATGGTAAAACCACGCAGATAGCCGATGCGCGTAATCATAAACGTTTTTTGGGTGAAGAAGCCGAACCACGGCCGGGAATGCGCTCGGGGCATATGCCGGGTGCGCACAATATTCCTTTTGCGACATTATCCAAAGATGGCAACTTCAAAGACTTGAGTAAAATTAAAACAATTTTCAAGGATGCAGGCATCAATGTTGCCGCTCCGGTTGTAACGACGTGCGGTTCCGGCGTTACGGCAGCTGTGCTTGCCTTGGCGCTTGAATCACTGGGTAACCATAATGTAAGGCTTTATGATGGGTCATGGAGTGAATGGGGGTCTAAAAAAGATACGCCGGTTGTTACAGGCAATAATGGGGATAAATAATATGCCACATTTTCTCAATGCGCGCGTCACACATCTGGAAATGTACGAGCGACCGAACATAACCGTGCCGTCACCGCTCAATATGCAAATTGCGATAATGCGTGCCCATCATATGCCTGTTCATTTTTACCGTTATCTCTATGAGCAGATTGGCAAGGCGCATCACTGGAATGTGCGCCGGAAGATGACCGATGATGCGTTGCGCGACCTCATACAGTCGGAAAACACCGTTATACAGATTCTTTATGTCGATGGTTGTCCGGCGGGATTTGCAGAAACAAATCTGAAAGAATTGCCGAAGTCGGCCGAAATTGTCTATTTTGGTCTTGTTCCGGATTATCAGGGTAGGGGATTATCCTATTTCTTTTTTAATGAAATTTTGCATTCCGTGTGGGAAACAAATCCGGATAAAGTCATCATTCAAACCAATACATTGGATAGCCCACGAGCTTTGCAGCTTTATCAAAAATGCGGCTTCACGCCGGTGAGCTATAATGATGTTATGATCGAGCGTTGGGATTGATTGTCCGGATAAATGATCTGACTGTTATCGTACCGTTACAGCCCCATTTTGTGAGGCAAACGACAAACCGGATTCATTCTGGCAATATAATTTTACGTAAGCCTGCTTATTTCCTGATATGCGCCCTAACAACGGGATCATAAACGTTCACTGATCGAATGATTATAGTGAGAGTGTGGATACTTTGCCGAAATATTGATTTTTGGAAATATTTTTCATCAATCCCACGCTTTTGATGCAATGGCTTCTTCTTACTGCGGCGAGAAGCGTACTTACCTTACGTAACGTGTATTCCGAAACTTATAATCTCTGTTTTTCAAAACCGGCACAGGCAGACAGAGTTAGTGCAAACTTCCGACACCGAGCAATTGTTCGATAACATCATGTTGACCGGATAATTCAACAGGTGTGCCGGACCATGCTATTTTCCCTCGTTCAAGAATAATTGCATGTTCGGCAAACTCTAATGCCGGTTCAATACGCTGTTCGACCAGTAGCACTGTCATATCATGGGTTTTCCCCATTTGTGCAAAAGCGTGCATCAATTCTTCGCAGATGACGGGTGCCAAACCTTCCAACGGCTCGTCAAGGAGAAGAACTTTCGGCTGTCCCAACATAGTGCGGGCGGTTGAAAGCATTTGTTGTTCTCCTCCGGAGAGTTGCCCGCCGAGATTTTTTCGCCTTTCTTTCAGCCGAGGAAACATGATGTAAGCTTCCTCAATGGCTGATACAGAACGTTTTTTTAAACCGGTCATGAGATTTTCTTCAACCGTGAGGGTTGGAAAAATATCACGCGTCTGCGGGACATATCCAAGACCTGCCATAGCTCTTTCCGAGGTCGAAAGCCTTGTCACATCGGTGTCGCCCAACATGATGCGCCCGCCGAGATAGCGGGTCAGACCCGCGATTGATGCAAATAGTGTTGTTTTACCAACTCCGTTTCTTCCCAAAATGGCAAGACGGGAGCCTTTATCCACCGTAAAGCTGACGTTCTCAATGACTTTTGTCTGCCCGTAACCGGCTTCGAGCTGCTCTATTTTCAACGACAATGCCGTCATTGCGCATAACTCCCCAAATAGGCAATGCGCACGCGCGCATTGTTGACAACATCTTTTGGTGAACCGTCAAATATCACTGCACCGGCGGCAAGAACTATGACGCGGCTTGCAAATCTGAACACAAGATCCATGTCATGTTCGATCATGAGAACAGAAAGATCTTCCGGTAAACGGGCGAGAGCATCTTCGATGCGTCCGGTTTCACTCTGTGGTACACCGGCGGCCGGTTCATCCAATAATAAAACTTTGGGGCGCAAAGCCAAAGCCAAAGCGATTTCAAGCAAGCGTTGTTGGCCATAGGCCAGATTGGCAACCTTTATCCTTGCAAGCGTTTGTAAGCCGAGCGTGGAGAGGATTTCATAGATTTCGTCCATAATATGGGACATGCGACGATAATTGCCAAATATATAGCGTGCTTTTCCTTCCACTTGTAACAATGCAAGCGCTATATGTTCTTCCGGTGTCATATCGCGGAACAAGCGAGTAATCTGGAAACTTCGTACCAACCCTTTCCTGACGCGTGAAATTGCATTTACAGACGTGATATTTTCGTTGTCGAGAAAAACGCCGCCACTATCAGGTCTGAGGTGACCGGTTACCAGATTGACGAAAGTTGTTTTTCCTGCACCATTGGGGCCAATCAATGCAACGCGATCACCTTTATCCAATCCGATTGAAACATTATCCGTTACTGTCAAACCGCCAAAACTCTTCTTCAGGTTCGAGACCTCGAAAATCTTGCTCATTTTTCTCTTCCCCTCATGCGGTTGCGCCACAGGGTAAAAAGTCCGAAAAGGCCTTTTGGTGCAAAAAGCACGGCAACAATCAGCAATATTCCGACAATCGACATCCAGTAAAACGGATTGATAGCGGAGATAATATTTTCAAACCAGAGATAAGCAGCCGAACCTATGAGCGCACCATAAAGTGTTCCGGTTCCTCCGATAACAAGCATAACCAATGCTTCTGCCGACATTGTGAAGCTCAGACTGTCCAAACCGACCACCTCGGTAGAAATTGCGTTCAACGCTCCGCCAATACCGGCAACGGCGCCGGAGATGATAAACATTACCATTTCATTTGAGCGGACTGAGGCTCCCATTGCTTCGATGCGGACAGGGTCCTCTTTGATGCCGCGACACAACATACCGAAAGGTGACCGGACAATGAGGCTAAGCAAAACGATAACCACAACCAGCAAAGCGGCCGAATAGAAGAATGCTGTGACCCCCCATAAATCGAACTCGAACATGCCGAAGAGGGGGCTCACGGTAATCCCCGAAAGACCATCACTGCCGCCGGTCCAAGACGATGCTTTGTTGGCAAATTCGTGAAAGAGATGAACCACGGCAATAGAGAGAACCAATTGCGCCAGACCTTTCGCTCGAAGGATAATCAATGCGGAAAAAAATCCTGCTATGGCACCTGCAGAGAGGCCAACGATTGTCATTAAAATCGGATCTGTTATGGAAAAGCGCACCGAAGCGATGCCCGCAGCATACGCACCGGCACCAAAAAGTGCAGCGTGGCCAAGTGTGGCTATTCCACAATAACCGGTTACCAGATCCAATGACAGAACGAGCAAAGCGATAGAGATAATCCGTGTGAAAAGTGCGAGATTATCAGGAAAGAAAAAATAAACCGCGGCGGTAAATATTGCAATAATACCAACAGCTGAAAGTATAGAACGGTCGCGGTTCGGGGTTGCTTGTAAAACGTTTATATTCGACATTTATTTCATCCTCCCGGCCAGTCCGCGAGGAAACAGCGTAACAATGAAAATAACAGCAAAATAAAAGAAGAATTCACCGAATTCCGGCGCGATATATCGACCTGTCGTGTCAATGACACCGAGCAACAGGCTGGAAAAAAGTGCACCGGGAATGGAACCGGCACCGCCGATGGAAACAACTACCAGAAATACAACCATGTAACGCAGTGCATAATAGGGATCGAGCGGGAGGAGTTCGGAACCGATGATTCCACCCATTGCAGCAAGGCCGATAGCAATGGCGAAACTTACCGCATAAATGATCTGTGTTCTAATTCCCAGCGCTTGAGCCATATTGGCATTATCGACAGCAGCGCGTAATTTTATTCCGAAATTGGTTTTTTCGATGAGAAACCATAAGCCTGCCGCAACAACCATGCCGATGACGATCAGAAACAGACGTTGTTTTGGCAATGCGCGAAAACCGATGTCGACCGAACCGGTTAGAAAATCGGGTAAGGGAATGGTTTTCAGCGTCGGACCTGCGACATAATTTGTGACCCCGATGACAAGAAAAGTGATGCCGATTGTCATTAACACCTGTGTGAGTTCCGGTGCGCCATAAATCTTGCGATAGAGAAACCGTTCGGCGGGAATTGCGATGAGAATAGTCAGAACAATTGCAAGGATCATTGCAACAAAATAATGAAGCCTCAACTCCGTAACGCCGTAAGAGGCAAGGTATCCCCCTATCATGGCAAAAGCACCATGCGCGAGATTCACCACGCGCATGAGTCCGAGCGTGACAGAAAGCCCGATGGAAATAATAAAAAGAATGGTTCCATAGGCAAAAGCGTCAATCGCAATGCTCGCTAAAGTTTCCATAAGTTCCTCCCGCAAAAACGCGTTTAATCGGCGTTTTTCAAGCCCGGATCACCTTGATGCTCAAAGGTGCGGATTTCTTTATTATAATAGGTTCCGTCTTCCGCTTTCGTTACTTCACGCAAATAGATGTTTTGTGTCATGTGGCGGGTTTTCGGGTCGATAGTCACCGGACCGCGAGGGCTCATCCAACTCATTCCTTTGACTGCTTCAACAGCTTTTTCCGCGTCTTTCTTGCCATTTGTCGCTTCAATCATTTTGTAAATGACATGTATCGCGTCATAAGCGCCGACCGCTGTGAAATTCAGTTCTTCGGGTTTGCCAATTGCTTTTCTGGCGTGTTCGACAAAGGTCCGGTTTTCTGCGGAATCATGCGATGTTGTGTAATGGAAAGTTGTAAGTGTACCGAGCGCGTTTTCTCCTAAAGCCGGTAAATCGGCATCCTGCAGGAGATCACCGGGTGCAAAAAACTGAATATTTGCAGCCTTTACGCCATTATCGACATACGACTTCATAAAACTCAAAGTTGTCGGCCCTGCCGGTAAAAAAGTAAAAACACCTTCTGCTCCTGAATCTTTTATACGTTGCATAACCGGACTGAAGTCATTTGTTGTCAGAGGCACACGAAGCGACTGAACGATTTTTCCACCGGCTTTTTCGTAGGCCTCTTTAAACGCGGTTTCAGCGTCGATACCGGGACCATAATCGGCCACCACTGTAGTTATTTTTTTCGCTCCTTTGTCAAAGGCAACCTGTCCCAGGGGATAAGAGACCTGCCATTGGGTAAAGGAAGTGCGCACAATATAGGGACTTTGTGTCATAATCGTCGAGGTAGCGGCGTTCATGATGACCAAAGGCACATTGCCCTGTTTCAATAAAGGTGCCACTGCCATAGCATTGGGTGTGAAGAAAAAGCCGCCAATATATTGAACTTTTTCTTTGACAATCAATTCCTGTGCCAAAGATTTCGATTGTGCCGGATCGGTAAGCGGCAAATCGCGATAGACAAACTGGATTTCGTGGCCACCAATTTTGGAACCATGGTCGGCGACATAGGTATCAATTCCGGCTTTAAAATTTTTCCCTTGCAACGCATAAGGGCCGGAAAAGGGGCCGATAATGCCGACTTTGATCGTATCGGCCGCCGCACCGGATAATAAAAATCCGAAAAGAATGAGAAATGTGACGATAAGTTTATTCATAATACCTCCCGAAATTATGATTCGCTCGTTGATTGTCAGATTTTTAAAATGCGAGACCAGTATAGTTTTCTGCAAATACTGTTTGAGCTGATTGCGAAGAGACAAGATAATCATATTCCGTACGCTGCATACGCTGGTCGAATGCACTATAATCGGGAAAGCGATGCAACATCATTGTTGTCGCCCAGGAAAAACGTTCGGCTTTCCAGATACGAGCCAAAGCCTTTTGTGAATAATGATCGATTCCGGCAGTCGAATTTTCGGTATAAAATTCGATCAATGCATGGGAAAGATAGCGCACATCACTTGCGGCAAGGTTGAGCCCCTTGGCGCCGGTTGGCGGCACAATGTGGCCGGCGTCACCAGCAAGAAACAGACGGTCGAAGCGCAACGGTTCGGCTACAAACGAGCGAAGCGGTGCGATGCTTTTTTCAAGACTGGGCCCCGTTGTCAATTTATCCGAAAGAGATTGGGGAATGCGGCGACGCAATTCATCATAAAAGGCTTCATCTGTCCAATCTTCGACATGATCTGTCAGAGGAACCTGAATATAATAACGGCTTCGTGTCAACGAACGTTGCGAGCATAATGCGAAACCACGCGGTGAATTCGAGTAGATAAGTTCGTCGTAAACCGGCGGTTGGTCGACCATAAGTCCCAGCCAGCCGAACGGGTAAACGCGCTCGTATTCTTTAACATATTCAGAAACAGTACGCCGGCTTACACCATGGAAACCGTCGCAACCGGCAATAAAATCACATTCGATAATGTGTTTCTTTCCACCCTTATGATAGCTGACGACGGCCCTATTGCCTTGATATTGGTCGATCGTGACATCTTCCGCTTCATAGACGCTGGGCGCGCCCGATGCTTTGCGTTTGTCCATAAGATCACGGGTCACCTCGGTTTGCCCGTAAACCATGACCGAACTTGAAACCAGCGATTTGAAATCTATTCTGTGACTATGCCCGTCATAGGCTAACATAACCCCGTGATGAACAAGCCCTTCGCTTTCCATGCGCTTTCCTGCTCCAGCTTCATTGATGAGCTCGCGTGCACCATTTTCGAGAATACCGGCACGAATGCGGCCAAGAACATATTCGGGAGTTTTGCGTTCGAGAATAATCGTTTCAATGCCCTGATTGTGCAGGAGTTGCCCTAACAACAAACCTGCGGGGCCTGCACCGATAATGACAACTTGTGTTTTTTCCACCTTTTCCTCCTCCATTTTATGACTGGATCGTCATCTTCATAAAAAATATTAAAGCACAACAAGAACAGCAGGGGCGAACAGAGGGTTAACCGACAATATCCGCTGCTATTTCTTTATTCCTCAGTGTGCCGTAAAGATGCCTGTTCGTTCACTCGATTGATTGCTCTTCGTAGTTCTCCCGCAATTTCATCGCGATAACGGGTACTAGGTTCTCACCTCCTGAAATGACATCGTTTCCATTAGCTGCCGCATCTCTAACAAAGCTCCTCCCGATGTCACCGCCATTTGCGGCAAAACCAGCCATTCCAAGCTCCATGCAGCGCCAGATCTTTCATTTTCATGGATGAGAGATTGTGCAATTGTGCCGAGAAGTCCGGCTTGCAGCCGCGCTATAGACACGAGAATTTCAGCCTTAACAGGATTGTTTTTATGAGGCATTGCAGAAGATGTTCCGCTCTTTGCCAGCGCGATTGCGTGTACTTCGTTTTGCGCCATTAAAACAATATCCTGACCGATTTTTCCGAGTGTTCCCGCAATGAGACAGAATGTTTCGGCAATGTCGATAATCCGGCTACGGTCCGTCTGCCAGCTATTTCCATAATTGAGATCAAGCTTCTCAGCCATCAAGCGGACAATATCGCGACTTTTCATGCCGAAATCCGAATTATTGCCGATTGCTCCGCCGGTTTGTACAGTAAAAAAAGTCGATTGCGCGTGGGAGAGCCTTGATTGATCGGCTAAAAGTACATTCTTCCAGGACGAAAGCTTGTCGGAAACGGTCATCGGACGGGCAATTTGCATGCGTGTATGGGCGATATAAGTTTGCGTTCCGTAACGCTTTACCAAGTCTCCAATTAGCTCAAGAATGATGCTTAAAGATTGTTCCAATCTTTTAAAAACACGTTTTAACCTCAACATAAGCGCAGTGTCGACAATATCTTGACTGGTTGAACCTTTGTGGATTGACGTATCAAATGGCGCTTCGGCTTTTTTGCGAAGCTGTTTGACGAGTTCGGGAACGGGAACGCCGTCACGTTGCATCGCTTGTTTTATGGCTGCAACATCAGGCTTGAAACCGGCGTAGAGTTTTTCAAGATAGGTTCCATGCGCTTCAGGAATAAATCCTGTTTCTTTCTGCGCAAATGCCAAGGCAGCTTCAACATCAATCATAGATTGCAATTCGGCGTCGATCGAAAACAGCTTTGAAATTTCGGGGTCCTCAACCAGACAATCAATCAGTTTTTCCAAAATCGCACACTCCCGATAGCTTCAAATTGTTTGTAACTTTCTAGCAAAGCCTTTTTATATTCGTTTTACGTCCAATTAGGCCAACGAACCTATATGCTCTGTTTCGTTCAGCTTAAAAATTTCCGCATACAGAATTTGTCATCTATAAAAATATAGTTTTATCTTGATCCGTTCCGGTTTTTGACCGGATTGCTTGCGGCATATTGGCATGAGATCGTGATTTCAGAGATAAGTTACGCCAATGGAATGAAAAAACGTTCCATTGGCGGCCATGCTTTTCCAGCTTAAATATCCAGAAAAACAGTTTCATTTTCACCTTGAACGATAATATTGAAGGTGAAGACAGTGACATTATCGCGTTCGGACTTTTTTGCGATCAACGTATTGCGACGTTTTTCAGAATCAATCCGGTTGAGGAGGGGGTCCTGTTTGTTCAATTCCTCCATATCGGAAAAATACGCACGCGTATGAAGGCCGATATTGATACCTCGTGCGCCGACCCAAACTGTTATATGCGGTGCCTGTTTACGTCCATCGGGGTAGGGAGTAACGCCCGGCCGAATTGTTTCAAACCGGAAAAAGGCTTTATCGGCTGATGCCGGCTGCCGTCCCCATCCGGTGAAAGTCAGGTCGGCTCTGCCCCGCGTCTCGTTGACAGAATTATAAAGCCCGTTGGCATCGGCTTGCCAGATTTCAACCAAGGCGTCTTTAATCGGCTCGCCACCACCGTCAAAAACTTGTCCTTCGAGAATAATACGCTCGCCTTTTGTTTCATCTGTCAACATTGTCGAACCGAGATCATGGGGATAGACACCATGAATGCCGACATAATTGGGTGTTGCACCGATATGGATGTAGGGGCCAACGGTTTGCGAGGGAGATTCTTTAAGATAATGAAATTCCTGAACCATATTAATTGCCCTCCATACGATTTTCAAACATTGTCGAACGACGCCCGCGAAGCACAATGTCAAACTTATAAGCCAAAGCATCCATCGGTATTGTTGCATTGCGATCAAGTTTTGCTATCAGGCGGCCGATGGCTTCCGGATCGGGAATTGTTTTGACAATCGGGCACTGCCATATCATCGGATCACCTTCAAAATACATTTGGGTAATCAAACGTTGCGCAAATGCATGACCGAATATCGAAAAATGGATATGAGCCGGACGCCAATCATTCACACCGTTCGGCCACGGATATGCACCCGGTTTTATTGTACGGAACATGTAGAAGCCGTTTTCATCGGTAATGGTGCGCCCGCATCCACCAAAGTTCGGGTCAATCTCGGCAAGATAGGTTTCTTTTTTGTGCCTGTAACGGCCGCCGGCATTGGCTTGCCAGAATTCAAGTAAAGCACCGGGAATGCCGTTGCCGTTTTCGTCAAGAACACGCCCGTAAACCACAATGCGCTGGCCAATCGGCGAACCTGTCTTGGCATAATTGCGGATAAGATCGTTATCCAGTTCACCAAGTAAATCGTGGCCAAAAACCGGACCTGTCATTTCCGAGATCGTCGGTCCCAACGAAAGCAAAGCATTGCGAGGTGACCGCAAAACACTGGTTTTGTATTGAGGTGTATATGCTGGTGGATGCCAATCTCTATCCCGCTGGATGAAACGTCCATTCATTTTTTCCTCCTCCTATCAATTCAACTATTGCTGAACACCAAGTTTGTGTAATTCCCTCTTGGCAATCTTGATTGCGCTATTGGCGCTTGGAACGCCCGCATAAACCGCCACATGCATGAGTGTTTCAATGATGTCCTGAGCGGTAGCACCGGTGTTTTGCGTGGCATTGACGTGCATGGCAAATTCTTCCTCGTGTCCCAAAGCTGCCAATAAAGCCAATGTCACAATCGAACGTTCCCGTTTGCTGAATTGTGGACGGGACCATAAACTACCCCATGCGCCCTCTGTTATGAATGTCTGGAAATCGCTATCAAACGGCGTTGTATTGGCTACAGCCCTGTCAACATAGGAATCCCCAAGCACCTGCCGGCGTGTAAGCATACCTTTTTCATAACGCTCGTTTTTTCCATTTTCAGCCATGCAATTTCTCCGAAATAAAACTTCTCAATGCCTTTATGGTAAGCTCCGGCTGCTCTATACATGGTAGATGTCCGCAAGCAGCGATGGTTTGATAATCAGCATTGGCAATGAGATCAGCTGTTTGTTTGACCAATCGCGGTGGTGTCGATAGGTCGTTTTCTCCGACAATAACCAGTGTTGGCAATTTCAATTCAGCAGTCTGTGATGTGAGATCACTATCACGCAATGCAAAACAGGTGGCGCAGTAAGCTTTGGAACTGGTCCGTTCCAACATATTGCGGTAACACGCATAAGCATCGGGTCTTTTCTGCTTGAAATCGTGCGTTAGCCAGCGAGTCATGATATTTTTGCCGACAGCGGGAATTCCCCGTTCACGAATAATAGCAATCCTCTCGTTCCATGATTTATCGTCGCCAATTTTGGCAGCCGTATCCATCAATACAAGTCCGGCAACTTTTTCCGGATGATGATAAGCAAAATTTTGTGCGATAAGTCCGCCTACCGATAGTCCCACGAGTATGAGGTCGTCTTTCCATGAGACAGTATTGAGGAGTTCAAACAAATCTTTGGTCAGAAGATCAATCGAATAAGCTTCGTCTTCACCACCGGAAAGTCCATGACCCCGCTTGTCGTAACAAAGGCACCGGTAATCCTTTGAAAGATCGGTAAAGACATCATCCCAAATGCGTAAATCTGTACCCAGCGAATTGATAAAGACGATGTGACGACGTTTATCAGCTCCGCTTATAGAATAATTTACCGCTATGTCATTTGCAAAACAGAATTTCATATCGTCCCCTCCAATGATGACTTTAAAAAAATTAAGTGATTATGTAAAATGATAAATTATGCTTGTAATATAACTAATGGGTTATAAAAATGATAGCCTTCCAACAGATCAGGCTTCGCCATTTGAAGACGTTTCAAGAAGTTGCGAGGCAGAAAAGTATAAGTGCCGCTGCAGATGCATTGGCAATTACACAACCCGGCGTTTCCAAGACCATTCGCGAATTGGAAACCATTCTTGATACAGAACTTTTCGACCGCAGTCATAGAACACTCCGTCTGACACCGGTTGGCAAGCGCTTTTTGACGCATATAGAAAATTCTATGCTGGCATTGCGTTTGGGCGTCGAAGAAATTGAAGAAACGCACTCGCCGGAAGCAAAGCCGCTCCATATTGGTGCATTGCCAACTGTGTCTGCGCGTCTGTTACCAAAAGCTATACAACGTTATATTGCTCGTAAAATAGGAGGCAGGCCGGTTATCGTAACGGGACCGAATAATTATCTGATCAATCAGTTACGCGATGGCAGGGTTGATATTGTCATAGGCCGGATGGGCGAACCGTCAGAAATGATTGGATTGCGTTTCGAGCATCTTTATTCAGAAAAAATCTGTTTTGCAGTACGTCCGGATCACCCGCTTTTGAAACGAACCAATTTCGATCGTGCAGCGATGGGGCAATATGATTTTATCCTGCCAACCCAACAATCGATTATTCGTCCGGCAGTAGAAAAACTATTGCTGATTTCCGATATGCCTCGCCTCAATATCGTTGCAGAAACTGTCTCAACTGCTTTTGGCCGTTCATATACGCGCTCAAGTGATGCAATATGGGTGATTTCCGAAGGGGTAGTTCTGGAAGATATTCGTTCTGGTTCTTTGGTGGCCTTGCCGGTTGATACGTCGGAAACTTTGGGCCCGGTAGGCATGACATTGCGAACGGAAAGCAATGTTTCACCGGCTCTTGAATTTGTGATGAATGATATCCGTAGCGAAGCAAACAATTTTCATCCTTGAAGCGGGATCAAGAAAAAGCTTTAACCATCTTGTTTTTAAACGTTTTTCGTCAACAACGAAAGGAATGGAATGCTGTGCCGAACATCTGCCTGAGATGGAATTTGGTAAATTTGGCTAATACTGGTTATGATTATTGAAAGAGGCCTATGCGTCGGTATTGAAGCGGCGCATTGGCATGACTTGCTTGCTCTCCCAACTGTTTGATTTTCTTGTGAAATGGCGATTTGATGCAGGCGGGATCGGTTGCTGAAGCATCGCCTGCCAATGCCAGTGCCTGACAACGACAGCCACCAAAATCTATATTACGTCTTTTGCAGGAACGGCATGGCTCAGGCATCCAGTCAAAACCACGGAAGGCATTGAACGCACTTGAATTATGCCAGATTTCGGAAAGTGTTTTTTCTCCGAACTTGTCAAAATGTAATGTTTTTATTGTTCTTGCCGCATGACAGGGTAGAACTGTGCCGTCAGGGATGACGACAAATGCATCGCGAGCCCAGCCGCCCATGCATGGCTTGGGGTAATCGGCAAAATAGTCGGGAATGACATAGTCTATATTGATAACACCCCGTAGCTTTTCGCGATATTTTTCGACCTTTTCCATCTGTTTTTCAAAGTCTTCACGCTTGGGCATCAAGGCGTTGCGATTGAGTAATGCCCAGCCGGAATATTGAACATTGGCGATTTCGATGCGTTCGGCGTCAAGCTTGAGCGCAAGATCGAAATAGGCATCAAGTTCGTCAATGTTGTAACGATGGATCGGAGCATTCAATGTAAGGGGCAGCCCCAGTTTACGGACAAGTTTTGCAGTTGCGATTTTCTTCTCGAATGCGCCTTTATAATGGCCTATCAATTCTGTTGTTTGCGGCGTTGTACCCTGTAGTGATAGCTGCACGTGATCAAGGCCAGCCTCTTTCAAAGCTTCCAATTTTGCTTCGGGCAAAGCAACGCCGGCGGTAATAAGGTTCGAGTAAATGCCGTTATCGTGAACGGCTGCAACGATCTCTACAAGATCTTTTCGCAATGTCGGTTCGCCACCGGACAAATGCGCTTGTAACACGCCGAGCTTTGCTGCTTCTTTGAAAAGCTTTTCCCAAAAGTTTTTATCCTGTTCCTGATCGGCTTTCATGAGTTCCAGAGGGTTGGAACAATAGGGACATTGAAGCGGGCATCGATAAGTGAGTTCCGCCAGCATACTGATGGGAGGGAAAATTTCTACAGTCATATTTTTACGACAAGTTGGTCGGCCCAATCTTGTAAAAAGTAGTAAACATCGTCAATGATTTCGTGAACCGGAGCATCATAGGTTTCGGATAAAGAAAGCGCAATCTCGTGTGCAGTTTTCGTTCCATCACAAAGCCGTAATATATCAAGTCCGATTTCATTCGGCCAAAATACTTTTTCCGGCGAAAGAAGTGCATAAGCTTTTCTCACCGGTTCATACTGAATTCGCACGTGATGGAACAATTCCGGGCGACTTTTGTCGCTCAGAATTTTTCTTTGTTTTGTCAAACGGTCCGCCATCATTCGTTTGATGTACCACGAAAAGCACCGGGGGGAATGCGTCCGGCTTCACCGTAAGCATAATCCAGCGCATCAAGCATTGACCAGAGCACACCGGTTTTAAAGATCAAAGCATCTATGACGGCCTGCTGTTTTTCGGGCGTATTTGCATGTTCGCGCACATAGGCCAATGAAAAACTTGAATCCTTCGGTGCCTGCGTCAATCTCGGTTTGAAATAGGCCAATGTCTCTTCGCTCACATAAGGATATTTTGCCAAAATACCCGGAACACGTTCGGCAATGATTGTCGGTGAAAACAACTCCGTTAATGAAGAGGCAACACCTTCGAGAAGCGGCCGCTGGCGACAAAAGTTGACATAAGCTTCAACAGCAAAACGTGTTGACCAAAGAGCCTGTCTTTCGCTTTTGACCACCTCTTCATCAAGTCCCAAACCGGTGGCAAGTTTCAACCAGCGCGCAACGCCGCCATCCAGTCCGTTTGTGCCATCATGATCGCTAATTCTGCGGCGCCATTCGGCGCGGAAAACCGGATCTTTGGAATTCATCAGAATTGCCGCATCCTTTCGCGGAATGGCTGCCTGATAACAATAGCGGTTCAATGCCCAGGCTTGAAGTTGCAATTTCGTCATTTTGCCAGCCATCATCATTTTATGATGGGGGTGGTTGATATGGTAACGTTCTTTGCCTATCTGACGTAGTATTTTTTCAAGCTCATCAGGTGTCAAGCCATTGCGGGCGATATTATGATAATCAGTCAAAATTTATCTCCATTCCGTCAAATGCAACTTCCCAGCCGGATTGTTCGACTTCATGACGTTCAGCCGAATGATCATCAAGGACCGGATTACTATTGTTGATATGAATAAATATTTTTCTAGAAACTTTTGCGTTACGCCAGGCTTCGATAGCGCCGTCTGCGCCCGATATCGACATATGCCCCATGCGTTGTCCGGTTTTGGGGCCAAGGCCGGCTTTTATCATCTCGTCATCGCGAAATAACGTGCCGTCAAAAAACAGGCAATCGCTATTTTCTGTCTGATTTTTGACCAAGGAACTTACCCTTGCACAGCCGGGAATATAGGAAACCGAGCGATTGTTTTCCTTGTCAAAAATCCTGACGCCGATTGTATCTTCGGTTTCCGAACCAAAATTCTTTTTCTTTTTGTCTTCCAGAAAAAGTGCAATTTTCCCCGGAACAGGAAAAGCCCTGATATCGAGGCCGGTTGGTTCATTATTGACATCGGAAATCGTCGTTAACCTGTTAAGCGGCAATATTATTTTCTTGACTATAGCCGGATCCAGAATGTTGAAAACGGGATTACTGTCGAGCACATTAATAACCCGTTCTGTTGCGTAAATGACAAATGGTTCTCTTTCCCGCATCGTTAAAAGGCCTGCGATATGATCAATATCGGCATTGGTGAGAACAACTGCTGAAATCGGTGTTGAACGCAACAGTCCATTCGGGTCGGGGAAAAGTTCCGGAGTGGAATTGATTTGCTGGCGTAAATCGGGCGAGGCGTTGAAGAGTATCCAGTGTTTTTTATCTACCGAGGCAATGATGCTTGATTGCGTGCGGGGTAAGAAACCCGGTTGATGGTTGCGCGCATTGCGGCTCAGATAATAATTGCAATTCCATTGCGGAAAGCCGCCGCCTGCTGCTGATCCTAAAACTTTAATATACATAATGAATTGTCTGATTTGGCGTTTTTATTAGCTTGGCGATATTGCCAAAACTTTGAAACAACCGGCATTAGAAATATTCTGCAAAAATATTGAATATGAATATCCGGTCAATTCATATTTTAAACTTTACGGGTTAGATGCCGAAATGTTGTATCAGCCGACATAAAACCGAATGAAGTGCTACGCCTGCAGAAAAGGCTGCAGGCGTCACAGTCATATCAACGTTTGTTCTTTACTTCCGCCGGCAAGTAACGGGAAATTTCCATTCCTGCTGCGACTTGACACATAGACGGTTTTTTCCATGTTTTTTTCACGGTTTTTCTCCTTCAATATTCGGGTTTATTGCTTCTGCCGGATAGACCGGAAGAAGCTTTTTCTAAAAAGGGCGGAATGTCCCTTTTATTTGTTATCCGGCAAGCTATAGGCGATGACCAGATCGGAACGGTTTTTGTTGGTTCCTGTCCGTGTGGCACCGCCCACAACGGCAACGATATACTGTTTGCCATCCTTGCCGATGTAAGACATTGGTGCGCCTTGGCCACCAACGGGCAGGCGCCCGCGCCAGAGTTCTTTTCCTGTGTCGCTATCAAATGCACGGATGTAATAATCAAGCGAACCGTGGAAGAAGGTCAATCCACCGCCGGTAACAAGCGGCCCGCCCATTGTCGGCATCCCGAGCGGAATGTAAACACCAGGAACAAATCCATGAACCGGTGCATCCTGAATGGAACCCAGCGGTACTTGCCATTTTGTTTTTCCGGTAACAAGGTCGATAGCCGTCAATGAACCGAATGGTGGTTTAAAGCACGGTACACCGAGTGGCGAAACAAACATAGAGCGTTCAACACCCCAAGGCGTGCCGGTTTGCGTTGAATATTCGCCTTCAGTTGTCGGCTTCAAACCGATTTTCTTGGCGACATCCTGTTTAATGAAACGGCCCCATTGTGCCATACGGATATCATTGACGATAAGCGTACCGGTTGAAGCGTCGATTGCGCCGCCACCCCAGTTCATGCCGCCATAATAGCCGGGGAAAATAAGAGTACGTTTCTTATCCGATAATGGTGTCCATTCGCCTTCCCAACGCATCGATTTGAATGCGATACGGCAAACGAGCTGATCGAAGATTGTGGCACCCCACATATCGGATTCTTTAAGTTTTTCTGTACCGATTGAAAGAGCCGAGAAAGGTTGTGTCGGTGCAACATTCATGCCCGGCATCGCATCTGTGGAGACTGCACGTTGCTCGACCGGATAGACCGGTTGTCCATTGCGACGGTCAAGAACAAAAATCTCGCCACGTTTTGTCAACTGGATGACAACCGGTACAACGGAACCATCGGGTCTTGGGAGGTCATAAAGAATAGGCTGGGAAGAAACGTCATAGTCGAACTGGTCGATATTGGCAGTTCTAAAATGCCAGGCTTCCTTACCTGTTTTTATGTCTACCGCGACGATAGAGTCGTTATATTCATCCGAATAAGGGTGGCGATTACCTGTCCAGAAGTCCGGTGTCTGGTTACCTGTCGGGAAATAGACAAGGTGGAGCTTCGGATCATAGGCGGCTGTGCCCCAGAAATTCGGTGTTTCAGGCGCATAGGTCTGACCTGCAGGAAGCGGAGTGCTGTCTTTTGCACCACGTGCTGCATCCCATGCCCAGAGAATTTTACCGGTAATGGCGTCAAAACCACGAACAACACCGGAAGGTTCACCAACCGTCAGGTTATCGTTCAAACGTCCACCAACGACAATCACGCCATCGGCAACAAGCGGAGCGGAGGTGATATTGTACGAGCCCTGATCGCTTGTCGGCGGCTCTTTTGTAAGACCAACAGTCAGGTCAACAAAACCATTGTCGCCGAAGCCGTCACAAAGCTTGCCGGTTTCCGCATCAAGTGTGAAGAGACGTGCGTCAATTGTGGTTACAACAATACGTTTGTGGCAAACTGTCGGAAGGGCAGCCTGAGTATTGCTGCTGTGTTCATTATCACCGTTTGATGCTGAATGATTGGCAGCAGCTTGTTCATACTGCTCAGTGAGGTCCGTATAGCCAACGCCACGGCATCTCTTCCAGCCTTTTGTACTCTGGAAGATTTTCGGCTTCGGATCATATTTCCATTTTTCAGTTCCGGTTGTTGCATCAAGTGCAATAATCTTGTTGAGCGGCGTGCAAAGGTAAACTGTGTCATCCACTTTCAGCGGAGTGACCTGATATTCCGCTCCGTCGATTGCAAGATCGCCTGTATGATAAGTCCAGGCAACTTTCAAATCCTTGACGTTGGATTTGTTGATCTGGTCGAATTGTGCATAACGGTTGCCTTTGGTGTTGCGCCCCCATGCAGGCCAATCATTTCCACTGTCCTTGCCGGCATCGCTATAGACAACCGGTGACTTTTCGCCACTTGCTGTTACCAATGCATGCGGACGCGGCATATTGGCGAGAACCGCAATAACAGCGATGGCGAGTACAACAGAACTGATCGTTGCGAACATTGCTGAAAATGACTTTGCGCCATTTTTCTTGAGCAATGCCGGCGAAATAATGGAAACGACCAAAGCAAAAACAAGAAATACCATAATTCTTGGCACAAGTTGCCAAAAATCAAAGCCGACTTCCCAGAATGCCCATAAAAGATCAACTATGAGAAGTCCGTAGGCAACCCATAAAGCCGTTGAACGGCGTCTATAGACATCAAAGCCGATGACGATCATGGCTATACCCGCAATGGCATAAAACCAGGAACCGCCCAATGCTATGAGCCAAACACCTCCAAAGGTGAGCGCCAACCCTAAAAGTAGGGCAATAATACCAAGGACGCGAAGCGCCCAAACTTTCCAATTCGTCATTTATACTCCCAATCTTATTGGATTACCCCAGCGTTTAATCAAGTAACGAACAAATTTTCGGCGCATTGCTTCGCTAGATTTTGCCCGCTTGCTTAACCGACTAGCAATTACATTGAGAAAACAAAGGTCTAAAACCTTTCAAAATGCACTCAGCCTGAAAATACTTGGACCCTATTTAAGCTGCGACATTTTGTCTCTAATTTTGTCTAGTCTGACAATAGCAGAGCGGCAAGATGTGCTGCTTCACTAAAATGACGCAATTGCCGCAATTAAAAACTTGCCTTTTCAGATATTTGTTTTGCAAAAAATTTTGAACTCGGGCTGCTTCAGATGCATGCCATGATTTCCCGCCAAAATCGGGGCTGCTGCATTGGCTATTGCCCATGCAACTTGTGTGTCGGCATCTTGATCAAGAACGAAGTCAATCACGTCTTGTTGAAGGAGCAGCTTGTGCTTATCACTCAACTCATGGCTGATCCACTTTGGCCGGTTCGGCATTTTTTTCAAAATATTGCCGATAGCGTCCGGTGAGTGGACTGTTGAATATATTCCTACGATATGATGCTTTTTGAATGTCTCGAGCACAATTCTACTCGTCATATCGTCATCTTCATTGGTTTCGTGAATGATGACCGGATAACGCTGGTCGATTATTTTCAGAAAGCCGACAACTCGATCGCGATGTTCCCGCCTTTTCATCGAGCCTTGAATAACAAGAATCTCTCCGTCATCACGTAATATTCCATTCATCAAGTGTCCGGCAGTTTGTCCCTGAACAAAATTGTCAACGCCGCCATAAAGATGGTCGACATCAATCGGTACGTCATTGACAATAGTAACAATTTGCTCGCCACGTTTCGCCACTTCAAGAAGTGCGGGGATAGCAGCTTCATCCGATCCGGCTGCTATAATCAGTGCATTGCGTTGAAAAGGGGGCGTCAGAATTGCTTTATAAAGGCCGTCATGGTCACCTTCGGGAATGAGTGTACGGTGCAATGAAATATATGACGGTAAATTGCGGGCGTGAATTTGCGCAAATGAATCAATTTCACCCCACAAGGGTGAATGGTTGTGGAGCCCGTTTTTAGGAATAATAAGTTCGATGCGGTATGTACCATGCCAGAGATCCGGCAGAACGCGTTTTATGCCAAGTTCCCGTGCAGCAGCAATAATTTTTTTGCGGGTTACTTCCGATACGCTTCCACGTTCGTTCAAAACACGATCGACCGTGCTTCGGCTCATCCCTGCCAGCCTTGCAATATCGGATGTATTTACACGTTTAATGGCTGCTTTTCCCAAGTTTGAATAGGCTATGGCTGACAAAAACTCTCCTCCCGAAAATATATCCCGAAAATTGATATCGAAATTGCATTGAAGAAATACTGCAATCCTTTTTCAAAGACCTGAAAACACACTGAAGCAGATCAAACGTGTCCGGAATTAGGAATATCTAGAACACGATGAGCTTTTCGATTGACGTTTTGCATCTCTTTAAAAATGGAGTTTAATAATAACATAAAGCTTGATTTGAAAATCTGTTTTCCCGCCCTGTAACAATTTTTTGAAGAGATGAAATATTTTTAGAAACAAATATAATATTGTGAATGGCTATTAATTCAAGTAAATAAACGTGAATAAATTATCTAATATATATTATGAAAAACAGATTAAATTGGATAGTATTATTTTTTATTATTAAAATATATTAATATGTAATCAATTTAAAATTATAAAAATTCCTCTCATATTATTATTCGGTTTTTCAAATTGCAAAACCTCGCAAATTCTCGGGGCGTTATTCAACCTGTTCACCCTGATAAATGATAATGCCGGACAGGATGCTTTCCGGAGGTTTTGCCTGAAATTTTCATGACCCATATGTTTTTTATGGGCTCTTTTTGTCGGCTCCTTTATATCGGCTACGCTTGTAGATTGGGTATTTATAACGCCGTCTATTTCAATTTCTATCATCACCTCCACATGTTGGCTTTATAGAGTCTGCGAAACGTGTAATTTTTAACCTCGTTCCCACAGAACGCGTCACACCTTATTTCATTGCAAATCGCTTTTGTGAGGCACAACAGCGATAGTTTAATCTGATCTTCATCCGGTTTTCGACACCAGCAATTGGTGAGTGATAAACTTCAATCAATCGGGATTTTTTAAAAAATTCAGCTCGTTTTAAAACAGGTGGCGAGTAATCGGATTTTTGTCCGGTTAAAACAAGCTTGAACATTGCTGCCGACAGATCGGACGTATCTGAAAACGCGTTCAATAACGGTCATCAGGTCGGTTATCAATAACATTTTGAATCGTTGGATCAGCTCTTGATGCGTCGCGAAAGCGATTTCTGATTTAATCGAATTGGTTATTGTCTGAAAGTATTAGAGATTCGCTATGAAGGCGCGAAGCTTTGATATTGAATATTGACGATCAAAAACATAATCCACTCTAGGTTGATTTATCTGTTTGAATGCTAGAAAAACCAAAAAATGACGATTTTTCATTATTTTATAGAGATTTAGATTATAAGAAGAAGAATTTTTTCAACTATAAATGAAAAAAAACTGTGATAAATTAGCCAAAGAACAGCATAAAATTAACTAAAACGATTTTTTTCTGCTTGTTCTGCACTTGAATTTATGTGCGTGTTATGCTTCTGAATTTTAAAAGGAGCTGGTCTGTCGTTATCAGCAAATAATTCTCAACGGGGCATTTTTACAATGAGTAAAAAATATTTCAGTACAACAGTGTCTGCTTTAACATTGGCATTGGCATTTGCGGGGTCGAATACGACTTCAGCGTGGGCTGGAACAATTAATTATAATGGTACTCAAGGCGATTACGACACATACCATAGTGAAAAAAACGGAACCTACGTGACAATTCACGAGAGTGACGTGAACAATATAGTTACAGTAGATAATCCGAGTAAGTTAACAGATGACTATAAAGCTCCTGATACCGTTGCAGGAGCATCGGCAACTAATGCTTCAGGAAATACCGTTAATATCCAGGGAACTGCGAAAGTTAATGAGGATGTTTATGGAGCAATCGTCGGAGACGGTGTTGCTGAGAAAAATAAGGTTGTCATAACCGACGGCCAAATTGGGGGCCGGGTAATGGGCGGCACTTCCAATGCCGGCAGTGCCAACAATAACAGCGTCGAGTTCTCAAAAGGCAATGTTACCGGAATGATATACGGTGGATTTGGGAAGACCGGTTCATCTGGCAACACTGTGACACTAGATGGAGGAACAGCGTCCGCAATTATTTTGGGTGGTGCTTCGTCAAGTGGAGATGTTAAAAATAATTCGGTTGTGGTCAAAAGTGGCAGCTACGGAAAGAATATTTACGCCGGTTACACGGACGCTGAAGGCGTAGTTGACAACAACACATTAACCCTGAGTGGTGGTGAGACTACTGCTTTTGTTGCAGGCGGTACATCTTCCAAGGATGCATCTGTTTCCAATAATCACGTCATTATGGATGGAACGGCAAGAGCATCAGGCATTGCAGGGGGATTTATTTTCGACAAAGCTGAAAAAAGCGATGCTATTGGAAATAGCGTAACCATTTCCGGCACCAGCGAAGTAACAGAAACTGCTTATGGCGGAATGGTTGACGTAGGTAATGGTTCAGCAAAAGATAATGTGACAACGATTTCCGGCGACGCAAAGGTTGTTGAAGCCGGGGGTGGTAATGCGCTAAATGGCGCAGCACAAGGAAACAAACTCGTCATCAATGGGGGAACTGTTACACTTGGCCACGGCGGGTTTTCACAGACCGGTTCGGCGTTACAAAATACGGTTGAAATGTCGGGGGGGACAGTAGAAAACCAGATTATTGGCGGGCGTTCGCAAAGTGGCACCGATCCGGATGCTATCAGCGTGTCAGGTAATCAGGTTACCATTACCGGTGGAACTGTCAAGAAAGATGTTATTGGCGGCGGAGCCGACACAGCGGGTAATGTGACAGGTAATGCCGTTACCATGAGTGGTGAGGGAACAAACGTAAAGGGAAATCTCGTTGCCGGTGCTAGTAAATTGGGCGATGTAACCGGTAACACTGTCAATTTAAATGGCGGTTCGGTCGAGAATTTCGTTTACGGGGGGCAAGCAACGAATGGTCGTGCCGATCGTAACATAATAAATGTTACCGGAGGGTCTGTCGGACGCAGCATTGTCGGCGGAGAAAGTAACAAGGGTACCGATAAAAATCAGATTCATGTTTCTGGCGGGACAATCAATGGGCAGATTACAGGGGGATATTCAACAGACAGTGCAAGCACAAATAATGTTGTCACGGTCAAGAATGTCACTGTTACAGGTAATCTAACTTCCGGCTACGTTGAGAAGTCGGAGAATGGCGAAGTATCGGGTAACGCCGAAGGCAATTCGCTTACGATTTCTGATAGTGCGACTGTTAATCAGGTTACCAGTGGTTATACACAATATGGCTCGGCGTCAAACAATACTTTGTTGGTGACCTCGAATGCAACAGTCAATACGTTTGCCGTGGCAGGTGCTTCCGAAAATGGTAATGTGAGCGGAAATTCGCTCACTATTAATGGGGGGGCACATTTGGCTGATTATGGCGTCGGTGGTAAAACACTTATTGGTGATGCGACAAATAACAGCGTGTCGATCGAAGATGCGACTATTGATGGCAATGTTTACGGTGGTGTTACGTCAAATGGTAATGCCACGAATAATTTGATCACTTTAACAGGTGGAAATGTAAAAATCGGCGGCACTGTTTATGGTGGTTTTTTTGACGGCGAGGTCAGATCGTCTGCAGATGTCTTTACCGGCAATACATTAAATCTCAATCACTTCCGAGGCGAGTTGGAGGGCATTGAAAACGTACAAAATTATAATTGGATTTTGCCGAAGGATGTTGTCAATAATGATGCTCTGGTTCGCATTACCGGCGAAAACCCCGTTAATCTTGCCAACACGACGCATAAAGTCGCAATTGACAACGATGGTAATCGCCTGACTGTTGGCGACAAAATTACGCTTATTGATAAAACTGCCAACGCGCCGACATCTGTTATGGAAGTCAAACAAGGCAATTTTCTGATCTATGACATGAAGGCAGAACAATCCGACAATGGTTATGTTCTAACCGCTCAAAATAGTCAGGCTGTGAAAGAGGAGCACTCTGGCGATAGCAACAATGTAGGAAACAACGGCGGAGAGAATACGTCCAACAATAGCGGAAGTAATAATGCCAATGGTAGCGGCAATAATAGCAACAATGCAGGTTCAAACGGCGGAGAGAATACAGTAGGTAACAGCGGCGATACCGGTGCTAACAATGGGACCAATGCCAATCAAAACAATGGCAATTCCGGCAACACTTCTAATACCGACAATTTGCCTAATGTTAATATCGGTGGAACTAACAACACCGGAAATACAGCGCATGGTGAGCAGGGCGAAAGCGGCAACCGCGAGCTTGCAGGTCGTATCAACCCGCAAACAAAGGCCTTTTCTGAGGGGCGTGTAGCATCTCTGGGCTTCTTGAATCAAGGAGCAGATTTGATTGCAAATTCCGGCATTCGTGCAGCCAAAAGTTCTGTTGCAGAGGGGCGCAGTAATCCATGGCAGATGAATTTGATGCCGTTCTTCGTTATTGACGGTAGCTCGAACCGTTATGAAACGGGAAGCCATGCAAATGTTGACGGTTTCAATATGGCTGTCGGATTGGCAACCGGCTTTGACCTTGCAGACAAACATCCGGTAACGCTCGGTGCATTCTTCGAATATGGCCGCGGTACATATGATACCTATAACAGCTTTGCCAATTATGCATCGGTTCATGGTGACGGTGACACGCACTATACCGGAGGCGGTGTTCTCGGCCGGATTGATTTTGCCGGAACAGGTTTGGGGCTTGTCAACAAGCTTGACGCAGGTCAGGCAGACGGGCTTTATGCAGAAGCATCGTTCCGTGCTGGTCATCTTGACACCGATTTTGACACGGATGACTTGTTGGGTGAATTCGGCGAGGGGAGTGATTACGACAGTGGGGCGGACTATTACGGCCTACATGGTGGTGTCGGTTATGTCATGAATTTTGACGAACGCAATTCGGTTGATGTCTATGGCCGCTATTTCTGGACAAAAGTCGATAGCGAAACCGTTGATGTCGGTCGTGACCGTTTGCACTTCGATGAAGCAGATAGTTCGCGTTTACGCATCGGTACCAGATATACGATGATTTATAACCAACAGCTCAAGCCATATGTCGGTATTGCTTACGATCATGAATTTGATGGTGAAGTTGCAGCCCGTGCTTATGGATTGAAATTGGACAAGCCATCTCTTGAAGGTGACACAGGCATTGTGGAAGCTGGTATTTCTATGAAACCGGTTAGCACGATTGATGCTTTGAGTGTTGATGTCAGCGGTCAAGGATTTATCGGCAGACGTGAAGGCGGCGGTGGCGGTCTCAAGATCAAATACCAGTTCTGATCAACCTTCATCAATTTTGATTTTAATAAACTATTTTCCGGAATTTCAGGAAAATTGAATATTGAAAGCCTGTGCTTTTTCAACTGGAAAGAGTGCAGGCTTCTTTTTTATAGTTGTTTATGCTCGATTATTTCCTGTTTTCACCGAGTGATATGAATGGAGGGAGTGTCGAAATTTTAAAACGAAAATTTGTGATTCCACGAAAATCAAAAAATTCTATTTGGAAATTGTTCCAATCCTGATAATATTTGTATATTAAAAGTATTCATAAATATTTACAAAAAAGTATATTTAATCTAAAAAATAATATAGAATCTATAAAATTTAATATATTATAGTTATTTAAAGATATATGTGAAAATATAATATATATTTTTATATATAGAACAAATAATTTTATTTTTAATTTTTTTATGGATGCTTTTTGAGCGATAATTTTGAGCGATAAATTGCGAAAAGGCGTTTCATGCAGATATTTTTAAATGTGGGAAATAAGGAAATTGGTATTGCCGGGTTTATGCAGGATGCGGAAATATGCCGGTTTGCTAAAATTGCGGCACCGGCATTGAGACCGGCAGCAATCGAAGTTATTAAAGCCTGTCCAATGTACCCCGTTTCATTAAGTTTTATGTCGGAGCTCAAAAAAATGTTCAAACTTGCACATTGCAAACAAAAACTATTCCTCATGGTCGCTCCGCCCGTGGGTTCTTATGAAAACATTGGCGATAGAGTTTGAAGAAATAAAACATTATTTCAAGCAGGATAATTATAGTCAGTTTAAAGTTTTTTTCACCTTCGGCAAGAGTTCCGGTTCTTATTGATGGCACGATCACTGTTTGGGATAGTCTTGCGATAACAGAATATTTGTATGAAAGTTACCACAATGTGTGGCCGACAAACCGTGTTGCGCGAGCTTGGGCGCGTTCGGCCGCTGCTGAAATGCATTCGTCTTTTCAGGCGTTAAGGGCACAATGCCCGATGTCGGTAGGTGTTATTGCGAAACTGAAAAAACTAACTCCGGAACTTGAAAATGATATTCGTCGCGTGGATGAACTCTTTGTATCCGCACAAGAAAAATTCAATGGGCCGTTCCTTGCCGGAGACAGATTTACTGCTGTTGATGCGTTTTTCTGCCCGGTGGCATTCCGTATCAAAAACTATATCCTTAAATTAAGCAGGAAATCGATGGGCTATATAGAACAACTCATTGCACTCTCTTCTATGCAGGAATGGTTGCAGCTAGCATTGGAAGGGCAGGAGACGGATCCGATGGAGGAGCAACAACTTGATCGATACGCTATTCGCATTAAAGATCTCAGGGACATTTGAAACGCCGTATAGAGACGCGTCTAAAGCCCGTGCGATACCGCAATAATACCGACCCGATCAGCAACCTGAATTCGAAGAATTGCTGCGTAGCCTTAACTCGACGAATGGTCACAGAAGAGCTTGAAAAGCAACTATACTTGCTGTGGAGACAATTTAAATCCGTTTTAATGATGAAATTGCACGGATCACATAATAGAACATTCTAAACCGGAAAAGAGCCGGATAGCTTCTGCCCTGTGGTTGTAAACGCTAGGGCTTTAAAAAAAGCCGAGCAAATCAAATACTCAGAACATTCAAGGTAAATAACCGGTTCAGCAATTGACGACGCATGTTATGCTGCCCATGCACATGCCTAAAACAAACCGCTTTCAATATGAACCATGTCCGCCTATGACCTGAAGTGAAGAGAGCTATAATGACCGGGAAGATTAGCACAAGAAGCAATCACAAAACTTCGGGAAAACTGCAACGGTTTTTTATTTTCGCATCTCTTCCAACAATTTCCGCTTTAAAAATTTCACGGTAAAACAACAATTTATAAACAGGAAGAAGAAAAATGGCTCCCCGGGCCGGATTCGAACCAGCGACCAACCGGTTAACAGCCGGTGGCTCTACCACTGAGCTACCGGGGAACGATGCTCATTTGTGTGATGCAGCAGGGCTATAGCAAATGAATTTATGTTTTGCAAATAGGGAAATGCTATTTTTTAAAAAAAATCTGAATAAGTGTTCGGGATACTGCATTTATAGCACTCACACAGGGGGAAAAACGCCATTCTTGCTTGTATGTCGAAGAAGCAAATAAAGCGTGACGAAGGAAGAAGTAGGGCGAGGCTCATGCACCGAAGTGGTGGTGAAGCCATAAGGAACCCCCGTTGCACGTCCCAACCGTATTTTAAGAGATAACGGGAGATAAATTTCGTCATTAGAAATAAACGAAATTCAGAGAATATAACATCGTTTAGAGAAGGCGGCTTGAGGACAGCAATTCGAGTCTCATGCGGGAACTATTCGTTTGTCGAAATTAACTCATTATCCGGATGAATAAATTTGATCATTGCATTGATAACACGGATTGCAAAAAGAACTTTTCAGCACAGACAATTTTTTAAACGTTAGGGTTATGTTGATCGGAAATGCAATCGGATAAAAGGTCAGAGAATAATTTGGAAGATAAGCATGTGACACAAACGATTAGCGAAAACAGATTTGAGTCCGCTGTCGAATTTGTCTTCCAATAATGTGCAAGATTTAACAGAAAATCCGCATATTCAGTTATAGGGTGTCTTGACGGAAGCGTTTGCTTAACTTAATGACCTACGTGCATTTTATGAGGCCTCGTGGCGGAACGGTTACGCAGAGGACTGCAAATCCTTGTAACCCGGTTCGACTCCGGGCGAGGCCTCCATTTAGTTCCCCCCCATTGGATCGGTTTTTCTGAACAGCCAGATTCTTCTACAAGTAGCCGATGTCTACATGCGATTTGCCTGACCGGCTTTTAGTTCCTTAAATTTCATCAACATCCGGTGATGCGGCACTATAGTTTAAGTCTGTCAGACGGAAGATGTTTATTTCAGAAAAATTGTGAAATGATAGCTGTTTCCAATCGACCGAATCGTCAATTTCATTTTCATTCGGAATATTCAATCGGAAGCAAAAATGTTGGCTTGTTACACCGACTTTTGTTGAGCTGTCCGCTGTTGTCGGTCTTAAGAATTTAGGTTTATAACTCTATGCTTTCAGGCTTTTGTAAAGTCGGACATTCTCGAACTCGGCAACATGAATGAGTGTCAGTAAAAAATTGACTTAATTCTATCGTGCTTATCACTTGATAGATTTTCTCAGAACTTTTTCATGCGTATTTTATATATTTATGTTATAGCTACGCACAATTGGATCACAAAGGTCTGATGACGTATTCCACTTGATTTCGCTAGTGAAACAACGAGTTTGCCAATGTTGTGATTGACTGAAGCGATGTTTTTTGCGACATCTCGTCGGGTTATATATATTTCCGTTAAAATGTTGCGTAGTGGGTATAAAAAGGAAAATCGGTTATGGCAGCAGATTTTGCAATGCTAAGGCAGAGAATGGTCGATGGGCAGATTCGTACAGTTGATGTGACGAAACTGTCCGTGCTCGCCGCTTTTTTGTCTATTCCCCGCGAGAAATTTGTCCCCGCGAAATTTGAAGAACTCAGTTATTCGGACGAGACAATTCCGTTGGCAGCGCCTCGTGCAGGCGGGTGCGGACGCTATTTGATGAAACCGGCGGCTCTGGCTAAATTGCTGCAGGCAGCAGATATTAAATCCGAAGATATTGTGCTCGATATTGGAGCAGGTACAGGTTATAGTGCCGCGCTTTTGTCAAAATTGGCAAGCTCTGTTATCGCACTGGAGCAGGATGAAAAACTTGCTGCAATTGCCAATGAAAATATGCAAAAAGGCGGCTATGACAATGTTGTTGTCGTAAGTGGCGAATTGACCAAAGGCTATGCTGAAGAAGGTCCGTTTGATGTAATCCTCCTTGAAGGGGCGGTTGATTTTATTCCGGAGGCGCTATTTGCACAATTGAGGGAAGGCGGTCGTCTCGTGGTTGCTGAAGGGCATGGAAATTCTGCTGTTGCGCGGGTCTATATGAAAGAAGACGGAGTCGTTTCTGCACGTCGAATATTCAACCTCGCAATCAATCCGCTGGAAGGTTTTCAGAAAACCCCGGAATTTGTTTTCTGAGATATCTTTGAAGGGTTGCGCTTGTGCAACGTTTAAGATTTTTAATGAACTGACGCATTGCATTTTTTGGACGGTCAGGTAAATAGTAGCAACTCGTCCATGCAAGATGGATGATTGTGAATTTATATGAATAGAGGTGTAGCTGTGGTGAAAACAAAAAAAGCTCTGTTATCGGCTTTGTTGCTATCAGGCGTTGTTTTTGCGTCGCACCCTGTGCATGCCGAAACGCTAATGGGGGCTCTTGCCAAGGCTTACACAAATAATGGTAATCTGAACAGTGAAAGAGCGAGCGCGCGTATTCTTGACGAGGATATAGCTATCGCAAAATCCAATTTCCGCCCGCAAATCGAGGGTTTCGGTTCTTATGCCCGCGGCCGTAGTGCTGCCACGACCTATTATACAACGACCGGGTCGTTGGGGGTACAATTAAGCCAGAAAGTCTTTGATGGCTTTGTTACCAAGAACACGGTCGCTTCAGCAGAGGTCAAAGCACAGGCCCAGAGAGAATATTTGCGCAATACCGAGCAGAATATGCTGGTCAATGCTGCAACCGCTTATGCAAATGTTTTCCAATACAGGCAAATTGCCGAATTGCGTCGGCAGAACCTTGCAGCGCTTGAAGAACAGGTTCGCGCTGACAAGGCCAAACTTGATGTCGGTGAAGGAACACGTACAGATTTGGCTCAATCCGAAGCAGCCCGTTCAGTTGCAGTCTCCGAGCTCAGCCTTGCACGTGCCGATGTGAAGTCGGCAGAAGCTGTATATCGTCAGGTTATCGGGGCTGATCCGGATAAACTCGAACGCCCGCCGGTTTCTAAAGCACTGCCGGGTTCGCCGGATGCCGGATATAAAATCGGTGCAGCGACTCACCCTGCAATTTTATATTCAAAATATCTGATTGACGCGAGCTCCTACAATGTAAAAGCCAAAGAAGGCGCTTTGCTTCCTCAGGTGGATTTGTCCGCAAGTACATCTTATAACCAGATTTATAATGGTCCCGGTGACGGTGGTCGGTCGAATTCCGTTGGCGTGTCGATCAATGTTCCTATCTATCAGGGTGGACGGACGTCGGCACAAATACGCCAGTCAAAGGAACAGCTCGGTCAGGCAAGAATACAGCTTGATTTGGCACAAGATAGCGTTCGTGAAAATATGTCGTCATCCTGGTCGCAATTGGAAGGGGCTCGTGCTTCTGTCATAGCCTATCGGGATAGTGTTCGTGCTGCGGAAATTGCACTTGATGGTCGTGTTCAGGAAAACCGCGTTGGACAAGCGACTACATTGGATGTGTTGAATTCGCGCACGCAGCTCATTGATGCCCAGATTTCTTTGGTAACGGCAGAACGTAACGTAGTTGTCGCAAGCTACAATGTCCAATCGGCAATTGGCAAAATGACAGCTGATCAATTGGGACTCCGTGTTGTCAAATATGATCCTGAAGAACACAACAAAGCGGTGAAGGATAAATGGATCGGCGTACGTACACCGGATGGCCGGTGAATTTTCCGGTCCAATAAAGTTTGTTGAATAACCAACGGGATATCCGACCCCGACAAAATTCTTCAACTGATTATAAAAAGGCACATTTTTTTAAAATGTGCCCTTTTGTTTTTATAGTTGCTGCGCCGGAACTGATGGTTCGAATGCCATTATCAGTTGAAGAAAAACGGATAACATCCTCTGGATTCATCATTTTGTCGACAACGTGCCGACTCGTTCCATCATGATAAAAGCATATGGCTCGCAAAATAAAAATCACGGAAAGCATTGGTTAATCGTGGACACATGTTTGAAAAGTTAAATTCGCAATACCAATAGAAGACCATTCATCAGTGGGTCATCGTACGCTATTGAAGTTTTTTTTCTTCCATTTCCGAAATTCTCATTTTCATGACACGGTATCGGACAACTGATGCTGTTTTCGGAATTACCAACAATCAAAGTAGCCAATTCTGTAAAAATCCCACGATGACTGACTTACATTTCCGGTCATTGTTCGATTTTTAAAATTGTCATTTATTCGGCATTTATTAGCTTGATTAAAGCTAACCGGATTTTACAGTAATGAATGTGATTTATCCGATGCAACAGCTAATCCGGGAAAGAGCAAATTATCTATCCGATGAAAACTGTTTGAGAAGGCTGAACAATTTATCGCTAAACGATTGAGATAGATAGAGTACTGCAATTTTCCATCTATGTTTCAAATTGCCCATTGAATTGCCTAATAACTTGTTTTCCGAAGGATACCGGCCTTGTCTGGATGAACGTATCGCGGGTATAACAAGGGTATCAACCTAGCGTAGGTTGAAAAAGAAGAGAAAGCTGTGCGTAGTGTACCGGAAATTTTGCTCAATGATTTTAGCAAGCTGGATGATTTGCTAAGTTTGGCCTACGATTCTGGTTGCTAGTTGGAGTATGAGGTTTAAGAGTATGGCACAAAGTTCAAACGCGGCTAAGGAACCGACAACAGACGAGATACTCGCATCAATACGCGAGATCATCGAGGAAAATACAGGACACGTCACTCCGCGTGTGGCCGCGAAAAACCAAAGTGAAATTCGCTCTGGAGCTCATAATGATTCCGCCCCCGCGACAGCGCAAATGAGACCGGAGGCGAATACAGATTCTTTGAACGTTGATGATGCCATGAAAGCTTTGGCTGCCCGCATCGGTTTGAGCGAGCAGGCTAACCGGAACGAGTTCGATAGCAATGCGGGACAGCCGGTCAATAACAATATGGAAGCCGTTGCCGATAGCACAACGCAACCGGTTATGACCGACGTTCCGGCCGGACAACAAGAGAGGGTAGAGTTCGAAACAGCTCGTCCGGTAGAGGAGGCGACAGGCACGTTCCAGAATACGTTGTCTCCGAATACTTTATCACAGGATTCTTTGTCTCAAGATGCTTCGCCTCGGGATTCGTCTATGACCGGCGTCTATCAACCGGCTGGAAGTGAAGACTTTTCTGCTCGTGAGGAAGTTGAAAACGCCCCCGAAAGAGAACCGCAACCGGTGACTCAGGGTGAAGAAATTTATGCCGACATGCAGTTCAGCCCGAAATTTTGGGAAAGTGTCGACTCTTTGGCCGAACAGGCATTGCGGCCGGTACTTGTGAAATGGCTGCAAAAACGTTGGCCTGTTCTTGTGGAAAAGATTTTGCGCGAAGAAATAACCACTGCGTTTGAAAAGAATTTTCCCTCCGATCGTGGATAATATACCGGCGAATTAGTCTTCGTGACGAATAATCGGCGCTCTTTTGCTATTTACTGGTTCACCGGTTTTCCGGTTAACGAGGTTGCGGTCAAATGCGTTTGATGCAGGGGGGCGTCAACGCTTAACGGTCAAAGCAATTGAAATCGTCGAAAATGCGTAAAGTCCATATTAAATCAAGAAATTTTATCGATTCATTCTATTATTTTTTGAAACCTGTTACGAAGTCGGTTAAAACCGGTTGAAAATGTGTGTTCAAACGGAAGCCGGATATCTTTTGCACGACAGCAACGAGATCGCCCGTTTACCGGTGGAAATTGGAAAAGAGAATGTTAGACAAAACTTATGATGCCGGCTCGACCGAGCCCCGTATAGAAAAGCAATGGGAAGACAATGGTGTCTTCAAGGCTGGCGCAGGGTCCAAGCCCGGTGCCGAGGCTTTCAGTATTGTCATTCCGCCGCCCAATGTCACCGGCTCGTTACACATGGGGCATGCGCTTAATAATACCATTCAGGACATCATGGTTCGCTTCGAGCGTATGAGGGGCAAAAATGTTTTATGGCAACCGGGAATGGATCATGCCGGCATTGCCACCCAAATGGTTGTCGAACGGCAACTCGCGCAAAGAAAAGAACCGACACGCCAAGAAATGGGACGTGAAAAGTTTGTCGAACGTGTTTGGCAATGGCGCGAAGAATCGGGTGGTAAAATCGCTCACCAATTGCGGCGTCTGGGCGCCTCTTGTGACTGGTCGCGCGAGCGCTTCACTATGGACGAAGGATTGTCGCGCGCAGTTCTTGAAGTTTTTGTTACTCTATATAAAGAAGGGTTGATTTACAAAGATAAGCGCCTTGTCAATTGGGATCCGAAACTGTTGACAGCCATTTCCGATCTTGAGGTCGAGCAGAAGGAAATAAAGGGGCATCTTTGGCATTTCCGCTATCCTTTGGAAGGCAAAGTCTTCAATCCGGATGACCCAAGTACCTTCATTGTTGTGGCAACAACACGGCCCGAGACTATGCTTGGTGATACCGGTATTGCAGTCAATCCGAAAGACAAAAGATATCAGGCACTCATCGGCCACCATGCAATATTGCCGTTTGTCGGACGTAAAATTGAAATTGTTGGTGACGATTACGCTGACCCCGAGGCAGGCACAGGTGCGGTTAAAATCACACCGGCGCATGACTTCAACGACTTCGAGGTCGGTCGTCGTCATAATCTGAGAATCATCAATATCATGACAGAAAATGCGAAAATTTTTCTGCGTGACAACGAGGATTTTTTAAAAGATCTGGAACAGACAGACGAGCTCAAGAAACTTGTTGAAATATTCGACCAGATGGATCGCTTTGCGGCACGGGAAAAAATAGTCGAGATGATGGAAGAG
This sequence comes from Bartonella sp. W8151, assembly GCF_016100385.1. NCBI lineage: Bacteria > Pseudomonadati > Pseudomonadota > Alphaproteobacteria > Hyphomicrobiales > Bartonellaceae > Bartonella > Bartonella sp. W8151. Next base: position 572,643 of record NZ_JACFSO010000002.1, read on the forward strand.
GGCGGCTATCTTGCCGGCGTGGAAGATCATACGCATATGGTTCCTCATGGCGACCGTGGTGGTGTACCGATTGAACCGTTGTTGACCGACCAATGGTATGTCAACGCGGCAAAACTAGCAAAACCGGCCATTGATGCCGTTAAAAACGGCAAAACGACGATTATTCCCAAAAACTGGGAAAAAACCTATTTCAACTGGATGGAAAATATCGAACCTTGGTGCATTTCCCGCCAATTATGGTGGGGGCATCAAATTCCCGCCTGGTACGGGCCTGATGGCAAGGTATTCGTCGAAAAATCGGCGGAAGAAGCACAGAAGGCTGCTGACGCACATTATGGAAAGTCTGTTGAACTGCGGAGAGATGAGGATGTGCTCGACACGTGGTTTTCTTCGGCCTTATGGCCATTCTCGACGCTAGGTTGGCCGGATAAGACAAAAGAACTGGAAAAATATTACCCGACCAGCGTTGTGGTAACAGGTTTTGATATTCTATTTTTCTGGGTTGCCCGTATGATGATGATGGGGCTGCACTTCATGCATGATGTGCCGTTCCACAACATTTATATGCATGCGCTGGTTCGTGATAAGCACGGCGCTAAAATGTCGAAATCGAAGGGCAATGTGATTGATCCCCTCGACCTCATGGACGAATATGGTGCCGATGCTTTGCGCTTTACGCTGGCTATAATGGCGGCGCAGGGACGCGATGTAAAACTCGATCCCGCGCGTATTGCCGGATATCGTAATTTCGGAACGAAACTATGGAATGCCACGCGTTTTGCTGAAATGAATGGCGTTGCCTATGATCCGTCATTCAAACCGGAATCGGTCAAACTCTCGCTTAACCGCTGGATTTTGACTGAACTTTCGAAAACAGTTGAAGCAGTCACCTCCGGAATCGAAACTTACAAGTTCAACGAAGCAGCGGCGGCTGTCTATCGTTTTATTTGGAATACGCTTTGCGACTGGTATCTCGAACTGTTGAAGCCGATTTTTCAGGGCGAAGATGAAAGTGACAAGAAAGAAGCACAGGCCTGCGTCGCCTGGGTTCTTGAACAGGTCTATAAAATTCTCCATCCCTTCATGCCTTATATGACGGAGGAATTATGGAGATTGACGGCAACGGATCAGCATAAAAGAGACACTATGTTGGCACTGGCAAGTTGGCCGGATATCAATTTCCGTGATGAAAAGGCAGCCGAAGATATCAATTGGCTCATTGATGTTGTGAGCGGAATCCGTTCTGCCCGTGCAGAGATGAATGTTCCGGCGGGAGCAATGGCACCATTGGTTATTGTTGAGGCTGGCAAGCAAACAAAAGAACGCGTCGAACGTCATGAGGCAGCAATTAAGCGCCTTGCCCGTATTGAAAGCATTGAATTCGCTAACAAGGTTCCTGAAGCGTCGGCCCAGATTATTCTTGGCGAGGCAACCTTCTGCATGCCATTAGGTAAATTGATCGATTTTGATGCCGAGCGCGCAAGGCTTGAAAAAGAGATGGGTAAAATTGATCTTGATATCGAAAAGGTTGAAAAGAAGCTCAATAATCCGAAGTTTGTACAAAATGCCAAGCCGGAAATCGTCGAAGCCGAACGCGAACGGTTAAGCGAACTTGAAGCAGCTAAAGAAAAACTTGTTGTTGCCATGAAGCGCTTGGGTTGATTTCACAACAACTTTAAAAAAACGAAAACCGCCCTGACATCCGTTAAAGGGCGGTTTTCTTTACCTTTAACCGTTTCCGCTTCCATTGCCTGTTGATGAAGCATAATTTTTTCGCATGGCAGGGGCTGGCTCGGGGATATCGGCAGGATTTAATGTTCGCCATTGGCGTTCTCCGTTATCGCCAAGATACCAGTAACCAGTGGAAGCTGAATGTTCATCCGTTGCTGCGATTTCCGGCTTTTTCGTAACAGAACAACCCGATACAATAGCCGCGCAAAGAGCGAACACTATAATACTCGTTTTACTCATCATTGTTTCGACTCATTAAAATCAGTTTCGATTTGGAAAATCAGTTTCAAGTTGGCAAATAACGTTGAAGTTGGCAAATCAGTTTCATGTTGGCTATGTTTGTTCAAAAAAACAATCAAGCTTTATAATTATCAAGTTTTAACGGCTTTATTAACTTATTCTACATAATTGCGATCCTGATGCAATTTTAAATGAAATAATGCGTTGCATCGAGTTAACCATAGCAAGGTGATTTTTACGTGTTGCTTTGAAGCAACACCTTTATGATAGTTGATATGCTAATAATACCAGCAAAGTTGGTGCCTCATTCCCACCACAAAGAAAGAGCATTTTAGCAAGCATTGATAGCATTCGTGTATGAAGACGGGCGAGATAGGAAAAGTTCATATGAACAGGTGCAAAGAAGGTTGGTTGGCCAGTGTGACTGCGCTCACATTGGGAATCTGTCTTTCAACAGCATCTGCTTTGGATGTGAACCACACAAAAAGCGAGTCCGACAGTCCGTTCGAGTTTTTTAAAAGCGGCATTTCAGCCTATAAAAATGGCGATAAAGGTCAGGCTGTCAAGGCGTTGAAATATGCGGCCGATATGGGGCATCCGGGTGCCAATTGGAAGCTTGCCCGTATGTATGCGGATGGAGATGGTGTTGCAGAAAACGACTACGCCGCTTACAAGTTTTACGTTCGCATTGTTCAGGAAGGTGCCGATCCCGGTTCGGAAGATGAAAGCTATCTTTCGGACGCACTTGTTGAAATAGCCGACTATCTCGTAACCGGAATTCCGAATTCTCCCGTTAAACAGGATATGCCTCAAGCGCGTAGCCTTTATTTGCAGGCAGCAACCAATTTCGGCAACCCCGAAGCCCAATATCGGTTGGGTAAAATGCTGCTGAATGGTGATGGCGGTGAAAAGAATCCTGTTCAAGCTGCACGCTGGTTCCAACTTTCGGCGAGAAAAGGTAACCCGGCGGCACAAGCAATGCTGGGAAACATGCTTTTTCAAGCGGGCAAGACGGTGCGTGGACTTGCAATGATGACCGCCGCGTATGAAAAAGCCGGGCCACATGATCAAATATGGATAAGACAGTTGCAAGAGCGTGCTTTTGCTGTTTCCGGAGAAGCCGATCGTCGTACGGCTATTTCGCTTGCAAGCGACATTGTCAGAAATGACAACGGTTTCTGATTAAAACTTTGTTTGCAATTTTATCGATTTCCCATTAGCCAATTCGTTTAAAAAGTATGGTTTCCGGCCTCGGGATAAACTCAAGAAATCCGAATTAAAGCAGTCCTGCCAATTCCGATTTCCGTCCTTAAAGTTGCCTGATACCGATTAACTTACTCGGCGGATAGTCTGGCGGTTTTGCTAAACCCCGTGTTGATAGCACTCATTGTTCTCCCGACATCTCTTTTGCTGGTGTTATATTGCACGACCTCTTAACGCTTTTTTATTCGATAAAAAGCGTCGGTTTATTGCGGTTCTTAAAAATCTGACATGAAAAGGAAAACAACGCGACGGATTTTTCAATAACTATCCTTTAAACCGGATATCGGAATTTATCTGATTAACTTGCCTAATTCTAGAAGTTGAGAGGGAATGGCAATCCTATTGATGTTGCCTCTGTGGTCGGAGCAAAGCGCTAGAAACTTATCTCATTAAAAGGACCACAATTCGGATTTTGAAAATGCCAATTCTATGTAGGTGAAAAACACGTTCTTGAAAAAGCGCAATAAAAGACGGAACCCCGACTTATGTGCAAACAACCCGATATAGAATTGTTAAAGCCGGAAAGGTTTAGCAGGTGCTTAAACCTTATCCGGCATTCTAAGAATTATATTTGGTTAAAACGATCAATGGCTCAGGATTTTCGATAAAAAATCGCGGGCGCGTGGGGTTCTTGATTCCGGAGAAGCAAAAAACTCTTCGGAAGTACAATCTTCCAATATTGTTCCGGCATCCATGAAAATGACTCTATCGGAAACTTTATGGGCAAATCCCATTTCATGGGTTACGCAGATCATGGTCATACCGTCCTGCGCAAGTCCCACCATGACATCAAGAACTTCTCCGACCATTTCTGGGTCAAGGGCTGATGTCGGTTCGTCGAACAGCATAACAACCGGATCCATTGTCAAAGCGCGCGCAATGGCAACCCGCTGTTGTTGACCACCCGAAAGTTGCCCCGGATATTTATCCTTATGGTCGATCAGACCAACGCGTTTGAGATATTTCAGTCCGCTTTCAATGGCATCTTTTTTTGAGCGGTGAAGAACCTTGGTTTGGGCAATCGTCAAATTTTCCATCACCGATAGATGCGGAAAAAGCTCGAAATGTTGGAAAACCATTCCGACACGGCTTCTCAGTTTTGGCAAATTGGTTTTAGGCGAATGAACGGGAACACCATCAACCCAGATTTGCCCTTCCTGAAATGGCTCGAGTGCGTTGATAGTTTTAATAAAGGTCGATTTTCCCGAACCGGAAGGACCACAAACAACGACAACCTCACCCTTGCTAATATTGGTAGAGCAATTTTTCAAAACGTTGAATTTTCCGTACCATTTTGAAACGTTTTTTACTTCAATCATGTGTTCGGGCATGAAACTTTCCTATCAGCGAATAATGGCAACTTTCTTCTGCAGGTACATAACGGCCTGAGAAAGAGTAAAACAGATAACAAAATAGAACACAGCAGCAAGAATATATGCTTCTTGTTTGACACCGAAGTTATTAGCCACAATGTCAAAACCTTTGAGGAGATCATTACCGCTAATGGCATAGACAAGCGAAGTATCCTGAAACAGAATGATAACCTGTGTAAGAAGTACGGGAAGCATATTACGCAATGCCTGCGGCAATATAACAATCAGCATGGATTGCCAGTAAGTCATGCCGAGAGCCTCGCTTGCAAACTTCTGACCTTGTGGAATTGAACGAATTCCCGCACGCATAATTTCCGCAAAATAGGCTGCCTCGAATGCGGTAAATGTAATGAATGCAGAATTGTTCGCCCCTATTGAATGACCGGTTACAAAGGGAAGCAAAACGAAGAACCACAAAATCACCATGACGAGCGGGATTGCCCGCATTGCGGTGACGTAAAAAGTGGCAATCCATGACAGCGGCTTTATTGAGGATAGGCGCATCATTGCCAATAGTGTTCCGAAAATCAGCCCTAGTATCGTTGCTACAATAGTGAGAACAACACTAAAAATAAGACCGGACAAAATATAGGTTTTGAACACATCGAAAGTGAAGAAGGAAAAATCCATCCACGAAAAATCGAAGGTCAGGTAATAGGAGAGGGTGGAGCCGAGATGGGACATAATTATCTCCCCTCCGTCTGGAAACCGGGAATCTTGACCGTTCTTTCAATGATTGTCATGACAATGAAGATAACGAGAGAAATGATGACATATAGGACAGTGACGACCATATAGTTTTCATAAACATGGCTTACTTCTTCAATGGCCTGAAATTGGAATTGCATCAATTCATGAATCGAGACAGCGAATGCGACTGCCGAATTTTTTACAATCCCCATCGATTCCGATATGAGTGGTGGCAGAATTGTTCGCATCGCGCGCGGCAAGATGACATAGCGGTAAGTTTGAAACGTGCTGAATCCCATCGCCATGGCGGCATAACGTTGCCCTGTCGGAATCGATTCAATGCCCGAACGAACCTGTTCGGCAATACGAGCGGATGTGAAAAATCCCAATGCACAGATGATGAGAATCATTGGCGGGAAACCCATTGCCGGAGGATAAATCTTCGGTACGACAAAATACCACAGAAATATTTGAACCAACAACGGGATGTTACGTGTTATTTCCACCCATATCCGCGCAATTATTCGTAAAACCCGGTTCAATATAGAGGTTTTAGGCAAAGTTCTCATTGTGCCGATAATTACGCCGACAATGATGGCCAAAATCAAACTTGAAACGGAAAGTAGCGCGGTATTGAGAAATGCATTGACCAAAGTGTCAAGATAGGTGTGGCTCAAACCGGCTTTGCCAAAACACCCCGCAACATGGGTGTGATCAATATCATCCATACAGAGGAATGAAAAATCCATTGTAGACTATTCCCGAAAACTTACACAAAGCACTCATACATAAAAATTTGGATGAACAAAACCATGATATCCAATTGTCAAAATGGCTGCCTGCAAGTTCCCATGCAAGCAGCCTTTCAGCATGATTTTATTATTTGTTTTCCTGATAGTCTTCCATCGGTTTGTTGTTCGGGTGTTCCCATGCATATTTGGTTGTATCCGAAAGTGGCAATCCGACAACTGTATTTGAAGGAGGTACCGGTTGCATGAACCACTTATTGTAGAGCACTTCAAGTGAACCATCCTTGACCTGACGGACAATGCTGTCGTCGATGGCCTGCTCCAGATTTTTGTCATCCAGACGTAACATGCATGCTATCGGTTCAACGGAAAGAACATCGTTCAAAATTACGTAGTCTGCCGGGTTCTTCGATTTTGAAATATTTCCGGCAAGAATCGATCTATCCATAACAAATGCGTCTGCTCTTCCGGATTCAAGAAGAAGAAAGCTGTCGCCATGGTCTTTTCCATTTACTTCTTTAAAATCAATGTTCTGCGCACGTTTATTTTTCCGGATAAGTTGAACAGACGTCGTTCCTGTCGTCGTTGCAACAGTTTTGCCATTAAGATCTGCAATCGACTTTATCCCTGAATTTTTCTTTGTAGCAATGCGCACTTCCTCGACATAAGTCGTATAGGCAAAAGCCGCTTCTTTGCCTCTTGCAGCATTATTGGTTGTTGAACCACATTCAAAATCATAGGTCCCATTTTGCAAAAGCGGGATGCGGTTTTGTGAGGTAATAGGCAAATAATTGATCTTTATCGGTTTTCCGATTTTTTTGGAAATATCATCGACAATGCGTTCAGCCATTTCGGTATGAAATCCGACATATTTGCCATTCCCTAAAGCGTAAGCCAAACCTGAAGATTCACGCACGCCCAATGTAACAGAGCCGGTGTCTTTAATCTTTTCGAGAGTGTCTTTTTGCTGACCCATTGCTGTTCCGGTCAATCCCAAGATTGCCAAAGCGGCAAAAGCCATGAGAGCCTTTTTCATGAATGTTCTCCTTATTCATTTAATTCCGCAATAAAATTGCAGTTAGCGATAAGTTTAACACATTTTTTTTCATGAATATAATTTTTATGTGTTTTTAAACGGATTCTTTATAGTTTCACTTCGCTGAAAGCGAACGCAGAATGAATATCAGCGCAAATTAATGACAACCGGTACATGATCCGACGGTTTTTCCCAGCTACGGACAACACTTTGGACAGAGCTATTTTCCAACTTGTCTGCTGCCTCGGGGGAAATAAGAAAATGGTCGATTCTTATGCCATCGTTTTTCTGCCATGCTCCGGACTTGAAGTCCCAAAAGCTATAATTCGGTTCATCGGACGTGGTGCGGATAGCATCATAAAACCCGAGATTTTTTATTTTCCAGAGTGCTTGTCGAGTTTGGGGAAGATAAAGCGCATCTCCCACCCATTCATCAGGATTTTTCGCGTCGAAATCCGATGAAATGACATTATAATCGCCGGCAAATATCAACGGCTCTTCCAAGGCAAGAAGAGAACAGGCATGTTGAAAGAAACGCTCATACCACCGAAGCTTATAAGGATATTTGTCACTATCAACCGGATTGCCGTTCGGTATATAAAGTGATGCAACGCGGATGACCCCAGTCTTGGTCGAATAAACAGCTTCAATATAACGCGCCTGTTCGTCGCTATCATCTCCGGGAAGACCGCGTATGACTTCATCCGGATTGGTTTTTGAAAGTAGGGCGACGCCGTTGAATCCTTTTTGACCATGCGCGTCAATATGGTAGCCAAGCGCTTCAATCTCGGACCGTGGGAAGGTTGCGTCAATCGTTTTTGTTTCTTGCAAGCAGACGATATCGGGTTCACACCATTTCAGCCACTTTATCAGCGTTTCATGTCTGGCCCTGATGCCTGCTACATTCCATGTTGCTATCTTCATGAATTATACTTTAATCAATGTTTGCTAAAAGCTTCAAGCATTTGTTTGTTTATTGATCGGTGTTTCTTGTTTTTAAAGCTTAAGCGCAGCGAAATCGGAATAGGGCTTTCTTTAGTCGAAAGCGTTTTTTTAAGGGCACTATTTGAATGGTTCAAAACCCGCTAACTGCCTTCCGCCTAGAATCTCGTCAAACTATTAAGAGGGATGTTCCGGTTTGGTGTGGCGCACATGAGCAGCAGAGGTGGGGAGTTCTCGGCTTCACATTGTTTGGTGACACTTCAATGTTTCATTGGCATTATTAATCTCATGATAGACATAGTTAACAGTTTGAATTCTGGATATTGACCTGCTGCAAACAAAACCACTTTGATCTCTATTATAGTGTAAGCACCTCTACCATGCGAAGGCGTGAAAACTTCAGCAGATTTGTTGGATCATTGTCTCAAGACGATTCTATTTTTCTTGTATTGATTCTTGAACGAAGCCCATCAAGTCCCAAATCATCCGAAAAAAGTGCAAGAATTTAACATTTGGGAAGCTTATTGGTACAGCAGGCCCTATAAAATAGGTCCGAGCATAGGATGTTTTTATCCGAAACTGTATTCGGTTTGCCTGATCGCCGCCAATTTCGCAATTTCATTGCTTTTCTTGGGCGATAGGGCTTGACGCAACGGTAGTTTATCGTTAATAAACCGCCATCGGAGCCGATGTGAGGTTAGCTACATTTTCGAAACGACACGTTTTGGAGTTCGCCTCAAACAGGGTTCGTTTTACGGTTTTGAAACGCAAATGCCGGATGCATGAGACTGAAAAAGTCTCCTCTGCTTATAGTCGGGTGATCTGCACGATAGCGGTGAGGCCCGGTTTTTTGTGCATGTGTTTACTGTTGTTGCCAGGTGACTGGTAGCTAAATAAAGTGAAGCGGCCCAGATTGGGCGAGACAAAAAGAGATTGAAAAGAGGAAGGTTGAATGCCTACCGTAAACCAGTTGATCCGCAAGCCGCGTACAGCGCCGGTCAAGCGTAATAAGGTTCCTGCCCTTCAGGCAAACCCGCAAAAGCGTGGTGTGTGCACGCGCGTTTATACAACGACACCGAAGAAACCTAATTCGGCTCTCCGTAAGGTTGCCAAGGTTCGTTTGACCAATGGTTTTGAAGTTATTGGTTATATTCCGGGTGAAGGTCATAACCTTCAGGAACACTCCGTTGTTATGATTCGTGGCGGACGTGTTAAGGATTTGCCGGGTGTTCGTTATCACATCATTCGTGGTGTGCTCGATACACAAGGTGTCAAGAATCGTAAGCAGCGCCGTTCAAAATACGGTGCCAAACGTCCTAAATAAGTTTGAGAGACGAAGCCAATGTCCCGTCGCCATAGAGCAGAAAAACGTGAGATTAATCCAGATCCTAAGTTCGGCGATCTTGTGATTACAAAGTTTATGAATGCCATCATGTTTGATGGTAAGAAGTCAGTTGCAGAACGCATCGTTTATGGTGCGCTTGATGCAGTTGGAGATAAAGCAAAAACAGAACCGGTTGCTCTGTTTCATCAGGCACTAGAGAATGTTGCTCCGCATGTCGAGGTTCGTTCTCGTCGTGTTGGTGGTGCAACTTATCAGGTTCCTGTTGATGTGCGTCCAGATCGTCGTCAGGCATTGGCCATTCGTTGGCTTATTGCTGCAGCACGTAACCGTAACGAAACAACCATGGTTGATCGTTTGTCGGGTGAATTGATGGATGCTGCGAATAATCGTGGTTCGGCTGTCAAGAAACGCGAAGATACGCACCGTATGGCTGAAGCCAACCGCGCCTTTTCGCATTATCGTTGGTAAGAGAACTCTTTTTAATCGAAAGCAAAAAATATGGCTCGCGAGTATAAAATCGAAGATTATCGCAATTTTGGTATTATGGCGCATATTGATGCCGGTAAGACCACAATGACCGAGCGTATTCTTTACTATACCGGTAAGAATCATAAAATCGGCGAAACGCATGATGGCGCTTCTACGATGGATTGGATGGAGCAGGAACAGGAGCGTGGTATTACCATTACTTCCGCTGCAACAACCACCTTCTGGAAAGGTCGTAACGGCGAAAAATGCCGGTTTAATATTATTGACACTCCAGGACACGTCGATTTCACAATTGAAGTAGAACGTTCATTACGCGTTCTCGATGGTGCTATTGCACTTCTTGATGCCAATGCCGGTGTTGAGCCGCAAACAGAGACTGTTTGGCGCCAGGCGGAAAAATATCACGTACCGAGGATGGTTTTTGTCAACAAGATGGACAAGATCGGCGCTGATTTTTATCGCAGCGTTGAAATGGTTGGTTCGCGTCTTGGAGCGAAAGCACTTGTTCTTCAACTGCCTATTGGTGCAGAAAATGATTTCGAAGGCGTTATTGATCTTATCGATATGAAGGCCCTTACTTGGGACGGTTCGATTGGTGGTCATACAATGACCAGCGAAATTCCTGCAGATATGAAGGAAAAAGCTGAAGAATATCGCGAGAAACTGGTTGAATCTGCTGTTGAAGTCGATGAAGCAGCTACCGAAGCTTATCTTGAAGGCAAAATGCCTACCAATGACGAGCTTATCGCTCTTATCCGCAAGGGTACCTGCGAGGTATTGTTCCATCCTGTTCTTTGTGGCTCGGCTTTTAAAAACAAAGGTGTTCAGCCGTTGTTGGATGCTGTTGTTTCCTATCTTCCTTCTCCGGTTGATGTTCCTGCCATTCAGGGTGTTGATGTCAAGACAGGTGAAGAGACGACACGGGAATCTTCCGATGCAGCTCCGCTTTCGATGCTGGCCTTCAAGATTATGAACGACCCGTTCGTTGGTTCGTTGACTTTCTGCCGTATCTATTCAGGCGAGCTTCATAAAGGTGTTTCGCTTGAAAACACAGTAAAAGGCAAAAAAGAACGTATCGGTCGTATGCTGCTGATGCATTCGAATGCACGTACAGATATTGATGAAGCTTTTGCTGGTGATATTGTTGCCTTGGCTGGTTTGAAAGAAACCACGACTGGTGACACACTTTGCGATCCACTTCATCCGGTCATTCTGGAACGTATGGAATTCCCCGATCCGGTTATTGAAATTGCTATCGAGCCGAAGACCAAGGCCGATCAGGAAAAGATGGGTATAGCTCTTAATCGTTTGGCAGCAGAAGATCCTTCATTCCGTGTAAAATCGGATGAAGAATCCGGTCAGACAATCATTGCTGGTATGGGCGAGCTTCATCTTGACATCATCGTTGATCGTATGCGTCGTGAGTTCAAGGTTGAAGCCAACGTTGGACAGCCGCAGGTTGCTTATCGCGAGACGATAACGAAGCCTGCCGAAATTGACTACACACATAAGAAACAATCCGGTGGTTCTGGTCAGTTCGCTCGTGTCAAGATTCTTTTCGAACCTTATGACGGCGAAGGCTTGTTGTTTGAATCGAAGATCGTTGGTGGTTCTGTTCCGAAGGAATACATTCCGGGTGTTCAGAAGGGGCTTGAGAGTGTCATGGGGTCAGGTCCTCTTGCAGGTTTTCCGATGCAAGGTGTTAAAGCAACCTTGCTTGACGGTGCTTACCATGATGTTGACTCTTCCGTATTGGCTTTCGAAATTGCAGCCCGTGCTGCTTTCCGTGAGGGAGCTCAGAAGGCTGGAGCCCAGCTTCTGGAACCAATCATGAAAGTTGAGGTTGTGACACCGGAAGATTATGTCGGTGATGTTATTGGTGATTTGAATTCCCGCCGCGGACAGATTTCCGGTACAGAACCGAGAGGTATTGCTACTGTGGTTGATGCCATGGTTCCGCTTGCAAACATGTTCGGCTATGTCAACAGTTTGCGGTCTATGAGCCAGGGGCGTGCCCAATATACAATGCAGTTTGATCATTATGATCCAGTGCCGACGGCAGTGGCTCAAGAAATTCAGAAAAAATTCGCGTAATCAGGCGGTTACGTATTAACTTTCAACTCAGCCCTGAATAGGGCAGGAAATGGAGAGAGCTCAGATGGCAAAGTCCAAATATGAACGTACGAAGCCGCATGTAAACATCGGCACGATTGGTCACGTTGACCATGGTAAAACAACGCTGACAGCAGCGATT